>NZ_JBFTJI010000010.1:0-219146 GCF_056395345.1 Allobosea sp. 10L422
TTCAAAAGGTCCCATATCCTTACCGCGGGGTGGAGCAGCCCGGTAGCTCGTCAGGCTCATAACCTGAAGGTCGTCAGTTCAAATCTGGCCCCCGCAACCAAACACAAAAACCCGTCGCAAGCAGCGGCGGGTTTTTGCGTCTAAAATCCAAAAAAAACAAGAGAAAAGCGCCAAAAACCGCCCCAAAAGGGCGGCTTCGTCGTGGCGAGCCGCGCCGAAACCGACCGCGCAAGCACGCAAACACAACGAAAACAACGCAGAGGACGCGACGCGATCGAATCATCGGGAACTCGAAACGAAGCTGCTGCCGGATGCGATGGGGTGGCATCGCCAAAGCCTCAACCCGAGGCCTCCCGCCGGCGGCGGCCAGTCCGGGTATGTGTGCCAGCGCGGGCCGACGCTGCTATGCGGTCGCCGCCTCGGCTGGTCGATCCGAGGTCGAGGGCCGCTGCGTGCTGGCGCTCTCGATGGCGCAGGTCTTGAGATTTCCGGTGAAGAGAATGCCCGTGATCGGAAGGGCTGGCTCTGCCGGAAAGGTTTCGTGCCGAACGCTATCTTTAGGCACATGCAATTTGTGCCCAGCGGCTGCGGTTCCCCCGGAGAGCGTCAGCGTGCGCGTCTGCTGCATGTCGAGCAGCGCCGGGCCATAGAGGAACTCGAAGCTCAGCATCGAGACCAGGAACTTGTAGGTGCCGTCGCGCACGCCGCCCTTGAGCAGCGCTGCACGGTGCATCTCGTCGCCGGCCCGCAGATCCAGCGGCGGCGTGCGGGGCTCGCAGACATAGCTCAAGGCGAGCAGCATGCCCTTGTCGATGTCGAAACGCAGCCGGTCCCGCCCGAGATCTACGGCCGCCACCGAGAAGCGGCGGTTGGCATAATCGACCACTGGCCGCCCGAGCCGCCTGGCCAGCCACGCGCCGTCGAGCGCCCGGGCATTGGCGAAATGCTCGGGATCGATCGCGGGCGGCAACGCGGCGGAGCGAGGAGGGGCGGCGAGGGCCGGCTCCAATTCATCTGCGATCAGGTTGGCGACGATGGTTGTCGCCACCGGCCGGGCATAATGGCCCTGGTCGGAGTAGAAGCTGGGATGGCCGACGACCTCGCGCCCGAGGCGCTGCATGAGCAGCCGCGAGACATCGATGCAGGTCGTCCCATACCATTGCGAGATATAGGCGATCCCGGCGTCGATCGCGGGCACGGCTGTCAGGAACGAGCCGTTGCGGGCGCCGAAGACGAGGGTGGCGATCCTGAGCTTTGGGTTTCGCTCGCGGGCGAAGCGGATGATGCCCTCGTAGAAGCGCGCCCAGTGCCGGAACGGGCGCCGCTCGTCGCCATAGACGAAGGCGTCGTTGAGCGCATATTCGATCAGCAGCAGGTCGCAATCGGCGAGTTCCTGCTCATGCAGCTTGAGCTGGTAGAGGCCGAAGGCACTCGTCGTGCCGCCAACCGCGAGGTCCGCGACGATATCGAGCGCAACGCCGCGCCGCGCCATGACCGAGAGCAGCGCGGAGAGGTAGCCGGGCTGCATGACAGTGTTGGAACCGCCGATGATCAGGGTTTTCATCGTCAAGGCGTCACCGCGGCCCGGCCAGCGGGAGAGAGTTCGCCGCAGCGCCAGATGCCATAGGTCGTCGCGTCCCAGTCGAAATAGAAGGCGGCAGCGATCCGGCCGTCGCGCATGAGATCCGCGAAGCGTTCGCGGGTCGCCTTGACCAGCCGTTCACGGCGGCTGTCATCCGCGGGGCAGGTCTTTGCGGTGTTGGCGAAGCCCCATTCGGTGACCCAGCAGGGCTTGCCCTCCGCCGGGCCCGCGCGGCAGATCGTAAGGGCCTGCTCGATATGCTGTTCGCGGGCGGCCGGCGAGCGGTCGCCTCCGGGATAGATATGGATGCCATAGCCATCGGCCGCCTGATCGAGCCCATGCTCGCGCATGAGGGCGGTGAAGCTCGTCGGGTCGATGCTATCGATGCCGCGTCGGTCGGCATGCTCCGGCGGGATGTCCGAGAGCCCGGCCGAGACGATTTTGGCGCCGGCGCTGAGCGTCGTCTTTGCCAGTTCGGCGCGGGTGACCTTCAGCAGTTCGACGTAGTTCGCCGCACCGCGCGCGACCGCATCCGGGTCCGATACGTCCCGAAGCGAGCGGGCCGTCCGGCTGTTGGCTTCGGGCCTGATATCGAGATCGCCGTTATAGGCGCCCCAGTTGATCTCGTTGCCGGGTTCGACGGCGATGAGGGGGACGCCGAGCCGGTCGATCCGTTGCAGGGCGTCGCGCAGGACCGCGCGATAGTGCTCCGGAGAGATGTCGGAGAGGCGATACATGTCCCAGATCCGGCCGCGGCCCGAGCGCGGCTTGGTGCCCTCGGGGTAGAGGGCGGCGTTGTTGAGCGAGATCTCAAGGAGGATTGCGAGGCCCTTCTGATGGGCCAGCCGGACGGCGTCGATGCTGCCATCCATCGGATTGGTCAGGGAGAGCCGCACCGAGCGGATGCCGCTCTGCGCGATCTGATCCAGCACCTTCTCGCGGCCGGCGGCGTCGACCCAGGCCAGATTGACGCGGTTGACGCCGAACTGCGTGGGCGCGGGCGGCGCCGCGAGGGCAGCAACCGCCAAGCCCGACGCAGCGACGAGGGGGATCAGCCGGCGCAGCAGCGCCGGCTCTCCGGTACGCCAGCTCCATCCTATGGCTCTGCGCGCACCTCCTGCCATCAGCGGATACCGATATCCTTGAGCGCCGCGTTGAAGTTCTCCTCGCAAGCCGAATAGCGATGGATCGCCGCCGGTACGTCGATCTTCGAGAGGAAATCCTGCAGGAAGGCCTTCTTCTTCGCTTCGCGGTTCCAGACCGACGCCTCGATATAGGGGAAGCCCACGAAATCGAGCATCTCGCGCATGCGGTCGTCGACCGCGATCATCAGTGCGGGCACGCCGGCCTGCATGCCGATGATCGAGCCGTGGAAGCGGCGGCCGAAGCAGAAATCCTGCCCCGATACCCAGCTGCGCCATTTATGCGTGTCGAAGAAGACGCGGAATTCGCAGTCCCGCTGCCATTTCTCGGCGTGCTTGTATTCGGTCTTGGCGACGATGCGGCCGGCGGCCTGATCGTAGGCGTCGCATGTCTCCTCGGCGAGGATGTTGAGGTTGTAGACGGTGATCTCGTCCTGGATGACATAGCTCGCGACGCTGTCCTGCCGCAGCAGCGCATGGGCATCGACGATCGTGTCCGGCACGCTGCCGAGATAGCCGCCGAAGGCGATCCTCTGCGAGTCCGCGAGATCGGGATCGGCGAGGTGGCTGAGCGAGCGCTTCATTGCCGCCGGCTCATAGTACAGTGACGGGCAGCCGGTCGGACGGACGTATTTCAAGCCCTCGGCCTTGAGGAAATCGGCCGTGAAATGGCCCCGCGTCAGAAAGAAGCTTTCCTTCTTCTTGAGCACGTTGAGGAAACGGCGCGTGCCTTCCGGCAGCGCGTCCTGAAGGTTCTCCTTCTTCTGGATGCCAATGCCCATGACCACGATCGGCATGTTGAGCCGCTCGAACACGAAGGACTCTGTCGTCGCCGCATAGCCCGGCCGCAGCAGATTGGCCGAGGCGAACAAGCACAGATCGAAGCTCTGGTTCAGCGCCTCGTAGGTTTCCGGCGAATTGACGTTGTTCGCCAGATGCCAGAACGGCACGTAGGTGACGTCATGGCCACGCACGCTGTTGGCGGCCCCTTCGCCGATCAGGTAATTGCCGGTATTGGCGATCTTCTTGACCTGGGAGATCAGGTCATTCTTGGTTCGCACCGGCTCGAAATACGGGCGGTGCCTGACGGTCGCTCCCGATGCACTCTCGACGGTCCGCATCAGGTAGGATGGTATGCCTGTGACCATGATCCGCATGTCAGTCTGCCCTTAAGCCCCGTTTTGCCCAGAGCACTTCCGCGCCGTTCCGACACGGAAGTGCCCTATCTCTTCGTTTCACCGCATTTTCTTCACGCGAACCGGTGTCCGCTTCGCTCGAAAATGCTCCGACCGGCATCAGGCGATGCCGATCTCGTTCAAGACCGAGCGGAAATTGCGCTCACGCTCGGAATAGGTCTCGACGACCTGCGGAATGTTCATCGCGGCGAGGTGATCGGCGACGAAGGCGGCGCGATCATTGGCGCTGTTGAAGTCGGCGGCTTCGACCTTGGGCAGCCCGGAAAAATTCAGCATCTCGCGCATGCGATCGTCGACGGCCACGATCAGGCTGGGGACACCGGCCTGCAGCGCGATGACGTTGCCGTGGAAGCGCCGGCCGAAGGCGAAGTCCATCGACGAGGTCCAGGCCCGCCACTGATTGGTGTCGAAGAAGGCATGGATGTTGATCTTCTTCTTCAGCTCGTTCGAGCCCTTGAATGCCAGGTCCCCGATGACCGCACCCGAGGCGGAATTGTAGACGCGGCCATCGGCGTCCGGCTCGACCTGCATGTCGAAATGCAGCAGCTCGTCCTGCACCACATAGGATGAGCGCCCGTCGTTCGAGGACAGCGCGTTCATGTCGCCGATCGTGTTGAGCTCGGCGCCCATATAGCCGGTGAAGACCGTGCGGCATTCGCCGACCTTCACGTCCGGTAGCCGGCGCAAGGCGCGCCGGACATTGGCCGGCTGGAAATAGAGCGAGGGACAGCCGACCGGCCGGACGAAGGAGAAGCCCTGATCCCTGAGATAGGCGGCGGTCTCCTCGCCACGTGTCAGGAAATAATGCTCCCTTTCCTTCAGGACCTTCAGCAGGCGCTGCGTGCCCTCGGGCAAGGATTGTTCGAGATCGGGCCGGTTCTGGATGCCGATGCCGAGCATTACGACGGCCATGTCGAGCTTTGAGAGCACCAGCGCTTCGGCATCGGCCGACAGGCCCTTGCGCAACAGATTGGCGCAGGTGAAGACGCAAATGTCGAAGCGATCGTTGATCGTGTCGAGCCCGGTGCCATTGTTGACGGCGTTCCACAGATGCCAGAACGGGATATGCGTCGCGTTCGGCGACAGCGCCCGCAGCGCGCCTTCGCCGATCAGATAGTTGCCGGTATTGCTGATGTTCTTGAGTTCTCGAAGGAAGGCCTCCTTGCTCTCGGGCTGCTGCGCCTTCTCCGAATAGAAGACTTGGGCGCCCTCTGCCTTCTGGATGAGGCGGGTGAGATGGCTCGGTATGCCGGTGACAAGAATTCTGGGGGCCATGGCTTCAGGATCTTCCGTTGATCGTCACGCGACGGCACGGACGGAGAGCGTGGTCTCGGCCGTGGCCTCGTCGTCTGCGAGCTTGCCCGCAGCGGCGTTGCGTTGGATGGGAGCAGCGGGTGCGATAGCGTCGCTCCATGCGATGAAATCGGCGAAGGAAGCGCTCCAGGAACGTTGCGCTGCCGTCGCGAGCGCGCCTTCGGCCAGGCGGCCAAGCGTGGCGCGGTCCCGCGCGAGGATGGCGATCGTCCGGGCCATTTCGACCACGATCTGTGCGTCGGCCGCATTCGCAATCAGGACGCCGTCCTGGCCGTCGACGACCAATTCGTCGACGGCGCCGACTGCGGTCGCCATCGGGACGCAGCCGAGCTGCTGTGCCTCCGCGATCATCAGGGGCGCCCCTTCCCAGCGCGACGGCATGACCAGGACATCCGCCCAGGCGAGATGCGCCGCGAGGTCCTTGGCGGCGAAGACCGGCGGGACGACCTCGACGTCGATATCCCGCAGGCGCGTCATCCAGGACGAGCTGCGGTCGTCGGAGAGGATTTCGCCGCCGACGGCCCGGGCCTCGAAGGCGACATCCCGCTGCTTGAGCTGGACAAGTGCCCCATGCAGCCGGTCGATGCCCTTCTGCCGGTCGAGCCGGCCCATGTAGAGCAGGCGCAGCGGCTCACTCCCGCGCCCGGCCTTGCGCGCCTCCGTCACCTGGGTCCGCAGCTTCGCGTCGATGGAGAAGCTCGCCGCATTCGGCACGGCGAAGATCTTGCCGAAGGGGACGCCGAAACTGTGCAGGTAGCTCTTCAATTGCTCCGAGCAGGTCAGGAAGGCGTCATAGGCATGCTCGAAGGCGATGGCGGCATAGGGCTGCCCGGCCGGGCGCCGAAGCGCGGTCTCATCGACAACGTGGAGATAGCAGGCCGTGCGGGTTCCGGCGGAGCGGAACTGCGCCATCAGCGGATGGGCCGCCATGACATGGTTGTTGACGATCAGGTCGAAGCCGGAAAGCAGCCCCTTCAGCCCGGCCCAGTCGAGGCCGTGCTCGTCGGTGATGAAATCCTGGCCGAGGAACTGGCCGCTCGCGCCCCAGGCCGGCACGCCGTCCTTCCAGAAATGGAGATGGTCGAATGCCTGGTCGAATTCGTCGAGCACCTCCATCCGTCCGGAGCCGAGCACGAAAAGATGGGTTTCGAAGCCGTTCTGCCTCAATTCCCGCCCGGCCGCGTAGGCGACCTTTTCGGCGCCGCCGAACGAGGCGTTGGGCACCAGCACCGCTGCCGTCCGGCGCGGCACGGCCGGATGCGCCAGCGGCAGCACGGGTGAGCCGCCGAGCTCGGTTCTGAGCAACTTGTAGAGCTCGGACAAAGCGGGCAGCCGGCGGGGGCGCCATGTCCAGCGCGTCGAGGCCGTCGCCCGCAGCGGGCTCGTCGTGAGCGCGCTGACGAGATTGAGCAGCGCCTGCTCCGGCCGGATCAGCGACCGGCGTTGCCGCGCCTTCGGAAAGGGGAAGCTGACTTTCAGGCGTGCCGATGTCGGCCAGGCCTGGTCGCGGCCAATCGACGAGAACCAATCGAGCGCGTCGTCCTTGATGACGTTCCTGATCAGATCGGTCGAGACGAAGGTCAGATCCGCCGCACTGCGCTGAGCGCCGGAGGGCAGGATTTCCCACTCGATGCTCCGCTGCGAAACGACGTTGTTGAGCTCGACGAAGACGACGTTGCACCGTTCCGCAAAGGTCTCGAGATGGCAGAGAATGTTCGGCAGGAGCCGCGAGCGGGCGAGGAGCTTGAGCGTCTCGCTGCTGCATGCTGCGACGAAGGGAGGGAAATGGACATTGTCGGGCTCGCCGACATTGCCCCAGAAGGCTCGCACCGCTTCGTCGAAGCCGATCTGCCCGGGCGGCAGCATCGGATCCGTGAAGAGGTCGAGCATGCCCTCGCCGGTGCGGATCAGAGCATAGCGCGGCGCTTCCTCATGCTCGAAGCCGACGAGGGTCGGCCGGCGGAACAGCGCCTTGTGGCGCCGGCGGAGGAAGCTCATCGAGGCCGAGCGGTCGCGGTTCGCCTCTTTGAAGCGACTTTCGGCGCGCAGGCGGTATTCGAAGGCGGTGTCATGACAGGGCTCGCCGACAAACCCGTTTTCGACGGCCGAGAGCCAGAATTCCCAGTCCTCGAAGCCGTTCTGCCGATCTTCCGCGAAGCGGACGCCGCTCCGGAAGACGTCGATCGAGATCATGGACCCGGTGTCGCAGATATTGTCGCTGATGCAGTGGATCAAGCGCGAATAGCTGTTGCCGTAATGGGCCCGCCAATTGACCGAGAAGGTGTCGATATTCGTGTAGACCCATCCCGCCTTGCCAGCCTTCAGCCGGCGATAGAGCGTTTCGACGGTGTTCGGCAGGACGCGATTGTCGGCGTCGAGAAAATAGACCGCCTTGGCCTCCGGCAGTTCGTCGAGGATGTAGTCGATCGCGCGGTTGCGGGCGCCACCCGGGCCGGCATTCTCTCCGAAGATCACGTGGACCTCCGGATGCGCAGCGGCATGCAGCGCGAGCTGATCGAACACCTCGTGCTGCGGGTCGCCATCGACCGAGACGACGATGGCGAGCCGGCACTGCGTTGCCGAAGCCAAGGCCGATTCCAGTGCCTCGATCACGAGCGCGGCATGGCCGTAGAGCGGCATGGCGATGGCCACCAGATCCTGAGGCTCGTCACGCATTGGCGACCTCCCGGACCGGGCTGTTCTCCAGATACTTCACCAGCCGGAAATTGAAGACCTTCAGCCAGGCGAAATCGACCGAATGAGTTGCAGCCTTGCTCAGGATGACGAGATCCATGGTACGCGTTACCGGCGCTTCCAGCATGAAGTTGATATCCACCGGCTGCGCGGCCGTGATCTCCATCCATCCGCTGAAGAACGCCGTGGGCGGCAATGCGCGGCCATCGACCAGAGCAGCGATTTCCTTTCGGATATTGGCGGACAAGGGGACGAGCATCAGCCCGACCGTCCCTGGCTTGCCGTCCGGGTGATCGATGACGGCGCGGGCCGAGATGCGCGCAGTGCCAGGGGCAACCACCCGGCGGACGGCGCCGGCGGTGATGCCCTCGCTCAGCGGATGACAGACGATCGCATCCTCGAGCTCAAGAAAGCGCACGGTCTGAAAGCTCGGCTCGATCGGGCTCAAGGAGACGTTGGCGACGGCACGCAGGAGCTCGACCGGCAGCCGATAGTCCTCGATCTTCCGCCCGGAGATCAGCGTGGACGGTGCAAAGACATTCGGCAGGGCGGTCGGACGGGCGCCCGGGAGCCCGGTGAAGATCCGGAGGGCGAGCGGGCGCATGTCGAGGTCGGCATGCGGCATCCGCGCCTGGGCGGCATAGCGCTCATTGGTGATGACGTGGCCGAGAGAGAGTTCGGGCGGTAGCCCGCCGCTGGCCGAAATCCTCAGCCGCAGCGTGCGGGGGCTGCCGTCGCATGCCTTGGGCAGGGAGAAGAAGTTCCAGCCCTGAGTAACGCTGCCATAGGGAATTTGCCATTCCGCGACGCCCTCGCTGCTCTCCACATAGTCGAGAGTGACGATGAGCCGGCCGGTCTTGTCGGTCGGGGCTTCGCGAAAATGCAGGGCGAAGCCGGAGACCGCATAGCTCGAGATCGGGAAGAGCTGCACGATCTCGGATTCGCACAGCAAGGCCGCGAGCCCCTGGTCCTTGGGGTCGACGAAAGGCCCGTGGCCGAACACTTCCGAGACCGAATCCCAGTTGTGGGCGTGGAATGCGTTCTCAAGCGCACGGTAGTTCTCGAAAAGCGTCTCGCGCTCCCGTCGCAGCGTCGCGAGTTCGGTGTTGGCGCTTGCCATGTGCCGCGACAGGCGCCCCAGACCGCCCTCAAGCACGCGGGCCACAAGCTCCGCGTCTGACGCGAGCGCCCCTTCCTGCAGCCGGACGACCGGGATATCCGGCAGCGTACCCATCTTGCGGAACCGCTTGAGCGCGGCTCTCAATGCGCTGCTCCCCTCATCGGATGTCGCGACGCCGATGAGCGGAAACGTGGCCCGCAGGCCTTCGGTATCGGACTCCGGATCAACAAACACGAGAAGGTCGCTGAGCGGAGAGGCTTCGAGCGCATCCTGGTCGCGGATCGAGGCAACCACATAGCGATTGCGACGTGGAAGTCGATGAATGGTCGCAGACAGTGACTCGTTCAAGATAGCGTCCACCATGGGTCAGAAATCATAAAATCCGTTCTGCGTGCGGTGCAACATCCTGAGTATAACTTATCTCATGTCAACACTATAATTATGGCGTTTTTGCGTGATATCTAAATCAAGCTAGGTAATTGAAAGAAAAATTAGTTTGAAATTGAAAGCATATCTGAATAAATCTCCATCTTACTTTCACATAATTGTCGCGTTTGAGGCGCGAACGATATGCCCGGGGCGACATCCTCTTCGACCGCGCGGGGGAGAGGGGCCATGTGGCGAAATGGGCGCGGCGGACGGAGCGGGAAGACGGTCGATCAAGGCTACGCTTTTGCCTTTGGCCGAGCGTTCGACGCGCGACCGATCCAATCGGCAACCGGCCTTCGCCTCCGCCGTGCCGTGATCGGGGCTTGCGTGCGGGCGGCCCGCTCTTCGAGTTCGGCTTCGAATCCGAGCCGAACTGAAGGAGGGCGCCGGACTATCGACGGCAGCCTGCCGGGGACGCCTTCATGCTGTCGGGCGAGGCATTCGCCATCGCCTGCTGCGCCACCGAGCGGCTCGATGCCGGCTCGCCATGGCGGCCCAACCCGCCCCGTGAGAACTGCTTCGAATTGAGCGCATCTGGCGCGCGTGTTAGCGTGCTCGCTGCTCAGCTACAGGTTAGCCGGTGCGCCATGTATCAATTCTCGGCGGATGAATCCCAACTTGGCTGGTTTCTGGACTTCATCGCCTGGTGGTGTTCTCTCTTTGACTCGCAAGATATCGCAATCATAAAGACCGCTGCGGCGGTGGTGATTGCCGGAATCCTGCTGTTGATCGGCGCATTCATTATCAAGTTGCTGAGCATGATCGTCGCGCGATTATTTCGAACGGGGTCCACCCCGCGCCGCTCACTGTGAAGGCGTTTCCGAGGGTGGCGATGACCACGCGGCCGGCCTTGTCCGGCGTTCTTCGGGCCGAAAAGTGCTCCGCCAAAGTTCCGCGCTCAGTAGCAGTTCACGTTTTGGCCTTTCATCGTACAGGTGCTCGTAATGTGCTCCTCCGGCGGCGGCGGCTCGAAGCCTCCCGCTGATCGGGGAACATAGGTCTCTCCAGTGCTTTGCATCGGATCGAGCCCCGGGGGCTCCATCGCGCCGCCGAAGGCAGCGCATCCCGTCAAGAACAGACCGCACGCCGCCGCCGCGAGAAACTTCTTCATATAAAGGGCTCCTTGTCCAAGCCGATCCTGCCGCGATGCAGGAGCGAAGTCACGGCTTCTTCTCGCGGCTATCTCAGGGCGCCTGTCGCAGCCCGTTGAAGGAACGCCTGGGCGGCAAAGCGCAAGGAGCCTCTCGGTTAGTCCTTTCGACGCATGGTCGAGATGCCCAAACGAGGATGGCCGGCTAGGGCGACGGGCCGCTATCTTGCTGCGTCGCACAATTTCGGATGCGGCGCACAATGAGCTTTCGAGTCCATCATGGCTAAACGAAACAGCGGATCTGTCCGGCGCCGAAAGGCATCTGTGCAGCGCAAGCAATGGAAGGCGGTCGTTTCAGCCTGGCAGCAAGGGGACCTCGACTGGCAGCCCGCTTGGGGCCCCCCGCCGACCGATCCGGCTTGCCTTTGCCCGCAGGCCGTGCTGGCCGAGCTTGGTGTGACGGCGAAAGCGGCGGCCTGACGCCAAGGTCTACGGCAAGATTCGCGGCTTGCGACGAGCATAGGCCATCGGGAATCGCCGGGCGCGATCCATATGTGACCGGGGTTGCCGCGGTGCCACGCCATGTGACGGGGGTGTTCGCGTGCCGGTGCTGACGTCGCATGGCGAGCTATAGTTCAAAGGGCGTCTTCCTTTCCACACGACGCGCGATCGCCTGCAATGAGCCATCGGGCAGGGTACGCGAAGGTCTTTCGCCCCAGCCCCAGGCGTCTCCATCCAGGTCTCCCACGCCTCGCGCTGCCCGCCGACGCGCGCTCATGGCGCGCTGCGATTCGCGTAGCCATGCTTCGCGCGACCGACGCTTTCACGATGCGCGCTGGCAAGATGTGAGCGAATGCCAGCGACTTGCCTCCGGTGGGTGCGAGGTCGGTGCGGGCGGCTTCTTAGCCGCGTATGTTATTTTCATTATAGTGGAATAGTTTACGCGCTTTGACGCTTGTTTTTATTGCCGACAATAAGCAATATGCTTATCTAATGTGTCCTATTTTCCGATGTTGACGACAATATAGCAAACGCCAACCCTCGTGTATTGAAATTTCCGGCAAGATAATTTCGAGATTGACATTGTCGTCTGGCAATGGGCCAATTCCAGTATATCGGAATGGAATGCGTCTCGGGATTGCCTTGGCGATAGGTGGGGTCGGATGAATTACCGCTGGGACTGGTCCGTCCTGATACGCGAGCCTTTCGTCGATTGGCTGTGGAGCGGTGTGCTCCTGACCCTCGCGATCAGCCTGATGAGTTGGGCTGTTGCGCTCGCGATCGGCGCCGTCGCGGGCGTCGCTCGCAGCGCCCCGTCGCCGGTGGCTCGTTTGCTGGCCGGCATCTATATCGACGTGTTTCGGAGCGTGCCCCCGCTCGTCCAACTGTTTCTTTGGTATTTCGTCCTCCCGGAGATCGTCCCCGATGCGGTCGGCCTCTGGTTGAAGCGCGATTTGCCCTATCCGGAGATCGTCACGGCCGTGGTCGCGATCGGCCTGTTCGCCGGCTCTCGCGTGGCCGAGCAGGTTCGCGCAGGCATCGAGGCCGTCGGAGTGCCGCTGCTGCCGGCGGCTCTCGCGACCGGCCTGCGCCCGATGCAGGCCTTTCGGCTGATCGCGCTGCCGCTCGGCCTGCGCGCCATCGTCGGGCCTTTGACTTCGGAATTCCTGATCACGATCAAATTGTCGTCGCTCAGCCTGACGATCGGCGTGCTCGAGCTGACCGCGCAGAGCCGCCATGTGGAGAATTACACCTTCCAGGGCTTCGAGGCCTTCACCTTCGCGACCATCGGCTACCTTGTCATCGGCCTGTGCGCGACCGGGTTGATGCGCCTCATCGATAGCCGGATGGGCGGGGCTGCGCTGCGAAAGGCCACGACGTGAGCGATTTCGACTGGGGCGTCATCGCCCGCTCGTCCGGTTTCCTCGCGGAGGGGATGGCGCTCAGCGCGCTGCTGGTGCTGGTCGCGACGCTGGGCGGCCTCGTCGTCGGCTTTGGGCTGGCGCTGATGCGGCTGTCTGTGCACCGGCTGATTGCCGTTCCCGCGGCCGCCTACGTCACGGTGATGCGCTCGTTGCCGCTGGTGCTGGTGCTGTTCTGGTTCTATTTCCTGATCCCGCTCGCCATCGGGCGGCCGGTCGGCTCGCTCACCTCGGCCCTGATCGCCTTCGTGCTGTTCGAGGCGGCGTTCTATTGCGAAATCATCCGCGCCGGCATCGGCAGCGTTCGCAAGGGCCAGAGCGATGCGGGGCTGGCGACGGGCCTACGCCGCTGGCAGGTGCTGCGGCTGATCGTGATGCCGCAGGCGATGCGGGCCATGGGGCCGCTGATCCTCAACCAGATCGTGATCGTCTTCCAGGATACGTCGCTGGTCTATGTCGTGTCGCTGCACGACTTCCTCACCGCCGCGAGCGTCGTCGCAGCGCGCGACGGGCGCGCGACCGAAATGTATCTGTTGGTTGCCGTCGTCTATCTGGTGATCTGCCTCTCCGTCACGAAGACCGCCGAATTCTACAGGAAGGGGCGCCCGTCATGATCGTTCTGGATGACGTGCATAAATCTTACGGTTCCCAGAAAATCTTGCGGGGCTGTTCGGCCGAAATCCGTCTGGGGGAGGTCGTGGTGGTCTGCGGGCCGTCAGGATCCGGCAAGAGCACGCTGATCAAATGCATCAATGGCCTGGTGCATTTCGAGCAGGGTACGATCACCGTCGACGGCATCTCGGTCTCATCGCCGAAAACCGATCTTCCCGCCTTGCGCTCGCGGATCGGCATGGTCTTTCAGAGTTTCGAGCTCTACCCGCATATGACGGCGCTGCAAAACGTCAGCCTGGCGCAGGTCCATGTGCTCAAGCGTTCGCAGAAGGAGGCCGACGAGCGTTCCGCAAAGATCCTGACGCGGGTCGGCCTCGGCGACAAACTCAGCAACCTCCCGTCTCAACTCTCCGGCGGGCAGCAGCAGCGGGTGTCGATCGCTCGCGCCTTGGCGATGAACCCGCAGGCGATGCTGTTCGACGAGCCCACCTCTGCGCTCGACCCCGAAATGATCAACGAGGTTCTGGAGGTCATGCAGGAACTTGCCCTCGAAGGCATGACCATGGTCGTCGTCACACATGAGATGGGTTTTGCCCAGCGCGTCGCGGATCGCGTTCTGTTCATGGATCGCGGAGAGATCGTCGAGGATACGCCCAAGGACCAGTTCTTCACGGCCCCCGCCTCGGAGCGGGCGAAGCAATTCCTGAAGCAAGTCCTGACGCATTGACGAGGGGCCGATGAGCGAGCTGAACGCCCCTCAGATCGGCCCGCTTCTCCAACGCCGACGCAAGGAGCGGGGCCTGACGTTGCAGCAGCTCTCTGCGCTATCGGGCGTTTCAAAATCCATGCTGTCGCAGATCGAGCGCGGGGAGGCCAATCCGACCTTTGCCGTGCTCTGGAGCCTGACGCGTGGATTGGGCATCGACTTCGTTGCGTTGCTGGGGGAGGGGCAGGCGACGTCAGGTGCCGACAACGCCATCGAGATGCTGTCGCTGGAGCACACGCCGACGATCCGGAGTGCTGACAGCTCCTGTCAGCTGCGCATCCTGAGTCCGCCCAGCCTGTCCGGCGACATCGAATGGTATGATGTCGAGATCGCGCCGGACGGATGCCTCGACAGCTCCCCCCATGCAGCCGGAGCCGTCGAGCATTTCACGGCGCTGTCGGGCGAGTTCGTGATCGCCAGCGGGGCCTCGCGCCATTTTCTGAGGCAAGGTGAGACAGCGCGATACCCGGTCGACGTCGCGCATTCCATCAGCAACCCGTCGGAGAAGCCGTCGCGCGGTTTGATGGTGCTGCTCTACCGCAAGTCGTCGAAGGGTCGAAATGCCTCGTAAGACGCAAAATGTACCGAGTTTCAGTTTCTCCGAAGCGGCTGGCTCCATTTCTGCTGAACGGCCGCTCCCAGCAGAAGAGGCGATTTCATATGCGCGTTAGTATCTTGGGCGCAGGGGCGGCTGCCTGCGGCGCCGCCGCCCAGCTATCGGCGATGGGACATGACCCCATGCTCTGGTCACCGTCGGGCCGGAGCACCGAGGCGCTCGCGGCCGGGGCACCGCTGCGCGCGACGGGCGCGATCGAAGCCAGCTTCCACCCCCGCATCGCGGGCAGTGCCGAGGAAGCCGTGGCCAGCGCGGACGTCGTGATGCTGGCGATGCCGGGCTATGCCCACAAGATGGCGTTCGACGCGATTGCCCCTCATCTCAGGGAAGGGCAGCCCGTCATCATCAGCTCGCATGCCTCCTTCGGCGCGCTCTATCTTTCGCGGTTGCTGGCAGCGCGGAAAGTGCGCGCTTCGATCATCGCATGGGGCACCACGCTGACGACCGGCCGCAAGGTCTCCCCGACCGAAGTCGCCGTGAATTCGCTGCGTTCGAAGATCGATCTCGCGTCGGTGCCACAGAACGCGTCGGCCGAGGCGCTGGCGCTGTGCACCTCCCTGTTCGGCGAGCGTTTCGTTCTCCGCGAAGGCCTGCTCGCGATCGCGTTGAGCAATCTCAACCCGCAGAACCATCTCGCCATCGCCCTGTTCAATCTGACCCGGATGGAGCGGGGCGAAAGCTGGGGGCAGGCCGAGAACGTCACGCCCGCGGTCGGGCGCGTGATGGAGGCGCTGGATGCCGAGCGGCTTGCCATCGCCGAAGCCTTCGGCGTTTCCGTCAGGACGATCCACGAGCACTATGCCTTTTCCTACCAGCTTCCGGTCGCCAGCATCGCGGAGATGAATGCCGAGCTGCACGGCCGCGGAAAGGGTGGCTTGGGGCCTGCGACATTGGAGAGCCGCTATGTTCTCGAAGATGCGCCGTACGGATTATTGCCTACCGTGCTGCTCGGCCGGCTCGTCGGGCGGCCGGCGACGTTGCACGAGGCGGGGCTGACCCTGCTATCGGCCGCCTATGGCCGCGACTTCACAAGCGAGAACGAATTGCTGCCCGCGCTCGGCTTCGACGCGATGACTCGCGAAGAGCTGGCCGCGCAGGCGAAGAACGGATTCTAGACACCGTCCTCCATCGAGGGCGGGCACCAGGCGAGCGATCGCAAAAACGGGAGAGAACTTATGAGATTCCATCTTGCTGCAGCCGCAGGCGCATTTCTGGCCCTGAATCTGGCGAGCTCGGCGGCGGGGGCCCAAGAAGTCGACGCGATCGTCAAGAAATTGCGCGACACCCAGACCATCACCATGGGCGTTCGCGAGGCGCTGTTTCCATTCAGCTATCTCGACGACAACAAGAATCCGACGGGCTATGCGGTCGAGTTCTGCAGGCGCATTATCGACGACATCAAGACCGAGCTGAACCTGCCGGAGATCAAGATCAAATACGTGCCGATGACGATCCAGAACCGGCAGGCGCTCGTCGCCAACGGAACGGTCGATCTGGAGTGCGAGGGAACGGTCAACACCTTCGGGCGCAACAAGCAGGTCGACTTCTCGTCCGTCAGCCACGTCTCGGCGAGCCAGCTCCTGGCTCTCAAGAGCACGGGCATCAAGAACTACGACGATCTCAACGGCAAGATCGTCGCCGTCGCAACCGGCGGAACCAGCGAGCCCGACCTCAAGAAGCTCGTTGCCGAACGGAAGCTCAACCTGCGCGTCATCAATGTCGATGACCACGCGGCGGGCCTGATCGCGGTCGAAACCCGGCGCGCCGACGCGTATTTCAGCGACAATGGCGCGTTCTACGGGCTGATCAAGCAATCGAAGAAGCCCGACACCCTCGAGATCGTCGGTGACGAATACGGCTACGCGCCGCAGGGGTTCATGGTGCCCAAACTCAATCCGACGATCCTTTGGATCGTCAATCACACGATGGGCAAGATGTTCAAATCGGGTGAGGCTGAAGCCTTGTACCTGAAGTGGTTCGGGCCGTTGGGGGCCCATGTCGGCCCGAAGCTGAAGGCCGCCTGGGCGACGCAATCCTACGCCGAGTGAACGCGGCGAGAGTCACCGGATAGTGGCCGAACCCGCGATGGCCGCATGGCGGGTTCAGCTGGGAAGGCAGAGACGGGCTCGGGGTTCAGCGGATCCGTTGCTCGCCGGGCATCAAAACAGCAGGGCATCGACGTCATCGGGGGCAGGCGTCGCCGTCGGTGCTTGCGCCGCAGGGTCCCAGACGGGCTCGATCACGCCTAAGTGGATCGTCCGTTCGATCGCCATCGTGTAATGCGGCCATATGGCGTCGGTCAGCCAGCTCCGGACGCGTTCGTTCCTGTCCGGGGGAACGGCATGGTCGTCGGAGGCCATTGCGGCAAGCGCATATGCGGCCCCTCCGATGGTCTCTCCCGTTGCTGCGGCGCCGGAGAAGCCGAGCCGAGCCTGATCGAAGGCCTTGCCGAAGGTCGCACCCTCGCGCATCAGGCGGCTGAACTCCAAGGCCAGTTCAGAGGCCGTCTCCTGCACGACGATGAGCGCGGTGCTCATCTCGCGATCGAGCGTGCCGAAATGCGCTGCATCGAGCCGATCCTGGCACTTCAGCTCGCCCGCAGCCCGCTGCATCTGCTGGAAGATCGGCGGCAGGCGCCGGGAGACGCTGGCGACGAGGTCGGCCGCCAGTTTCAGCTCTTGCGCGATGATGACAAGACTGCGGCCGTTGCTGCCGACACGCGCGGCCCGCAGGCTGGCGTTCGTGCCGATGAGAACGATATTCGAGACCGTGGCGGCAAGCGCGTCGACCGTCTGTTGGGAGGTGTCGAGCAGCGCGGTCAACGCATGTGCAACCTGGTCGGCACCGGCACGGGCGCTGTTGCACTTGCCCAGAAGCACCGAAGCATGGGCGAGATCGGCTCCGAACTGCGCCATGAAGGAGCCGGTATCCGCGCCGCCCGCCCCGTAGAGCGACCGGACGAGGTCGACCAGGTCGACGGTATCGTCTCGCAGCTGCAGCAGGCTCTGTTCGATCGCCGCGGCGTCCTCGCCGAGTGTGGCGGCGCTCGCCTCGAGCTGTGCCGCCTCGATCCTGAGCAGCAGGTCTCGGGCGTGCGGCAGGGCCTCCGCCGGCAGTCCTTGAGCAAGACCGCCCTCCTCCAATGTACCCACCATGCGTAATCCCGCGGTCGCATGCTCAAGCCGTTGGCGGATGCTATCGCCGGATTGCAAGGCGATGATGGCCATCCCCGCCGCCATCGCGATCTTGCCGGAGCGCGCCGCCGCTTCGCTGGCGAGTGTCATGCCGCTGCGCTGCCGAGCCTCGACCTCGCCCAGCGTGACCGAGAGCTTGTCGGCGAGCGACGAGAGCGCGGCGCCATATTGCGTCTCGAATTCGCGTTGCGAAGCCAGCGCTGCGGCCAGGAGCTTGCTCATGCGGGCGTGATCGCGCGCGCAGGCCTCGATCGTACGCTGGGCCTGGGTCGTCAGCTCGAAGATCTCGTTGGCGAAGTCGCCGAAATCGCTCCTCACGCCCTGAAACGAGATCGACTCGATGCGGGCGTAATGGGCGATGATCGTGATCAGCCGGATATGCTCGACGAGCTTCTCCCAGGTCTGGCCGGCGGCTGCGCTATGCGCGGCGATGTCCAGCAAGGAGCGGGTTTCCGCGGCCAGCGTCTGCCGCAGCGGGCGCAGATCGTCGGCAAGCCGTGCCAGAGCGGCGCGCGCCGTGATGATCCTGTCGCCGGAGAGCCGGCCGGAGAGGGCGGTCAGCCGTTCCTTCAAGGTGTCGAAGAGGTTCAGCCCCCTGCCGAGATCGCGGCCGGCGACCGCGAAGGTCGCATCGACCGAGCGGGCGTGATCCTCCAATGACGTGACCAACTGCGTCAGAGGTTTTGCTGGAGCGTTCATCGCGCCCTCACGCATGCCTCGATGCGGGAGCGGTGGCACTCGCCGCCAGCGGCCAGGCCATGATTTCCTGTGCGATGAGCTGCAGGCGCACGACGCGTTCGGCCGCGCCGAATTCGATCGCCTCCTTCGGCATGCCGAAGACGACCGAGCTTTCCTCGTCCTGGGCCAGCGTCCGCGCGCCGGCCTTGCGCATTTCCAGGAGACCGCGCGCGCCGTCGTCGCCCATGCCTGTCATGATGATGCCCAGCGCGTTGCCGCCAGCATATTGCGCAGCCGAGCGGAACAGCACGTCGACGGAAGGGCGGTGCCGCGAAACGGGGGGGCCGTCCTTGATCGCAACACGGTAGTGCTGGCCGACGCGCTGCAGCAGCATATGGCGATTGCCGGGCGCGATCAGCACGCGGCCGGTCTTCATCTCGTCGCCATCCTCGGCTTCCTTGATCTCCATGGCGCAGATGCCGTCGAGCCGGCGCGCGAAGGCGGCGGTGAACTTCTCCGGCATGTGCTGGACGATGGCGATGCCGGGGCAATGGGCCGGGAGCGCCTCCAGCACTTCGCGCAACGTCTCGGTGCCGCCGGTGGAGATGCCGATGCAGGCGATGCGATCCGTGCGCGCGTGGAAGCGGCCGGAAAGCGGTGGCGGCATGATGACGTCGGCCGTAAGTTTCGCTTCGATCTGCATGGCGGGGCGCTCGGCCCGAGGCCGCGGCTTGGCCTGCGCGGCGGCATGGACCGCATGGCGCAGCCGGTCGGCAGTCTCCAGCAGCGCGTTGCGCGTATCGATCCGCGGCTTGGCCAGCACCTCGACGGCCCCGCTTTCCAGCGCCTCGAACAGGGTGGGCGAGCCGGTTCCGGTCAGAGTCGAGCAGATGATCACGGGGATCGGCCGCTGCGCCATGATCTTGCGCAGGAAAGTCAGGCCGTCCATCCCCGGCATCTCGATGTCGAGGATCAGCACGTCCGGTACTTCGTTCTGCATGCGCCGCGTCGCCGCGTAGACGTCGGCAGCCGTGCCCATCACCCCGATGCCGGGCGATTGCGACAGGATCGAGCTCAGCACCTGCCGCACCGAGGCGGAATCGTCGACGATGAGCACGCGTATGGGCTTGCGCGTCATGCTGCGCTCCTCCCGAGGGCGGCCGGCTTCGCCTGGTAGACCGTCGGCGCGACCGAATGCAGGCCCGGCACCCCGGCTCCCGCCATGGATTCGGAATGCCCCAGCAGGATGTAGCCTCCGGGGCGCAGATGGGACATCAGCCGCGACAGCACCGCGGCCTGAGTCTGCCGGTCGAAATAGATCAGTACGTTGCGGCAGAAGATGACGTCGATGTCGCGGTCGTAAGGGTAGGTTTCGTCCATCAGGTTCAGATGCTCGAAACGTGCCCTGCGGCGCAGCTCCGGAGCGATCCGCACCGTGTCCTGCGCGGGGTTGCGGGACCGCATGAGATAGCGCTGTTGCAGCGCGGCGGGGACCGGCGAGACGAAGGATGCCGGATAGACCGCGTCGCGCGCGGCGGCGAGAACCTGCGTCGAGATATCGGTGCCGAGGATGGAGAAGCTCAGCTCGCCTGAGCTTCCGCGCGTGGCGTTCGCGAGGTCCTGCAGAACCATCGCGATGGTATAGGCCTCGGCGCCGATCGAGCAGGCAGCGCTCCAGATCTTGAGCCTGGTCGGGCGGAGCCCGTGCAGGCGGCGGAGCGCAGGCACCGCCGTGTCGCACAGGAACGTGAAATGACTCGGCTCACGGAAGAAGTCGGTCTTGTTCGTGCTGACGCAGTCGATCAGGTGCACATATTCCTTGTCCAGGCCGCCGCGTTCGAAGAGCAGGCTGCCATAGTCCGCCAGGTCGCTCAGGCCGAGCGCACGGACCCGCTTGCGCAAGCGGCCTTCGACCATCGTGCGCTTGGTGCGCGGCAGCTTGATGCCGGCATTGCGCTCGACGAGGCTCGCGATGGCATTGAAATGCCGCTCTTTGAGATGATCGCCCATGGGCTCTGTCGTCGCCGGGGCCATCATGCGGCTTCGCTCGCGTCGATCTGAGAGGGAACCCCCGCGCCTGCCATGAGCCGTGCGAGGTCGAGGACGATGACGAAGGCTTCGCCCTTGCGCCCGAGGCCGGCGATATAGTTCGACTGCCAACGGCCTCCGACGTCGAGCGGCGCGTCGGTCTGCGCCGAATCGAGGCTCGTCACCTCGAAGACACGGTCGGCGACGAAGCCGACGCCGAGAGTCCGGCCTTCCAGCGGCACGTCCAGAATGATGATCCGCGTCGCCTCCGTCGGCGCGACGCGCGGAAGGCCGAGCTTCGTACGCAGATCGACGATCGGGAAGCCGGTGCCGCGCACGTCGATCATGCCGAGCAGGAAGTCAGGGGCATGCGGGAGCTTCGAGATCGGCCGCATGTCGAGGATCTCTCGCACATGCGCGATGTCGATGCCGAAGGACTCGCCGTCGATCCCGAGCGTCAGATATTGTGCGTTTTGGGTCAAAGCCGTCTCCGCCAAGGGAAATCGTCGGGCGCCGGATGCCGGCGAGATGGGCGCTCCGCTGGAGCGAAGCGCCCGCGCGTTTCAGGAGGCGCGGCGGAATTCGGCGTCCCGCGCATCATGGGCGTCGTCGAGATCGAAGGAGAACCCTCCCGAGGCCGCCTTGGTCTGTGGTTTGGCCGCGGGCGGCTTGCTGGCCACGGGCCTGGCTGCCTTCGGGGCGGAGGCGGTCTTCATCCTGGCCGCCTGCGCCTTGAGCTGCTCCACCGCACGGTCGACGCCCGGGCCGGCCGCATCGATCTTGAAGAAGGCGATGGCGGTCTGAAGCTGCTCGGCCTGGGCCGCGAGCTCTTCGGACGTCGCGGAGACCTCCTCCGAAGCCGCGGCATTCTGCTGCGTCACCTTGTCGAGCTGCTGTATGGCCTGGTTGATCTGCGCGGAGCCGACATCCTGCTCGCGGCAGGCGGCGGTGATCTCCTCGACCAGCTCGGCGGTCTTCTTGATGTCGGGAACGAGCTTGGCGAGCATGGAGCCGGCCTCCTGCGCGACCTTGACCGTATCGGTCGAGAGCGTGCCGATGTCGGCGGCCGCCGCCTGGCTGCGCTCGGCGAGCTTGCGGACCTCGGAGGCGACGACGGCGAAACCCTTGCCGTGCTCACCTGCCCGAGCCGCCTCGACGGCCGCGTTGAGAGCCAGCAGGTCGGTCTGGCGCGCGATCTCCTGGATGATGGTGATCTTGGAGGCGATGGTCTGCATGGCGTCCACGGCCTTGCCGACCGCGGTGCCCGAGGCCTCCGCATCCTTGGCCGACTGGGCCGCGATCTGCTCGGTCTGGCTGGCATTCTCGGCATTCTGCTTCACATTCGCCGCCATCTCCTCCATCGAGGCCGAGGCCTCCTCCGTGGAGGAGGCCTGCTCCGTCGAACCCTGAGAAAGCTGCTCGGCGCTCGCCGACAGCTCCTGCGAGCCGGCGGAGACGTTTTCGGCGGCACGCAAAGCATCGGACACGACCTCGCGCAGCCGCTCGACGGTGCCGTTCAAGGCGGTCAGCAGGTCGCCGACCTCGTCATCGCTCCGGACGTTCATGGTGCGTGTCAGGTCGCCGGCCGCCACGGCATTAGCGAGGCCGACGGCACCGGCGAGACCACGGCTGATGCCGAGAGCGATCCAGGCCGCGACGGCGACGGAGATCAAGGCCGAGATCGCGACGATCGCCGTCAGCAGCATCTTGGCGAAGCTCGCCACCTCGGCCGCGTCGGCGCTGATCTCGCTCATCCGCCTTTCGGCGAAGGCGGCGTATTGATCCATGGCGGCAATCGTGGCGTTCAGCGCGTTGCGCCCCTCACCCTTGCTGAGCTGCGTCGCCTTGATGTTCCCGCCTTCGCGCGCGACCTCGATGGCGCTCCTCATGGCCGTCTGCAACTGCTCGGACTGGACTTCGATAGGCCCGATCGAGAGACCCGCGTCCTTCAGCGCCGACAGGGCCGATGCGGTGGCCGGGCGCAGGATGTCCATCTGGGCGAGAGCGGCCGCGCTGCGGCTGGCAAGTTCGCCTTCGGCAGCCGCGGTGAAGATCTCATAGGTCATCCGGAGGGCGCGAGCGGTCTGATAGCGCATCATCAGAACCTGGCGCGCAGCTGCCTCGGATGCCGCGCCGCCCTGCTGAGCGAGATCGCGGCCGAGGCTGTCCAAGGCGGCATTCTGGGCGTTCAGAGCGGGAAGGCCGCGCGCGGTCCAGAGTGCCTCGGCCTTGTTGCCGGAATTGAGCTTGGCCTGCCGGATGGTCTCGTCCTGAATGGCGTCGAGCGCCTTTCGACTTCCGATAACCTTGTCGAGCAGAAGCTTGCCCTGATCGCTCGCCCGCTGCTCGATCTCCGTGAGGATCTTGCCGGCTTTCTCCCGCCGCTGGAGCACATCGGCAGCGAAAGCCTCGATGTCGCGGCCCTCGGACGCCAGGATCACGTTCTTCTCGGAGC
The DNA here is from genome assembly GCF_056395345.1 of Allobosea sp. 10L422. Lineage (NCBI taxonomy): Bacteria > Pseudomonadati > Pseudomonadota > Alphaproteobacteria > Hyphomicrobiales > Alloboseaceae > Allobosea > Allobosea sp. 10L422. The sequence continues at coordinate 22,839 of NZ_JBFTJI010000010.1, forward strand.
GGACCTGGCCTTCGAATTCCGCCTGCAGGTCGCCGAGGAGGCTCACCTGCTTGGCCTGCCGCAAGATGCGCTGCTGGGCCGCCTCCATCTCCGCCAGGCGGTTATAGGCAATTCCCCCCGCGGCGACCGAAAGGGCGATGATGACGCCGAACGACGTCGCAAGCTTCGCTTTGATGGTAAATCGCATGTGTAGCCCCGATTTTCGCCGATTTTATTGGATCAATATGGTCGATATACTCGGAACGATGATGAATTCGTCGTTCCATTTGGTAATGAATTGGATGTATTCGGGTCGCCAGTTCATACCGATTCGTGGCGCCGTCTGAATATCATCTCGCGAGATCTCCGTGACCTCGTAGACCTTGTCGGCGATGATGCCGAGCGTCACGGGGTCGTCGTCGATCTCGACCTCGATCACCACGATGCGGGTGTCGGGCGTGGCTTCGGCCTGCGGCATCCCGAAGCGCTCGCGCAGATCGGCGAGCGGGATGATGTTGCCGCGGACATTGATCAGTCCGGGCAGGTGCGGACGGGCTCCGGCGACGCGCGTCAGCGGCACGGGATCGATGATCTCCCGGACCATCTCGGTTTCGATCGCGAAGATCTCCGGGCCGAGACCGATCATCAGGGCCTTCATGGCACCTCGCGAAGCGGGGTTCGGAGAGAGGCTGCCCTGCATGAGGGGCGTTTGCGTCCGCGTCATCACGCCGCCTCCGTCATCTTGTCGATTTCGGCCTGCATCTGCCCGAGCCCTACCAGCTGGGCCACGTCGAGGATCAGCGCCGCCGAACCGTCACCGAGAATGGTGGCGCCCGAGAACATCGTGACGTCGGCATGCAGCTTCGATAGCGACTTGATCACCGTCTGGTGGCTGCCGATGATCTGGTCGGCCACGAGGCCGACCCTGACCTCGCCGGTCGAGATGATGATGACCTTGGGATGTGGGTCGGGCTCGCCTTCCGCGCCAAACTGCTCGCGCAGCCGCAGGAAGGGGACGAGCTCTCCGCGCACGCTGAGGAAGCTGCGGCCCCTGGAGCGGTTCTCGTCGGCCGCGGTCAGCTCAATGCATTCTTCGACCGCCGAGAGTGGGATGATGTAGCGGCCCCCGGATCAGCAGTCCGTCGATGATCGCCAATGTCAGGGGCAGGCGCAGCGTCACGGACGAGCCTCGGCCGGGAAGGGTGGCCAGATCGATCGAGCCGCGCATGCCCTCGACGGTGCGCTTCACCACGTCCATCCCCACGCCACGGCCGGACAGTGCGGAGACGGTCCGCGCGGTCGAGAATCCCGGGTGAAAGAGGAACTGATGGACCTCGTGGTCGGAGAGGCCAGCGCCGGCCTGAAGCAGGCCCTGCTCCTCGGCCTTGGCGCGAATACGGGCGGTGTCGAGGCCGCCGCCGTCGTCCTGCACCGAGACCAGGACCTGGGCACCGACATAGCGTGCGGAGAGCTCGATGCGGCCGATAGCCGGCTTGCCAACAATGGCACGGCGCTCGGGGCTCTCGATGCCGTGGTCGATGGCGTTGCGGATGAGGTGGACCAGCGGGTCGGCGAGGCGCTCGATCATCGTCTTATCCATCTCGGTGTCCTCGCCGACCGTGACGAATTCGACCGGCTTGGCGAGATCGCGGGCGAGGTCGTGGACGAGACGCCGGAAGCGCCCGAAGAGCGAGCCCATCGGCACCATGCGCACGCCCATGGTCGTGTCGCGCAGGCCGGAGGCGAGCCTCTCGATCTCCTCGGCGATCGCCTTGATGGCGAGGTCGTCGCTGGCATGGGCAAGCTGGGAGAGCCGAGCCTGGGCGATGACCAGTTCCCCGACTCGATCCATGAGCTCGTCGAGCCGTTCGGCCTGGACGCGCACGGTCGAGCTCTTGTCGTCCGCCCGGCGATTGTATTCGGTCTTTTCGACGGGCCTGTCCGTGGTGGCGACCGCAGGATGGGGCGCGTCCGATGCGGGCGCTATCTCGGCATCGGCATCGACCACGCCCCCGGACGGAGCCAACGTTTCTCTCGAGGCGCCGGCGTCGAACGGCCTGATCGCGAGTGCCATTTCGTCTCGCACGAACATGAAGACGTCTTCGATTGCCTCGCGCGGGCACGAGGCTCTCAACGCGACACGCCAGGCGATGAAGCAGCCCTCCGGGTCGAGCGCGGTGAGATCGGGCACATCGTCGAGACGGGCGGTGACCGTGCAGGGGCCGAGGTCGCGCAGTTCGTCCAGGAGGTTCAGCGGATTGGTGCCGTTGCGCAGGATGTCCGGCCGGAACGCTATGTCGATCAGCCAACCCGGCGCCTGATCAGACGTGGTCGGCGCATGCGCCTCTGCCGGCGCTGCTTCGAGCCCCGAGACCAAGCGGTGGAGTGCCGCCACGATAGCCTCCCCGATAATCTCGTCTGTGGAGTCGGGATCTTCGATGAGGATCCGGATGTAATCCTTGGCCGAGAGCGCGACGGTAACGATGTCATGGTTCGCCTCGATCCGACCCTTGCGGATCAGGTCGAAGGCGGTTTCGAAATCGTGGGTGAAGGCGGCGACGCGGTCGAAGCCGAACATGGCGCCGGAGCCCTTGATGGTATGCAGGGCCCTGAAGGCTGCATCGACCAGATGGCCTTCTCCGGGCCGCTGACCGAGGTCGAGCAGGACCGTCTCGAGCGTCTCGAGCAGCTCGGCGGCTTCCTGCCGAAAGGTCTCTGCCGGATCGAGGTCCAGCATCAGCGCACCAGCTTGGCGACAACCGCCAGCAATTGTTCCGGCTTGAAGGGCTTGGTGATCCAGCCCGTTGCGCCCGCGGCCTTGGCCTGCTGCTTCACCGCGTCATTGGATTCGGTCGTCAGGAAGACGATCGGCACGCCGGTGAGCCCAGGCAGCGCCCGCATGCCGCGGATCATGTCCAGCCCGTTCATCACCGGCATGTTGAGATCGGTGATTACGAGGTCGAAGCGCTGCGCCTTCGCCCTCGCCAGCCCATCGGCGCCATCGCCGGCCTCGGCCACCTCGTGGCCGGCTCCGCCAAGGACGAGCTTGATCATCTGTCGAATGCTGGGAGAATCGTCCACCGTCAGAACGCTGGCCATAATCGTCACTTTCCGGAAAGAAGGCGGGTGTTTACGCCAGCGAGACGCTGGCGCGGGCGAAGGCCGAACGAACGGCGGCCGAAGCCCCCTCGATCGTCAGCGGCAGCCTGTGCGCGGCGAAGCTGCGGCGGGCGCTGACGATGAGTTGCACGAGGGCAATGTCGGCGGCCTCGATATTCGCGCAGTCGATCTCGGCGGGTTGGCCTGCGGCAAGCAGGTCGCGCATCCTTTCCGCGACGGCGCCGATGCCCCTGATCGAACAATCGGTCGGCAAGCTGAGCCGAACCGCTGTGGCGATCCGTTCCGGTGTCGTCCGCGGCATCCTTGGCGGCCTCCAAATGAAAGCATCATCTGGGGGCGCATTTCTTACGAGCTAGATTGACGACATATTAAGAGTGCTGCGGCGAATATTATCCAATTCTTTACGATTATTCGCGCGACGAGTCGGGCGTGCGCTCCCGGAGTCACTGCGGGGTCGTTGCGTAACCCCGCGTTTACCATGTGCGAAACTTGTGCGTCGGCGTCGCCGGAACCGCTCCGTCTCGGCTGGCCCGGCATTCAGCGTGCGCGGCGGGTCTCGGACGGCAACTCGCCGAAAAGCCTGCGGTACTGCGCGGCGAAATGGCCGCGGTTGGCGAAGCCCCATTTGCGCGCGATCTCCTCGACCGAGTGCTCCGAATGCGGGTCCTCGATCTCGCGGCGCGCGCCGTGGAGCCTGGCGGCTTTGATGTATTCCTGCGGTGACGTCTGCAGCACCTTTCTGAAACTCTGCTGCAGCGTTCGAAGGCCGATCCCCGCCGCGCGAGCTACGTCCTGGACCGCAATATCCTCGTAAGCATGGGCGAGAATGTAGTCGACGGCTCGCCTGACGTGCAGGGGAGCATGTTGCGTGCTACCGCGCGACATGCCCTGCGAGTAATTATGCGGGAGGTTTTCCAGAACGAGCGCGACCCAGCTCGATTGGAGGAAATCGGCCGCGCATGGCGAGATCGCCTGGGTATCGTCCCCCGCCGATCCGACGACGGTCGCAGCGAGAATCGCGGCAAGCACGGACCCGGTTCCCGAACGGATATCGAAGCTGGTGGTGATCTGGAGCTGCTCTTCAAGCCGCCGGCCGGCCAGTCTTTCCAGGAGCGGAACGATGTCATCGATCCTGACCCTGAACATGCAGAATTCAGTTCCCGCCAAAAAGGTCACGCGGCGCGCCAGGGAGGTGTTCAGCGCAACTCCGTCGCCTCTGCGACAAGTCAGGAGCCCATCCTCGACCTCCAGTCTCACATCCCCCGACAGGACGAAGATGGCGGTGATGTTATCCGGGCAATCGGCGAAAGCTCCTTCGAGGCTCTGCGACACCCTCGACAACATGATTGTCGTGTTGGCGACCTTGATCGAGAGGAGTTTGTTGCTGCCTGATCCGCTCGTTTCTGCCTCGTGCCTAAAATTGTAACCCAATATACGTTCATAATATGAGATCAAATGCTCGACTTCAACGGAAGGGAGATCGATATTAATGAACGTATTGCTGATGATATCCACGTACTTTTTCCGAATATAAAAATATCTATAAAATAAAATGAAAACCTAATCTAAATCGATGGAAATTTTTGTCGAGGTGGTATTAGGTATTATCGCTCACGAATTAGTATGAATTATGAGGCGATCAAGTAACGCTGGAATCACAATCTCGGCATATACGTGTATATGCACTGGTAAGCCTCCTCGCGATTGACCGATTTCCGGATGCGCCGAGGACGACGCTGCCGGGCCAGCTCCGTTTCCGTCGATGCGAATTTGATGCCGGGACCGACCGGCGGAACGGTCAACTCACCGCCGGTGAACCCGCGAGACGGGCATTTCGCGTTGACGTTTCCTGTCTTGCGCGTCGGCTTGCGAGGGCGAGGTCGCCACGTCCGCGCGGGACCCATGTTTCTGCGCGTTCTTCCGCTTGGCCTGACGAACGCCTCTCAGCGGAGCCGCATTTGCGGGGAAAGAGCGTCCCGGACGCGACATCAAATTTACCATTCCTGCGAATAGCCGCGGATCTTTAACGCCTGCCGGTGTGTTGCTGGCTATAGTCCGAGCCGCGCTGATAGACTCGGAAATATCTCGGCATGTGCGGTTTTGGCGGCTATTTCGGCCTTGTCCGGGATGGGAGGGCGCTCCTTGAAAGGATGACGGCCGCCATTGCGCATCGCGGCCCGGACGGGCAGGGCTTCTTCACCGCAAAAGCAGCCGGCCTCGGCCATGCGCGGCTGTCCATCGTCGGCCTCGGCGACGGCCAGCAACCCATGTCCGATGCGACCGGGGAACTGACGATCGCCTTCAACGGCGAGATCTTCAATTATGTGGAACTGCGCGAGCAGTTGCGCGCCAAAGGTCGCCAATTCCGGACGAGCAGCGACACTGAAGTGATCCTGCATCTCTATGACGAGATGGGCGAGGATTGCGTCTCCATGCTCAATGGCGATTTCGCCTTTGCGCTCTGGGACGGTCGCCGCCGCCGCATGGTTCTGGCGCGCGACCGGATGGGGGTTCGGCCGCTCTTCTATACGAGGCAGGGCGAACGGCTCTACTTCGCCTCGGAGGTCAAGGCGCTGCTCCAGGTCCCGGGCGTCGTGGCCGAGCTCGATCCGGTCGCGCTCGACCAGATCTTCACGCTTTGGGCTCCGATCGCGCCGCGCACGGCCTTCCGCGACATCTACGAACTCGAACCTGCCAGCCTGATGATCGTGCAGGAGGGCGGCGTCTCGACGCGGCCCTATTGGAAACTGGACTATCCCGACCGAGAGACGCCGCCCCGGCACCGGGACGAGCGCGCCGCGGCCGAGGAACTGCGCGCCCTGTTGACGGAGGCGACGCGCATCCGCATGCGCGCCGATGTGCCGGTCGGCTCCTATCTCTCCGGCGGCCTCGATTCCTCCATCACTTCGGCGCTGGCGGCGGGCATGGCGCCGGGCGGCCTGAAAACCTTCTCGGTCACCTTCGACAGCGCCGAACATGACGAGAGCGCCTTTCAGCTCGAGATGGCCCGCGCACTCGGCACGGATCACAGCGCCGTCGCCTGCGGCGAAGGCGATATCGCCGCCGTGTTTCCCGATGTGATCCGCTTCACCGAGCGCCCGATCCTCAGGACTGCGCCGGCCCCGCTCTACAAGCTTTCGCGCCTTGTGCGCGAGGCCGGCTTGAAAGTGGTGCTGACCGGCGAAGGTGCGGATGAAGTCTTTGCCGGCTACGATATTTTCAAGGAAGCCAGGGTTCGCCGCTTCTGCGCCAGGCAGCCCGGCTCCCGCATCCGGCCGCATCTGTTCCGCAAGCTCTACCCCTATCTGCCGGGGCTGAGGCAGCAATCGGCCGAATATCTGGCCTCGTTCTTCGGGGCTGGCGGCACGGGGCTTGACGATCCGCTATTCTCCCATCGGGCGCGGCTCGACGGCACGGCAGCGACGAAACTATTCTTCTCGGGTGACCTGCGGGCCACATTGTCGGGATATGATGCCGCCGAGGACCTCGCCGCGCGGCTGCCCGAGGCTTTCGCCCGCTGGCACCCCTTGCACCAGGCGCAATATCTGGAAGCCCGCTTCCTTCTGCCCGGCTATATCCTGTCGAGCCAGGGCGACCGCATGGCGATGGCCCATGGCATCGAGGGCCGCTTTCCCTTCCTCGACCATCGTCTGGTCGAGTTCGCTGCCGGTCTTCCTCCCGAGATGAAGCTGAAGGGGCTCGTGGAGAAGCATATTCTCCGCGAGGCGACCAAGGATCTGCTGCCGCCTGCGATCGGCAGGCGACCCAAGCAACCCTATCGTGCACCGGACAGTCAATCCTTCGTGGGGGCGGGGGCGGGAGACTATGTCCGGACGGCGCTGAGCGAAGCCGAGATCGGCGCCCGCGGCCTCTTCAATCCAAAGGCGGTGGCAAAGCTGCATGAGAAATGCAGTCGCCACCCGGCCTCCGGCTTTCGCGACAATGCGGCCTTCGTCGGCATTCTGTCGACGCAACTGTGGCTGGCGGCCTTCACCGGCACAGGCAGTTGCAGCGCCAAGGCCGCCTGACACCATCAAGAGAGGAAAACGATATGACTGATACGATCCGGGACACAGTGAAGGCCTTCGTCATCGAGAATTTTCTGTTCGGCGACACCACCCACGCCATCGCCGATACGGACTCGCTCATCGAGAACGGCATCATCGACTCGACCGGCGTTCTGGAACTCGTGGCCTTCATCGAAGACCGTTACGAGATCGCCGTCGCGGACGCCGATATCGTGCCGGCCAATCTCGATTCACTGGCGCGCATCACGGCCTTCATCGCCTTGAAGACCGCGGCGCTCGCGGCGGCCTGACGGTTCTGGTTCATGCGGGTCGAGCAATTCCTCATCACAAGCGCGGCGGCGCGTGGCGCGAAGACCGCGCTGGTCACCGAGCAGAAGCGGTTGCGCTATGACGAGTTGGACGACCTGTCGAACCGGCTCGCGGCTGCTCTCGCCGCGAGTGGCGTGCAACGCGGCGACCGCGTTCTCGTCTTCATGGACAATTGCTGGGAAGCCGTCGTCTCGATCTTCGCGGTTCTCAAGGCGGGCGCGACCTTCAGCCCGATCAACGCCTCCACCAAGGCCGACAAGCTCGCTTATGTCATCGGCGATTGCGAGGCTGCGGCGATCCTGACCCAGGCGAAGCTGATGCCCATCGTGGCGCAGGCGCGCGCGCTGTCGGACCGGCCGCTCTTCGTCGCGTCGACGCAAGGACCATCGGGCCTTGTTCTGGATGGCGCCGCCTCCTTCGAGCGTTGTCTCGAAGTCGCGCCTGAGCCAGTGAACCATGGCGGGATCGACGTCGACCTCGCCATGCTGATCTACACCTCGGGTTCCACCGGCCGCCCCAAGGGCGTGATGATGACGCATCGCAATATCGATGCTGCCGCGGACTCGATCACCAGCTATCTGCGCAACACCCCCGACGACATCATCCTCAACGTGTTGCCGCTGGCTTTCGACTACGGCCTCTATCAGCTGCTGATGGCGATGCGGCTTGGTGCGATCCTCGTCCTCGAAAAGTCCTTCGCCTTTCCGCAGGCGATCTTCGAGCGCATCCGCGCCGAGCAGGTCACCGGCTTCCCGCTCGTGCCGACGATGGCCGCGCTGATCCTGCAGATGCGCGACGTCGAACCGGGTTTCCTGCAGAGCCTGCGCTATATCTCGAACACCGCCGCGGCCCTGCCGCCCCCGCACATCGCGCGCCTGCGCGAACTCTTCCCTGGCGTTCGGCTCTATTCGATGTATGGCCTGACCGAGTGCAAGCGCTGCACCTATCTGCCGCCGGAGGAGCTGGACCGCCGGCCGGGCTCCGTCGGCATCGCCATTCCCAACACGGAAGCGATCGTCGTCGACGATGAGGGCAACCGCGCGCCGCCCGGCGTCGCGGGCGAGCTGGTCATCCGCGGACCGCATGTCATGCAGGGTTACTGGCGCAACGATGCTGCAACCGCGCAGATGCTGCGCCCCGGTCCGTTTCCCTGGGAGAAGCGTCTCCATACCGGCGACCTGTTCCGGACGGATGAGGACGGCTTCCTTTATTTCGTCGGCCGCAAGGACGACATCATCAAGACGCGCGGCGAAAAGGTTGCTCCGAAGGAAGTCGAGGCCGTTCTCCATGCCCATCCCGGCATTGCCGAAGCCGTGGTGACCGGTGTGCCGGACCCGGTGCTTGGCCACGCCATCGCCGCAGTCGTCGTTCGCTCGGACGAGAGCTTGAGCGAACGGGACATCATTCGCCACTGCGCTGGTCATCTCGAGGATTTCATGGTGCCGAAGCTCATCGAATTCCGCCATGAGCTGCCGAAGACGGATACCGGAAAGGTCAGCCGAAGGCTGGCGGCCGAAACGCTGGGAGCGGCGGAATGAACATCTCTCCTGCCCCGAGTCGTCCGGCCTTCTCGGCTGACGTGCTGATGCTCGACAACACCGCGGAAACCGACCGCATCGTGACCGGACTGCGCGGGCAGCTCCGTGGCATGCGCAAGCGCGGCCTCGTGCTCGGTCTTTCCGGCGGCATCGATTCCAGCGTCTCGGTCGCGCTGGCCGTGCGCGCTGCCGGGGCGAAGAACGTCTTCTGCCTGTTCATGCCGGAAAGCGACTCCGATCCCGAGAGCCTGCGCCTCGGCCGGCTGGTCGCCGAGACCTTTGGCGTCGAGGCGGTCGTGGAGGATATCGGACCGACGCTGCAGGCAATGGGCTGCTATGAGCGGCGCGATGCCTTCATCCGCGAGCTGGTGCCGGGTTACGGGCCTGGCTGGGCCTCGAAGATCGTCATCGCCAATTCGCTCGCCGGGGACGGCTACAACATCTCTTCACTGGTGGTTCAGGACCCCGAGGGCCGCCAGACCAAGCTGCGTATGCCGCCGGCGGTCTATCTCGGCATCGTCGCAGCCACCAACATGAAGCAGCGCACGCGCAAGCAGATCGAGTACTATCACGCCGACCGGCTGAATTTCGCCGTGCTGGGTACGCCGAACCGGCTCGAATACGACCAGGGCTTCTTCGTGAAGAACGGCGACGGCGCCGCGGACGTGAAGCCGATCGCGCATCTCTACAAGAGCCAGGTCTATGCGCTCGCCGCGCATCTCGGCATTCCCGAGGAGATCCGCCGGCGGCCGCCGACGACCGACACCTATTCCCTCGCGCAGACGCAGGAGGAGTTCTACTTCTCCCTGCCTTACGATCGCATGGATCTTTGCCTCTTCGGCCTCAACAACGGCATCTCGGCAGCAGAGGTCGGCGCTGCCGCGAAGCTGACCGCGGTCGAGGTCGAACGGGTCTGGGCCGATATCGCCGCAAAGCGCAGGGCGACGCGCTATCTGCACCTTGGCCCGCAGCTCGTGCGCCCCGTCACAGAAATCGACGGCTGAGATCGGCACCGCGGAAACGGGCGCCGATCAGCATCGTTGCAGAGCCGAGGGATCCAGCGATCGTGCGCGGCCAGCTTGATGGCTTCGCCGCGCTTGCAACGGCGGCTTACTCGAACGGCTCTCCGGCCAGGCGGTTCCAGTGTTCGCCGGCCAGCCCGTTGAAGAAGCCTTGCGAGCTCAGGAACGCGTTCACCAGCTCCTCGTCGCGCGAATGCACGACCGTTGAGGCGGGCTGCGTGAAGGCAACCCGCCGACCCAGCATCGCGGCGAGCAGGGCAGGTTGCGTCCGGCCGCGCAGACCGGCCGCGCCGCGCTCAGCCGCATCGCCGATCAGGCAGTCGATGACGGCACCAGCCTGTCCCGGCATGGCCAGAACCTGCAGGACGCGCGCGACCCGGCCGGGATGGGCATGGTAGAGAAAGGCGCCGATCAGGGCCCCTGTGGCAGAGGAGACGGACGCGAAGACCACCTCGCCATAGTCCGGTTTCCGGGACGCCTCGGCGATGATGTGTGCAAGCTGCTCCTCGCTCCAATCGGGGCGGAGGGCGAACTGCCGCGTCAGCGGCTCTACGAGGGCCGCAAAGCCGGCCTGATCGATTTCGGTGACCTTGAGGCCCTTGCTCGTCCAGATCGCCGGGACACCGGTCCAACGCAGCTCGTTCTCCTGCATCCGCCCGCGAAGGTAGCGGTCGAGGCCGCGCGCGAGCGGATCGAACCGGCGGGCGGCTCCGATCCGACGCGAGGCCATGTCGAGCATGAAGGCCGAGGGCCGGATCACCCGGAGCCAGTCCAGGCTGTATTGGGGCAGGGCGACACCGCGCAGTCGCGTCCACATCTGGGTCGAGAGGGCGTTCGCGGTCTCGCTGAAGGAGATTTCCTGCGGCCCGGCCAGGAATGTCCTGAGCAGCCTTGCGCCGGCCATCGGGTCGTTCGTCCGCTGCTCGGCCATCAGCGAACCGCAGATGGCCGCACGCAGCTTGCGGGGGCCATGGCTCATCGGCAGCACGTTCACGCCCACGAAGCCGGAGATGTCGCCTTCGCTCGCGACATGGACAAGGGATGCGATATCCGGGTCGCACACCGGCCCCTCAAGATACAGCCGGCGCAGATAGGTTTCGAGCGCCGGAGGTGGCGGTCTCCTGCCGTTCCGGAAGGTCCTTTGAAAGAGCCCGGCGACAGCCGGAATATCCGCGGCCTGCAGGGGACGAACCTGGCTCATGCTCAACCGGCCGAGGATGAGGTCGCGGAATCTGCGTTCCGCAGTTTGCGAGCGAGCGCGACGCGCGGCACGCCGTCCTCGTCGGTAGCGAAGGTCACGGGGTCATAGGTCTTGGTTCTGGCTATCAGCGCGGCGATCTGGCGGTCCTGCCCCTTCCCGAATTCGAATAGCAGCCAGCCATCCGGCTTGAGGAAATCGACCGCGTCGCGGATCAGCCGCTGATGGATCGAGATGCCGTAAGGCCCACCGTCGAAGGCCTCGCGCGGCTCGGCTTCGAGCAGATGGGCGCTCTCGCCTTCGAGGCGCGCGGTCGAGATATAGGGCGGGTTGCAGACGATGACGTCGGCCGCGCCGGCAAGCCCATCCTCCGACAAAGCACCGAACAGATCTCCTTGCCTGACGGCGACACGGTCCTGAACGGCCAGACGTTCGGCGTTGCTGCGGGCCAGCGCAACCGTGCTGTCGGTCATGTCCGCCGCCCAGACCCGGGCCGATGAAACCTCCACCGCGATGGCCAAAGCAAGGTTGCCCGAGCCGCAGCACATGTCGATCACCGTGGAGCCCGGAGCGCGATCGTGAAGGATCGCGATCGCGTTTCTTCCGAGCAGCTCGGTCTCCTGGCGCGGCACGAGAACGTCAGGAGCAAGTTCCAGCGTCACGCTCATGAAGCGATGCAGGTGTGGGGCGAAACCGCCGGCAGGGGCATTTGCTCTGGGCGGCACGGCGGCTCCTCCGTCACTGGACGGGAATACATGCATGATGAACTATCGCGCTCCGGTAAACGGCCGCTGAAAAACCGCGACCGCTCGATTGACCGCTCGCGAAGGTTTCCCTCCGACGACCAGGCCAAAGGCTGGAAGAGGGCCTGCTCAAGCGCCGCAGGCCGCTGGGGCCGCCGCTTCTCACCGCGCTTCCAAGTAAGCAGGCATGCGAGATCGGGTCCGATGCGATCGTCAGGCAAGTCGGCCCGAGCGTCGGCGGTCTATCGCGAGAGGCGCTTAATATCCGCATAAGATTCGAGCCGGGTCAGGTGCGATTTACCTGAGCTGGAAATCCGGCGCAGGCGTCTCGCATTCACGAAGGCCTCAAAGCTCCCGATCGGAATTGCCTCGCTGAAATAGTAGCCTTGAGCCACGTCCGCGCCCTCCCTCATCACGAAGGCCAGATCCTCGGCCTGCTCGATGCCCTCGACGATCGTGCCGAAGCCCAGCGAGCGCGACAACGACAGAATCGTCCGGACGATCACCTGTTGTTCGACGCCCGCTCGCGCGCCCTGAACCAGCGAACGATCGATCTTGAGCGTATCGAACTTCAGGCGGGCCAGCATCGAGAGGTTGGAATAGCCGGTTCCGAAATCGTCGATCGAGAAGCGGACGCCAAGCGCCCGCAATTGCCGCAACTGTCTTTGAACGACGTCCGAGGCCCGCATCGCTACGGACTCGGTCACCTCCAACTCCAGGCGCGAGGGCGGCACCCCTGCCTTCAGGAGGCAGTTCTCCACCGAGACCGCAAAAGTCGGGTCTTCCAGCTGCAGGACCGAGACATTGACCGAGATCCTGATGTCGCTCGCATGGCGAAGCTCCTCGATCGCCCGCGCGAGGACGAATTGGCCGAGTTCGGCGATCAGGCCTGCCTCTTCCGCGATACTGATGAATTTTCCAGGCGCAATAGCGCCTCGCGAGGGATGCGCCCAACGCACCAGAGCCTCGGCTCCCACAACTCCGTTGTCGGCCAGAGAGATCATCGGCTGGTAGAAGACGTCGAGCGAGCCGTTCCGCAAGGCGGTGCGCAGATCCTGCTCGAGCGCTCGCCGCTCATGCATGAGCTCCGCTGCTTCCGCGGTGAAGAACGCGAAAGAGTTCCGCCCTTTCCGTTTGGCTTCGTACATCGCGACATCGGCGTTGACGAGAAGCTCGTCATATCTGACGCCGTCCCGACCGGAGACCGCGATTCCGATGCTTGCTCCGATCGTCATATGGGTACGATCGATAACGTAATTCTCGCTCAATCTGTGGATCAGAGCTTCTGCACAGGCGCGGAGACCATCGATGGTCAGCGGACCGCTCAAAATGATCAGGAACTCGTCACCGCTCAAGCGTCCGGCCGAGAAATGACGGAAGTCTCCGGCCTCCAGCCGCTCCTCGAAGAACTGCTTGAGACGAGAGGCCAACTGCCGAAGCAGGACGTCGCCCGTCTTATGGCCGAACGTATCGTTGATGGACTTGAAGCGGTCGACGTCGATGAAGAAGAAGGCCACGACATCCTTGCCGCTCAGCAGGGTGCTCATCCCGTCGATGCGGATCTTCTCCCGGTTGGCGAGCTCCGTCATCTGATCGAAGAAGGCAAGCTGCCGAATGCGGCCGAGACTCTCGCGAAGGTTCGAGAGCATCACTTCGAAGGCTTGCCCGAGGCTGCGTACCTCGCCGATACCGGATGCGTTGAAGGGGATGTCGAGATCGCCGCGCGCCACCGACGTCGCGGCGGACGCCAATTGAGGCAGGCCGCGGGTCGCGCGCTTGACGCTGATCAAGACCACCACGACCAGCACGCCGAGCGCGCCGGCGGCGAGAAACAGGAACCAGCGAAACAGGGTCCCCGCCTGACGCTCGCTGATGCGCTGCAGCTCTTTTTGCGTTTCCTCGACCTGCGCGGCGTCGACGTGAACGCAGATCCGAAGGCCGAGTTCGTCGGTGACACAGCGCGCCACGCGTCCACTGCCGGCCATGCCGATGAGACCGTCCGGCGTTTGCGGAGCGAGTGGCTTCAGGCCGACGGGCGGCTCACCGCCGGCGGAGATGATCCTGTCGCCATCCACGACCGCGACCCCGGCCTGGACGATTCCGGCGAAGAGCTCGAGCGTCTTCTCCGAAGGGGCGAGTGTTCTCAGCCCCATCAGCGCTCCCACCACATCGCCGAAGTCGTCAAAAACGGGTTCGATCGCGAGATGTGCGATCGTTCGGCCTTCCGGGAGCCCTACCGCGACATTGAAGCTTTCGGACACCCGGTAGGTTGCATGATGCGACCATCTGACCAGGCGTCGATTATCCTTGAAAATCGAGGTGATGGCCTCCTTCACGCCGAGGGCGGAGAGGGCTTCCGAAGCCGCGAGCAGGTCTGACGCGCGGCTGCCGCCGATGACGGTTCCGGTCGCATCGGCGACGAGCAAAGCGTCGAGTTCGCCGGTCACGCTGGCGGGGGCCAGCAACTCCTGGATCGCGACGTGATTGGCGGAGCCGACCGCCTTCACGATGTCGAGCCGCTGGGCGAGATACCGCGTCTGCCGGCTCGCTTCGCCGAGCAGCACCGAGACGCGCGCCTGCGCGAGCAGGGCCTCGGCATCGAGCCTGCGCGCGATCTGCTGGCGGGATAGCTGTGCCAGCGCATGGGCCTGTTCGACGGCATCCTCGCTGAGGCGCCACAGGGCAACGAGCCCGACGACGGCAAAGGTTACGGCTCCCGTCACCATCACCACGAAGGCGAGATGCGTTCCGATATGCGCGGTTGAAATCCAGTCGCGCCAAGCCGTGCGCAGGCGCGCTCTCCGGATGCCCATCGAGTTCCAGAGACGGCGCAGCAAGCCTCCATCCATTCGGCCGGATTCATCGATCTGCCTGACGCTGGCCCGATCCTGCGGCACGAAGCCTACTCCACAACGGAAATTCTCATCCACTCTAGCAGCAACCATTGAAGCTTACGTAAATTCATAAGTATAAGAAGTTACCTATCATTTTTGCGCTTTCGGTTAGAATTTGTTCACGGAGTCATGGCAATTCTGATCATCCCGTGGCAGAAGATTTTATCGATCTATGACACCGCGCTCTATTGCATTGATTCTTGGTCTTCTGACCCTTTGTAACCCTGCCAGGGCAGACGAGTTGATCGTGGTCGGCACCGGGGATGGCGTGGAGATGCTTCAGGCCGTGGCCCAGCGCTTCCGGGCGGCCGAGCCGACCATCGAGGTCAAGATTCCACCCAGCATCGGCTCAGGCGGTGGTATCGCCGCGGTCGGTTCAGGAACGGCGAAGCTGGCGCGCGTCGCCCGGGTTCTCACCGATGCCGAGCGGGCACGCGGCCTGATCTATGTGCCGGTGGCCAAGATCGCGTGCGCCTTCTTCGTTCATCCCAGCGCCGGCGTCGCGCAGCTCAGCGGCGAGCAATTGACGGGCATCTATGCCGGCCGGATTTCCAACTGGAAGGACGTCGGCGGAGCCGACCAGCGCATTCGCGTCGTCCGGCGCGAAGAAGCCGACAGCACGCTCACGACCTTGCGGGCGACGATGCCCGGTTGGCGAGAACTCGAGATCACCGAGCGCTCGAAGACAGCGACGTCGACCCAGGAAGCGGTCGAGACCGTTCGCCTGACGGAGGGCACGATCGGCTTCGGGCCGTATAGCCGGGTTCTCGACATCGGCACGCAGGTGCTGAAGATCGATGGTCTGCATCCCTTGGATCCGCGCTATTCGAGCAGCGGCGAGGTGGCCTATGTCTACAAGGAAGGGGCGCTGACGCCGGCGGCGGAGAAGTTCATCGCCTTCACCCGCATCCCGGATGCGGGCCATGTGATCCGGGAATTCGGCGCGATTCCGATTGCGCCCTGAGCGCCGAGAGGCGCGGCCGCGTCAGGGGCGAAGGTTTTCGGCGGCGGACCGGGTCTGCGATGTCCCGGGCCAGTTTGCAGTGCGCGCAAAGAGGAGGCCCGCGATCCTGTCCCGGATCGTCCGCTTGGCCACCGAGGCGATGAACGGGTCAGCGTAGCAGGTCGTGCCGGCAGCCTCGCAACGCATCCGCACCGCCGCCACCATCTCGCAGGAGCCGGCCACGTAGACCGTGTCATCCGGCCGAAGCGCCGGCATGTGATCGGTGGGGCGACCGCTGAGGATGCCGGCTGCCTTGCCGTCGCTGCTGGTGCGGGCGATGCTGGCAACGCCCGTTTCAGCCAACCATGCCAGCGCCTCTGCCATGTAGAGATTGCGGGGATCGCGCGCACCGACGATCACGATCATCTCCCGCGACGGCTCCCGGTAACGCGCGGCGCGGGCAATGGCCCAGATGGGAGCCCAGCCGGTGCCGGCGGCGATCAGAATGATCCGCCCGCCGTCTGTCCGATGGAATGCACTGCCGTAAGGTCCCTGCACGGCCACCTTGTGCCCTGGGCGGATGCGCGTCCCGAGATCCGGCGACACGACCCCGCCGACCTGGCGCCGGATCTGCAGGATCAGCTCATTGCGTTCTCCGGTTCCATCGCAGCGCAGGGTCGGGCTGTAGTCGCGGCTCGGATAGCCGCTGAACTTGCATTTGACGTATTGCCCCGGGAGATAGGTGAAATCCTTCCTGAGCAGGAGCGTCGTTTCGATGATGTCGGGAGAGAGCGGGCGGATGGCCGAGACGGTCGCCGCCAGCTTGCGTATCTCGGGAACCGCATCGAACTGGAGGACGGCGTCGCCGATGACCCGCGCCTGGCAGGCCAGCACGGTATCGCCTTGTCGCGTTCCCATTGCATCGACTTCGCCGGCATAGACGCGGACACGGCAGGTCTCGCATTGCCCCGTGCAGCAATCATGCGGAATCACGATACCCCCGCCCATGGCCGCTTCCAGCAAACTGTCGCCGCGCGAGACCGCGACGGCTTTGCCATTCACGACAAGGGATGCCTGCTTAGCCATGGCCTGCTCTGTTCGCGGTGCTGATTGAGGCGACTTGCCCTGGTTCGATCGCCGCAGGTCCTATCGGACGGGCGCGGCGACCCGGGCGCTCGTTCGAGTATCGGATTTCGCCGACAAGCGGTTCGTTGCCTCAGCGCAGGGTGAGGGTGACAGGGCGAACGTGCCGCGTATGGCGCGTCTGCGTGTGGTCGAATACCGCCACCCACATATAGACGGGTGTTTGGGGCTCGAAGTCGACATCGTAGGCGCTGCCCGTCTTGAGATCGCGCGAGGCTTCCAGGGTCCAGTACCCGTCCTTCCAGCGCGCACCCGCCCGGATCTGGGCGCGATCTCCCTCATAGGCACCCGTGATCACCACGCCGGGCATGACGGTGCCAACCGGTATGCGTGCGTCGGCCTCCGCGCTGTAGGGGGCGCTGTCGGTCTCGGTCAGCCACCAACGGGTGCCCTCGTCATGGATCAGCTCGGGATTCTTCGGGTCGAACCGGCCGAGAGCAGACATGGCGGCAGCCGGGTCGTTGGGCAACCGTTTCGGTGTGACCGGGCCGGCATAGCCGCCCGGCCCTTCAAAGCCGAAATTATAGCTGTAGAAGGCCCGGCCGGGATCGTTCCAGTAGCCGCCTTGGTAACGTGCCCGCTTGGCGGCCTCGTCGGCCGTCGGCTCGCGCGGGGGGCCGATATATTGATCGTCCATGTAGCCCAGCAGGCCGCCGCGGGAGGCCTTCCATTGCCACATGTCGATGATCGATCCATCGGTGGTGTAATGGAGACCGCGCTGATTGAGCGACGACGGCTTGTCGTCGAGCGGCTTCGGACCCAGATGCGTCGCTCCGGCTGCTCCAAACCCATCGGAGCGCGAGAAGATGACCGCCAACTTGTCCTCGTAGAAATCGACCACATCGGTTTCGCCGGCACGCGCGCCGACGACATGCCAGCCATCCTGCTGCTTGAGCAGGGGAAGCCGGGCGAGCGAGCGCGTCGGATCCTGCCAGCGGAATGCGAAATAGATCTTGGCGCCGTCATGCACGGCGCGGATCTCGACGGTCGATTCGCCTGATCCGCCGAGGTTGGCTCCCTGCTGCGTCCTGACCCGAACCGGCCGGGCGCTGCGCCAGACGTCGTCGTCGAGCACCCCATCCAGCTTCGGCGGGGTCCGCGTCTGCGCGACGATCAGTTCGTCGCGGGTGCCGAAATCGAATCCGGCCGCAGCAGCGGCGGCCGGGATCGCGATAACAGCGGCCATCAGCAGCGGCCGCCGGCTACGCTGTCCCGCGGCCGGCACGAGCCTGGCCGGCCTGAAGATGCGTAACAGCTGAAGCCAGCCGCCATAGCCGAAATGCGTCAGGATATGGACGAATGTGTAGGCGAGCATGCTCATCGCTGCCGTCACATGGACGGAAACGACCCAGCCGCCGAAGCCGAGATAGAGCAGGATGCCCGTGATGGTGAGCACGACGACCAGAGCATAGAGCAGCCAATGGAGCAGGATGTTCGCGCTCATCCACCGCAGCTTCGACGTCGTGGCCATCCGCCACATCTTAAGGCGCCGAAGAGCGACGCGGTTGCCGAGGCCGCTCAGCGCCATATAGACGAGATAGGCGGTCGATGTGCCGAAAAGCGTGAGGCCGGCGATGATATGGACGCTCCAGATCTCGCCCTGCGGCAGGATCGGCGCCATCCATCGCGAAATCACGGCGTCGAGTGCATCGGCCGAGATGCGCAATCCGGTGGCGAGGCTCACCATGACGGCCGCGACCGTCAGCCAATGCAGCAGCAGCGTGCCGACATCGGTCGATGGCCAACTCGCCTCCGACGGGGCTTGCCTGTTCCGCTCCGTCCCTACGGAGCTCGATGCGGGCTGTGTTTCGCGCGTGCGCGGCCTTGCGGCCGATTCCGCGAGCTCCATGTTCGACCCTGTCATGACCAACCCCGATCTGGCAGGACGCGTCGACATGAAGCCCCCCGACTACATGGTTAATGAAACTTAACCGCGTCCCGGGAGCAAGCGCGACATCGGGCTAGTCACAACGGAGCGCCGAGCCGCCTCGACGACCACAGGGTCTTGCGGTGGACCCGAACGGGATATGCAGCATGCGAGTATGCAGCATGCGAGGTGGCGATCGATCCGGTCCCGCCAGAGCAAGGTCGCGCAAGAAGGCGGCTGAGCCGCGCCTTGGAAGCCGGACGAAGGCTCAGCCGGTCGAGAAGCCCCGCAAACGGCTCGGCCGGCGTGTGCCTCTTGTCAATGGATGGCGACGCTGCTTCCTTAACCTGCTGCCGCCGGGACCGGCTACGCTGTCGCGGGTGCGTCCGGATCGTATCGCTCCGCCTTATATTGACGATGTCTGTTCGTGTTCCACGGCTTGAGGCGCCTAGGACGGGTGAGCGTTTCGAAGGGGAAAAATAATGCCCCGTTTGAATCAACTTTTTTCTTATATCTGGAAGAATAGTTGTCGAGAGCAGCTCAGGATTATTTCAATCGTCATTCTGTCTCTGCCGTTCTATTATCTTTCTCTCGAGTTGCCCAAATACATCATCGCGGGCGCCTTGCAGGGAAATGCCTTTCGGGATGGCAGCGAATACGCGGTATTCCTGTCGTTCAGTACAGGCGTTGATTTATTCGGATCAGAGGTGAAATACGATGGGGTTAAAGTAAATCGTATCTCTTATCTTTTTATTTTGTCCTTTTCATTTTTAACGTTGATCGTTATCAACGGTTACTTCAAATATGCAATCAATATGAAAAAGGGGGCTCTCGGCGAACGATTGCTGCAGCGGCTCCGCTTCGATCTGTTCTCGTCCCTGCTTTCGTCGACGCCCGAGCAGCGCCAGCGCCTGAAGCCTTCGGAGGCCGCCTCGATCATCAAGGATGAGGTCGAGCCTATCGGGGGCTTCGTCGGGGATGCGTTCGTTCAGCCGGTCTTCCTGGGCGGGCAGGCAATGACCGCACTCGTCTTCATCCTGATACAGAATGCTCTGCTCGGCCTTGTCGCCGTCGCGATGATCTCCTCGCAGGTCCTCGTCATTCCACGGTTGCGGCGGGAGCAGATCCGGCTCGGCAGGGAGCGCCAGATCGCTTCGCGCGCCCTGGCCGGCAAGATCGGGGAAGTTGTCGAGACGCTGGACGAGGTCTCCAATCACGGGACCGCCGCGCTCGAACGCGGAGAGGTCGCGCAAAGGCTCGAAACGCTGTTCGGCATACGGTACCGACTCTACGGGCGGAAATTCGCCGTCAAAGCCCTCAACAATCTGATCGCGCAGATCACGCCGTTCCTGTTCTATACGATCGGCGGCTATGCCACCCTGACCGGAAATCTCGGGATCGGCCAGCTTGTGGCGGTCATCGCGGCCTATCGCGACCTGCCTCCGCCCGTGAAGGACCTCATCGATTGGGACCAGCAGCGTCTCGATGTCGAAGCCAAGTTTCAGCAGGTCACCGAACAGTTCGCGCTCTCGGTTCCTTCCGCGCAACCGGAGCCCGTCAACGACCCATTCCCCGAGGCCGGCGTGATCGCCCTGCAGGGCCTCAGCGCGGTCAGCGCAACCGGCGATCGAATGCTCGACCGGGTCTCGCTGACGCTGCCACTGAAGCAGCATGTCTTGCTGTCGGGCATGGGGGAGGGCGCCGGCTGCGTCGCGCGCATCCTCGGGGGACGACTGACGCCGAGCGGCGGTTCCATCAAGATCGGCGATGTCGCGCTCGACGCGATTTCCGTGGCGGCTCGCGGCCGCTGCATCGCCTATGCGGGCAGCGAGCCGGCGATCTTCGATGGATCACTGCGCGACAACATCGCCTATGGTCTGCGCGGTGACGGCGTGAGGACCGATCGCGATGCGGATCCGACGCATGACGGGGAGACCCTGCGAGGAGCCGAGGGCGAATTGTCGGCAGCCCAACTGGCCGCAACGCTGGATATCGTCGGCCTTGCCGACGTCGTGTTCCGCTATGGCCTCGCAAGCAAACTCAACGTGGACGAAGTCCCCGTCCTGGCTGCCCGCCTGACGGAAATCCGGGCCCGTATTCGCGCGGTTCTGGCCGCACAAGGCGCGCAGGATGCCGTCGAGCCCTATGATGCGACGCAGTACATCCGCACCGCCACGATCGGTGAAAACATCCTCTTCGGCGTTCCGAACACTGCCCTGTTCGGCGGAGGCCGGCTGGCCGGGCACGCGTTGACGCGGAGCATTCTCGATTCGCTGGGCCTGAGCGATGATCTCACGGCGGCTGGCCAGCGCATCGCCGCGACCATGCTCGAAATCTTCTCTGACCTGGCCCCGGACCATCTCCTTCTCGACAGCTTTTCCTTCATCGCCGCCGAGGAGTTTCCCGCCTATCGCGAGCGCCTGGCGCGGGCCGAGGCTGGGCAGATCGACGAAGCCGACCGGGCCCGGTTCCTGGGGCTGTCATTTCTCTATGCCGAACCCCTGCACCGGCTCGGCCTTCTCGACGAGGGGATGGAACAGCGCATCCTGCTGGCGCGCAGGGCCTTTCGCATTCGCATTTCGCAGGACGCTGCGAAGACCATCGATTTCTACGACTCCGGCGAATGGGGAGCTGCATCGGTCCGGGAGAACCTACTGTTCGGGCGCGTGACACAAGCGAGCGCCGGCATTCGCGAGCGGGTCGACGAGGCCATCCGCGAAGCCGTGACCGGACTCGGGCTCGATCACGAGATTTCTCGGATAGGGCTCATGCAGCCGGCCGGCTATGCTGGCCGTCTGCTCTTCCCGGCGGTCAAAACGCAGATTGCGCTGGCGCGCTGCCTGATCAAGCGCCCCTCGCTGCTGATCCTGGACAATGCCCTGGGCAGCTTGAGCCCGACCGAGGGCAAGGCGATCTTGCGGCGCCTTCGCGCTGCGATGTACGGCAGGACCCTGATCGTCGTCGCGCGTGACGACGATGGCGATATTCCCATGGACCGGTCGGTCGTCTTCGATGGCGCCAGGCTGCGCCGGGCAGCCGGCCTGCAACCCGCTTCGGCCGCCCCCCCGATCAAAGAGGAAGGCAGCGAGCGCGACGATGTCAGAGCGCTCAGAGCCGTGCCGATCTTTGCCAATCTCGATCTTGCGCGCATCAAGCTGCTGGCCTTCACCAGCGAGCGGGCCGTCTTCGCAGCCGGCGACATGCTGTTCGAGCAGGGCGCGGAATCCGACGCAGCCTATGTTGTGATCGCCGGCACGGCAGAGGTCTTGATCGGACCTCGAGGGAGCGCCGTTTGGGTTTCCTCGGTCGAAGCGCCGGCGATCGTCGGCGAAATGGGCGTCGTCACCGGCGAGGTCAGGTCGGCGACCATCCGTGCTACCGGCGAGTTGACTGCGTTGAAGCTCCGTAAGGAGGTGTTCACCGCCTTGATGGAAGAATTCCCGGACATGACGCTCTCCGTCATGCGGCTGATGGTCAAGCGGTTGCAGGACAATGTCGCGATTGTTTCCAAGCGCGAGCTCGAGGGCCCGACGCGTGACTGAGACGACGCGGTTGCTCGATTGCGGCTTCGGCATTCGGTTCTGGGGAACGCGCGGATCGATTCCGATTTCCGGCCGCTTCTGTAACCGCTTCGGTGGGGATACGACGTGTTTCGAGGTGCGGATCGCCGGGCGCCGTGTCATCGTCGATGCGGGATCGGGACTGCGCCGGCTCGGGCAGGCGATGGCCGCTGCCGGGGAGCGCGACGCGACGCTGCTCTTCAGCCACCTGCATCTCGACCATGTCATCGGCCTGAGCGCCTTTGCGCCGCTCTGGCGCATGGGCGGCGAGATTGCGCTGCATGTGCCGGCTTGCACGGCAGCAAAAGCGGAGGCGAAGCTGTCGGCCCTGTTCAGCGAGCCGTTCTTCCCCGTCAGCTTCGCCGAAGCTCCCAGCCGGGTCCGCTTTTCAAGCTTCACGGCGGGAGGCAATCCCGGGCTTGGGGGAGTCGACGTCGCGACGATCGCGCTACAGCATGATCCGTGCGCGGCCGGTTTTCGGTTCCGCCATGGCGGGCAGACAATCGTGATCCTGACGGACCATGAACATGCCGACGGTGATCCGGACCCCGCGCTCGCCGCCTTCTGCGGCGGTGCCGATCTTCTCGTCTACGACGCGATGTGGGACGAAGCGCTCGATTACGAACCGCATCGCGGCTGGGGCCACTCGACCTGGCAGGCGGGGCTGCGCCTGCTGCAGGCTGTCGGGGCGAAGCGCCTCGCATGCGTCCATCATTCGCCTGAGCTGTCCGATGCCTCGCTCGAAGCGCGCGAGGCCGATCTGAAGCGACGCCATTCGCAGAGCTTCTTTGCGCGGCAGAATGACGTCGTCGTTCTCGTGGCCTGACGCCGATCGGGCGCGATCACAGGCGGATCATCGCCTCTCCGATCTGATCCGCCTTCGGTTGCCTGCCCTCGCTCTCGTCATCCATCCAGTCCCAACAGCGAACGGTTGGTGGCCAGATCGATGCCGCTCGCCGCGAAGTCGTCGAAGGCCCGCGCGGCAACGTTGATGAGGTGGCTGGCGATGAAAGGCGCTCCCTCCGCTGCGCCCTGCTCGGAATCCTTGATGCAGCACTCCCATTCCAGCACGGCCCAGCCATCGAAATCGTACTGTGTCAGCTTCGAGAAGATCGCGCCGAAGTCGACCTGCCCATCGCCGAGGGAGCGGAACCGCCCGGCACGCTCGATCCAGGGCTGGAAGCCGGAATAGACACCTTGCCGCCCGCTCGGATTGAATTCCGCGTCCTTCACATGAAACATGCGGATGCGCTGGTGATAGATATCGATGAAGGAGAGATAGTCGAGCTGCTGCAGCAGGAAATGACTGGGGTCGTAGAGGATGTTGCAGCGCGGGTGATTGCCCACGCGTTCGAGGAACATTTCAAAGGTAACGCCGTCATGCAGATCCTCGCCGGGATGGATCTCGTAGCAGAGATCGATGCCGGCTTCGTCGAAGGCGTCGAGGATCGGGCGCCAGCGCTTGGCCAGCTCCTCGAAAGCGGTCTCGACGAGGCCGGCCGGGCGCTGCGGCCAGGGATAGATGAATGGCCAGGCGAGCGCCCCGGAGAATGTTGCATGGGCCGAGAGGCCGAGATTGCTGGAGGCCTTCGCGGCCAGCCGCAATTGTTGCGTCGCCCATTGCTGGCGCGCCTTCGGGTTCCCGCGCACCTGCGGCGCGGCGAAGCCGTCGAAGGTGCGATCATAGGCAGGGTGGACCGCGACGAGCTGGCCCTGAAGGTGGGTGGAGAGCTCGGTGAGTTCGATGCCGGCCTCGCCGAGAATGCCCTTCACCTCGTCGCAATAGGCCTTGCTCTCGGCGGCGCGTGCGAGATCGAACAGCCGCGCATCCCAGCTTGGAATCTGGACACCTTTGTAGCCATGCCCCGCTGCCCAGCGGGCGATGCCGGCAAGATCATTGAACGGCGCCGCATCCCCTGCGAACTGGGCGAGGAAGATGGCCGGTCCCTTGATCGTTTTCATCCCTGTCGCTCCCGCATTCGACGCGAATCCCAAGGCTGCAGGATTCGCCTTTCCGCAGCCGAGCGCGATCGGCAGGCGATGTCGAGGGCATTGTGCCGGAGGCGACGCGGCAGGGCACCGCGTCGGAGGGGTCTTGGCGCTGTCAGGCGCCCTTGATCAGCTCCCGCGCGATGATGGTGCGCTGGATCTGGTTGGTGCCTTCGTAGATCTGCGTGATCTTGGCGTCGCGATAGAGCCGCTCGACCTCGAAGCCGCGGATATAGCCGGAGCCGCCGAAGATCTGCGCCGCATTGGCCGTCTGCGCCACCGCCATGTCGCTGGCGAAGCATTTTGCCATCGAGGAGGCTGAGGTCGCGGGCTTGCCATGGTCGATCAGCAGCGCGGCGCGCTCTACGAGGGCGCGGGCGGCGGCGATGTCCTTGGCCATGTCGGCCAGCATCCATTGCAGGCCCTGATTGTCGAGGATCGGCTTGCCGAACTGGCGCCGGTCGCGAGCATAGGCCAGCGCCGCTTCGAGGCCGGCCTGCGCGATCCCCACCGCCAGCGAGGCGATGCCGACGCGGCCTTTCTCCAGCACGCTCATCATGATGTGGAAGCCGCGGCCCTTGGGGCCGAGCAGCGCTTCGCGCTGCACGGTGACGCCGTCGAAATTGAGCGCGCCGACCTGGCTCGCGCGCTGGCCCATCTTGTGTTCCTTCGGGCCGCGCGAGACGCCGGGCGCGTTGAGGTCGACCAGGAAGATGCTCATGCCGCGATGGCCGGCGGCCGGATCGGTCGAAGCCAACACGAAACCGAGATCGGCGACCGGGGCATTGTGGATCCAAAGCTTGCCGCCGTCGATGACATAGCCATCAGCCGTTTCGCGCGCGGTGGTGCGGACATTGGAGAGGTCGGAACCTGCCTCCGCCTCGGTCAGGCAATAGGCGATGCGGGTCTTGGCCGAGAGGATGTCCGGCAGGCGTTTCAGCTGCTCCGGCGTGCCGTAGCGCGTGAGGAGCGTGCCGATCAGCTCGACGAGGCCGCATTGGTCAGCGACCGAGGAATAGCCGCGCGACAATTCCTCCATCACGATCGCATAGGCGAAGGTGTCGAGGCCGGCGCCGCCATGCTCTTCCGGAACGGTGATGCCGAACAGGCCGAGCTCGCCCATTTGGCGGTAGATGTCGGCGGGGAAGGTCTCGTCGCGGTCGAGATCTCCGGCGGCGGGCTTGACGACATCCTCGGCGAAGCGCCGGGCGGTCTCACGGATCTGGTCGTAGATCTCGGCGTCGAGCAGCGGGGCGTGCATGGCTTGCTCCTCAGGCGATGCCGTTGAGGGCGCAGAGATGCGTCATCCGGCGGGCCGCCAATTCGGGATCGATCAGCAGCCCCGACTGGTCCGCGAGGCGGAAGAGATCGACATAATGCAGAATGCCTCGCGCCGATTCCGCGCCACCAACCATGCGGAAATGGTTCTGGAAGCCGTTGAGCCAGGCGAGGAAGACGACGCCGCATTTGTAATGCTGCGTCGGCGCCTCGAAGAGCCGGCGAGACAGCGCGACGGTCGGGTCGAGGATGGCGTGGAAGCCGGCGCGGTCGCCTGCCTCCAGCTTGGCGAAGGCGGCCGCAGCCGCCGGAGCGATCGGATCGAAGATGCCGAGCAAGCCGTGCGAGAAGCCCTGCGCGTCGCCGGCTATCAATTCGGCATAGTTGAAGTCGTCGCCGGTATACATCACGACGCCTTCCGGCAGGCGACGGCGCATCGCGATCTCCTTGCCGGCGTTGAGCAGCGAGATCTTGATGCCGTCGATCTTATCGGCGTGCTCGCGGATCAGGGTCAGCACCGTCTCCATCGCAGGCTCGAAATTGCAACTGCCCCAGTAGCCGGCGAGCGCCGGATCGAACATCTCCCCGAGCCAATGCAGGATCACCTTGCTCCGGCACTGGCGGATCAGGCGGCCATAGACGGCAAGATAGTCGTCCGGCCCCTTCGCGACGCGGCAGAGCGCGCGGCTCGCCATCAGGATGATCTTGCCGCCATGCTCCTCGATATGGCCGATCTGCTCCTCATAGGCACGGATGACGTCGTCGAGGCTGCGGGCATCCTGAGGAGCAAGCTGGTCGGTTCCGGCGCCGCAGGCGAGATCGGCGCCCGGTGTCGTCTTGGCCTCGGCCAGGACGCGGGTGATCAGTTCCGCCGCGTTCTGCCAGTCCAGCCCCATGCCGCGTTGGGAGGTGTCCATCGCCTCGGCGATCTTGAAGCCGAGCCCCCAGAGGTGATGGCGGAAGGCCAGCGTCGCGTCCCAGTCAATGGCGGGCTCGCGCCAAGGCTCGATCAGCTTCAGCGGGTCCGCGACGACATGGGCGGCGGCATAGACGGTGCGGACGCCATTGGCCGGGGCCGTGCGCGGATAGGGAGACGCCGGCGACAGCCGGTAACGCTCGCTGCTGCCGTCCATGCGGGGCAGGGTGATCTCGGCCATAGCTTCCTCCGATTTTGATTATTGGAACGTTCCAGTGACGAAACGCGTTTCAACTCTTATACTAGGCGATAAAATCGTTTGAAAGGGGATATTGCGCGGCTTGCGAAAGACTGATAATGGAACGTTCCAATAGAAGAACGGCGCCACGCGCATCAGGGATGAAACGATGCCGCAGCCGCAAGGCAGCAAGGGGAAGGTGACGATCATCGAGATCGCGGACGCTGCCGGCGTCTCGAAATCGACGGTCTCGCTCGTCCTGACCGGGCGGGGCAGCGTCAAGTCCGAGACACGTCAGCATGTCCTCGCGACCATGGACCGGCTCGGCTATGTCTATAATCGCGGCGCCGCCAATTTGCGCAATGCGCAATCCCGCATCGTCGGACTCGTCCTCAACGACCTCTCCAACCCGTTCTTCGCGGAATTCGCGATCGGCGTGGAGAAGGTGCTGCAGATGGCGGGCTATGTCGCCTTCATGGCCAACACCGCCGAGAGCGTGGTGCGGCAGGAGCAGGTGATGCGGATGATGCGCGAACATGGCGCCGGCGGCATCATCCTCTGCCCGGCGCTGGATACGCGGCCCGAGCATCTCGACTGGGTGAGGGCGGCTGATACCGCGCTTTTGGTGGCGATCCGCCGCCTGCCGGGTGTCGATGTCAGCCATGTCGTGCCGGAGAATCTAGTCGGCGCCAGCCGGGTCACCCGCCATCTCATCAATCTCGGCCATGAGCGCATCGCCTTTCTCGGCGGCATGCATTCGATGGTCGTGCGGCAGGAACGACATGGCGGCTTCCTTGCCGCCATGGAGGCGGCCGGCCGCAGCATCGATCCGGCGCTCAACCTCGAAAGCATGCCGACCCGCGACGGCGGCTTCGGGGCGATGAGCGCCGTACTCTCACTCGCCGACCGGCCGACCGCCGTGGTCTGCTACAATGACGTCACCGCCATCGGCGCGATGCTGGCGGCGGCGCGGCACGGCCTCGTCGTCGGGCGCGACATCGCCATCGTCGGCTTCGACGACACCAGCGAGGCGCGCCATGTCTCGCCGGCGCTGACCACCGTCGCGGTCGATCCCGTGGGCTTGGGCGAGCGCGCCGCCGCGCTGCTGCTGAAGCAGATCGCCGATCCCGCCGCAGAGCCTGAGAGCTTCATCGGCCCCGCCCATCTCGTCATCCGCGAATCCTGCGGCGCCTATCAGCGCGCGCTCGCCGCCGCCGGCTGAAACCTCCCAAGAGACAAAATCATGGCCTTTCCCCGCATCCTCTCTGCCGACGAAGCCGCCGCCCTGATCCCGGACGAGGCGATCGTCACGGTTTCCTCCTCCTCCGGCCTCGGCTGCCCCGATGCGGTGCTGGCGGCGATCGGCCGGCGTTTCGACGCCTCCGGCCATCCGCGCAACCTGACGACGCTGCATCCGATCGCGGCCGGCGACATGTGGGGCGTCAAGGGCATCGACCATCTCGCCAAGCCCGGTCTGCTGGCGCGGATCATGGGCGGCTCCTACCCATCCGGCCCCTCCTCGGCCGAGCCGCCCGCGATCTGGAAGATGGTCACAGGCGACGAGATCCCGGCCTACAACATCCCGAGCGGCATTCTGTTCGACATGCATCGCGAAGCCGCCGCCAAGCGGCCGGGCGTGCTGACCAAGATCGGCATGGACACCTTCGTCGATCCCAAGCACCAGGGCTGCGCCATGAATGCGCGCGCCGCCGCCGAGCCGATCGTTTCCCGCGTGGAGTTCGACGGCGATGACTGGCTCTATTTCCGCAGCATCGTGCCGAAGGTCGCGATCATCCGCGCCACCACGGCTGATGAGCGCGGCAATCTTTCCTACGAGCACGAGGGCGGCCTGCTCGGTCCGCTCGATCAAGCGCTGGCGGTGCGCAACAATGGCGGCATCGTCATCGCGCAGGTGAAACGCGTGGTCGAGGCCGGCAGCCTCAACACGCAGGCTGTCTTCGTGCCCGGCATCCTCGTCGATGCGATCGTGGTCGCCCCCGACCAGATGCAGACGACGCAGACCGTCTATGACCCCGCGATTTCCGGCGAGGTGCGGCGGCCGCTGTCGAGCTTCGAGACGCCGGCCTTCGACGTCGCCAAGGTCATCGCGCGCCGCGTCGCGCAGGAATTGCGCCATGGCGATGCCGTCAATATCGGTTTCGGCATCTCCGCCAATGTCCCGCGTATCCTGATCGAGGAAGGCCAGCACGGCGCCGTGACCTGGGTGATCGAGCAGGGCGCCGTCGGCGGCGTGCCGCTGCTCGAATTCCAGTTCGGCTGCGCCTCCAATGCCGAGGCGATCGTGCCTTCGCCTTACCAGTTCACTTACTTTCAGGGGGCGGGCTTCGACATGTCGCTGCTCTCCTTCCTGCAGATCGACCGGCAGGGTTGCGTCAACGTCTCGAAGCTCGGCGTCAGGCCGCATGTCACGGCCGGCGCCGGCGGTTTCATCGACATCACCGCGCGGGCCAAGCGCATCGTCTTCTCCGGTTATTTCAGCGCTGCGGCCAAGCTCGCCATCACTGAGGGCAAGCTCGTGATCGAGAGGGAAGGCAAGGTGAAGAAGCTCGTCGAGGCGGTCGAACACATCTCCTTCTCCGGCCCGCGCGCCGTCGCACAAGGGCAGGACGTGACCTACATCACCGAGCGCTGCGTGATGAAGCTGACGCCCGAAGGCATCGTCGTCACCGAGATCGCGCCCGGCGTGGATCTGGAGCGCGAGATCCTCAGCCGGAGTGAATTCCCGCTCCTCGTCCCCAATCCGCCGAAGCTGATGGACGCCGCTCTGTTCGACGAGGCGCTGATCGGCCTCAACGTTCCCAAGAGGGCAGCATGAGCGATCCCGTTCGCCTCGACATCGCCGCGGGTATCGCGACGATCACGCTCGCCCGGCCGGAAAAGCTCAATGCGCTCGACGACGTCATGGTGGGCCTGCTCGGTCGCTTCGCTGACGCTATCGACACCGATCGTTCGGTGCGCGCCGTCATCCTGACCGCCGAGGGCAAGGCCTTCTGCGCCGGCGGCGACATTGTCGCCTGGGGCGGCCTTTCGCCGCTGGAAATGGGGCAGGGCTGGGTGCGCACCGGCCACCGCGCCTTCGACAAGCTTGCGCGGATGAAGCCGCCGGTCATCGCCGCAATGAACGGCCACGCGCTCGGCGGCGGGCTGGAGCTGGCGGTCACCGCCGATATCCGCATCTGCGAGGTCCAGGCCAAGATCGGCCTGCCCGAGACCGGTCTCGGCATGATCCCCGGCTGGTCGGGCACGCAGCGCCTGGTGAGGCGGCTCGGCGGGCAGGTGGCGCGGCGCCTTGCGCTGACCGGCGAGATCGTCACCGCCGAACAGGCGCTGACGCTCGGCATCGTCGATCAGGTCGTGGAGAAGGGCGGGGCACTGGCCGCGGCGCAAGCCATGGCCGAGCGTATCAGCCAGCGCGGGCCGGTCGCGAACCTCATCGTCAAGCAGCTCATCAACGCGGCAGAGGGCGAAGATGGCGGCGCGATCCTGGAGACGCTGGCGAGCTCGCTCGTCTCCTATACGGAGGACGTGAAGGAGGGCGTCGCCGCCTTCCAAGAGAAGCGCACGCCAACCTACCGCGGAGAGTGAAATGATGCGTCCCGTCGCCCTGATCACCGGCGCAAGACGCGGCATCGGCCGCGCGATCGGCGTGGCGCTTGCCAAGGCTGGTCACGACATCGCCTTCACCGATATCGCCGAGGATGAGGCTGTCGCCGAAGCGTTGAGGCTGTTCGAGGCGGAGGGCGTCAAGGCCCGCTTCTTCAAGCATGACGTCGCGGCTGTCGCGAGCCATGCCGACCTCGTGACGAACGTCAAAAAGGCCTTTGGCCGGCTCGATGTCTTCGTCTCGAATGCCGGCATCGGCGCGCCGGTGCGCGGCGACATGCTGGAGATCACCGAGGAGAGCTTCGACCTCGTGATGGACGTCAATCTGCGCGGCGCGGCTTTCCTCAGCCAGGAAATCGCCAAGGCGATGTTGGCGGACAAGCCGGAACGCCCGGCGATCGTCTTCATCACCTCGGCCTCGACGGAGCTGGTCTCGATCGACCGGGCGCAATACTGCGTCTCCAAGCTCGGTCTCTCGATGTGGGCGAAAGCGCTGGCGGTCAGGCTCGCGCCAGAAGGCATTCCCGTTTTCGAGGTCCGTCCCGGCGTGATCCGCTCCGACATGACCGCCAAGGTCGCTGCCAAATATGATGCCCGCATCGCCGAGGGCCTGATCCCCGCCGGGCGCTGGGGCGAGGGCGAGGATGTCGCGGCCTGCGTCGCCGCTCTGACGAGCGGGCAATTCGCCTATGCAACAGGCACAGTGATCAACGTCGATGGCGGCTTGCTGATTCCGCGATTGTAGGGATGGTGCGACAGCATCGGCCGAGCTGGTGAAACAATGCCGGCCGGGAGGACTGGATGAGGAAGGCGCATGAAGGCTGTTCTGCTTTCGCGGCCCGGCAGGGGCAGTTCGCATGAGCTATGAATTCGATTTTGCCGACGTCTTCGCGGCGTGGCCGGAGCTGCTGCACGGGCTCCTCAATTCGCTCGTGCTTTCGGCGCTGGCGATGGCGATCGGTATGGTCGTCTCGGTAGCCGGCGCGCTCGGCAAGACCTCGGGGCCAAAATGGCTGCGCTGGATCATCGACGAATATATCGAGCTGATCCGCAATACGCCGTTCCTGATCCAGATCTTCGTGATCTATTTCGGCTTGCCCTCGATGGGGCTGAAGATGTCTTCGAACGCGGCAGCGCTGCTGGCGCTCGTCGTCAATGTCGGCGCCTACGGCATCGAGATCATCCGGGCCGGTATCGAGAGCATTCACAAGGGGCAGGTCGAGGCGGGCAAGTCGCTCGGCATGCGCCCGCTCCAGATCTTCCACTACATCATCCTGAAGCCGGCGATCCAGGCGATCTATCCCTCGCTGACCAGCCAGTTCATCCTGCTGATGCTGAACACCAGCGTCTGCTCGGCGATCGCGGCGAGCGAGCTGACGGCGGTGGCGGGCGACATCCAGTCGCGCACCTTCCGCAGCTTCGAGGTCTATTTCGTCGTCACATGCATGTATCTCGGCCTGTCCGTCTTCTTCTGGACGGTATTCGCCGGGATCGAGCGCGCCTTCCTGCGCAAGCCAACCCGGTGAGGTGACGACGATGCGCACGCTCGGATCAGCCGACATCATCTATATCATCATGGCGGTGCGCTGGACGCTGCTGCTGTCGCTCGTCGCCTTCCTCGGCGGGGCGATCGGCGGGGCGCTGGTCGCCCTCGCCAGGACCAGCGAGTTCAAATGGCTGAGGATCGCCTCGGCTGGCTATATCAAGCTCTTCCAGGGCACGCCGCTGCTGATGCAGCTCTTCCTCGCCTTCTTCGTGCCCGGACTGTTCGGCTGGTCGGTCGACCCCTGGACGGCGGCGGCGCTGGGCCTGTCGCTCCATGCCAGCGCCTTCCTCGGCGAGATCTGGCGCGGCGCGATCGAGGTGGTGCCGCGCGGGCAATGGGAGGCTGCGACCTCGCTCGGCCTGCGCTATGCTCCGAAGATGGCGCTGATCATCGCCCCACAGGCGATCCGTATTGCGATCCCGCCGACGATCGGCTTCGTCGTGCAGCTGATCAAGGGCACCTCGCTGGCCTCGATCATCGGCTTCGTCGAGCTGACACGCGCGGGGCAGATCATCAATAATGCCACCTTCCGGCCCTTCACCATCTTCGCGCTCGTCGCGCTGGTCTATTACGTCATCTGCCGGCCGCTCTCGGCCTACAGCAAAAGAATGGAGCATAAGCTCCTCGTCGCCGCGCGCTGAGCGCGGCTGCGCAACACCAAGCCTGCCCCTCAGAGGAGAACGTCCATGTCGCTGTTTAAATCGATTTGCCGCCGCAGCCTCGGCGCGCTGGTCTTCGCCGGCTTCGCTGCCGCTGCACTCAACGTGGCCCCGGCACAGGCCGCGACGCCTGACGAGATCAAGGCGCGCGGCAAGCTGATGGTCGGCGTGCTGACCGACTATCCGCCCTTCGGCGGCACCGACGCGAACCAGCAGCCGGCAGGTTACGATGCCGATGTCGCGGCGCTGATGGCCAAGGCGCTCGGCGTCAAGCTCGAACTCGTGCCGGTTACCGGGCCCAACCGCATCCCCTATCTGCTGACCAACAAGGTCGACCTGCTGATCGCGACCTTCGGCATCACTCCCGAGCGCCAGAAGCAGGTACTGTTCTCCAACCCCTACAGCACGCTGACGATCTATGTGCTGGCTCCCAAGAGCCTCAGCATCAAGACGCCGGAAGACCTGAAGAACGTGACCATCAGCGTTGCGCGCGCCTCGACGCAGGACATCGCGATCAGCGCCGTCGCCCCGCAGGGCACGCCGCTCAAGCGCTTCGACGACGATGCCACCACCCTCCAGGCGCTGATTTCCGGCCAGGTCCAGGCGATGGGCGCAAGCAACACCATCCTCGCCCAGCTCAACAAGGACTATCCGCAGCTCGGCATCGAGCCGAAGATCACGCTGAAGGAACAGGCCAACGGCATGGCCTTCCGCAAGTCCGACACCGCGCTGGCCGAGTTCTCCAACAAGTTCATCGCCGAGATCGAGGGCAATGGCGAGCTCTCGAAGATCAACCAGAAGTGGTTCGGCATCCCGCTGTCCAAGCTGCCGCCGATGCCGGTGTTCGAATCCGGAAAGTTCTGATTGCCTTCTCAACCACGACTTCGTCCCGGATTTGATCCAGGATGACATACGGGCCAGCGCAATCGCATCGGTTCCCGTAACAGCGGAAGCGCCCGGTCATAGGCCGGGCTCTTCTTCCACCAGCCAGTCCAGAACGGTTTTCCAGATGGCCGCTATCGCCTCAACCGCAGCCGAGATCGGCGCCCCGATCATCGAGATGCGCAAGGTCGACAAGTTCTACGGCGACTTCCACGTCCTGCGCGATATCGACCTCACCGTGTCGCGCGGTGAGCGCATCGTCATCTGCGGGCCGTCGGGCTCGGGCAAGTCGACGCTGATCCGCTGTCTCAACCAGCTCGAGGAGCATCAGAAGGGCGAGATCGTCATCGACGGCACGACCGTCGATGCCAGGCTCAAGGGCATCGAGGATATCCGCCGCGAGATCGGCATGGTGTTCCAGAGCTTCAACCTGTTTCCGCATCTGACGGCGCTGGAGAACTGCACGCTCGCTCCGATGAAGGTGCGCGGCATTCCGCGGCCACAGGCCGAAGCCAATGCCCGCAGGATCCTGGAGCGCGTCCATATCCCGGAACAGGCGAACAAATATCCGGTCCAGCTCTCCGGCGGCCAGCAGCAGCGCGTCGCGATCGCCCGTTCGCTCTGCATGAACCCCAAGATCATGCTGTTCGACGAGCCGACCTCGGCGCTCGACCCCGAGATGGTCAGCGAAGTGCTCGACGTCATGGTCGAGCTCGCCGAGAGCGGCATGACAATGCTCTGCGTCACCCATGAGATGGGTTTCGCCCGCAAGGTCGCCGACCGGGTTATCTTCATGGATGCCGGCGAGATCGTCGAGGTCGCGCCGCCCGACCGGTTCTTCACCTCGCCGCAGAACGAGCGTACCCGCCAGTTCCTCGGCCAGATCCTGCACGCGCAGACGCAGGCGCATTGAGCCGGCCGATGCTCGACCTGTCGCCTGCCGGCCTGCAGCGCTGGACTCATGAAACGCTGATCCCGGCCTGGATCGAGCGCGCGGTCGACCGCAAGGTGGGCGGCTTCGTCGAAGAGTTCACGTCGGATGGTCGGCCGGTCACCGCGCCTGATCGCAGCGCGCTGACGACGGCGCGCCTGACCTATACCTTTAGCCACGCTGCCCGACTGAGCGGAAGCCAGGCGGCGCTGGAGGCAGCGCAGTACGGCTTCTCGCTGCTGCTGAAGGCGCAGGAAGCCAACGGCTATGTGCCGAAGCGCTTCCTGCCCGATGGAGCGGCGAGCGTGCCGCGTCGCGACCTCTACGATCTCGCCTTCGTGCTGTTCGGCTGCGCGCATTATCACCGCACGACCTGCGACACAGCTGCCATTCGCCTTGCCGGGGCGACGATGGATCTCATCGAGACGGAGCTTTCTGCTCCGCTTGGCGGCTATGCCGAGGACGATCTCGGCACGCTGCCGCGCCGCCAGAATCCGCATATGCATTTGCTCGAAGCCTTCCATGCGCTTGCGGAAGCGACCGGCGACCAGCGCTGGTTCGATGCCGCCGAGGGCATCGTCCGGCTGGCGGCGGAACGCTTCATCGACGTCAGGGGTACGCTCGGCGAGTTCTTCACGCCGGACTGGCAACCCGTCGCGGGCGATGCGGGCCGGTTGCGCGAGCCCGGGCATCAGTTCGAATGGGTCTGGCTGCTGCATCACCATCATCGGCTGACCGGCTGGGAGAAGGCGCGTGCGCTTGCCGACGGGCTTTACAGCTTCGGTCTCGTGCACGGGCTCGACCGCGCGCGGGGGCTCCCGGCGCTGGTGCTCGATGGCGTTGACCCCGAGGGCGCTGTCGTCGCCTCGACGAAGCTGCTCTGGCCGCAGACCGAGTTCATCAAGGCGCTCGGCGCGCGTTTCGAATTCGCCGGGGATAAAGATGCCGGCTCGCGGCTGCCGCAGCACCTCGACCTGATGTTCCGCCATTTCGTCGATGCGCGGACCGGGCTCTGGCACAACCAGCTCGACCGTGCAGGTGGGCCCCTGCCGGTATCGCTGCCGTCCCGCGTCCTCTATCATCTCTTCCTGTCTCTGGCCGAAACGCTGCGGATCATGCCGCCGCCATCGGCCACGTCTCCGGAAGTGAGCGATGGAACAGGAGCGCGCTGAGCCGGCCGGGGCTCCGATCATCCGCGATGCCAGCGGAGCCTTCGTGCTGGATGCGGAGCGTATCGCGGCCCGCTTCGGCTGGTCGTCGGCGGAATGGCTGGAGATGCAGCGCCGCGGCCTCGTGACCAGCCGCGTCGAACGCGGCGAAGGCGAGGATCAGGGCCGCTGGCGGCTCTCGGTGCATTGCGGCAACCGGCGCTGGTTCGCGATCGTCTCCGACGACGGCACCGTGATCGAGGAGAAGCTCGACTTCCTGCCGTCGCCACCGCGCCGCGTGCTTC
This sequence comes from Allobosea sp. 10L422, assembly GCF_056395345.1. Classification (NCBI taxonomy): domain Bacteria; kingdom Pseudomonadati; phylum Pseudomonadota; class Alphaproteobacteria; order Hyphomicrobiales; family Alloboseaceae; genus Allobosea; species Allobosea sp. 10L422. Next base: position 58,699 of record NZ_JBFTJI010000010.1, read on the forward strand.
GGCCGAGCTGACCACCGGTTTTCCGCGACGCCCCGCATGTTCTAAACTTGCGCCGCCGCATGCAGACAGACGGAGGAAAGCGATGAGCGAGACGGAGCAACCGGCCGAGCCAGGCGATAGCCCGGTCTTCGACGGCGAGATCGGCATCCTCGCCCGCAGGCGGATCGAGGCCGGCATCGTCGCGCCGATCTATGAGGAGATGCGCGAGCGCCTGGGCGAGGAGATGGCGCAGTCGATCCTCGATCGGGCGATCCGCAAGGCGGCGATCGCGGCCGGGCAATCCTTCGCCGACAAGACGCCGGGCGGCACCAGCCTGCGCAGCTTCCAGGAATTGCAGGCGCTGTGGACGCAGGACGACGCGCTCGTCATCGAGGTGGTCAAGGCGACCGACACCGAGTTCGACTACAATGTCCATCGCTGCCGTTATGCCGAGACCTATCGCGAGATGGGGCTCGGCAAGATCGGCCACCTGCTCTCCTGCAACCGCGACGGCGTGTTCTGCACGGGCTACGACCCGCGCATCACGCTCGAACGCACGCAGACGATCATGGGCGGCGCGACCCACTGCAACTTTCGCTACACGCTGCAGCAGGAGCCGAAGGCCGGCTGAGGCGGCTCAGCGCGCCGCCTCGACCTCGCGCAGGCAGATCCTCAGCCGGTCGAGGATCATCTCGACATCATCCGCACCGACCGTCAGCGGCGGGCGAATCTTGAGGATATTGTCGGCCGGGCCTTCGCGCCCGACGAGGATGCGCATGTCGCGCAGGCGGTTCATGACATGCGCCGCCGCGTCCGTCGCGGGCTCCAGCGTCTCGCGGTCCGTGACCAGCTCCAGGCCGAGGAAGAGGCCGATGCCGCGCACGTCGCCGACGCTCGGATAGTCCGCCATCAGCGCGCGCATGCCTGCGAGCAGCTTGTCGCCCATCGCCTTGGCATTGGCCGAGAGCCCTTCCTCCTCGACGATGTCGAGCACTTCGGAGGCGATGCGGCAGGAGAGGTTCGAGCCGCCGAAGGTCGAGAAATACTCCGGTCCTTCCGCGAAGCGCTCGGCGATGGCGCGGGTGGTGATGACCGCGCCGATCGGGTGGCCGTTGCCGAGCGGCTTGCCGAGCACGACGATATCCGGCCGCACGGCCTGCTGCTCGAAGCCGAAATAATAGTCGCCGAGGCGGCCGAGCCCGGTCTGGACTTCGTCGGCGATGCAGATGCCGCCTGCGGTGCGGATGCGCTCATAGACCGCGGCGAGATAGCCGGGCGGCGGGATGATCTGGCCGCCGACGCTCGGGAAGGTCTCGGCGATGAAGCCGGCGACCTTGCCGCCGCGCTCCGCGATGGCCGTCAGCGCGCCGTCGACCTGCTCAGCGTAATGCAGCGCCCGGTCGGCATCGTCACGGCGGTAGCGGCCGCGATAATCGTCGGCGACGTCGATGAGTTGCACCCAGGGCTTGCGGCCGCCCATGTTCGGCTTGTTGAACTTGTAGGCGGAGATGTCGATCGCGCCGGTGGTGTTGCCGTGATAGCCGTGATCGGGCGTGACGATGTCGTAACCGCCGCTGGCGGCCCGCGCGAGGCGCAGCGCCAGTTCGTTCGCTTCCGAGCCGGAATTGACGAAGAAACAGACCTCCAGCTCCTGGGGGAGCTTGGCGGTGAGGCGCTCGGCCAGCGCCATCGGCGCTGGGTGCAGATAGCGCGTATTGGAGTTCATCCGCGCGAGCTGGTCCATCGCTACCTTGCGGATGCGCGGATGGGCGTGGCCGACATGGGGCACGTTGTTATAGGCGTCGAGATAGGGCCGGCCCATCGCGTCGAAGAGATGATGGCGCCAGCCGCGCAGGAAGGTGACCGGCTTCTTGTAGCTGAGCTTGAGATTGGCGCCGAAGCGAGCCTTGCGCTCGGCCAGCAGCGCGGCCTCGTCGATCGCCTGATAGGCGACGACCTCGTCGGGCAGGTTGAGCAGGGCGGCGGGGTTCGGGCAGATCGCCTGCCAGAGCGCCCAGTCGTCGGGATCGGCGACGCCCGGCCAATCATGTCCCATGCCGTCCAGCGTCAGCGCCAGCTGGAAATGCAGATGCGGCTCCCAGCCGCCATTCTCTTCGGCCGGGCCCAGCCTGGCGAAAGCCTCGCCGGCGGCGATCTCCTGGCCTTGCTTCAACTTGGCCGCGCCATCGGCGGCGAGGTGGCCGTAGAGCGTGTGGAAGACGTCGCCTGCGGGCGTGCTATGCTCGAGGATGACGACGCCGCCATAATCGAGATGGCCGTTGCGGTTCTCCGCCAGCGCGACCTTGCCGGCGAGGGGCGCACGAACCGGCTCGCCTGCCGGGCCGAACACATCGATCGCCATGTGGATGGTGCGGCGGTTCGAGGCCAGCCAGCGGCCCTTGCGGAAGGCCTTGTCGGTATAGACCAGCCGCGGCTCACCGTACTGGCCGAGCCACCACTCGGATGTGATACCGAGCCCGGTGCCGAGATTGCGGGCCTCGTCGGCACGCAGTTCGAACGGGTTCTGCGGGATCGTCGCCTCGGCGACGCCGAGCGAGCCGACCGGGAGACCGTCGAGCGGGCGGCCAAGCACGGGCGCGAAGCTGCCGCGCTGTCCGGCGATCCAGCTCGCGATGCGACCGGCAGCGTCGGTGACGGGCAGGCCGCAGGCATTGCGTAGCCGCGCGCCCATCAATTCGCCGTCGATGGCGGGGTTCTCCAGCAGGCGCCAGGCGGGGGCTTGCGAGATCGTCACATAGGGGTCGTTCGGGCGGCCCTTGGCCTCGATGGTCGAGTTCACGACACTGACCGCGAGCCGCATCCGCACGAGCGGCCAGATCAGGCCGATCTCTTCGGCGCTCAGCGGCGAGACGCCATGATAGCCGGCGATTAAAGCGGCGAGCGCGGCTTCGGGAGTCTCGTGGTCGAGAATGGCATAGGCGGCGGCGATGGCGATCTCGCAGACACGTGGACCATTGGTCATGTCGCCGAAATCGATCAGGCCGCTAATCCGGGTGGGTTCGCCGAGACGCGGCTCGACGAGGATGTTGAAGTCGTTGAGGTCGTTATGGATGGTCTGGCACGGCAGCTTGTCGAGCGCGGGCTTCAGCCCCTCGTAGGCTGCAACGATCCCCGCCACGAGCGGGCGACGCGCGCCTTCGAGAACATCGAGATGCGGCTTGATCCAAGCGGCCTCGGTCAGATCCCATTTCGCAGCATCCGGCGCGGCGGTGACCTCGAAATCACGCAGGGCGAGGTCGAGGCGCGCGGTCAGCGCGCCGAGCTCGGCGAGGACGGCGGGCGGCTGCGGCCCGGCTTCGCCCATCGGGATGCCCTGGAAGGCGCGCTGGACCCAGACCATGCGCTGCTGGCCCTGAGCATCCGGAACGTTCTGCCAGAAGCGGTTGCCCTCGGCGGGGATCAGGCGGGGCAGCGGCAGCGTGGGATCGGCGGCGAGGGCATGGCTGATCGCGGCGCATTGCTGGTCGACCAGAGCCGGCTCACCTTGCGGACGCATCGCCTTGACGATGACGTCGCCTTCGGCGGTCCTGCCGCGGAAGTTGAGATCGTATTCGCCGCCGAGTTGGCGCAGCCCGCCATCGATGCCGAACCGCTCGGCCACCCCACGCAACCAGACGTGTTCCATCTCGCCTCCCCGCGGCAGAGCTACACGGGCTCCGCGCTCATTTCTTCAGGCCCGGTCGAATCGACCGGCGCCGTCATCCATAGCCAGAAAGGCAGCCGGTTTGATCCCGCAAAGTTTGCGTGACGGCGGCTGCCGGGATGCGTGGGGCGAGGGCGATTGTCACTCCGGGGCGCGCCAAAGGCGCGAACCCGGAACCCACGACCGAGTGAGACATCCTGTGTTCGGTTGCTGGCCGCTCACCCAGTCGTGGATTCCGGGTTCTTCGCTGCGCGAAGCCCCGGAATGACAATTCAATCCTGGATCGGCTTGCTGGATAACCAACGCCCTTTCGCCCGCTCGATCGCTTCGCGCACGGTGTCGGGGGCGGTCCCGCCATAGCTGCGGCGGCTGCGGACGGAATGCTCCGGTGCCAGCACCTCGAAGACCGCGGCGCTGATCCGGGGATCGACCGAGCGCATGGCATCGAGGTCGAGTGCCTGCAGGGTGCAGCCCTTGTCCTCGGCGAGAGCAACGACGCGGGCGGTGATGTGATGGGCGTCGCGAAAGGGGATGCCGGCCTCGCGCACCAGCCAGTCGGCGAGGTCGGTCGCGGTCGGGAATCCGCGATCGAGGAAGGCACGCATGTTTCCCGGGCGCACCGTCAGGTCGCGGACCATGCCGGTGGTGGCGGCGACGCAGAGCTCGACGGTTTCGAGCGCGTCGAACATCGGCTCTTTGTCCTCCTGCATGTCCTTCATGAAGGTCATCGGCAGGCCCTTGACCGTCATCAGCAGGGCGGTGAGCGAGCCGACGACGCGGCCGGTCTTGCCGCGCACTAGCTCGGCGGCGTCAGGGTTGCGCTTTTGCGGCATGATCGAGGATCCCGTCGTGAAGGCGTCCGACAGCGCGATGAAGCGGAAGCCGTCGCTGCACCAGAGCGTGATCTCCTCGTTGATACGGGAGAGATGCACGGCGAGCATCGAGCAGCAGAACAGAAGCTCGCAGATATGATCGCGCGAGCCGACCGAATCCATCGAGTTCTCGGTCGGCCGAGCGAAGCCGAGTTCGGCAGCCGTGAACTCCCGGTCGATCGGGAAGGCGGTGCCGGCGAGCGCGGCGGCGCCGAGCGGCGAGATATTGGTGCGCTGGCGTGCGCCGGCCAGTCGTTCGCGGTCGCGCCCGAACATCTCGACATAGGCCATCAGGTGGTGGCCGAAGGTCACGGGCTGGGCGACCTGCATATGGGTGAAGCCGGGCATGATCGTTTCGGCATGCTCGCCCGCGCGCTCGATCAGCGCGCGCTGCAGGTCCTGGATCACGCCGTCCAGCCCGTCGATGGCGTCGCGCATCCAGAGGCGGACATCGGTGACGGCCTGGTCGTTGCGGCTGCGGGCGGTGTGGAGGCGCCCAGCGGGCTCGCCGATGATCTCCTTGAGACGCGCTTCCACGTTCATGTGGATGTCCTCGAGGTCGATGCTGAACTGGAGTTCGCCGCGGTCGATCTCGCCGCGGATCTGGTCGAGACCGGCCTGGATGCGCTCGTTGTCCGCGCTCGCGATGATGCCCTGGCGGGCGAGCATTGCGGCATGGGTCTTGGACGCCGCGATGTCCTGCCGGTAGAGCCGGTAGTCGAAGCCGATCGAGGGATTGATCCGGCGCATCACATCGGCCGGAGCCATGGTAAAGCGACCGCCCCACATCTTGTTGGCACCGGGTTTCTGGTCGGACATGATGGGCTCTCCGGGAGCGGCTGCGACGTCGTCGTCAAGTGATAGCAATCGAGATTTGGACTGTAAATTCCAAAATCGACCTTGACGTCCAAATGATGCCCATCATACTTGCGGGAGATGCGGCCGATCGGCCGTTGCGGGATGGGCAGCATGAAGATCGAAGAATTCAGCCTGGAGCGTATCCAGTCGCTCTACGAGAACACTGTCGAGTTCAATCTATCCGATAGCGGCGTCCATCCCTACTCGCTGAACGAATTGCTGAGCGCCGAGCAGCGCGCCAAACTGATGGAGGTCGAGCTCGGCTATGGCTGGACCAATGGCGCGGTCGAACTGCGCGAGGACATCGCCAAGCTCTACCGCAACCGGACCGCGGACGAGGTGATCGTCACCAACGGCTCGGCTGAAGCCAATTTCCTGATGGTGATGTCGCTGATCGAGCCRGGCGACGAGATCGTCGTCTTCGTGCCGAACTACCTGCAGATCTGGGGCTGGGCGCGGGCGATCGGCGCCACGGTCAAGGAAGTGAAGCTGCGCGAGGAGCTGGGCTGGACGCCCGATCTCGACGAGGTCCGCCAGGCGATCACGCCGCGCACCAAGTTGATGACGATCTGCAACCCGAACAACCCGACCGGCAGCCTGCTTTCGCGCGAGACGATGGACGCGCTTGTCGAGATTGCCCGGGCGCAGGGCTGCTACCTCCATGCCGACGAGGTCTACAAGGGCGCCGAGCTCGAAACCGACGAGCCGCCCAGCTTCGCCGATCTCTACGACAAGGCGATCATCACCAGCGGGCTCTCCAAGGCGATGGCGCTGCCGGGCCTGCGCATCGGCTGGCTGGTCGGGCCGGCCAAGGACATCTACACGGCCTGGCAGAACAAGGACTACACCTCGATCACGACGAGCGCGCTGAGCGAGCATATCGCCCGCATCGTCATCCAGCCGGCGAAGCGCGCCGAGATTCTGCAGCGAAGCAAGACCATCCTGCGGGAGAATCTCGCGTTGCTCTCGAACTGGGTGAAGGCGAATGACGAGTTCTTCTCCTTCGTGCCGCCCAAGGCCGGCGGCATGGCCTTCATCAAATACAGCCACTCGATGAACTCGACCGAGTTGGTGCATCGCTTGCGCGAGGAGCGCGGCATCATGCTGCTGCCGGGCGATGTCTACGGGATGGACGGCTATATCCGCATCGGCATCGGCGCGCCGGGGGACCACCTCTCCGCCGGGCTGGAGCGACTGAGCGACTATCTCAAGTCGCAGCCGCGCTGACGCCGCGCGCATGACGCCGGAACTCGCACCCTATCTGCCGGTCTGCGATGCGGTGGCGCTGCTGTTCCGGCCGCATGCCGAAGTCGTGCTGCACGACCTGGCGTCGCAGAGCGTCGTGCATATCGCCGGGAATTTCTCGCAGCGCGTGCTGGGCGAGCCGTCCCTGCTCCACGAGATCGGCTTCGATCCCGACGAAACGATCATCGGCCCCTACGAGAAGGTGAACTGGGACGGGCGGCGGCTGAAGTCGATCAGCATCGTGCTTTCGGCCGGAACCAAAGCGATTGGCGTGCTCTGCATCAATGTCGATGTCTCGCAGTTCCACGCGCTGATGCAGACGCTGTCCGCACTGGCGACTGTACCGGCCGGCGTGGAGAAGCCGCAGGCGCTGTTCAAGGAAGATTGGCACGAGCGGATTAACGAGTTCGTGCAGCAATGGACGCAAAGCCGTGGCCTTGCCGTGACCAGCCTTAGCCGGGCCGAGAAGCGCGAACTGGTGGCGGATCTCGCCGCCAACGGCGCCTTCGGTGGGCGCAATGCGGCCGCCTATATCTCGCGCATCCTCGGGCTCGCCCGCGCAACCGTCTACAACTACCTCAACCAGGCCAACGAGGCCCCGGATGCTTGACCTGTCGCGCGCTGAGATCGAGGCCGCCGTCGATCTCGACCGGGCCTTCATCGCGCTGGAGGAGGGGTTCAAGGCGGCTGCTGCCGGCCAGGTGCAGATGCCGCCGGTCGGTTATCTCGGCTTCCCCGCGCATCATGGCGATTGCCATATCAAGTTTGGCCATATCGCCGGCGATTCCATCTTCGTCGTGAAGATCGCGACGGGGTTCTACGACAACCCGGCCAAGGGGCTGCCGACGACGAGCGGGATGATGATCGCGCTCTCGGCCGAGACCGGCGCTGTCGTCGCCATCCTGCGGGACGAGGGCTGGCTGACCGATCTCAGGACGGCGCTGGCCGGGGCCATCGCGACGCGGGCGGGGATGCGGGCCGATGCGCGCCGGATCGGGATCGTGGGCGCCGGCACGCAGGCGCGTTTCCAGATCCGCGCTGCTGCGCATCTGCTGCGGGAGCGCGAGCCGCGCTTTGCGGTGTGGGGGCGCTCGCCTGAAAAGCTGGAGGCGTTGCGGCGCGATCTTGACGGGGAGGGGATCGTCGTCGAGACGGCGGCGGAGCTGGAAGCGCTCTGCGCACAGTCGGATGCGCTCATCACCGTGACCCCGGCCGCTGCGCCGATCATCCGCGACGACTGGGTCAAGCCGGGGACGCATATTACCGCGCTCGGAGCCGATGCGCCGGGAAAGCAGGAGCTGGACACCGCGTTGGTGGCGCTCGCCGACATCCGGATCGCGGATTCGCTAGAGCAGAGCCTCGACCATGGCGAGTTCGCCGCCGCTGCGGCTGTCGGGCTGATCGATGCAGGCGATTGCGTCGAACTGGGGGCGGTGCTGGCGGGGGACGTGCCGGCGCGGCGCTCCGACGACGACATTACCATCGCCGACCTCACGGGGATCGCGGTGCAGGACATCGCGATCACGCGGGTGGTGCTGGAGGGGATTGGGCGCTGAAGACTCGTTCCGGCCGTCATTCTCGGGCTTGATCCGAGAATCTCTGGACAGTGAGGCACGGGAGTCTTCTTCGGAGATGCTCGGGTCAAGCCCGAGCATGATGGCGAGGCGGAAAGGCTCGTCAGCCCTTGTGACGCGCCAGAAAGCGATCCATCCGCGCCAGCCCGTCCCGCAGCACCTCGGTCGGCACGCCGATGCCGATGCGGATGTGGTTCTCGATGCCGAACCAGCTTCCGGCGACGACGAAGACGCTCTCTTCCTCGCGCAGCTTCTGCGAGAAGACCTCCGAGGACATGTTGAGCGAATAGCGCAGGAAGGCCATGCCGCCGGCCTGAGGACGCCGCCATGACCAGTCGTTATGCTGCGCCATCCATTGCGCAACGAGATCGGCATTGCTGCGCAGCAAATCGCGACCGCGCGCGAGCAGGCGACCGCGCGTTTCCGGCCGCATCACCTCTTCCGCGAGGATCTGGCTGAGGATGCCGCTGCCGATGGTGGTGTAGTCCTGTCGCTCGGCCGCGGCGGAGACGACCTCCGCGGGAGCGACGATCCAGCCCAGACGGAGGCCCGGGCAGGCGAAGGATTTCGACAGGCTCGAGGTGACGAGCACCTTGGGGTAGCTGCCCCAGAGCGTCTGCGTCTCCGCGCCGTCGATCTCGCCGCCGCGGTAGATCTCGTCGACGATGAGCCAGGCGTCGTTACGCTCGGCGGCCTCGATGAGAACGGCGCGGCTCGCGGCAGAAAGCACGCTGCCGGTCGGGTTGGCCGGGTTGGTCACGGCGATGGCCTTGGCGCCGGCAGCGACCGCGGCGAGCTGCTCTGCGTCGATCTGCCAGTCGCTCTCGCCGGAGAGTTCGAGCCGGCGAATGTCGAAGCCGAGCGCGCGGCCGAGGCCGTCGATCTGCATGAAGTTAGGCAGGGCGAAGACCAGCGCGTCGCCGGGCTCGAACAGCGCCATCAACGCGATCATCGTCGCCTCGGAGGAGCCGTTGGTCACCAGCACATTGGCGGCGGTGGCGCCCGGATACCAGGAGGCGATGTTGGCGCGCAGGTCCGGCCGGCCGTCGGTCCAGCCATAGCCGAGAGGCTGCTTGAGCAGGTCGCGCGCCGCCTGTTCGCCCAGAATATCCTCGATCGCCCAGGGATGGACGCCGCTTTCGGTCAGATTGATCTCGACGTCGTTCTCGAAGAGCGTCTGATTCCGCTCCATCTGGAAAATGTCGAACTTCACGGGAGCCTCCGGCAATGCCGCACCGAGCCCCGCTATCGTAGGGCAGCGCGTTTGCCTGATCTGTGAGGCCGGGCGGCCGAGGGGTCAAGTCAAATTTGGACAATAAGTCCAATTTGGACTTGTTGTTTATTTACTCCGTGTTGCGGCGTCGGTTAGCGACCGGCCTGCACCGCCAGGGCCCGCAGCAGCGTCGAAGCCGGGTTCGATATCCTCGCCTATGCTCGGCTCGTTGTTTTTGTGGGTGATGCCGTTCTTGCGGCGGGTGTTCAGGGCATGGCCGCAATTCCGCCCGCCTTGTGGGGAACCTCGCCGCCCCCATATCCGTTGCGCCGCCATGCTCGAATCGATGATGCCCGCCCAGAACTTCCGCTTTCCCGGTGTCCTGAATTCCCAGGAGCTTCTCGTCGCAGAAGCCGTGCTCGCCAGAGCCTGGGCCGCGCTGGACTATGACGCGCGCACGGATGCGGAGCTTGAAGCGGAAGCGCGCGATCGTCTCGGGCGCATCATCCTGCAGGCGATGTCGCGCGGGCCGGGTTCGATTTCCGATCTTTCGGCCGCGGCCGTCGCCGAGTTCAAGGCGACCAAGCCGGCGATGCGCATCGAGATCGCCGGGCGGCAGGACGGCTGAGGCTCACTCAAAAAAGATCTGCGCGATCGCCGCATCGGACGATCGCGCAGGATAAGGCGCTTCAGCGCACCGTGACGTCGAAGCCGAAATACTTCTCGCCCAGCGTCTTGATGGTGCCGTCGGCATTGGCTTCGGCAATCGCCTTGTCGAACTTGGCCTTGAGTTCGGTGTCGCTCTTGCGCAGGCCGATGGCGCTGCCCTTGCCGACGATGCCGCCCTGGAAGCGCGGGCCGACCACGACCATGTCCTCGTTGCCCGCCTTCTTCGAGACGGTGGAGAGATAGGCCATCGAGGCCATGATCAGGTCGACGCGGCCGGCGGCGAGGTCGAGGTCGTGCTGCTCGGTGGTCTTGTACTCGCGGATCTCGACGAGCCCCTTGAAGTACTTCTCGAGGAAGGCGCCGTTGATCGTCGAGGTCTGCACGCCGATGATCTTGCCCTTGAGCAGGGGCTTCAGCTTCTCGATCTCGGCGAGCGCGCCGGCCTCGTCATTGCCCAGATGGAAGACCTTGCCGGTGTCCGGCAGGTCGGCGAGCGGGCTGCCCTTGATGACGGCGAAGGTCTGGCCGGTTGAGCCGTAGGGGGTCGAGAAGAGGATTGCCTCCTCGCGCTTCGGGGTGACCGACATCCCGGCCATGATCGCGTCGAACTTGCCGGCATTGAGGGCCGGGATCATGCCGTCGAAGGCCTGGGCCTCGATCGAGCAGTCGAGGTTCGCGCGCTTGCAGAGGTCCTTGTAGAGGTCGATCTCGAAGCCGGCGAGAGTGCCGTTGGCCTCGGTCCAGTTCCACGGACGGAAGGCGCCTTCGGTGGCGATGCGCACCTTCTGCGGCGCCTGGGCGAGGACGGGCGCGGCGAATGCGGTGGCGCCGAGCGCGGCGAGCGCGAACAGCTTTGCGATGGTCTTCATGGTCTCTTCCCTGATGATGCGGCCACGAGCGGCGCGCGGCTGAAGTTCAGCCCGCCAGAAACTGGCGGAAGCGTTCGGAACGGCTGGCGGTGAAGACCTGCTGCGGCGGGCCTTCCTCCTCGATCACCCCCTTGTGCAGGAACACGACCTTGCTGGAGACGTCGCGGGCGAAGCCCATCTCATGCGTCACGACCAGCATAGTGCGGCCTTCCTCGGCGAGCGAGCGCATCACGCGCAGCACTTCGCCGACGAGTTCGGGGTCGAGCGCCGAAGTCGGCTCGTCGAAGAGCATGACCTTCGGGCGCTGGGCGAGCGCGCGGGCGATGGCCGCGCGCTGCTGCTGGCCGCCGGAGAGATGCGCCGGATAGTGGTTGCGCTTGTCGGCGATGCCGACGCGGGCGAGCAGCGCCTCGGCTTCCTCGATGCATTCGGCGCGCGGACGGCCCTGCACATGGATGGGCGCCTCGATGACGTTCTCCAGTACCGTCATGTGCGACCAGAGATTGAAGTTCTGGAAGACCATACCGAGCTCGGTCCGGATTCGGTCGACCTGGCGCGGATCGGCCGGTCTCGTGCCGTTCGCCGTCTGCTGCAGGCGGATCGTCTCGCCGGCGACGGTGACGTCGCCGCTATCGGGCACCTCCAGCATGTTGATGCAGCGGAGCATGGTCGATTTGCCCGAGCCCGACGAGCCGAGGATCGAGACGACGTCGCCCTCGCGCGCCTCCAGCGAGATGCCCTTCAGCACTTCGAGCGAGCCGAAAGTCTTGCGCAGATTGGTGACGGAGACGGCCAGCGGGCGTTCTGAGGCGGCGCTCATGCGGAAGCTCCGGATTCGATGGTCGGGGCGGCGCCGGGGGCGGGGCGCAGATGCGGCGTCAGCCGGTATTCGGCGTATTGGACGAGCCGCGTCACGACGAAGTTGATGACGAGGTAGATCGCGCCGGCGACGATGAAGACCTCGATGGCGCGGTAGGTTTCCGAGATCAGCTTGGCGGCGAGCCCGGTAATCTCCATCAGCGTGATGATCGAGGCGAGCGAGGTCGCCTTGATCATCAGGATGAGTTCGTTGCCATAGCCCGGCAGGGCCTGGCGGATGGCGAGCGGCAGCACGATGCGGCGGAACATCAGGAAGCGCGTCATGCCGGCGGCACGGGCCGCCTCGATCTGCCCGGCTGGCACCGCCTGGAGCCCGCCGCGGAAGATCTCGCTGGCATAGGCAGCCGTGTTGAGCGAGAGCGCCAGCAGCGCGCACCAATAGGGATCGCGCAGCAAGGGCCAGGCAAAGCTGGCGCGGACCTCGCGGAACTGGCTCAGCCCGTAATAGATGATGAAGATCTGCACGAGCAGCGGCGTCGAGCGGAAGATGAAGACGTAGAAGCGCGCGAACCATTCCAACGGCGCGATGCCGGACATTCGCAGCCACGCCAGCAGCAGTGCCAGCACCGAGCCGCAGGCGACCGAGGAGAGCGCGAGCTTCAGCGTCAGTGGGATGCCGCCGATCAGCGTCAGCAGCGTCTCATACATGAAGGCGAAATCCATCACGCCCTCCGGAGGCCACGCGTGAAGCGCGTTTCGGCCGCGCGCAGCCCCCAGCCCGACACCGAGGAGATGACGAGGTAGAGGATCGCGGCGATGAAGAAGAAGGTGAAGGGCTGGCGGGTCGAGCCCGCGCCGATCTGGGCCTGGCGGAGGATCTCGACCAGGCCGGTGACCGAGATCAGCGCCGTTTCCTTCAGCACGAGCTGCCAGACATTGCCGAGGCCGGGCAGGGCATAGCGCAGCACCAGCGGGGCGATGATGCGCCTGAGCCTCAGAAACGGGCTCATGCCGCAGGCGATGGCGGCCTCGATCTCGCCGCGCGAGACGGCGCGGTACGCGCCTCGGAAGACCTCGGTGTGATAGGCGCCGGAGACGAAGCCGATGGCGAGTGCGCCGGCCAGGAAGCCGGGCAGGCTGATGAAGCCGGTCGCGCCGAAGAGACGGCCGAGCGGGGTCAGCACCGCGCTCGAGCCGAAATAGAACAGGTAGATCACCAGCAGGTCGGGGATGCCGCGCAGCACGGTGGTGTAGCCGTCGGCGAGGCGGCGCGTGACCGGGCCGCCGGAGAGCTTGGCCCAGGCGCCGAGCGCACCGATGATGGCGCCGAGCGCAAAGCCGCAGATTGCGACGGCGATCGTCATGCCGGTGGCGGCCAGCAGGGCGGGGCCCCAGCCATTGGCGCCGAAGCCGATGATCTCGAAGAAGCCAGGCTGGTTCATCGGCCCCTGCTTTCGACAAAAAGAAAGCCGCCGGATGGGAGGGGCAGGAAGCCCCGCCCATCCGAGCGGTGTGACGAGGCGCTTGTTTCCCGCAGCAGAGCGAATGCGCAAGTCATCGAGCGGATTTGCTCACATGCATCGCGCATTTCCGTTGGGAACAGCGTCAATGTGCCGCCATGTCGAGCGGCGGCTCGACATCGTCGGTGATCGGGTTGGCGAAGGGGTTCTTGGCGCGGAACGCCGCGAAATCGTCCTTCGCCGCCTTGAGCAAGGCGGGGTCGTTCAGCACATCGGCGGCGACGCCGGCCATGGCCTTGGCGGCGAGCGCCAGGCCCTTATGCGCGGCGGGCGCGAGGCCCTGCGCGACGAGCTGCCAGGAATGGCCGGGCGTGCCGACCGCATAGCATGCGGTTCGGCACTGCACGGTCGGAACGACCCAGCTCACCGTGCCGACATCGGTGGAGCCGACCGAAGTGTCGTTGCCGGCGCCGAGCGGGTAGATCTCGTCGCTCAGAGCCTCACCGTCCTTCGGCTCAAGGTCGAAGCGGCCATAGGCGGCGGCGATGTCCTGCGCGCTCAACGTCTTCTGGAAGTTGGCGGCGAAGGCGTGGTCGGCGGCATCGAAGCCGGGACCGCCGAGCGCCTCGAGATTGGCCTGCATCGCTTCCTCAAGCGGGCGGTTGCCGACGAGGTTGGCATCGCCCGACAGCTGCTTGATCGCCACGGTGGTCTCGCTCATCAGCGCGGCGCCCTCGGCGATCTTCTTCACGCGGGCGACGAGCTCCCACATCTCGGCGAGCGTCGCTGCGCGGATCAACTGGCGCGTGGTCGCCGTGGCCTGGACGACGTTGGGGGCGATGCCGCCAGCATTGATGATGGCGTAGTGGACGCGCGCCGTCGAAGGCATGTGTTCGCGCATGTAGTTGACGCCGATATGCATCAGCTCGACCGCGTCGAGCGCCGAGCGGCCGAGATGCGGCGCCGCGGCGGCATGCGAGGCGCGGCCGCTGAAGGTGAACTCGATCTCGACGCAGGCGAGCGAGAAGGGCCGGTTGACGCCGTTGAACGAGGCCGGGTGCCAGCACAGCGCGATATCGACATCGTCGAAGGCGCCGGCGCGCACCATGAAGCCCTTGGCCGAGCCGCCTTCCTCCGCCGGGCAGCCATAATAGCGCACGCGACCCTTGATGCCGTTGGCGGCGAGGTAGTCCTTCACCGCCGTGGCGGCGAGGAGGGAGGCCGAGCCCAGCATGTTGTGGCCGCAGCCATGGCCGTTGCCGCCCTTCTCGACCGGTGTCTCGCTGGCGATGCCGGCTTCCTGGCTCAGCCCGGGCAGTGCGTCGAACTCGCCCATGATCGCGATGACCGGGCCGTCTTCGCCAGCCTCGCCGACCACGGCCGTGGGCAGGCCGGCGACGCCGGTGGTGACGCGGAAACCCTCGCGCTCCAGCATGGTCCGATGCTCGGCGGCCGAGCGAACCTCCTGATAGTTCAGCTCGGGCATGTGCCAGATGCGGTCGGAGAGCTCGAAATAGGCCGGGGCCTTGTCGTCGACCAGACGCCAAACGTCCTTGCTGTTGCTCATGGAAGGCTTCCTCCTGCACGGGCCGTTCTGCCCGAATTCGCGCCAGCTTCTGGCACGGCGTGCATGTGGCTCACAAGCGGTCCGGCGAGAGGGTTTCCCTGCGTTCGCGGCAGGGCAGACTGCTTTTCGCGGCTCCGGCGTTTGATATTCGCGCCGCGGGCGGTCGGAAAATTCCTATAAAATCTTTATTTCCGCGCCTGCCTCCTTCTCTCGAACGGCTATGGCCTCGGCGCGATATTCGCCCCGAACGGCCGGTCCCGCCCCAATGGAACCGGTGCTCGCTGCCGGGCGGTCGGTCCGGCAGCCCAGACCGTCGGGGTTATTCGATGATGGACACCATCGTACTCGCCATCGGGCTCGTCTTCTTCGGGCTCTCCTTCGCCTATGTCGCCGCCTGCGACGCGCTCTAGGGGAGGCCGGGATGCTTCTGGATTACGCCCTGGGCGGAGCGGTGACGCTGTTCCTGCTCGCCTACCTCACCTACGCGCTGATCCGCCCCGAGCGGTTCTGACGGCGGCGGCCCCTCAGATTCGGAACCTCATCCATGACCCTCAACGGATGGATCCAGATCCTGCTCTACTGCGGGATCGTCCTTGCCCTCGTCAGGCCGCTCGGCGGCTACATGACGCGCGTCTTCGCAGGCGAGCGCACGCTGCTTTCGCCGATCCTGCACCCGGTCGAGCGGCTGCTCTACGGCGCCGCCGGCACGTATGAGAAAGAGGAGCAGCACTGGACGGCCTATGTCGCCGCGATGCTGCTGTTCAACCTCGCGGGCTTCCTCGTGCTCTACGGGATGCAGCGGCTGCAGGGCGCGTTGCCCTTGAACCCGGCAGGGATGGGCGCGGTGCCGGCCGATCTCGCCTTCAACACGGCAGCGAGCTTCGTGACCAACACCAACTGGCAGAACTATGCCGGCGAAAGCACGATGTCCTACTTCACCCAGATGGCGGGGCTGGCGGTGCAGAACTTCGTCTCGGCCGCGACCGGCATCGCGATCGCGGTCGCCGTAATCCGCGGCTTCGCGCGCCGCTCGGTCTGGACGATCGGCAATTTCTGGGCTGATCTCGTGCGCGCGACGCTCTATGTCCTGCTGCCGATCTGCGTGATCGGAACGCTCGTCCTCGTCTGGCAGGGCGTGCCGCAGAACCTGAACCCCTACACCGCCGCCACGACGCTGGAAGGCGCGCAGCAGATCATCGCGCAGGGGCCGGTCGCCTCGCAGATGATGATCAAGCATCTCGGCACCAATGGCGGCGGCTTCTTCAATGCCAATGCGGCCCATCCCTTCGAGAATCCGACGGCCTTCACCAACCTGATCCATATGGTCGCGATCTTCGCGATCGGGGCGGCCCTGACCAATGTCTTCGGCCGCATGGTCGGCAACGAGAAGCAGGGCTGGGCGATCCTGGCGGTGATGGGCCTGCTGTTCGTGGCGGGCGTGGTCGTCTGCTACTGGGCGGAGGCGGCCGGCAATCCGCTCGTCCAGGCGCTCGGACTCGACGGCGGCAATATGGAAGGCAAGGAGGCGCGCTTCGGCATCAGCCTCTCGGCGCTGTTCGCTGTCATCACCACGGCCGCCTCCTGCGGCGCGGTCAATGCGATGCATGACAGCCTGATGCCGCTCGGCGGGATGATCCCGCTGATCAACATGATGCTCGGCGAGATCATCGTGGGCGGCGTCGGCGCCGGCTTCTACGGCATTATCCTCTTCGTCGTCATCGCCGTCTTCGTCGCCGGGCTGATGGTCGGGCGCACGCCGGAATATCTCGGCAAGAAGATCGAGGCGAAGGAGGTCAAGATGGCGATGCTCGCCGTGCTCTGCCTGCCGCTCGCCATGCTCGGCTTCACCGCCGTCGCCATCGTGCTGCCGGACGCCGTCGGCTCGATCGCCAATGCCGGCCCGCACGGCTTCTCCGAGGTGCTCTATGCCTATACCTCGGCGGCTGCGAACAACGGCTCGGCCTTCGCCGGGCTCTCCGGCAACACGGTCTGGTACAATCTGACGATCGGCGTGGCCATGCTGATGGGGCGCTTCCTCGTCATCATCCCGGCGCTGGCGCTGGCCGGCTCGGTCGCGGCCAAGAAGACCGTGCCGGAATCGGCCGGCACCTTCCCGACCCATGGGCCGCTCTTCATCGGGCTGCTCACCGGCGTGATCATCATCGTCGGCGGCCTGACCTTCTTCCCGGCGCTCGCGCTCGGCCCGATCGTCGAGCATCTCGCGATGCTGGCCGGCCAGAGCTTCTGAGGAGGGTGTCATGCGCACCGAAACGGGACCTCGCCCTTCCACCCTCATCTGCGGAGCGACGATCGCGGTTCTCCTGATCGCCATCGTCTTCCAGGCCCTTTCTTTCCTGCTTGCCGCGGTCTGACCCGAAAGGGTCCCGCTCGCAGGCCACGACGGAGCTTTCGTCATGAGTCATCCCAGGTCCGGCAGCATCCTCGATGCCCGTATTCTCGTCCCGGCGCTCGGCGGCGCCTTCCGCAAGCTCGATCCGCGCAGCCTTGCCAGAAACCCGGTAATGTTCGTCGTCGCCGTCGTCTCGGCGCTGACCACGATCCTGCTGCTGCGCGACTGGCTCGCTGGCGCTGCCCATCTCGGCTTCTCCTTCCAGATCGTGCTCTGGCTCTGGTTCACGGTGCTGTTCGCCAATTTCGCCGAAGCCGTCGCCGAAGGGCGCGGCAAGGCGCAGGCGGATTCGCTGCGCCGTACGCGGGCGGAAACGCAGGCCAAGCTGCTCAGTAGCGCGGACCGCAGCAAATACACGCTGGTGCCGGGGCCGAGCCTGAAGCTCAATGACGTCGTGCTGGTCGAGGCCGGCGACATCATCCCCTCCGATGGCGAGGTGATCGAGGGCATCGCCTCGGTCAACGAAGCTGCGATCACCGGCGAGTCGGCGCCGGTCATCCGCGAATCCGGCGGTGACCGCTCAGCCGTCACCGGCGGCACGCAGGTCCTGTCGGACTGGATCCGGGTGCGCATCACCGCGACCGCGGGCTCGACCTTCATCGACCGCATGATCGCGCTGGTCGAAGGCGCCGAGCGGCAGAAGACGCCGAACGAGATCGCGCTCAACATCCTGCTCGCCGGCATGACGTTGATCTTCGTGCTGGCGACGGCGACGATCCCGAGCTTCGCCAGCTATGCCGGCGGCGCCATTCCCGTCATCGTCCTCGTCGCGCTGTTCGTGACGCTGATACCGACCACCATCGGCGCGCTGCTCTCGGCCATCGGCATCGCCGGCATGGACCGGCTGGTGCGCTTCAACGTTCTCGCCATGTCCGGCCGCGCCGTCGAGGCGGCTGGCGACGTCGACACGCTTCTGCTCGACAAGACCGGGACTATCACGCTAGGCAACCGCCAGGCGACGGCCTTCAGGCCGGTCAAAGGCGTGAACGAGCTTGATCTGGCGGATGCGGCGCAGCTCGCTTCGCTCGCCGACGAGACGCCGGAAGGTCGCTCCATCGTCGTGCTTGCCAAGGAGCAGCACGGCATCCGGGCGCGCGATCTCGTCGGGCTCAACGCTCATTTCGTGCCCTTCACTGCGCAGAGCCGGATGAGCGGCGTCGACCATGACGGCTCCAGCATCCGCAAGGGCGCGGTCGATGCGGTGCTCGCCCATGTGCGTGCCACCGGCGGAGACGGGGAGGCCGCGCGCGAGGTGCAGGCCATCGCCGAGGAGATCGCCAAGACGGGGGGCACCCCGCTAGCGGTGGCGCGCGACGGCAGGCTGCTCGGCGTCATCCAGCTCAAGGACATCGTCAAGGGTGGCATTCGCGAGCGTTTCGCCGAGTTGCGCCGCATGGGCATCCGCACGGTGATGATCACCGGCGACAACCCGATGACCGCTGCCGCCATCGCAGCCGAAGCGGGCGTCGACGACTTCCTCGCCCAGGCGACCCCTGAGAACAAGCTCGCGCTCATCCGCGAGGAGCAGGGCAAGGGCAAGCTCGTCGCGATGTGCGGCGACGGCACCAACGATGCGCCGGCCTTGGCGCAGGCCGATGTCGGCGTGGCCATGAACACCGGCACGGTCGCCGCGCGCGAGGCCGGCAACATGGTCGATCTCGACAGCGATCCGACCAAGCTCATCGAGATCGTCGAGATCGGCAAGCAGCTCCTGATGACGCGCGGCGCGCTGACGACCTTCTCGATCGCCAACGACATCGCGAAATACTTCGCCATCATCCCGGCGATGTTCATCGCCTTCTATCCGCAGCTCGGCGCGCTGAACTTCATGCAGCTCGCCACGCCGCAGAGCGCGATCCTCTCCGCGATCATCTTCAACGCGCTGATCATCGTCGCGCTGATCCCGCTCGCGCTACGCGGCGTGAAGTACCGGGCGGTCGGCGCAGGGGCGCTGCTCTCGCGCAACCTGCTGGTCTACGGCGTCGGCGGCATCGTCGTCCCGTTCATCGGCATCAAGGCAATCGACATGGCCGTCACGGCCGTCGGCCTGATCTGAAGGATCTGAACCATGCTGAAGCAACTCCGCCCCGCGATCGTGATGATCGTCGCGCTCACCGCCATCACCGGCCTCGCCTATCCGCTGGCGATGACCGGCCTCGCCCAGGCGCTGTTCCCGCGCCAGGCCAATGGCAGCCTGATCGAAAAGGAGGGCAAGGTGATCGGCTCCGAACTGATCGGCCAGTCCTTCACCGGCGAGCGCTATTTCCATGGCCGGCCCTCGGCGACGGTCGGCGCAGACCCGAACGACAGCAGCAAGACCATCGATGCGCCCTACAATGCCGCCGGCTCCGGGGGCTCCAACCTCGGCCCGACCAATCCCAAGCTGGTCGAGCGCATCAAGGGCGATGTCGTGGCGCTGAAGCAGGAGAACCCGCAGGCCGCCGTGCCGATGGATCTGGTGACGACCTCGGCCAGCGGGCTCGATCCGCATGTCTCGCCGGAGGCGGCCCATTTCCAGGCGCCGCGTATCGCAAAGGCACGCGGCCTGAGCGAGGCCGATTTGCGCAATCTGATCGCGGGCCATGTCGAGGGACGCCAGCTCGGCATCCTCGGCGAGCCCGTCGTCAACGTGCTGAAACTGAACCTCGCTCTCGATGCGGCGACCACGAAATGACGCTAAGAAGAGCGCGGCGGCTGGAGCGATCCTGCCGTCGCGCCGTTTGGGGACCGAATTCCAGCCATGCCCGACGAGCTTCGTACCGAGCCGCCAAGGCCGTCGCCGGATGCGCTGCTGGAAAAGGTGCGCAGCGAGACACGCGGCCGGCTAAAGATATTCCTCGGCGCCGCCCCCGGCGTCGGCAAGACCTATGAGATGCTGCTCGCGGGCCGGGCGCGCCGTGTCGAAGGCGTCGACGTGGTCATCGGCGTCGTCGAGACGCATGGAAGGCGCGAGACGCAGGCGCTGATGGAGGGCTACGAGGTGGTGCCGCGGGCGCATGTCGCCTATCGCGGCCAGAGCGTCGATGAGATGGATCTCGACGCGGTGCTGGCGCGGCGGCCGGAACTCGTCCTCGTCGACGAGCTCGCCCACACCAACGCGCCCGGCAGCCGCCATCCCAAGCGTTATCTCGACGTGCTCGAGCTGATCGAGCGCGGCATCGACGTCTTCACCACGCTCAACATCCAGCATATCGAGAGCCTCAACGACGTCGTCGCGCAGATCACCCGCATCCGCGTTCGCGAAACAGTGCCCGATTCCATCATCGACCGGGCCGATGCGATCGAGATCATCGACCTCACGCCCGAGGACCTGATCCAGCGGCTGAACGAGGGCAAGGTCTATCTGCCGGAGACCGCCAAGCGCGCCGTCTCCAACTACTTCTCGCCCGGCAACCTGACGGCGCTGCGCGAGCTGGCGCTGCGGCGCACCGCGCAGCGCGTTGACGAGCAACTGCTCAGCCATATGCAGGCCCATGCAATTCAGGGGCCCTGGGGTGCCAGCGACCGGCTGATCGTCTGCATCGACGGCAGCCCGCGCGCAGCCTCACTGGTGCGCCATGCGCGGCGCCTCGCCGAAAAGCTGAAGGCCTCCTGGACGGCGCTGCATATCGAGGCGCCGGGCCGCGCGGGGCCGTCGGAGGCAGAGAAGGACCGGCTTTCGGCGGCGATGCGGCTCGCTGAACAGCTCGGCGGCGAGGCGGTGATCCTGCCGGGCGAGACCGTGCCAGACGAGGTGCTGCGCTATGCCGCCTCCAAGAATGTCAGCCACATCGTGATCGGCTCGTCGAGCGCTACGCGCTGGCGCGAGCTGCTCTTCGGATCGGTGGCGCAGACGCTGATCCGCGAGGCCGGCGACATCAGTATCCATGTGATTCCCGGGCAGGAAGCCGGCGCCGGGGAGGTTCGCGCCGCCGGCTCTTCAGGCGAGCAGCGTTTCGAGCCAGGCGCTTATCTGGCGGGCGTGGCCTTCGTGGCTGTGGCCGTAGGGCTCGGCATGTTGCTGCATCTCGTGCTCGACGTGCGCAACATTGCGCTCGTCTTCCTGATGGCGGTGCTGGCCTCGGCGGTGACGGCCGGGCTCTGGCCGGCGCTGTTCACCTCCGTGATCGGGGCGCTGGCGTTCAACTTCTTTTTCCTGCCGCCGCTCTACACGCTCGTCATCGGCGACCCCGAAAGCGTGCTCGCCTTCTTTTTCTTCCTTCTGGTCGCGCTGATCGCCAGCAATCTCACGGCCCGCGTCCAGCGCCAGGCCACGGCGGCGCGCCAGCGCGCGCGAACGACGGAAGACCTCTATCTGTTTTCGCGCAAGCTCGCCGGCACGGGCACGCTCGACGACGTGCTTTGGGCGAGCGCCTACCAGATTGCCGCGATGCTGCGCGTGCGCGTTGTGATCCTGCTGCCGGAGGAAACCAGCATCGCGGTCCGGGCCGGCTATCCGCCCGATGATACGCTCGACGATGCCGATATCGCGGCGGCGCATTGGGCCTGGGAGCATGACCGTCCGGCCGGGCGGGGAGCCGACACGCTGCCGGGCGCGAAGCGGCTTTATCTCCCGCTGCGGACCGGGCGCGGCGCCATCGGCGTGATCGGGCTCGATTCCGACCGGCCGGGCGCGCTTCTGACGCCCGAGCAGCAGCGCCTGTTCGACGCGTTGGCGGACCAGGCCGCGATCGCGATCGAGCGCGTGCAACTCGCTGCCGATGTCGACAAGGCGAAGCTCGCGGCGGAGGCGGACCGGCTGCGCTCGGCGCTGCTGACCTCGATCTCGCATGATCTCAAGACGCCGCTCGCCAGCATCATGGGCGCGGCCGGCACGTTGCGCGACTATGGGAAGGCTATCCCCGAAGCGGATCGATCCGAGCTTCTGGGGACGGTCGTCGAGGAATCCGAACGCCTCAACCGCTTCATCGCCAACCTGCTGGATATGACGCGGATCGAGGCCGGTGCGATGGAGCCGAACTATGCCCTGCTCGACGTCGGAGATGTCGTCGGCGCAGCGTTGCGACGCGCAGAAAGTATCACGCGCGGCCACATGATCGATCTGTCGCTGGCCGCCGGCCTGCCGATGCTGCGACTGGACCCCGTATTGTTCGATCAGGTGCTGTTCAATCTCGTCGACAACGCCGCGAAATACGCGCCGACGGGCACCACGCTCGGCGTCCATGCCTGCGCGGATGGTGATACGGTGGTTCTGGACATTCTCGACGAAGGGCCGGGCCTGCCGCCGGACGACCTCGAACGGATTTTCGACAGTTTCTACCGGGTGGGGAAGGGAGATCAGGTCCGCGCCGGAACAGGCCTCGGCCTTGCGATCTGCCGCGGCTTCGTCGAGGCGATGGGCGGGACGATCACCGCCGCCAACCGCCGCGATCGGCAGGGAGCGGTGTTCACGATCCGCATGCCGATCCCGCCCGAGGCCCAGCAGATGAGGGTATTGCCATGACAACGATGGCCGTCCGGGTACTCGTCGTCGACGACGAACCGCCGATCCGCAAGCTGCTGCGGGTCGGGCTCGGCACCGAGGGATACACGATCAGCGAGGCCGGCAACGCGAAGGACGCCATTGCACGGATCGACGCGGAAGAGCCCGACCTGGTGCTGCTCGATCTCGGCCTGCCCGACATGACCGGGCAGGAGCTGCTGCGTCTCTGGCGCAGCGAGGGGCGCACCCTGCCCATCGTCATCCTGTCGAGCCGCACCGACGAGGCGGGCATCGTCCAGGCGCTGGAGGCGGGCGCGGACGATTACCTCACCAAGCCGTTCGGGATGCGCGAACTGGCTGCGCGGCTGCGCGTCGCGCTGCGCCACAAGCTGCACCAGCAGGGTGAGAAGCCGGTCTTCCGGACCGGCGAGCTTTCGGTCGATCTCGTCCGCCGCATCGTCCAGGTCGGCGGCGCCGAGGTGAAGCTCTCGCCGAAGGAGTACGACATCCTGCGCGCGCTCGTGCAGCATGCCGGCAAGGTGCTGACGCATCGCCATCTGCTGAAGGAAGTCTGGGGCGGCAACGAGGATGTGCAGTATCTGCGCGTCTATATTCGGCAGCTGCGCCAGAAGATCGAGCCGATCCCCGAGCAGCCCCGCTACATCACGACCGAGCCCGGCGTCGGCTACAGGCTGCGCGAAAGCGACTGATCACAATGGACATTTCCGAGCTGATCACCCCCGGCGCCGTGCTGACCGGGCTCAAGCCGACGTCGAAGGAGCAGTGCCTTGATCTGCTCTCCCGCCATGCGGCGGGATGCACGGGGATACCGGCCGATGTCATCGCTACCGTCCTCAAGCGGCGGGAAGCGCTGGGCTCGACGGGCATCGGCGGCGGCGTCGCCCTGCCGCATGCGCCGCTTGCCGGCCTCGCCACGCCCTTCGTTCTGCTGGCCAACCTGGTCAAGCCGGTGGATTTCGAAGCGGTCGATGGCGCGCCGGTCGATATCCTCTGCCTGATCCTGACGCCGGAAGCCGGGCAAGGGCAGCACCTCAACGCGCTCGCCTGCGTCGCCCGGCGCCTGCAGCGGCCGGAGGTTCGCGAAGCGATCCGCCGGGGCCGCCGCCCGCAAGAAATTCATGCCGCGCTCTGCAAAAGCTGAGATGAAGCGACCGTAGCAGCCGGTCGCGGATGCGGTGCGAGTCTTTCAGATTGAAATCATTCTATTGTTTATTTCGATTTGAATGCATGGATATTTTGCCGTTTTATTGGATTTTTCAGGACGATTTGCTCTTCCTCTGGCTACAGGTTTCTGCAATATCGCTGGCGATATAGTCACTAGATTGTAGCGCCATGCCCCGTCATCGTTTCCGCAACGCCCCCGTCGCCGCTCTCGTCTTTGCGATCGCTGCTCTTGCCGCCGCGCCTATGGTCATGGCGCAGGGAGCACCGGCTCCAGCAGCCCGTCCCGCGCCGAAGCCCGCCCAGCCACTCGCGCAGAACCAGGCTGCTCCGGCCGTGGGCCAGCCCGCGGCTCAGAATGCGACGCTGCCGAACGGCGCGAGCGCGATCAACGAGACCTATGGCGACTGGACGGTCGATTGCCGCATCGCCAATGGCCAGCGGCTCTGCGTCCTCCTTCAGTCGCAGGGCAACAGCCAGACCGGGCAGCGCGTCTTTGCCATCGAGCTGCGCACGCCGAAGGACGGGCGGGCGGAGGGCACGATCCTCTTCCCGTTCGGCATGAAGCTCGAGAACGGCGCGGTGCTGCGGCTCGACGACAAGGATCTGGGGCAGGGGCTGCGCTTCTCGACCTGCATGGCGCAGGGCTGCCTGCTGCCGATCTCCTTCCCGACGGTCGCGACCGACGCGATGAAGGCCGGCAAGGCTTTGACGGTTGCGGCGCTCAACCTGTCGAATAACGAGCCGGTTCCCTTCAACATATCCCTGACCGGCTTCGCCGCCGCCTTCGACCGCATCGCGCAGATCGACAAGTAGCCGGCAATCCGACCCACGTCCCGGCGGGACGGTTTGGCGATTTCCTGCAGGTTTTCGCTGGTCATTGGCGAAAGCCGCCAAAGCCGGGCGGCTGGACACAGAAATTTGGCTCGTTCTGCCAGTGCTTCCGTGCATGATCGGAAGCACCGGGAGTTCGGGCCAAATTCATGACAACAGATCAGCGCCTGCCGTACCTCGCCGAGCTGGAGAAGAAGATCCTCTGGCTGGCATCATGGACGATCCATAACGCCAATCACATCCGCCAGAACGACGACGGCATGAAGGTGGGCGGGCATCAGGCCTCGTCGGCCTCTCTCGCCACCATCATGACGGCCCTCTATATGGCCGCGCTGCGCCCGCAGGACCGCGTCGCGGTGAAGCCGCATGCCTCGCCGATCTTCCACGCCATCAACTATCTGATGGGGCTGCAGACGCGCGAGAAGCTTGAGAATTTCCGCGGCTACAAGGGTGCGCAGAGCTATCCCTCGCGCACCAAGGACATTGATGACGTCGATTTCTCGACCGGCTCCGTCGGACTCGGCGTCGCGCAGACGCTCTTCTCCTCGCTGACGCAGGACTATGTGAAGGCGCATGGCTGGGCGAAGGATCGCCCCGAAGGCCGCATGGTCTCGCTGATCGGCGATGCCGAGCTCGACGAGGGCAATATCTTCGAAGCCCTGATGGAGGGCTGGAAGCACGGCCTGCGCAATACCTGGTGGATCATCGACTACAACCGCCAGTCGCTCGATGCCGTCATCCGCGAGGGCCTCTACGACCGCTTCGAGACGATGTTCCGCAATTTCGGCTGGGATGTCGTGACGCTGAAATACGGCTCGCTGCAGCAGGCGGCGTTCAAGGAGAAGGGCGGCGAGCGGCTGAAAGCCTGGATCGATTCCTGCCCGAACCAGCTCTATTCGGCCCTGACGTTCCAGGGCGGCGCTGCCTGGCGCAAGCGCCTGATGGACGATCTCGGCGATCAGGGGCCTGTGACGAAGCTGATCGAGAGCCGTTCCGACGCCGAGCTCTCAAAGTTGATGTGCAATCTCGGCGGCCACGATCTGCCGTCGATCCTCGAAGCCTTCGAGGGCATCGACCATGACCGGCCGGTCTGTTTCCTGGCCTATACCGTCAAGGGATTCGGGCTGCCGATCGCCGGGCACAAGGACAACCATGCCGGGYTGATGACCAAGGAGCAGCTCGACGGCTTCCGCAAGGCGAACAATATCCGTCCGGGCCATGAATGGGATCTGTTCGAGGGGCTCGACCTACCCGAGGGCGAGATCCGCGGCTTCCTCGACAAGGTGCCGTTCTTTTCGAAGGGGCGGCGGCGCCTCTCAGCCGACAAATTGCCGGTGCCGGTGAAGCTGGAGGCCGGCATCCAGCCGGTGATGTCGACGCAGATGGGCTTCGGCAAGGTGCTGGACGATCTCGCCAAGACCGGCGGTCCGCTCGCCGACCGGATCGTGACGACGGCGCCGGACGTCACGGTCTCGACCAATCTCGGCCCCTGGGTGAACCGGCGCGGGCTCTTCGCCAGGGCCTCGATGGCCGACACCTTCAAGGACGAGCGCATTCCCTCGATGCAGAAATGGGAGTTCTCGCCGAAGGGCCAGCATATCGAATTGGGCATCGCCGAGATGAACCTGTTCATCAATCTCTCGGCGCTCGGCCTGTCGCATTCGATCTTCGGCGAGCGGCTGATCCCGATCGGCACGCTCTACGATCCCTTCATCTCGCGCGGGCTCGATGCGCTGAACTATGCCTGCTACCAGGATGCCCGCTTCATGGTGGTGGCGACGCCGTCGGGCGTGACGCTGGCGCCGGAGGGCGGGGCGCATCAGTCGATCGCGACGCCGCTGATAGGCATGAGCCAGGATGGCCTGTGCGCCTTCGAGCCGGCCTTCGTCGACGAACTCGCGGTGATGATGCGCTGGTCCTTCGACTACATGCAGCGCGACGGCGAGGGCGATCCGGACGAGCGGACCTGGCTGCGCGACGAGACCGGCGGCTCGGTCTATCTGCGTCTCTCGACCCGGCAGGTCGAGCAGCCGAGCCGCACCATGACGCCGGAGCTGGAACGCGAGATCATCGACGGCGCCTATTGGCTGAGGAAGCCGGGGCCGAACGCCTCGGTCGTCATCGCCTATACCGGCGCGGTCGCGCCGGAGGCGATCGAGGCTGTCGGGCTATTGGGCGAAGACCGGCGCGATGTCGGTCTGCTCGCCATTACCTCGGCTGATCGGCTCAATGCCGGCTGGCAGGCGGCCGAACGGGCGCGCCAGCGCGGCAACCATGCGGCGACGAGCCATATCGAGCGGCTGCTCGGGGATCTCTCCCGCGATTGCGGTATCGTATCAGTGCTGGACGGGCATCCGGCAACGCTGGCCTGGCTCGGCAGCGTCCATGGCCATAGGCAGAAGGCGCTCGGCGTCGAGCATTTCGGCCAGACCGGGACGGTCGCCGACCTCTACCGGCATTTCGGTATCGACGCGAACGCGATCGTCCATGCCGCCAATGCCGCGTCGCCCGGGCGTCCGGTGCGCTATCTCAAGGCTTTGCCTTAAAGCGATCCGTCATGGTCGGGCTCGACCCGACCATGACGCGTCTCGTCAGTAGCCCGGCGTTGAGAAGGTATTGGCGAAGGGGTTGACGCCGGCGCCGATGCGTGGGGGCAGGGCGCCTTCGCCATAGAACTCGCCCGTGTTGGAATAGACCGGCGAGGCGTAAACCTGTTGGGTGGCGTAGCGGTTCAGCGAACCGACCGGCACGACGTTGCCGGCATCGAAATAGCTGCGCTTCTGGATCGTGATCCGCAGCGGTGCGCGGCGGTTCTGCGCTTCGGCCATCGTCGCCAAGACGGTCGACGCCGCCAGGGTGATGGCGAGAACAGTGGCAACACGCTTGAACGGCATCATGGCGGCAATCTCCGGTAGTGGATGCACCCACTCCATGTAGGCATCAGAAATCCGACGCAAAGAGTAGCACGCCGTCGTTAACAATTTTGTTAGAACGGCGGCGTCTCGGGAGAGTGTCAGGGCTGGCGGCGATTCGGCTTGTCGCGACGCTTGCCGGGCTCGGCAACGGCGCGTACCGGTTCGGCGCTGGCCGTCTTCACCCGCAGGGCCGGCAGGTTGCCGTCGACATCGAGCCAGGATGCCTTGCGGCCGGTCGCGGAGAGACGCGGAGGTGCGCAGGCCGGCTCGCGATTGAGCTCGCTGCGGGCGAAGATGCCACGCAATTCCGGATCGACCGGGCCGGCGAGATCGAGCCGGTCGATCAGGCAAGCCAACTGCCGGCGGTCGCTCGGCTTCGATCCTGCGCACCACCACCCGCTCATGGCGAAGGTTGCCCCGCCGGGAGGCGAACGAAAGGCGATGCAGTTGCGGCTCTGCGTGCCTTCCCCGAGAACGACATCGGAGGTCTCCAGCGGGCCGAAACGGGTCTCGGTCGGGGCCGGCGTGCTGCTGCGCTCCACCGCCAGGCTGCGCTGCGCGGCCTCATGCACCAGGGCGACCATGAAGGAGCGGGCTCCGGGGGCTGCGCCGTCTCCAGTTGCCAGGCGCAGCACGAGATGCGGTTTCGGCTCGGCGAAGCTGCCGAAACTCAACAGATCCTCGCGACGGCTGCCGTCCTGACTGCGCCGTGCTTCTAGGGCGGGCGCTTCCCGGCCGAGCTCGGACGTCTCCAAACTGAAGCTCGCGGCGGGGCGGGCGATCGCGACCCAATCCTCAGCCGTAACCGAGCTGCGCGGTCGATGCGGAGATGTCCCGGCTTGAGCCGATAAGCTTGCCGCAGCCGGCGCGAGGCCGGCCAGTTGGGGCGGAGCTTCGTCCTTGGCGGAAAGGCCGGTGATCAGCGCCGCTGTCAGACCGATGCCGCTCAGCGCGGCTGCGCTGCGCCAGGCAAGCGCCCTCGTCAAGCCGATCCCGCGGTGCGGCACAAGGTGGCGAGCGACACGCGCGCCCCGGCGGAAGCCCGCCTCGACGCGGTCGGCGCAAGCGATGACGACCCTGATGATGTCGATGCCGGCAAGACGCGCGGCGATGCTGCGGCAGAAGGCGACGGCGCGCAGAAGCCACGGCCTGAGCCGTCGAAGCCCGGCCTGCACTGTCAGGACCACATCGACCGATCGCAAACGCAACACGCAACTCCCGCGCCACTGGCCTTGGCGCCTGAACCTTCAACGGGGCAGGCTGGCTGCGAAGAGTCGCCGGCAGGTTACCGCCTGGCGCCGATCGCTCGGCAGCGTGAACGACCGGTCAACGAGCAGGGTTAATGGCGGAGATTCAGGTTGGCCGTTGGGGGGAATTGACTTTTTCGCGCCGCGGGTGTTCTGACATGGCGCGGTGCAGCGATGCGCTGCTTGCGAAGTTTTGCAGCCCTTCGGGATTGGCTCTGTGACTGTCCGTCTGACGACGACGAAACTCACGACCAAAACGACGACCGGGAAAGCCGGTACGTCGCGCTGACGCTTCGCCTCGGTTCCGGGTCCATCTCCCCCCGGCGGGGGCAGATCGCCGAACCCGCCCCGAGCCCGGCGCGGGGCGGCCCCCAAAGGGAGATCCGAACCGCCCTATCCGCAAAGGATCACATCATGAGCTTCAAGGTCGCAGTGGTCGGTGCAACCGGCAATGTAGGCCGCGAGATGCTGGACATTCTCGCCGAACGCGCCTTCCCCGTCGGCGAGGTCGTGGCGCTGGCCTCGTCCCGCTCGGTCGGCACCGAGGTTTCCTTCGGCGACAGGACGCTGAAGGTGAAGGCGCTCGAGCATTTCGATTTCTCCGACACCGACATCTGCCTGATGTCGGCTGGCGGCGAGATCTCGAAGACCTGGTCGCCGAAGATCGGCGCGCAGGGTGCCGTCGTCATCGACAACTCCTCGGCCTGGCGCATGCATCCCGACGTGCCGCTGATCGTGCCGGAGGTAAACGCCGCCGCCGCCGCCGGCTTCTCCAAGATGAACATCATCGCCAATCCGAACTGCTCGACAGCGCAGCTCGTCGTGGCGCTGAAGCCGCTGCATGACAAGTTCGGCGTCAAGCGCGTCGTCGTCTCGACCTATCAGTCGGTTTCCGGCGCCGGCAAGGAAGGCATGGACGAGCTCTTCAACCAGACCCGCGCCGTGTTCTCGGCCGGCGAGGTCACCACCAAGAAGTTTCCGAAGCGCATCTCCTTCAACCTCATCCCGCAGATCGACGTCTTCATGGAGGACGGCTTCACCAAGGAAGAGTGGAAGATGATGGTCGAGACCAAGAAGATCCTCGACAGGAACATCAAGCTGACCGCGACCTGCGTGCGCGTGCCGGTCTTCATCGGCCATTCCGAGAGCGTCAATATCGAGTGCGAGAAGCCTGTTACCGCCGACGAGGCGCGCGAGGTGCTGCGCACCGCGCCAGGCATCCTCGTCATCGACAAGCACGAGCCCGGCGGCTACATCACCCCGCATGAGGCGGCCGGCGAGGACGCGACCTATATCTCGCGCATCCGCGAGGATGCGACGGTCGAGAACGGCCTCGCCTTCTGGTGCGTCTCCGACAATCTGCGTAAGGGCGCCGCGCTGAACGCGATCCAGATCGCCGAGGTGCTGGTCAACCGCAAGCTGATCCAGCCGCGCAAGCAGGCAGCCTAAAGCAGACTGCGCAGCCCACCCTGTCCGGAAACCGGGCAGGGTCACGGGCAATGTCCACGCGCATGGGCGGGTGACCGTCTTTGCGTGTGAATATGCAGGGCAAAACGGCTAAGGCTTGAGCATCCCTGCCCGTGAATCGAGCCCTTGCCCAACGCTCCCCTTCCTGAGCAACCGGTCGCCCCTCCGCAGGAAGGCAGATCGCTTCGCATCGACAATTCCGCGCGCGGCATCGCGCTCTTGCTGCTCTCATCGATTTTCATGTGCAGCGGCGATATCGCCTCCAAATATCTCGCGACCACCTTGCCCGCGCTCCAGATCACCTGGATGCGCTACGGCACGTTTGCCGCGATCATGCTCGCCACCGTCTGTTTCACCGGCGGCTTTCGCAGGATGAGCACGCGGCGGCCGGGCCTGCAGGTGCTGCGGGCGCTGGGCGTGACGATTTCCTCGATCCTGTTCGTGGCGGGGCTGCACGACCTGCCGATGGCGGACGCCACCGCCACCTCCTTCGTCTCGCCGCTCTTCGTGACGGCGCTCTCCATTCCCATTCTGGGCGAGGTCGTCGGCTGGCGGCGTTGGCTGGCCACGATCGTGGGGCTGATCGGCGTGATGGTTGTGGTGCGCCCCGGTGGCGCCGGCTTTCATGGCGCGTCGTTCTTCGTTCTCGGCTCGTCGTTCTTCTGGGCGTTTTCGCTGATCATGACCCGGATGATGAGCCGCACCGAGATTCCAGTGGTGACGCTGGCCTATTCCGCCACAATCGGCTTCATCCTGCTTTCGTTGGCGGCGCCGTTCAGCTGGCAGGCGCTCGATCTCAAGGCCGTCATGATCGGCGTCTTCATTGGCGGCATCTCGACGATAGGGCATATCTTTCTGATTCAGGCCTTCCGGTATGCGGATGCCTCGCTGCTAGCGCCCTTTGCCTATTCGCAACTGCTCTGGTCCTCGATCTTCGGCTATCTGGTTTTCGCAGCGATCCCGGATATCTGGACCTATGTCGGCGCCAGCATCATCGCGGCGTCAGGACTATACACGGCCCATCGCGAGCGCATCCGCGCCAGGCAGGTCGCCGGCTGACGGTCGGTAACCAAGGATCGCGATAGAGACTCAGCTTCGCCTTAGGATGCGCGGCATGGCGGCAATGTTGCTATAGGATGACGTTACGCCATCCGGCGTCTTCTTCCCAGGAACGACCTATGCCGATCCATCTCGCACGCGCGGTTCTCGCCGCCAGCCTTGTCCTGCTGCCCGGGCTCGCAAGCGCCAAGACCTATTCGATTCCCGATCCCAACCCCGTTGCGGTGATCACGATGCCGGACGATTGGGAATCCACCGAGATCGCCAAAGGTGTCGAATCGACGTCCGACGACGAAGCCGTCTACATCTCGGTCGAGGTGACGGAGCTGAAGGACGCCGCACAGGCCATCGCCGAAGCGGTCACCTGGCTGAAGAGCAAGGGCGTCGTCGTCGATCCCGCGACGCAGGAGAAGAAGCCGTTCTCCAACAATGGCATGGAAGGCGTCCAGGTGCAGTGGACCGGCAAGGACGAGGACGGCCCTACCCATGTCAGCCTAACCTTGCTGCAGGCCACCGAGACCAAGGGCCTCGTGGTGACCTACTGGGCCTCGCCCGAGGGCGAGAAGGAGAACCTCAAGGATTTGGCGTCGATCATCGACAGCCTGAAGGCGCTGAAATAAGGCGTCGCGATCAGCGTGGGGCCGGCTCGGCGCCGGTCCCGCGCCCATAGCGCGCCATGAACATCGCGATCGCCTCGGCAACGACGCGCTGGACCTCCTCGTCGCTCGGCGGCATGCGCACGGCATTAAACAGGCGTGGGCGCGTCAGCGTCGCCTGGCAGAGATCGAGGAACTGGACGGCGGCCAGATAGGTATCGTCGATCGCGAGCTTGCCCTCGGCAACCATGCGGTCGAGATAACCCGCAATCAGCCGCGATCCGAGCATCGGCCCGTTCTCGTAGAATTCCCGGCCGAGATCCGGCATGCGCTCGGCGACGCCGATGACGACGCGATGCGCGCTGACGGCCAGATCGCCATTGATCATTCGCACGATGCAGCGGCCGAAATTGCCCAGCGCCCGTACCGGATCGGAATCCTCGTTCAGGGCCTCGATGGCGCCGCGCTTCTGCGTCTCGCGCTCGCGCTGGATCAGCGCCACGAAGAGATGCTCCTTGTCCTGGAAATAGACGTAGAGCGTACCCTTCGAGACGTTCGCCGCCGCGGCGATGTCGCTCATGCTGGCTGCGTCGAAGCCGCGCGAGGTGAAGATTTGCAAGGCGCCATCGAGGATCTGGCGGCGCTTGTCCGGATCCGCGCCGGCGATCCGGCGGTTGCGCGGGCCCGTCTTTACCGGGACTTCAGAGGTTTCCGTCATCATACTCTGGCCCGACCTGCGGGCTCTGCATGGCAGCTGCGAAAAAGAATCGAACCAATCGGTTCGATTTGACTTGATATGCAATATCTCTCGCGCTATTTCAAGCGCAATCGAACCGCATGGTTCGAATTGACATGCAGGACGCACGATGTCTGCTGAAACCGCATCAGAACCCCGCCGCGACCGGCTGAAGCTGGTCGATGCCAAGGCCGAGACCGCCCAGCCGGCCGAGCCCGTCACCGCCCGCGAGGCGCGTGAAGCGCCGGTCAGGGACGCCCCGCCTGCTGCCGAGCCTGCGAAGGCCAAGGGCGGCAAGAGCCCGCTGAAGCGTGGCCTCATGATGGTCGCGGCGACTGCCGTCGTCGGCGCCGGCCTGTGGTACGGCATCGACTGGTGGCGGAATGGCCGCTTCATCGTCTCGACCGACGACGCCTATGTCGGCGCCGAGATGGCGACGATCTCGGCCAAGCTCGCGGCGAATATCGCAGCGGTCTCAGTGACGCAGAACCAGGAAGTCAAGGCCGGCCAGCCGCTGGTCGCGCTCGATGATGGCGACTGGCGGATCGCGCTCGACAGTGCCCGGGCCAAGACCGCCACGGCGCGAGCCACGCTGGCGCGCATCGACAGCCAGGTCGAGGCGGCGCGCGCCGCACTTGCCCAGGCCCAGGCCCAGCAGAACTCCGCCGAGGCGGCGGTGACCCGCACGGTCGCCGATTTCGAGCGCGCCAACAGCCTCGCGGCCAAGTCCTACGGCTCGCAGGCAACACTCGATGCGGCGACGGCTGCGCGCGACCAGGCGGTGGCTTCGGTCGCGAGCGCCAAGGCCGGCATCGTGCAGGCGCAGGCCAATATCAAGGTGCTGGAGGCGCAGCGCGTCGAGGCCGCCCGCCAGATCGACGAGCTCAAGGTCGCCGAGCAGAAGGCCGAGCGCGACCTCACCTTCACCAAGATCGCCGCGCCGATCGACGGCGTCGTCGCCAACACCAATCTGCAGCTCGGCGATCTCGTCAGCGCCGGCAAGCGCCTGATGTCGATCGTTCCGCTCGATCAGGTCTATGTCGATGCGAATTTCAAGGAGACCCAGGTCGGACCGCTGAAGGTCGGCGACAAGGCGAGCGTCACCGTCGATGCCCTGCCGGGCAAGGTCTTCCATGGCACGGTCAGCGGCATCGCCGGCGGCACGGGCTCGGTGTTCACGCTGCTGCCGCCCGACAACGCGACCGGCAACTTCACCAAGATCGTGCAGCGCGTTCCGGTGCGCATCGCGCTGGACAAGGAATCGGCCGGTCAGCATGTGCTGCGGCCGGGGATGTCAGTCGTGGTCTCGATCGATCCCCGTCCCGCCAGCCAGCGCTGACCCCCTATCGAGGAGGCCGCCATGGCCACCGCGACCCTGAATGCGCCGGCGGGAGCGCCGCCGGCAACGGACGCCATCCCCCTACGCCGGATATTCGCCTTCCTGGCGATGGTCTTCGGCATGTTCATGGCGATCCTCGACATCCAGATCGTCTCGGCCTCGCTGGCGGAGATCCAGGCCGGCCTGTCCGCCTCGGCCGACGAGATCGCCTGGGTGCAGACGGCCTATCTGATCGCGGAAGTGATCATGATCCCGCTTTCCGGCTATCTCAGCCGGGCGCTGTCGACGCGCGTCTTCTTCTCGATCGCCGCAGCGGGCTTCACCATATCCAGCGTGCTCTGTGCCCAGGCCTCCTCGATCAACGAGATGATCCTGTGGCGCGCCGTGCAGGGCTTCATCGGCGGCGGCATGATCCCCGGCGTCTTCGCCGCAGCCTTCACCATCTTTCCGCCGTCGAAGCGCCCGGTGGTCTCGCCGCTGATCGGCCTCGTCGCGACGCTGGCGCCGACGATCGGCCCGACGGTCGGCGGCTATCTCAGCCACGCCTTCTCCTGGCACTGGCTCTTCCTCGTCAACGTCGTGCCGGGCATCGGCGTCACGATCGCGGCCTGGACGCTGATCGATTTCGACAAGCCCGACCACAGCCTGATCAAGCGCTTCGACTGGCTGGGCCTGGCCGGCATGGCCGCTTTCCTCGGCAGCCTCGAATATGTGCTCGAGGAGGGGACGCGGCTCGACTGGTTCCAGAGCCATGAGATCGTGCTCTTCTCGGTCGTGATGGTGTTCGGCGCCGTATTGTTCTTCTGGCGGGCACTGACGCGCGACGACCCGCTGGTCGATCTCTACGCCTTCAAGGACCGCAACTTCGCCTTCGGCTCGCTGTTCTCCTTCTGCATGGGCATCGGCCTGTACGGGTTGACCTATCTCTACCCGGTCTATCTCGGGCGCATCCGCGGATACGATGCACTGATGATCGGCGAGACCATGTTCGTTACCGGCCTTGCCATGTTCCTGACGGCGCCGATCGCGGGGCGGCTCTCGGCCAAGCTCGATCCGCGCGTGATGATGATGATCGGCTTCGCAGGGTTCGCGCTCGGCACCTGGTGGGCCTCCTTCATCACCGCGGACTGGGACTTCTACGAGCTTCTCGTCCCGCAGATCCTGCGCGGCTGCTCGCTGATGCTGTGCATGGTGCCGATCAACAATATCGCGTTGGGGAGGCTGCCGCCGCAGCAGCTCAAGAACGCTTCCGGCCTCTACAATCTGACCCGGAATCTCGGCGGCGCCGTCGGGCTCGCGGTGATCAACACGATGCTGAACACTCGCACGGACCTGCACATCACCAGGCTGCACGAGATGGTGGTGGCCGGCCGCGGCGTGGCGGAGGAGGCGCTCGCCAATACGGTGCAGCGCTTCGGCGACTATGGCGACGCAGCGCAGAAGATGGCGCTGGCCCTGATCAACCAGCGCGTCCACAAGCAGGCGCTGGTCATGGCCTTCAGCGACGTCTTCCTTGCCCTGACCTTGATCTTCGCGAGCCTGGTCGTGCTGTCGCTCTTCCTGCGCAAGCCGCCCAAGGCGGCTGCCGGGGGCGGCGGCGGTCACTGACCCCCTGGCCGATTGCGAGCGCGGCCGCCGGCCGGGCCCCGCTGCCCCGCGCCAGGTCTCGCAGACGTCT
Organism: Allobosea sp. 10L422; assembly: GCF_056395345.1. Lineage (NCBI taxonomy): Bacteria > Pseudomonadati > Pseudomonadota > Alphaproteobacteria > Hyphomicrobiales > Alloboseaceae > Allobosea > Allobosea sp. 10L422. The sequence continues at coordinate 94,373 of NZ_JBFTJI010000010.1, forward strand.
CCGAGCGTACGATTTCGTGATCGGCAAACTGTGGTCGCTGCCGGATGTCGCAGCCGCGAAGATTGACAACCGACGCCGACCTTGGCAAATATGTTAGTAATATCAGTAGTTTAGAGGATTTCTAAACTGCGCGGCCGGGCGACCGGCGTGGTGGAAGGCGTTATCGATGGGCGTTCTGACGAACAAGGATCAGGATCACAAGCCGGTGGCAGGCGACCATATTCCGTGGCCGCAGAAGAACCCTGCCTCCTGCCCGATCAGCTCGGTGAAGGCCCGTCTGCGCTCCGCCGGCCTGCGGCCGACGCGCCAGCGCATGGCGCTGGGCTGGCTGCTCTTCGCCAAGGGCGACCGCCATGTCAGCGCCGAGATGCTCTATGAGGAGGCGATCCGCGCCCGCGAGCCCTTGTCGCTGGCGACCGTCTACAACACGCTGCGCCAGTTCTCGGAAGCCGGCCTGCTGCGCCAGGTTTCGGTGTCCGGGCCCAAGACGTTCTTCGACACCAACGTGTCGGAGCACCACCACTTCTACAACGAGGACGACGAGACGGTCACGGATATCCCGGGCTCGACGATCCATGTCGCCGGCCTGCCGGAGGCGCCGGAAGGGATGGTGATCTCCTCGGTCGAGGTGATCGTGCGTCTGCGCCGCGCCGATGGCGAAGAGATCGAGACCAAGCGTGTGGTGGGCCATCACGCGTGATTGTTTGCTCCTGCAACGTTATCTCCTGCCGTCAGATCAAGGGCACCGTCGCTGCTGACGGCAGCGGTCCGCGGACGGCGGGCGAGGCCTATGACTGCCTCGGCTGCAGCCCGGATTGCGGGCGCTGCGCCCGCGAGGTGCGGACCCTCCTGGCCGAGGCGCGTGCCGCTTGCGCAACGCAGTGCCATAGCTGTGCCAGCCGCGAGATCGAATGCGCGGTGCATGTCACCGTCGAGCGCATGCTTGAAGGCATCGCCCTCTCCGAGGATGCCGCTGCGGCCTGAGTCGCTGCGGGCTTTTTTGCTTTGCCCGCTCGCATCGGGCGCGCAGCGAAGACGGTTTTCCCTCTTCCCTTCTGAGGCTACCCTGTCTACATTAGTATCATTCTAATGTAATTGATTGAGGGGCTCCGCCATGAAGGGCGATAAGAAGGTCATCGAATATCTCAACAAGGGGCTGCGCTCGGAGCTCACAGCCATCAACCAGTACTGGCTGCATTACCGGATGCTCGACAATTGGGGGCTGAAGGAGATGGCCAAGACCTGGAAGAAGGAATCGATCGAGGAGATGGTCCATGCCGACCGTTTCGTCGACCGTATCCTCTTCCTCGAAGGATTCCCGAACCTGCAGACGCTCGACCAACTGCGCATCGGCGAGAACGTCAAAGAAGTCATCGAGTGCGATCTCAAGGCCGAGGTCGAGGCGCGCGCGCTCTATCAGGAAGCGGCGAAGTATTGCCGTGACGTCGGCGACTACCCGTCCGAAGACCTGTTCAAGGCGCTGATGAAGGATGAGGAGGGCCATATCGACTTCCTCGAAACGCAGCTCGACCTGATTGAGCGCGTCGGCCTCGAACTCTACACCCAGAAGCACATCGGCGGTCTCGAAGGCGATCACGACCATTGAGAATGGCGCGGGGAGCGCGCCTTTGGCGCGTTTCCCGGTCTATGCTGCCGTTTGGCTGCTGCTCAAGCGAGAAAAAGAAAAGGCCCGCCATCGGCGGGCCTTTGACGTTTGGAGCGATCCGATTCGGGTCAGATGAAGCTGACGTTCGCAGCTTCCGGGCCCTTGCGGCCGGCGCGGATCGAGAAGCGCACGCGCTGCCCGTCGACCGGCGGCTGGAGGCCGCTGCGGCTCAGCGACGAGACATGCAGGAACACGTCCGGGCCGCCCTTGTCGGGGGCGATGAAGCCGAAGCCACGATCCGAGTTGAAGAACTTCACGGCGCCGTCGAAGGGGCCTTCGACCGGGCCGCTGTCGCGGTCCTGGAAGCCGCCGCCGCGAGGGCCGCGATCGCCGCCGCCGAAGCCGCCGCCACCGAAGCCACCGCGGTCGCCGCCGCCGAAGCCGCGATCACGATCGCCGCCGAATCCGCCCCGATCCCGATCGCCGTAGCCGCCACCGAAATCATCGCGCGGCGGGCGCGGCGAGAAGGCGCGCGGAGCCGGCGCGGTCTGGGTCGCGGTGGAGGCATCGATCTCGTGGATCGCAACGACCTGGAGACCGCGGCGTCCCTCGCCGAGATCGGCGACGATGGTGGCGCCGGGCAGCAGGTCCTGCTGATCGAGCGGGCCGATCGCCGAGACGTGCAGGAAGACATCGCCCGAACCATCGGAGGGCGATGCGAAACCGAACCCCTTCTCGGGGTCGAACCACTTAACCTTGGCTTCGATATTTTCGTGCGTGACGAAAGGCTGGGCAGCAGGAGGCTTGCGACGATCGAACATGGAGCTTCAAGTATGAGTGACCGGGAGCACGCAACTTAGCTCATGCCGGACGCGCCGTCATCGGGGTACGTGCGAAATTATCGCACGACGATATCCGCGGTTGTAGTGCTTTTTTTCGTGGCATCCCCAGGCTGTGGAGAGCCGGTCATCATGTCTTTTCTGCATGATGTTTTGCGTTTCAGGCTTAAATCTTGGTCAGACCCGGCAAAAATGCCGCAGGTCGGCGCCTTGCATTCGCCCGAATCCCGCACAATCTGGAGAACGCTTTAGGGAAGATACGCTCCTGGTCGGCAGTGCGCGCTTCGCGCTGTTCAGGAGATGATAATTGGCTCGTTCGAAACTCGCCGGCGTGAAGGCCGGCACCGGCATGATCCGGCGGCTTTGGCCGACGGAACGCGATCTGTTGCGGGAGCATCTGCTACGGCTCGATCCCGTGACACGCCATCAGCGGTTCGGCACCGCGGTCAATGATGCCTTTCTCGAGAACTACGCGGCGACGACCTTCGGCGTGGGCGGACTGGTCTATGCCTATGTCGAAGACGGGATCGTGCGCGGTGCGGCCGAGCTGCGCGGTCTCGACGACATCGTCGCGCAGACCGGCGAGGCGGCTTTCAGCGTCGAGAGCGGCTGGCGCCGCCGCGGTATCGGCTCGGACCTTTTTCACCGATTGATCACCGCGGCGCGCAATCGCAGCATCCGCACGCTCTACATGACCTGCCTGCCCGGCAACGCGGCGATGCGCCGGCTCGCCGCCAAGTTCGAAGCGGATCTCGTCGGCGGCTACGCGGATGTGGAAGGCGTGATCATGACGGGAGGGCCGACACCCTTCACCATTCTCGACGAGGCGCTGGACAATGCGACCGGCTTTGCGACGCTCGCCCTGTCGATCCAGAAGAATTTCTGGCCGACGACCCTGCTTGCACGCGCGCTCAGACCCTAATTCCTTGTCGGTCGAATGCGGCGAGGGCGGATTGGCATCCTTCCGCCCGCGATCCAGATGCGGGGCCGCGGATTACCGGCTGAGCGACAGCCCCGCACCGGACTTGGTCACTGCCCCATCGAGCGAGCTGGGGCCGCCGCGCAGACGGGCCGCAACGGTGCCACCCTGCTGGTAGAGATAGACCTCGCCGTCGCGATAGTCCCACGCCGTGATCTTCTGGAGATCCCTATTCGCGCAGCCCGACGAGCTGGCGCGATAGAGATCGAGCGTCGGCGTGCTTGACAGCTGAATCCGGCAGGAGCCGCCGGTCGCCTCCCGTGCCGTCCAGCCGCCGACCATGCCGTCGCGGCTTCCGGCCGCGCGCGGCGCGGTGGCGCTTGAGCCGAGCCCTGCGACCTGGTTGCTGCTGCCGCGCAGGCCGGGCGACTGCTCCGGCTGGCCTGTCGGCGGCAAGGGCTGGCCGCCTGGCGGCAGCGGCTGGCCCTGCGGCGCGCCGGCGCCGGGATTGAAGAACGGGTCCTGCGGCGCGGGCAGGCCACCGCCTGCCGACGGGGGAGCGGAGGCCATCGGAGAGCCGGGGGGCGGCGGCAGCGGCTCCGACGTGATCGGTGCCGAGCTGACCGGAGGCGCGGAAGGCAGCACCGGCTGACCGTAGGATGGCGAATTCATCACCGGGCCGGTGAAGCGTTGAGAACCTGCGCAGGCGGTCAGAACCAGCAGAGGCAGAAGGGCGGCCGCGCGGGCGAGGGCGGCAGGCGTGGCAATCTTCGTCGTCGTCATGCGGCGCGGGTTCCGATCTCGGTCAGCCGAACTTTGCGTCATTAACACAGGAACGCAATGAACGCGGCATGAGCATGATCTAGCGCAGGCCGGGCGCGATGCGAACCCGTGACAGATGCTCTGGTTCCAACAGATGTGGGCAGGCATAGTCCGGGCGATTCCCGGAGACCTCGCGATATGAAGCCGCTCAACCCCGCCGCGATTGCGCCGCCCTTCGCCCGTTACAGCCATGGTATGGAATTGCCGGTGGGCAAGCGGCTCGTCTTCTGCTCCGGCCAGCTCGGGATCGCCGCCGATGGGAGCGTGCCCGAGGATGTCCGGGCGCAGGCCGACCTGTGCTTTGCCAATATCGCAGCGATTCTGGCCGAGGCCGGGATGACGCTCGCCGACATCGTGCGGGTCAATGCCTATGTCACCGACCGCGCCTACATGAAGGGCTATATGGAATCGCGCGACGGCCATGTCGGTGCGCCGCCGCCGGCTTCGACTCTGATGATCGTCTCGGGCTTCACCCGGCCGGAATTCAAGGTCGAGATCGAAGTGGTGGCGGCTGCCCATTGAGCGCCGCCACCAAGGGCATCAGCCCGCCTTGCGCTTGTTCTGGCGGTTCTCGATGAGGTCGTCGACGACGGCCGGGTCGGCCAGCGTCGAGGTGTCGCCGAGCGCGCCGAACTCGTCCTCGGCGATCTTGCGCAGGATGCGGCGCATGATCTTGCCGGAGCGGGTCTTGGGCAGGCCGGGCGCGAACTGGATCAGGTCCGGCGAGGCGATCGGGCCGATCTCGTTGCGGACATAGGCGACGAGTTCCTTGCGCAGCGTGTCGCTGGGCTGTTCGCCGGCCATCAGGGTGACATAGGCATAGATGCCCTGGCCCTTGATGTCGTGCGGATAGCCGACGACCGCAGCTTCCGAGACCGACGGGTGAGCGACCAGCGCCGATTCGACCTCCGCCGTGCCCATGCGRTGGCCGGASACGTTGATSACGTCGTCGACGCGGCCGGTGATCCAGTAATAGCCGTCKGCGTCGCGCCGGCAGCCGTCRCCGGTRAAATACTTGTTCGSRTAGGTSGCGAAATAGGTWTCCWYGAAGCGCTKRTGGTCGCCATAGACCGTGCGCATCTGGCCCGGCCAGCTGTCGGCGATGACGAGGTTGCCCTCGCAAGCACCTTCCTGCACTTGGCCGGCAGCATCGACGATCTCGGGCTTGACGCCGAAGAAGGGCCGGGTGGCCGAGCCGGGCTTGAGCTTGGTGGCGCCCGGCAGCGGCGTGATCAGGATGCCGCCGGTCTCGGTCTGCCACCAGGTGTCGACGATCGGGCAGCGGCGCTCGCCGACGACACGGTGATACCACTCCCAGGCTTCCGGATTGATCGGCTCACCGACCGAGCCGAGCAGGCGCAGCGASGGGCGGCTGGTCTTCTTCACCGGCTCCTCGCCKGCGCCCATSAGCGAGCGGATSGCRGTCGGCGCSGTGTAGAAGGTGTTGACCTTGTGCTTGTCGATCACCTCCCAGAAGCGGGAGATCGACGGATAGGTCGGGATGCCCTCGAACATCAGCGTCGTCGCGCCATTCGCGAGCGGGCCATAGAGGATGTAGCTGTGGCCGGTCACCCAGCCGACGTCGGCGGTGCACCAGTAGACGTCGCCGTCATGGTAGTCGAAGACGTATTGGTGGGTGATCGCTGCGTAGACCAGATAGCCGGCCGTGGTGTGCAGAACGCCCTTCGGCTTGCCGGTCGAGCCCGAGGTGTAGAGCAGGAAGAGCGGGTCCTCCGCATTCATCTCGGCCGCCGGGCAATCGCCGGAAACCTTGGCGGCTTCGTCGTGATACCAGACGTCGCGGCCGTCCTTCATCGCGACATTGCCGCCGGTGCGCTTGACGACGATGACGGTGCCGATGCCGCCCTTCACCTTGTCGTCGGCGAGGTCCACGTTCTTCTTGAGCGGGACCGAGCGGCCGCCGCGCAGGCCTTCATCGGCAGTAATGACGATCTTGGAATCGGAATCCTCGATGCGGCTCGCCAGCGAATCGGGCGAGAAGCCGCCGAAGACCACCGAATGGACAGCGCCGATGCGCGCGCAGGCGAGCATGGCATAGGCCGCCTCGGGGATCATCGGCAGGTAGATGGTGACGCGGTCTCCCTTCGCAACGCCATGTGCCTTGAGCACGTTCGCGAACTTGCAGACCTCGGCATGGAGCTGGCCGTAGGTGATCGTCTTCGACTCGGCAGGGTTGTCGCCTTCCCAGATGATCGCGGTCTGGTCGGCGCGCGTGGCGAGGTGCCGGTCGACGCAGTTATGGGCGACATTGGTGGTGCCGTCCTCGAACCATTTGATCGAGACCTTGCCCGGCTCGTAGCTGGTGTTCTTGACCTTGGTGTAGGGCTTGAACCAGTTGATCCGCTTGCCGTGCTCGCCCCAGAATTTCTCGGGATCCGCGACCGAGGCCGCATACATCTCCTGATAGCGAGCGTTGTCGACCCAGGCCTTCTCGGACCAGCCGGCGGGCACGTCGTAGATCGTCTCGGACATTCGGGTGTCTCCCCAGACTTAGGCCGTCTGTGTTGCGTTGGTCCCTCGGCTCTCGCGAGCTGTCGGGGACATCGCTTCCTTTGAATTCCGCGCATCATAGGATGCGAGCGCGGCGCGGCAACCCATTGTGCGTCGCACTTTCGTGGCAGGGGCAGGCGCTGGAAGCATGGTTCCGGGCCAAATTGTCCCCGGAGCGTCTCATCACATGGTAGGGTGCGGGGGCAGGAGGGGCTCCATGGCGCGCAATGTCTGCATCTTCTCGGATGGGACGGGGCAGGCCGGAGGCGCGAACCCGATCAACTGGACGAGCATCTATCGCCTGTTCATGGCGACGCGGGAGGTCGATCCCGCCCGCCAGATCTGCTTCTACGACCCCGGCCTTGGCTCCAACCCCGACGAGGGCGAGATTCGCGGGCCGTTTCGGCGCTTCAAGGACCTCCTCGCCCAGGCAACCGGCTACGGCATCACCGACAACATCATCGACTGCTACGCCGCGTTGCTCTGCGCCTACAGGCGGGGCGACCGCATCTTCCTGTTCGGCTTCAGCCGCGGCGCCTACACGGTGCGCAGCCTCGGCGGGGTGCTTGCGCTCTGCGGCGTGCCGGGCGGCTTTATCAATGTCCTGCGCTGGGACGGTTTCACCGACGCGATTCAGGCGCGCGAGGTGCGGGCGCTTGCGGCCAGCGCGGTGAAGGATGTCTACATGATCCGCGACCGCGCAGCGCGGATCGAGGCCGCGGCGGCGTTCCGGCAACGCCATGCTACCCAGCCGGCGCCCCCCTTCTTCGTCGGCGTCTGGGATACGGTGCGCGCGCTCGGCCTGCCGGCTATCGGGAGCCTGCCGGGGCGCCACAAATTCCACGACGCGATCCTCAACCGGCAGGTCGCCCATGGCCGCCAGGCGCTCGCCATCGACGAGAACCGGCAGGTCTTCGCGCCCGAGCTCTGGGACGAGACGCAGGCGCCGCCGGGACAAATCAGGCAGGTCTGGTTCGCCGGCGTCCATACCGACATCGGCGGCGGTTATGGCCTGCAGATGGGGCTGTCGGACCTGACGCTCGGCTGGATGATCGCGGAAGCGCGGGCGGCCATGCCTCCGCTCATGGTCGAGCCGGGGTTGGTCGCGGAGCTCAGACCGGATGCGCTCGGCCTGCAGCATGACGAGCGCAAGACATCGTGGCTGCCCTGGAGCGAGGGCACGCGGGAAAGTTTCGTGCTGCACGGGTTCCAGCCGCAACCGGCACGGATGGCGCCGGCCGTCGAGACGCGCCTGCAGGCGCAGGCGGTGCCGATCCTCGATGAGAAGCTGCCCTACAGGCCACGGGCCCTGGCGACCTATCCGCCCTTCGCCGGATATTATCGCGGCTGAGCGGTCAGAGGCCGCCCATCTTGCAGACGATGGCCCATTCCTCGTCCGTCACCGGCTGGACCGAGAGGCGGAAGGAGGTGACGAGCGACATCTTGGCGAGCTTCGGCTCGGCCTTGACCGCTGCGAGCGAAACGGGCTTCGGCAGCGGCTTCACCGCCTTGAAATCGACGAGCACCCAGGGCGGCCCGGCGTCTTCCCAGGGATAGGCTTCCCTGATGACCTCGACGATGCCGACGACCTCGAGCCCCTCGTTGGAGTGATAGAAGAAGACCTGATCGCCCTTCTTCATCGCCATCAGGTTGAGTTTGGCGGTATGATTTTTCACTCCGTCCCAAGGCGTGCCTTTGACGCCGGCCTTGACCTGGTCGTCCCAGGACCAGACCGAGGGTTCGGATTTGATCAGCCAGTGAGCCATCAGGCCTCGTCCTCCTTGTGCGGCACCGGCGGCTGCGACGCCGCCTCGCCCTGTTCATTCCAGAACCGCACCATCTCGCGCGTCAGTGCGGCGTAATCCTTGGGGTCGAGCTCGATCCGGACCTCGCCCTCGCCGAAGGGCAGGATCAGCACGAAGCGATGCGTGCCCTCGGCCTTGCGCCGGCGATGCTGGAGCACCGGGCCGGCGATCCGCCCGGCCAGCGGCACGGGCTGGCCTTCGGCGACGAGCTCCGAGCCCGTGGTCTTGCGGACTTCGGCGATGCCGCGCGCGACGCGCTTGGTGAGGTCGGACCAGTCGTTTGCCATGTCCCTCTCCCTATCGTTCCGCCCGAATCGGGCGGGCGAGCAGGGCGGCCACGGCCTCCCGCACGCCGATGCGCCCGGCGATGATCTCGGCGACGGCCTCGGCGATCGGCGTCTCGATGCTCCGGGAGCGCGCCATTTCGACCAGAATCGGGGCGGTGAAGGCGCCTTCGGCGAGCTTGCCGCCTGCCGCCTCGGCCGGGCTGCGACCCTGCCCGAGCGCCAGACCATAGGCGAAATTGCGCGATTGCGGGGAGGCGCAGCTCAACACGACGTCGCCGAGGCCCGACAGCCCCATCAGGGTTTCCGCTTCGCCGCCATAGGCCTCGCCGAAGCGACGCAGTTCCGCGAAGCCGCGCGCGACCAGCGCCGCGCGCGCGCTCTCGCCGTAGCCGAGGCCGATGGTGATGCCGGCGGCGATGGCGAGCACGTTCTTGGCAGCGCCGCCGATCTCGACGCCGAGCGGATCGCCGGAGTGATAGATGCGGAAGGCTGGCGAGCTGAGCGCCTCGGCCAGCGCCTGCGCCAGCTCCGGTTCTGCCGCCGCGAGCGTCACCGCCGTCGGCAGGCCGCGCCCGATATCGGCGGCAAAGCTCGGGCCAGACAGGATCGCGGTGCGGGCGCCGGGTAGCACGCTCTCGATGATCTCAGTCGGAAACAGGCCGCTCGTCTGCTCGATGCCCTTGGCGGCGGAGACGATCGGCACGCCCGCCGGCAGATGCCCAGCCAGATTCTGGCAGGCCGAACGCAAATTCTGGGTCGGTACGGCGATGATCAGCGCGCTGCAATCCGCGAGGTCGTCGAGAGAGGCCGTGGCGCGAATCGTTTCGGGCAGCACGACATCGGGCAGGCGCGGCGCCTGGCCGCTGCGCTCGATGGCCGCGACGGTCTCCGGGTCGCGCGCCCAAAGCCGGACCTTGCCCCCGGCGCGGGCTGCGGCGAGCGCCAGCGCCGCGCCGTAGGAACCGGCGCCGACGACGCCGATGGTCGCGTAGGCCGCTGCGCGTTTCATGCGGCGGTCGTAGGCTTGGCCGAGAGCTCGTCGAGCGGCCAGCGCGGGCGGGCGGCAACCGTCATGTCGTCGACGAGGCCGAGGCGGAGACGCTCGAGCCCGGCCCATGCGATCATCGCGCCATTGTCGCCGCAGAGCGCCTGCGGTGGGGCGACCATCGGCAGGCCGGCTTCGGTGGCGAGGCGCGTCAGCCCGCTACGGATCGCCTGATTGGCTGCGACGCCGCCGGCGACGACGAGCGTCGAGGGCGTGATGCCTGCCTCGCGGCAGGCGCGCAGCCCGGCACGGGTGCGGTCCACCATGACGTCGACGATGGCAGCCTGGAAGGAGGCGCAGAGATCAGCGACGTCATTGTCGGAAAGCGGTGCGATCCGCTCGGCGACGAGGCGCACGGCGGTCTTGAGGCCGGAGAGCGAGAAATCCGGATTGGCGCGGCCTTGCATCGGGCGGGGGAAATCGAAGCGCTCGGGGTCGCCTTTCAACGCCTCGCGCTCGACCGAGGGGCCTCCGGGGTAGGGCAGGGCCAGCATCTTGGCGATCTTGTCGAAAGCCTCGCCGACCGCGTCGTCGATGGTTCCGCCGAGCTTGAGATAGTCGCCGACGCCGCGCACCGCCAGCAACTGGGTGTGGCCGCCGGAAACCAGCAGAAGGAGATAGGGGAAGGCGAGGTTGTCGGTGAGGCGGGCGGTCAGCGCATGCGCCTCGAGATGGTTGATCGCGATGAAGGGCTTGCCGGTCGCGAGCGCGATCGCCTTGCCGGCGGTCAAGCCCACCATGACACCGCCGACCAGGCCGGGACCGGCCGCCGCCGCAACGGCGTCGATCTCACCGGGTTTCATGCCTGCCGTCGCGAAGGCGCGCGCGATGATGCGGTCGATCGCCTCGACATGGGCGCGCGCCGCGATCTCCGGGACGACGCCGCCATAGGCCGCATGGGCGGCGATCTGGCTCAGCACCTCGTTCGACAGGATCTTGCTCTCGCCCGAGCGCTCGACGGAGACGATCGCGGCCGCTGTTTCGTCGCAGGTCGTCTCGATCCCAAGGACACGCATGATCGTTCGATTAACCTCACGGAACGGAAGAACGGGACGAGGGGTCATGTCCGGCAGTTCCTCGCCGGCCATTCCTTCGTATAGTGCGCGGTACGGTGCAAGGCCAAGGGGCGTGGGCCACGACCTTTGCTGCAGAGACAAAAACGGAGACGGCATGCACGGCATCATTGTTCCGCCTCAATGCGGATCGAACGCGGTTCGCTGCATCGTTTGCGCATCGTCCGGTGGTCGTTGCCCTTCTTGTCAGGAGCTGTGAATGCGCGTTTTCGTCTTCCGTCCCCGCCCCGATGCCGAACGGACCGCGCGCGCCATTGCCGATCATGGTTTCGAGCCTGTGCTCGCGCCGCTCTTCGACGTAGTGCGGCTGCCCGGAGCAGCACCGGAGGCTGCGTTCGACGCGATCGTGCTGACGAGCGGCAACGCCATCCCGGCACTCACCGAAGGGCCGGCCGGCTGGCGTGACCTGCCGGTCTTCACCGTCGGTGCGCGAACGGCGGCCAGGGTCCGCGAAGCCGGACTCGACGATGCGCGCAGTGCCGATGGCGACCGCGACGACCTGATCGAATTGATCAAGCGGACGCTTCCGGCTCCAGCGAAGCTGCTGATGATCGTCGGGCGCGATCGCAAGGAGGATGTGCCGGACCGGCTCAAGGAAGCCGGCTACGCGGTGACGCTCTGGACCGCCTATGCGGCCGAGCCCGTCACCGTCCTGCCCGAGGATACGCAAGCCGCGCTGCGGCATGGTCAGCCGGGCGATGCGGCTCTCCACTATTCGGCGCGCGGGGCCCGCACCTTCATCGCACTGGCACAGGCCGCCGGTGTCTCGGACGCGGCGCTCGAGCTCACCCATGTCGTCATGTCGGCTGATGTTGCGGCACCGCTGATCGCGGCGGGTGCCAGCACGGTGCTTGTCGCCGAGCACCCGGAGGAGGCGGGGATGCTTGCCGCGCTGGAACAGGTTTCCGCGCGGGCCGGCGCATCCGACCCCGCCCGGCCGGAGCCGCACGGCAGCCTCAAACGCACCCCGCCGACCATCGAGCTCAAGGCCGAGGAGGAAGCGCCTGCAGCAGCGCCTGATACCGCTCATGCAGACGCCCATCCCCCGGAAGCGATTGCGCCGACGGAGGCGCTGCCGCAGGAATTCAGGCCGCCGCCCGTCGAGCCGCAGCGAGATGCCGGCGAGCGCCAGCCGCCGGCGGGAACGCCCTGGCTGCACTTGATCGCAGCCGGGCTTGTCGGCGGAATCATCGGAGCGGGCGGCGTGTTCCTGGCGCTGAATCGGGTCAGCCCGGCGGCGACCGGCGAGCAGATCGCCGAGCTGCGCAACCGGATCGATGCCGTGCAGACCAGCATCGCGCTGGCCGACCGCAAGGCGACCGCCGCGTCGGACGCGGTGACGAAAGCGGGCTCGGAGATGCAAGCGCTCGCCGGCAAGCTGGGGGCCCTCGGCAACGCATCTGCGCCCGATACGAGCGCCTTCGCGGCCCAGGCCCAGCGGGCAGAGGCGGCGACAGCGGCGCTCGGGCAGCGACTCGACCAGATCACGGGTCGCGTCGGCGCGGTCGAGGCGCAGGCGAAGAGCGCGGCCGCGATCGGCCCCGAAGCGACCGCCGCGGCGCGGGTCGTCTTGGCCGAGCGGGTGCAGCGTGCGCTCGCCGGCGGACGTCCTTTCGTCGGCGACGTCGCGGCGCTGGCGAAGAGCGGCGTCGCGCAAGCCGATCTGACGGCTCTAGCCGCCGTCGCTTCTTCAGGTGCGCCGACACAACAGGCCCTGCTTACGGGCTTCCGCAAGCATGGTGTGATGTTCCAGCGCGAGGTCACGCCGCAATCCGGCAGCTGGTCGGACAAACTCCTCGGCCTCGCCAGCCGGATCGTCACGGTCCGCCCGGTCGGCGATAACGGCTCGAACGATCCGGCGACATTGCCGATCCGGCTCGATGCCGCCATTGCGGCCGGCGACATGCCGAAGGCTGCGGCACTGTGGGGACAGTTGCCCGAGCCGGCGCGCCGTGCCAGTGCGGATTTCGGCGCCGATCTACAGAAACGGGCTGCGGCGGATGCGGCGATCGCCAAGATCGCGCAGGATGCGGTCGCGGCGCTCGGCGCCGCCGGCTGACGGAGGATAGAGGGTCCATGGTTCGCGTTCTCATCTATCTCGCCGTCTTCGCCTGCCTTGCCTTCGGCGCGGTGTGGCTTGCGGATCGTCCGGGCGAGGTCTCGGTGCTCTGGCAGGGCTACCGTATCGAGACCAGCGTCGCGATTGCCGCGGTCGGCGTCGTGGCGCTTGCGTTCATCGTGCTGCTGGTCTGGGCGGTGCTGCGCTTCGTCTTCGGCCTGCCCTCGGCCTTCAGCCTGTCCTCGCGCGCCAGGCGTCGGGCGCGCGGCTTCGAGGCCGTCTCGCGCGGCATGGTCGCGATCGGCGCGGGCGATCCCGTCGCGGCCGGGCGCTATACCAGCGAAGCGCGCCGTTTCGTGCCGAACGAGCCATTGACGCTGCTGCTGGAAGCGCAGACGGCGCAGCTCTCAGGCGATCGCGGTCAGGCGGAGGCTGCCTTCAAGGCCATGCTCGACAAGCCGGAGACGCGCGTGCTCGGCCTGCGCGGTCTCTTCGTCGAGGCCAAGCGCCGCGGCGACATGGCGGCGGCCCGCGCCTTCGCCGATGACGCCGTGCGCCGCTCTCCTTCGCTCGCCTGGGCCAATGATGCGCTGCTCGATTTTCATACCAATGCCGGCGACTGGCAGGCGGCGCGCACGGCCGTCGAGCGCCGCGCCGCGCTGCGGCTTGCCGACAAGGCGGAGGCGCGACGCCAGCGCGCCGTGCTGCTCGCGGCCGAAGCTCTGCAGGAGCGGGACCGTGAGCCGGAGAAGGCGCTCGCTGCCGCTCTCGAGGCGGTGAAGCTCGCGCCGTCGCTGACGCCGGCCGCCGCGCTTGCCGGACGGATGCTGTCGGAGCGCGGAGATGTCCGCAAGGCGTCCAGGCTGCTGGAGGCCGCCTGGCGCGAAGCTCCGCATCCCGATATCGCGGCCGCCTATCTCGACGCGCGGCCGGGTGACAGTGCGCTCGACCGGCTCAACCGTGCGACCACCTTGTCGAAGCTGCGGCCGGCCGACCCCGAAAGCGTGTTGGCGCTGGCCGGCGCCGCGATCCAGGCGCGCGAATTCCAGAAGGCGCGCGAGACCCTGAAGCCGCTGCTAGCCGGCGGCGCCTCGGTGCGCGCCTGCCTGCTGATGGCGGAGCTTGAGGAAGCCGAGCATGGCGCCGCTGGCCGGGTTCGCGAATGGCTGGCGCGGGCGACGCGGGCACCGCATGATGCGGCCTGGGTCGCGGACGGGCTGGTCTCCGACCATTGGATGCCGGTCTCGCCGATTACGGGACGGCTCGACGCCTTCGTCTGGACCGTGCCGCCGGCGACGCTGGGGAGCCCGCCTCAGGCACTCGACGACGTGCTGGTCGACCTCGACGATTCGACCAAGCTGATCGAGATCAAGCCGGTCTCGGCGACGACGATCGAGCCCGCGGCGGTTGCGCCCCCGGCTGCGCCCGGACCGAAGGAAGAACCGAAGCCGGAGCCGGCCGCAGCGGTGGTGCAGCCCCCTCCCAAGGAGGAGCTGAAGCCGGCTGCCGCGGCGAAACCGGTCGACGTGGTGGTGGAGGCCGCGAAGCCGGCCGAAGCACGTGCCGCCGAAGTCACATCGGCCCCAACGGTCAAGCCTGCGGCGGTTGCGCGCGAAGCCGCGCCGCCCAAGCCGGTGATCTTCCCGGTCTCGCATGCGCCTGATGACCCGGGGCCGGACGACGAGCCGCCGCCGGAGCCGAAGAAGAGCGGCTTCCGCCTGTTCGGCTGAGCCAGTTCGTATCGCTACCCTCCGCAAGCATCCCGGTTGCCCCCAGTTCGACCCAGGATGACTGCGGAGGTTTTGTCACGGACGCGGAAAAGGCGTGCGGTCCCGCCGCATGCAACGTATAGCGGCGCGATGACATCCGTTCTCGATCCGAATGCCAGCGTGACCCTGCAGGTCGGCCCCGAACAGGCCGGCCAACGCCTCGACAAGGCACTCGCGCTGCTCGCGGGCGAGATTTCACGTGCGCGGCTGCAGCACGTCATCAAGGAGGGCGGCGTCCGCCTCAACGGCGCCGTCGTCAGCGACGGGAGCCGCAAGGTTGTCGAAGGCGACGAACTCGCCCTCATCATGCCCGAGGCCAAGCCGGCCGAGCCCATCGGGCAGGATATCCCGCTCGATGTCGTCTATGAGGACGAACATCTCATCGTCATCGACAAGCCGGCGGGGCTGGTCGTCCATCCGGCGGGGGGCCATGAGGATGGTACGCTCGTCAACGCGCTGATCGCGCATTGCGGCGAGAGCCTCTCCGGCATCGGCGGCGTCCGGCGGCCGGGCATCGTGCACCGGCTCGACAAGGATACCAGCGGACTGCTCGTCGTCGCCAAGAACGATCAGGCGCATCAGAAGCTCGCCAAGCAGTTCGCCGATCACGGCCGCACCGGCCCGCTGCAGCGGGCCTATCTCGCCATCGTCTGGGGCGTGCCGAGGCTGCACCAGGGCACGATCGATGCGCCGATCGAGCGATCGAACCGCAATCGCGAGAAGATGATGGTGGTCAAGGAGGGGCGTGGCCGCGAGGCGATCACGCACATAGAATTGATCGAGCGCTACCCGCCCCTGCTCAAGGGGCTCGACGAGACCGAGCCGCTGGCGAGCCTGATCGAGTGCCGGCTGGAGACTGGGCGCACGCATCAGATCCGCGTGCATATGAGCCATATCGGCCACCCGCTGCTCGGCGACCAGCTCTACGGCTCGGGATTCGTCACCAAGGCGGTGCGACTGCCCGCGGACGCGCGGGCGGCGCTCGCCGCGCTGGGGCGCCAGGCATTGCATGCCGCCATCCTGGGCTTTGCGCATCCCGCCACGGGCGAGGAAATGCTGTTCGAGTCCGAGCCGCCCAGGGATTTTGCGAATCTGCAAACCGCGCTCGCGACGCTGTGAGTCAATCTGGCTTCTCTGCCACCTTTCCGCCAGACTGAGTTCGCATATACTGGGGTTGTCGGATGCGGATGGCCAAGGGGGCGCCGCACGCGATCAGTCCAGCCGAACTCCACAGCAGTTGCTGCGTTGGATTTACTCGCATCATCCGAAACCTGCGCGAAGGTTGATCGCGCGGTGGGCCTGCCGCACAGCGGGAGCCTTGATGAGGAGACACGCGCATGGCGAGTGCTTCGCTGCCTGTCCTGTCCGCCGAAGGCGGGCTGTCACGTTATCTCGACGAAATCCGCAAGTTCCCGATGCTGGAACCGAGCGAGGAATACATGCTGGCCAAGCGCTGGCGCGAGCATGGCGACCGCGATGCGGCGCACAAGCTCGTTACCTCGCATCTTCGCCTCGTCGCCAAGATCGCCATGGGCTATCGCGGCTACGGCCTGCCGATCGGCGAAGTCGTATCCGAAGGCAATGTCGGCCTGATGCAGGCGGTCAAGCGCTTCGAGCCTGACAAGGGGTTCCGCCTCGCCACCTATGCGATGTGGTGGATCAAAGCCTCGATTCAAGAGTACATCCTGCGCTCCTGGTCGCTGGTGAAGATGGGCACCACGGCCAACCAGAAGAAGCTGTTCTTCAACCTGCGCAAGGCCAAGAGCAAGATCTCGGCGCTGGGCGAGGGCGATCTGCGCCCCGATCAGGTCAAGCAGATCGCGACCAAGCTCGGCGTCAACGAGCAGGATGTGGTCGAGATGAACCGCCGCCTCGGCGGCGACGCTTCGCTCAACACACCATTGCGCGAGGATGGCGAGGGCGAATGGCAGGACTGGCTGGTCGATGATTCCGAGAGCCAGGAGCGCCGCCTCGCCGATTCGCAGGAGAGCAGCAACCGTCATACGGCTCTGCACGAGGCGCTCGCAGTGCTGAACCCGCGCGAGCGCCGGATCTTCGAGGCGCGTCGTCTCGCCGAGGATCCGATCACGCTGGAGCAGCTCTCCGAGGAGTTCGGCGTTTCGCGCGAGCGCGTGCGCCAGATCGAAGTGCGCGCCTTCGAGAAGGTGCAGGAGGCGGTCAAGAAGGCCATCACCCGCATCGAGGCGCCGCGTGCGGCCCTGCCGGCCGCCTGAGCCGGCGCCGCATCACAGAACGAGCAAGGGGCGCCTCGGCGCCCCTTTTTTGTGCTCAGTAGAGCGGCGGCAGCGGCTGGAGCGGCAGCCGGAAGGGCCCGATGAAGACCCGGCCGTCGCGCAGCGACACCGGCGGCAGCGGGGTGAGGCCGGGTGCCGCCGACTTCTCCGCGCCGCGGCCGCCGAGAAGGCCGCCGAGCCCTCCGAGCAGGTTGCCGATGCGCATCCCGCCGATCTGCTCGATGCCTGCTGCGGCCAGCCGGAGGTCGCCGGAGACGCGACGCATCGGGTCGAGCTGCAACACACCGCTGCCGTCGACGCGGGCCTTGCCCTTGGTCGAGACGAGGCGGGTCAGCTCGAAGGCCCCGTTGGCGCCGCGCCAGTTTTCCAGCGCATCGGGGTTGAAGCCTTTGCGGAAGGCCTCGGCCTGGGTCAGCGTCGCATCCAGCGCGATCTCGCCGGTATCGGTGTTGCCGAGCAGCGCGTCGATCGGCGGCAGGACCGTCCCCTTGGCCGTGAGGGCGATGTCGACGGCCTGGTCGGTAGCTGGCCGAGATGGATTGCGGCGCAGATGGGTCTCCAGGGATTTGCTGCTCCAGGTCTCCGGATTCAGGCCGGGCGCCGTCTGAACGGCTGTCAGGTCGCTGGCGACGAGAGCGAAGCGCTCGGGATTGCGCCAGGCGAGGCTGGCATCGAGATTGCTCCAGGTGAGCGCGAGCGAGCGGCCTTCCGGCAGGGTGACCTTGGCGGGGCTGGTGAGCTCGAAAATCACGAGGCTGGGCGAATAGATCTGGCCGACGGCGACGGCGGGACCGGTCTCGACGCGGACGGCGTCTCCCCAGCGCGTCGAGGTCAGCGCGAGCGCATTGCAGCGCAGCTCGATTCTGAATGGATAGCCGCCGATCGTGCGATCGGTGCAGGTCCAGGTGCGGCCGCGCTCGGCCTCGCGCGCCAGGGCGGCATCGATCTCGGCCGTGGCGCGGCCCCGCGCGTAGAACCAGAAGGCGGACCAGGCGGCGGCCAGGATGACGAGCAGAAGCGTGGGACCGTAGAGCCAGAAGCGGCTGTGACGGCGCGTCGGAAGGGGATCGGTCATGCGGCAGGCGTTCCTTGCGCGGAGGCGGGCGGCGCGCGATATCGCCAGGGCGAAGACGGCCCTGGCGATATCGCTCTTCAATGTGGCATCGTTTTCGTCCGAAAACCGAGTTTCACTTTTCGGTCCGATGCCTTAGCTCGCCGCAGGAACCGGCGCCAGAGCGGCGAGGGCCTTGCTGGACTGCGGGGCCCAGCAAGCAGGCTGGCGCGGCTAAATTATGGGATGGCGATGACGACCGAATTCGGCGCGACCGATCTCTGGGTCTTCGGCTACGGCTCGCTGATCTGGCGGCCGGGCTTTCCCTTCGAAGAAAGCGTACAGGCGCGGCTGCACGGCTATCACCGCTCGCTCTGCGTCTTCTCGCATGTGCATCGCGGCACGCCCGAGCGGCCGGGCCTGGTGCTGGGGCTCGATCGCGGCGGTGTCTGCCGGGGGCTCGCCTTCCGGGTCGCTGCGGCGCAGGCGAAGGAGACCGTGGACTATCTGAGGGCGCGCGAGCAGGCGACGGCCGTCTATCTCGAGCGCCATGTTCCGCTCAGGCTGGAGGATGGCCGCCAGGCGCGCGGGCTGGTCTATGTGGCCGATCGCAAGCATCTGCAATATGCCGGCAAGCTGCCGCCCGCCCAGTTGCTCAAGCTCGTTAGGGAGGGAAAGGGCCAGTCCGGCGAGAACCCGGACTATGTGCTGCGGACGCATGAGCATCTGCGCAAGATGGGGATCTACGACCCGGTCCTGGCCTGCCTCGCGCAGGAGCTGGCGCCCGGCCTGGGCGCCCCGCATCCGCCCTTGGCGCGCGGCTGATCAGCCCTCCGGGCTGGCTTCCGGCATCAGGTCGAGCAGCGCGGCGCGACGGCTCAGGCCATCCTCGGCGAGAAGGTGCACATGGATCTCGGCGGCGCCCGCAGCCATAATCGCGCGCTGCCAGCGGCTCAGGGCCGCCTCGACGCCGAAGGGGCCGGAATCGCGCGCCGCGATGATGCGCCGATCGGGCGAGACTGCGAGCAGCACGGCGTCGATGAAGCCGAGCGCATGAACATCGTCGATGGAGAACACCGACGCGACATAGCGCCGGCCGGACCGGCCGCGCCAGGCGGTGAAGCGGCGCTCGCCGAGGCCGGCTGTGCTGCGCAGCGGCATCTCGCGCGCCACCAGATCGTCCTGCGTCTCCTCGGGCGCGAAGCGGCGATCCATCTCCTTGTTCGAGCGTCGAATCTCTCCGAAAAGACGATTTCGCTTCTCGGCCCGACGCTCCAGCGGCTCGTCGAAGAGATCGGGGGTGTAGCGATAGGCGAGAGCGGCCATGTCCGTTCCTCCGTGATGGGAACAAAATGGGAACGACATGGGGATAAGTCAAGCGTCGGACCCGGCAGCCTCCGGGACGGCGTCATCTCTGCTGTCAGGGCTTGTCAGGAGCCTGCGTCGCGAGCGGGTCGAGGCCGAGCGCGGCGAGCTCCGCACGCCCCTGCGCCAGCAGCCTGTCGCAGGCCGTTTCGATTCGTTCCTGCAGCTCACGCTGAAAGGCGAGCTTGCCGAGGCCGGGCATGATCGGTGGCAGGATCTCGATGCGGATCGTGCCGGGGCGGCGCAGGAACTTTCGGCGTGGCCAATAGAGACCGGTGTTGAGTGCGACGGGGACGCAGGGAACGCCGAGCTCGGCGTAGAGATGGGCGGCGCCGAACTTGTAGGCCGGTGGCGCGCCGGGAGGGCGGCGCGTGCCTTCCGGGAAAATCAGCAGCTGACGGCCGTTCTGGCCCAGCTCGACCTTGGCGCGGCGGGTCACATCGGACAGGGCGCGGGCGCGGGCTCCGCGATTGACGGGAATCATGCGCAGCCGATTCAGAGCCCAGCCGAAGAGCGGGATCCAGGTCAGCTCGCGCTTCAGGATGAAAACGGGGTCCGGGAATAAGGTGATGAGTGTGAAGGTCTCGACGAAGGACTGATGCTTCGCCGCCACCATCAGGCCGCCCTGCGGAATGTTTTCGATGCCGGTGACCTCGTAGCGCGTGCCGGCGACCACGCGCAGCAGCCAGAGCGAGGAACGCGACCAGGCGATCGCCGCGGCCAGCAGGATCCGCTTGGGCAGAAACAGCGCGGGCAGGATGATGAAGATCAGCCACAGGACGAGATTGGCATAGAACAGCGTGTTGAAGGCGAGGGAGCGCAGAACGAGCATGCTGCGCAATGAGCCTGAGATGCGGCTCCGGTCAAGCGCCTGCGCGGTTTTCGGGGCTCAGCCCTCGTGGCGGAAATGGCCCGGCAGCCGCGACCGCTTCTCGGCCGCTGGCCCCAGAAGCTCCGCCGGCTTCGACGAGACAGGCTTGCGGCCGCCGGTGATCACCGAGAGCCGCGAATTCTCGGGATCGCGTTCGATGAGGCTGCGCAGACGCGCAACGAGATATTTCACATATTCCGGCGCGAGAACCTTGATCGTCGCCCAGCGATACCACCAGCCCGTCGTGTCGAGATGCTCGGTCACGACCGGGTGGGGGATCAGCGTCACGCCCGGCATGGCATGGGCGAATTCCGCGACTGTGCGGGGCATGTGGTAGTTCGAGGTCACGACCAGCAGCGAGCGGAAACCATGCTGACGGACCCAGCGCCGGGCCTCGATGGCGTTTCCGATGGTGTTGCGGGCGCGATAATCGAGGTCGACGCAGCAATTCAGCAGGTCGCGCGAGGCGGGGTTGAGCTTGGCGAGTTCCTCGCGGCTCGTCTTCTCGTTGACGCCGCTGATCAGGAGGCGGGCGCCGCGATCGGCCCCGAGCAGGCCGATGGCATCGCCGATGCGCTGGGCGCCGCCGGTGACCACGACGATCGCGTCGGTGCGGGGCGTCGCCGCCGGCTCCTGCGCGTCGATGCCCGAGGCGAAGCTGACATAGCCGAGGCCGAGCAGCAGCGTGCCGGCGGCGGCGAGTGCAGCCACGGCCAGTGCCAGGATGCGACGCAGGGACAGGCCTGCGGCCGGCGTCGAGCGCCGGGCCGCTGAATCCGGCGGCTCGATCGAGAGATCGCGCTTGGTGCTGCCGATCATGGCCATGATATTGCTGGCATAACCCGGCATTCGGGCATAACGGCGGCGGCAACATGCCGGCTCCCGCCGCAGGAGTGAAGGATCGGTTGACGACCGGCCGCCGCTCCGCGCTCGCTCATGACAGCATCCGCAGATAGTGACGGACGGTGAAGCGCGAGACGAGGCCGGCAATCGCGGCGACCACAACCGCGACAAGAAGCACTGCGGCATAGCCGGCCCAGCCGATCTCGAAGGCACCGAACAGAGCCTGCAACTGCTCGGCTTCCGGTGCCGTGCGCCAGCGCGAGACAATGAAGCCGATGAGGGCGATGGCGAGGATCGCTGCGAGGCCGCCGAATGCGCCACCCTTGAGTCCCAGCCTGATGAAGCGGCTCTGGAATTCGCGCGCGATGAAACCGTCATCGGCGCCGACGAAATGCAGCACTTCGACACTGTCGCGGCTGCCCGCCATCGCGCCGCGTGTGGCGAAGGCGACGGCGAGCGCGGCCGCCGTCAGCACCAGCAGCACGATCGCGAAGCCGGAGGCGACGATGGTGCCGGCCATGGCCGAAAGGCGCCGGACCCAGAGCCGGTGATCGTCGAGGATCGCCGTCGGCACCTCGCGGCGCAGCGTCGGCCCGAAACTCGCAAGATCCGGGCTGGCGCCGCCCTTGAGCTTGAGCACGATCAGGCGCGGAATCGGCAGCTCGACGAGGTCGAGGCCCGTGCCGAGCCAGGGTTCGAGCAGCTTGTCCGATTCGGCCTTGGGAACGGCGCGCACGCTGTCGATGCCGTCGAGCGCCTGCGCCATCGCCACGGCGCGCGCGACATCGTCATCGATGCTGCGATGCGAATCAGGCCGGATCTGAATGGTCATCTCGTTGGAAATGGCTCCCCGCCACTGATCGGAAGCGCGCGCGGCGAGCACGGCGGCGCCGGCGCTGAGCGCAGCGAGGAAGGTCAGGATCGCGATCACCGCCATCAGCGCGCGGCCGGCAACGGTGTCGACAGGCACGAGTGGCAGGTCGCGCCGCAGATTGGGCGGCAGCGCCCTTTCCGCATGCTCCGGTTCGTGATGGCCGGGCTCAGGCATCGACATGCAGCTGCCCATCGGCCAGCACGAGGCGCGGCGCGTCGTAGATTTCCATCAGGTTGAGATCATGCGTCGCGATGATCACTGCGGTGCCGAGCGATTGCAGCTCCATGAACAGCCGGAGCAGCCGCCGGCCGAGACCGGGATCGACATTGCCGGTGGGCTCGTCGGCAAGCAACAGTTCCGGACGGCCGATCAGGGCGCGGGCGATGGCGGCGCGCTGCTTCTCGCCGCCTGAGAGCACGGGCGGCACGGCATGCATGCGCTCGCCGAGCCCGACCCATCGCAGTAATTCGACGACCTCGGCGCGATAGCTCGCCTCCTCCTTGCCGAGCACGCGCAAGGGCAGCGCGACATTCTCGTAGACGGTGAGATGATCGAGCAGGCGGAAATCCTGGAAGACCACGCCCATGCGGCGGCGAAAGGCGGTGAGCGTGTCGGCATCGAGGCGCGAGACGTCCTGGCCGAACAGGTTCACCAGCCCGCGTGTCGGCTTCAACGCCATCAGGATAAGGCGCATCAACGTCGTCTTGCCGGCACCGGAAGGGCCGGTGAGATACTGGAACGAGCGCGGTGCGATGCTGAAGTTGATGTCCTTCAGCACCTCCGGTCCCATGCCATAACGCAGGCCGACATTTTCGAACCGAACCAAGCGGTCTTCCTCATTCAGCGAAACGCGTATCCGGGCCGATCCTACACCGCAAGCAAGCCGGCCCGGAACCGCACGAGGGGAGCAGTTTGCGCTACAGATTCTTCACGGGGCGTTAACCATAAATCGTGCCAATAGCAGCGGGCATTTCCGTTCGCCGTCATCCGTGCTTCAGCGCCTGTCGTTGCGCCAGGCTCCGAAGAGCGGATCCCGGACCGAAGCGTACCGGAGACACCCGGCCATCGTTGCGAAGAGATTGCCCGAAAGCCCATGCTGATCGTCTGCCCATCCTGCGCCAGCCAGTATGAACTCGACGCGGCCAAACTGGGGCCGGAAGGCCGAAAGGTGCGCTGCGCGAGCTGCAAGACCGCATGGCATGTCGCGCCAGTCGCCGTCTTTCCTGACGCACCCAGCGAGGAGGAGACGAAAGCCCTGCTGGCAGAGGAGATGGAGCGCGCCGCCGCCATCGACGCCGAGATCACGGCGCTTGCCGCCGAAACCAGTGAAAAGGCGGGTGCGGAAGCTGAAATAGCTGCCGCCGACAGCCAGCCTTCCGCGAGACGCGGCAAGCGTGGTTCGGCCAGGCGTGGTTCGGCCGGGGCATCGACGACGAAAGGCTTGCGGGAGCGTGCCGTCGCGTTGCCTGCGGCCGCCGCTGTCGCGGGTCTTGCCCTGCTCGGCTTCGCCGCATGGCAGCGCAACGCAGTCGTCCGCGCTGCGCCGCAGCTCGCAAGCGTCTTCGAGACGGTCGGGCTGCCGGTGAATGTGCGAGGCCTGAGCCTGGGCGCCATCGAGAGCGGTTTGATCGAGGATGGCGCGAACCGTTTCCTGGTGGTCGAGGGCGATGTCACCAACGTCACCAAGAGCAAGGCGAGGGTGCCGCTGATCGAGGTCGCGGTGAAGGATGCGGCCGGCGCGACGCTCTACAGCTGGACGACGGAGCCACCGCGGGCGAGCCTGGAGCCCGCCGAACTGATCCGTTTCCGGGCCCGGCTGGCTTCTCCCCCGGAAAGCGGGCGGTCCGTGCAGGTGCGCTTCACTTCGGCCGCGACAACCGCCAATATCGCCAGCACGCACTGATGCTGCTAGGACGGGTGCCTGTCGATCGGGCCCATTCGGCCGGACGGCGTTCATGACTCATTGCTGCGGGGCCCGGCGCATCCAGCTTGCGCGGGGCCGGTTGCGGCCGGAAACGACGACGGAGAGATTATGCCCGAACGGCGGATCAGGGTTCTTTACGACGAGGCTGCGATCGCGCGGCGCAACCAGGAGATGGCCGAGGCCATCGCCGCCAGCAATCCCAAAGATCTGCTCGTCGTTGCCGTTCTCAAGGGCAGCTTCATGTTCGCGGCCGACCTGATCCGGGCGATGCACCGCATCGGCCTCGCGCCGCAGGTCGAGTTCATTCACCTGTCGAGCTATCGGACCGGAACGGTTTCTACGGGCCAGGTCGAGATCCTGCGCGATGTGCAGAGCGAGGTGCGCGGGCGCGACGTGCTTCTGGTCGACGACATCCTGGAATCCGGCCGCACGCTGGCGTTCGCCAAGGATCTACTGGCCGCACGCGGCGCCGCGAAGGTGTCCACCGCGGTCCTGTTGGAAAAGCCGCACAAGCGCGCCGTCAACATCCAGGCTGATTATGTCGGCTTCGAATGCCCGGACTACTTCGTGGTCGGCTACGGCATGGATGTCGCGCATTCCTATCGGCAGCTGCCCTTCGTCGGCGTGATCGAGACGGAAGATCAGGCCGGGCTGCCGGGCATCTAGAATTTTTGTTTTGTCGCATTTTCTTCGCGCGAAGCAGTGTCCACTTCGCCGAAAAATGCTCTAGGGAACTACGATGTCACGTATTCTGGTCGTCGACGATGAGGAGCCGCTGCGCGTGCTGGTGGCGCGCGGCCTCAGCCTGGACGGCCATAGCTGCCTCACTGCTGCCGATGGCGCCGAGGCGCTCGACATCCTCCTTGCGGAGGAAGGGCGCTTCGACCTGCTGCTGACGGATATCCGCATGCCGCTGATGGACGGGATCGCGCTGGCGCTCGCCGCCAAGCAGCGCTTCCCGGAGCTGACGATCATGCTGATGACCGGCTATGCCGAGCAGCGCGAACGGGCGAAGAGCCTGGAGACGATCGTCGCGGAGGTGATGTCGAAGCCCTTCACCATCGCAGAGCTGCGTGCGACCGTGATGAAGGTGATCGAGCGCTCGATCGGCGGATGATCCTCAGCGGTTGAGCCACCAGATCGAGGCATTGAGCAGGGTCGCGAAGCCGACCCATGCGAAATAGGGCCAGAGCAGATTGGCGGCGAGCCGGTCTAGCGGCCTGAAGGCGGCGATGGTCGCGAGGATCAGGACGAGCAGCGGCAGGATGACGATCAGCCCGGCAAGAGGGCTGTTGGCATCGAAGAAGGCGAAGGACCAGCCGATATTGATGAGCAGCTGCAGGTGATAGACCAGCAGCGCGCGTCGCCGCCCGGGCGTTCCGACAGGAATGCGCAGGATGCGGAAGGCGGCCAGCCCCATCAGCGCATAGAGCGCGGTCCAGACCGGTGCGAAGATCCAGTTCGGCGGATTGAAGGGCGGCTTTGCGAGACCGGCATACCAGCCGGCAATCTGCGGAACCGTGGCCGCGCTGCCGAGCAGCGACGCCGCAACCACCGGCAGGATCGCGATGATCAGCGCCGCCCAAAGCGGGGAGCGGCGTTGTGAGGGGGACCCGGTAAGCGTGTTCATGTCCGGAAGATGAGGCCGGCGGCATCGGTCGGCAAGGCCGCCGGGCCGCCGCGGGCATGCATCCTGCCCCGCATGGCATGTCTTCCGGTCATGGAACTTTTCCGGAGGAGCCGAGGCCGGCCCGCTTGCGAAATCGGGCGCTAGACCGGTCGCTCAGGGCGGGCCGGCGCGGTGGCGCGCTTCGGCCGGCCGGTTTGCGCCGGCCCGACCACTTCGCGCATGGCGACATAGGTATAGAATGACGAGACGTTCGGGTCGTCGTGGAAAACCTCGCGCGCGAAAGCAGCATAGGCTTCCATGCTCTCGACCTGAAGGTGGAGGACGAAATCGGCGCCTCCCGTCACATAGGAGGCGTGCCGAACTTCCGGGCGCGCGCGCAGCTTGCGTGCGAAGGCATCGGCGAGCTGAGAGCCCCTGTCGATCGACACCAGCACGTGAATCGTGACGGGAACGCCGAGCACGGCGGGGTTGACGATGGAGATGTCGGCCGCGATGACCTTCTCCGCTCGGAGCCGACGCAGGCGGCGCAGCACCGCGCTTTGAGACAGCCCGACTCGCTCCGCCAGGACGCGGGCCGGCGTCTGGTTGTCGCGCTGCATCTCTTCGAGCAGTGCATGATCGAAATGATCGAGATCGGCGATTTTCAGCATCATAAATTTCCTGGCGACGAAAATAGTCGCTCTGCGGTGAAAAACACCAACTTAAATTTTTGCCGATCGCTAGAGTGCTTCCGACCGATCATGCGAGATCGTGTCGATACAGCAGCATGACGGTTGGAGAGAACATGAGCAGGAAGAGCTGGAGCCCGCGGAGCCTCGCAGCGCAGGCGATGGGCAAGGTCGACCCGCTGACCAGAGCGGTGGTGCCGCCGATCCATGTCTCGACGACCTTCATCCGCGACGAGGACAACGGTTATTCCTCCGGCTTCATCTATGGCCGGCCCGACAACGAGACCGTGCATGAGGCGCAGGCCGTGCTCGGCATGCTGGAAGAAGCCAAAGCCGGCGCGCTGCTGTTCGGTTCGGGCATGGCGGCGGCGACCTCCGTCTTCCAGGCGCTCTCGCCCGGCGACCATGTCGTCGCTTCCAAGGTGATGTACTGGGCGCTGCGGGCCTGGCTGCTCAACGAAGCCACGCGCTGGGGTCTGAAGGTCGACTTCGTCGAGACCGACGATCTCGCTGCCCTCAAGGCCGCTGTGAAACCCGGTGCGACCAAGCTCGTCTGGGTCGAGACGCCCTCCAACCCGCTCTGGACCATCACCGACATCGCGGCGGCGGCCGAAATCGCGCACAAGGCCGGCGCCCGGCTCGCGGTCGATTCGACCTGCGCCTCGCCCGTGCATACGCGGCCGCTGACGCTGGGCGCCGACATCGTGATGCATGCGGCGACCAAGGTTCTCAATGGCCATTCCGACGTCGTCGCCGGCGCGCTCTGTGCCAATGCCGACGATGAGTTCTGGAACCGGATCAAGACGGTGCGCAAGGGGCAGGGCGGCATCCTCGGCCCGTTCGAGGCCTATCTGCTGATGCGCGGSATGCGCACGCTCCATCTGCGGCAGGAGCGCCAGTCCGCCTCGGCGATGGAGCTGGCGCGGCGCCTCTCAGCGCATCCGCTGGTCGCGCGCGTGCTCTATCCGGGTCTGCCGCAGCACCCCGGGCACGACATCGCCGCGCGGCAGATGGAGAACGGCTTCGGTTACATGCTGTCGGTCCAGGTTACCGGCGGCGAGGCCGCGGCAGTCAAGGCTGCGGCCCATGTCGGGCTCTAYAAGCGYGCSACYTCGCTSGGCGGCGTCGAGAGCCTGATCGAGCAYCGCGCCTCGATAGAGGGGGCCGGCTCGCCCTGTCCGACCGACCTGCTGCGCCTCTCGACCGGTATCGAGGACGTCGAGGACCTCTATGCCGATCTCGATCAGGCGTTGAAGGCGGGACACGGCTGAGGTTGTTTGCCGTCATGCCCTGGCTTGATCCGACCATCTCATGACCAGAAGGGTGCTGGTTTCCGAGATGCTCGGGTCAAGCCCGAGCAAGACGGCTGGCTTCACACCCAAATCTCCTTCGCCTTCGCGAGATGGCGCGCCCGCTCGGCCAGGCCGTTGCGCCCGCCATTGATGAGCTTTGTCACGCGCTCGAGGTCGTCGGCATCGGCGGCCGCGCCGATGCCGCGCTCGCGCCAGTAGGCGAAGGCGATGGAGAGAGCGATCGCGGGTTCCTTCGCGCGCTCGGGCTCGTCTTCGAGATCGACGCCGAGAATCTGGCCGAGGCGGCGATAATTCGCCCGGCCGGTGAGCTGGAAAATGCCGCGGCCATGGTAGCGAATGCCATCGCCCGGCAAGGTGTTGCCAAGATCGCGCCGGCTTTCGTAGCGGGCGAAATAGGCGGGGCCGCCATATTCCTCGAGCGTGCGGAAACCGTCGGTCTCATGCGCGGCCTGTGCGAGAAAATGGCAGATGCGCAGCGCAGTCGTCACGCCATAGCCGGGCGCCAGCCCGTCGAAGCCGCCGGCAATGCCGACGAGGATCGCGGCGTTACCATTGGGCGCGAGCTGACGAAGCTTTGGTTCGGTGACGGCCAAGGGCGCTGGCGACACGATCGCGAGAGACGCACCCGTCCAGCCAAAAATCGACATCTGCGCGGCTCCCCAGAGGATCGAGCCGGCGAGTATGCCGCCGCCGTCAGAACCGGGGACATGGTTGCTGCTTTGTCCCCGCAGCGTGGCGCGCGAATGTCAGCCGCTGACAGCAGTGTATTCGGTCTCGATCGACGAGGCGTGGACCTCGTGGTCGAAGCCGTAGATGTGGATCGAGATCGCTTCGCCCGGTCCGAAATTGCGCATCCGGTGGATATTCGGGCCCGAGGGCAGCATGCAGGCGACATAGCCCGGCTTTCGCTCCTGCTCCTCGGTGGGCACGGCGCGGGCGGCGTCGATGGCGCGATACCACGTCTCGGTCACGGTGCCGGAGACGACGCCGAAGCAGCATGAGCAATGATGATCATGGATCGAGGTGGCCGAGCCTTCGCCCCAGACGATGGCCCAGACGCTGACATCCTCATTGCCGGCCAGCAGATTGCGGCTGTAGGCGCCCGTCTTGCGCTCCAGCGGCAGGCGCTGAACCAAATCGGGCATATCGACGAGCTCCCGCAGGACTTCGCGCGCCGCCGTGAGGTAGTCGCGCGACAGGGTGCCGGCATCGGTCCGCAGGCTCTGCAGCACGGCCCCGCGCCGCTCCTCGCTCAGAAATCCCTGCATCCCATTCCCCTTTCGATTGCGCGAAAATCATACGGGAGGCGTGCAGGCATCAGTTTGCGGAGTTGGAGAATTTTCTTCCCTTATTGGAAGCGCGTACCCGACGTGAGATCATATGTGGAAAATATTCCCCATTTCGGTCTTCTGGAAAGAAGCTGATTTCGAACCAGCTGAGGTATCATGGCCAAGCTCGATGCTTTCGATCTGCGCATCCTGGCGCGGCTCCAGGAGGATGCGAGCCTGCCGCTCGCAGAGCTTGCGGAGGCGGTCGGGCTGTCGTCGTCGCCTTGCTGGCGGCGGGTCCAGAAGCTGGAGGAAGGCGGCTACATCAAGCGCCGCGTCGCTTTGCTCGACCGGGACAAGCTCAAGGCGGGTGTCACCGTCTTCATCGCGATCAAGACGGCCCGTCATTCGATGGAGTGGCTCGAACGCTTCCATCAGGCCGTGCACGACCTGCCGGAAATCGTCGATTTCTACCGGATGAGCGGCGAGATCGACTATCTGCTCAAGGCCTATGTCTCCGACATCGCCGCCTATGACGCGCTCTACAAGAAGCTGATCTCGCGCATCGATCTCAGTGACGTGACCTCGATGTTCGCGATGGAGGAACTCAAATCCACCTCGGCGATCCCGCTGGGCTTTGCCGAGGTTTGAGTGCTGACAGCAAAAAGGGAGCGGCGAAGCGCTCCCTTCTCCGCGAGCCCGATCGACCGAGGCCGTACCGGGCCTCAGAAGCGGTAGGTGACGCCTGCGCCGATCAGCCAGGGATCGATCTTGACCTTGCCGGCAATGAGCCCGTTGTTCACCTTCACCTTGGGCTCCAGGAAGATCTTCTTGACGTCGAAGTTGATGCCCCAGTGCTGGTCGATCATGTAGTCGAAGCCGGCCTGGAGGGCGAAGCCGAATGAATCTTTCAGATCGAAATCGGTGAAGCCGCCCTTGGCCTTCTCGTCGAAGAAGACGGTGTAGTTCACGCCGACGCCGAGATAGGGCTTGAAGGCGCCGAGATCGGTGAAATGGTATTGCAGCATCAACGTCGGCGGCAGCAGCCAGGCCGAACCGATGCGCGCACCGGCAAGGCTGCCAGCGCCCTTCACATTATGCGGGGTGACGCCGAGGATGAGTTCGGCAGCGATGTTCTTCGTGAAGAAATAGGTGATGTCGAGTTCTGGCACGACCGAGTTGGAGATGTCGACCTTGCCGCCGACGATCGGGGCGCCACCGAGCGTCAGGCTTGCATCTTCCTGCGGCATGACGAACAGGGCCCGGCCGCGGATCATCCACGGGCTCCAGGCGGACAGAACCGGCGCAAGAGACGGCGCCTTGGTCGTGGGCAGATCGGCTGCATGGGCACCGGTCAGAGCGGTTGCGCCGAGCAGTACAGCGGCGAGAGAAAGTCGGATCGAGCGAGACATTTAGGCAGCAGCCCCCGGAGTCGCGAGCCCGCGACGCAGGGTGCGCCGCCAGGCTCATGTCTCCATCAGCGCCGGATTCGCGCGATGCGAATTGATGCGGATCAACCCCAAGGGAGCGCGCAGAGGCCTGTCTCTTTCAGGCCACAGCGTTGAATCAGGCCTTCGTGACCTTCTGATAGTCCTTCACGTCCGAGAAGGTGATGTCCGGCGCGCGCTCGGCATCGTATTTCAGCGTGAACTGGCTGGACGCCATGAAAACCGGGTCGCCGTCGAGATCATCGGCCATTGCGGAGGGCTTCAGGCCGACGAACTTCGCCAGCGCCGCCTTGTCGTCGGAGGAAACCCAGCGGGCGATCGAGAACTGGCAGGGCTCGAAATCGACGGGAAGCGAGTACTCGGCGTCCATGCGCTCCTTGAGCACGTCGAGCTGGAGGGCTCCGACGACGCCGACGATGGCCGGCGCTCCGTCATGCGGCAGGAAGAGCTGGACGACGCCTTCCTCTGCCATCTGCTGCAAGGCCTCGCGCAGCTTCTTGGCCTTCATCGCATCCTTGAGCTTGACGCGGCGCAGGATTTCCGGGGCGAAGCTCGGCACGCCCTTGAAGACGATGTCCTCGCCCTCGGTCAGCGTGTCGCCGATGCGCAAAGTGCCGTGGTTGGGCAGGCCGACGATGTCGCCGGCGAAGGCTTCCTCCGCGATCGAGCGGTCGCGGGCGAAGAAGAACTGCGGCGCGTTGAGCGGCATCGGCTTGCCGGTGCGGACGAGCTTGGCCTTCATGCCGCGCGTCAGCTTGCCTGAGCAGATGCGCATGAAGGCGATGCGGTCGCGATGGTTCGGGTCCATGTTCGCCTGGATCTTGAAGACGAAGCCGGTCATCTTCGGCTCGTCCGCCTCGATCGGGCGCTTGTCGGACGCTTGCGCACGCGGGCTGGGCGCATAGGCGCCCAGCGCATCGATCAGGTCGCGCACGCCGTAGTCGCGGAGCGCCGCGCCGAAATAGAGCGGCGTCAGATGGCCTTCGCGAAAAGCCTGGAGATCGAAGGGCTTCAAGCCTTCTGCGGCCAGGAAGACCTCCTCGCGCCAGGTCTCGGCGGCGCCGTTCGGCAGCAACTCGTCGAAGAGCGGGTCGTCCCAGCCGGAGACCTGGCGGTCCTCGGCGCGCTCGTCGCCCTTCTGGTTGCGGCGGAAGGTATTGGCCTTGAGATCGTAGGTGCCGACGAATTCGCGGCCGCGGCCGACCGGCCAGGTCATAGGTGCGACGTCGAGCGCCAGCGTCGTCTCGATCTCGTTGATCAGGTCGAAGGGGTCGCGCGTCTCGCGGTCGATCTTGTTGATGAAGGTGACGATCGGGATGTCTCTGAGACGGCAGACCTCGAAGAGTTTCTTGGTGCGGTCCTCAATGCCCTTTGCGGCGTCGATCACCATCACGGCGGCGTCGACGGCGGTCAGCGTCCGGTAGGTGTCTTCCGAGAAGTCCTCGTGGCCCGGAGTATCCAGCAGGTTGAAGACATGGCCGCCGTATTCGAAGGTCATCACCGAGGTGACGACCGAGATGCCGCGCTGGCGCTCGATCTTCATCCAGTCCGAGGAGGTCTGGCGGCGGCCCTGCTTGGCGCGGACTTCGCCGGCGAGCTGAATGGCGCCGCCGAAATAGAGCAGCTTCTCGGTCAGCGTCGTCTTGCCGGCGTCCGGRTGCGAGATGATGGCGAAGGTGCGCCGGCGCGCATGCGGCGCGGCAGAGGCCGCGGACGCTTCAAGGGTCGAAAGATCGGTCATGGCGCGCATGAAGACGGAAGGGGGGCGGAAGTCAATTGGTTGGCGCTGCCCAGCTCGTCATTCCGGAGCTTCGCGTCAGCGAAGAACCGGGAACCCACGACCGGGTGAGCGGCCATGGTTTTGGATCGATATGTCCGGCAGAGGAGAACCCTAATGTCTCACCCGGTCGTGGGTTCCGGGT
Source organism: Allobosea sp. 10L422 (assembly GCF_056395345.1). Lineage (NCBI taxonomy): Bacteria > Pseudomonadati > Pseudomonadota > Alphaproteobacteria > Hyphomicrobiales > Alloboseaceae > Allobosea > Allobosea sp. 10L422. The sequence continues at coordinate 126,540 of NZ_JBFTJI010000010.1, forward strand.
TCGGCCCTGCGGGCCGCCCCGGAATGACAGGGGCGGTTCAATTCTTCAGCCGATAACCGGTTTTGAAGATCCAGCCGACCACGGCGATGCATGCGGCGAGGAACATCAGCGTCATGCCGAGGCTCACACCGAGGCCGACATCGGCGAGCCCGAAGAAGCTCCAGCGGAAGCCGCTGATCAGGTAAACGACCGGGTTGAACAGCGTCACCGTCTGCCAAAACGGCGACAGCATGCTGATCGAGTAGAAGGAGCCGCCGAGGAAGGCCAGCGGCGTCACGATCAGCAGCGGGATGACCTGCAGCTTCTCGAAGCCTTCCGCCCAGATGCCGATGATGAAGCCGAACAGGCTGAAGGTGGTCGCGGTCAGCACCAGGAAGAGCAGCATCATGAAGGGATGTTCGATCCTGAGCGGCACGAAAAAAGTGGCCGTCAGCAGGATGATCAGGCCGAGCAGGATCGATTTCGACGCGGCGGCGCCGACATAGGCGATCACCGCCTCCCACCAGGCGACCGGCGCGGAGAGCAGTTCGTAGATCGTGCCGGTGAATTTCGGGAAATAGATCGCGAAGGAGGCGTTGGCGATGCTCTGCGTCAGCAACGAGAGCATGATCAGGCCGGGCACGATGAAGGCGCCATAGGGCACGCCGTCGATCGACTGCATGCGCGAGCCTATCGCCCCGCCGAAGACGATGAAATAGAGCGAGGTCGAGAGCACGGGCGAGACGATGCTCTGCAGCGGCGTACGCCAGGTACGGGCCATCTCGAAGCGATAGATCGCGGCGATGGCGCGCGGGTTGAAGCTCGCGGCGCTCATGCCCGCTCCCTCACCAGATTGACGAAGATTTCTTCCAGCGAGCTCTGGCTGGTGCTGAGGTCGCGGAAGCGGATGCCCGCTTCCGACAAGCCCTGGAGCAGGGTGGTGATGCCGGTACGCTCGGCATGCGTGTCGTAGGTGTAGACGATCTCGTCGCCGGCGGCGGAGAGCGTGAGATCGAAATCCGCGAGCGCAACCGGAACGGCACTGATCGGCTGCTGGAGCTGCAGGGAGAGCTGCTTCTTGCCGAGCTTGCGCATCAGCTCGGCCTTCTCCTCGACTAGGATGATCTCGCCCTTGGAGATGACGCCGACGCGGTCGGCCATCTCCTCGGCTTCCTCGATGTAGTGCGTGGTCAGGATGATGGTGACGCCGTCTTCCCTGAGCCGGCGAACCATCTGCCACATATCCTGCCTGAGCTCGACATCGACGCCGGCCGTCGGCTCGTCGAGGAAGAGGATGCGCGGTTCGTGCGAGAGCGCCTTGGCGATCATCACGCGCCGCTTCATGCCGCCGGAAAGGCGGCGGATCTGCGTGTCCTTCTTGTCCCAGAGCGAGAGGTCCTTGAGGATTCGCTCGATCAGGGCCGGATCCCTAGGCTTGCCGAAGAGGCCGCGGCTGAAGTTGACCGTAGCCCAGACCGTCTCGAAGGCATCGGTCGTCAGTTCCTGCGGGACGAGGCCGATGGCGGCGCGGGCGGCGCGATAGTCGCGCTGGATGTCGTGGCCATCGGCGAGGACCGTGCCGGTGCTGGGGCGCACCAATCCGCAGATGATGCTGATCAGGGTCGTCTTGCCCGCGCCATTGGGGCCGAGCAGGGCGAAGATCTCGCCGCGCCGGATGGCGAGGTCGACGGTCTTCAGCGCGGTGAAGCCGGTGGCATAGGTCTTCGAGAGACCCGAAACCGAGATGATCGGCGGTGTCGATGGCGAATGCATGGACGGCATATAGGCGAGATTGCTCGGGGTTGCGACGGGAGCGGCATGATGGGGAAGCATGATTGTCCGTCAGCTTGTGGCGGTAACCTGCCCAAACGCAACGAGGCCGGGCATGCGCCCGGCCTCGCTCATGAAGGAGGCTTCGACCTATTTCATGAAAAACCACAACAGTATGATGATGGGGATTGGAACGCCCACAAGCCACAGGATGATCGAACGCATTTGCAGCCCCTCATTGAAAGGATGATGCTGCGGCAACGCCTGCGGAGGGAGGAAGGTTCCTATTCGCCCGCAAGCGGGCAGGAAGCCAGGGCCGCGGCGCTCGGGTGCCAGACCGGGCTATAGCCTTCCCTTAGGGCCGCCAGCGTGGCGGGTGGCGTGAGGACCGTTGCAGGCCCCCGCGGGCGAGGTCGAGGCGAAAGGTAGCCCGCCGGCGACCAGAGCAAAGCGGTGTCTCCGCGCAACGCCAGAAACGCTCCTTCGCTCTCGGAGCGCAGCACTGCGCCGTCCGGCAGCTCTTCCGCCGGAAGCCGGTGCATCCGCTTGACCCGACCGATCCGGCGATCGGCATCGAGGATGCGGTCGATCTCCGGGAAGAGCGGCGTCTCTGTCAGCCCGAGCCCCTTCACCAACGCATCGCGATAGGCGAGGGCATCGCGGCGGCGGCACTCCATGCAGGGGCGGTGGCCGGCGGCGAGCGCCGTCACCTCGTCGCAGAAGAAGAGCTCGGTGTAGCCGCGGCCCCAGACCTTCCGGCGCCGCTCCTTGAATGAGAGAACGCAGCAGAGCCAATGCTGCGTCGCCTGAATGCGCGCGGGTGCCTCGCGCCGGTCGGGATCGTGGAAGCGGCCGCCGCGATTGCCGAAGAACAGTCCACGCGCCGGATCGGCGAACAGCGTGCCGTCAGGCCTGACGCGATTGGGCAGCGGCATGGCCGATCTCCGTTGCGAGCGTGCGGGCATGCTTAAGCCTCGGCGCGTCAGATCGTGTCAGCGACGTCGATCGTAACAGCTTCCCCTCAATCCGCCGAAGGAGACAGAGCCTCCGCGAAGGGCCGAGCGACGACCTCGCGCAGGAAAGAAAAGGGACCGGCGGTCTTTGTCGACCTCCAGTCCCCACTAGGTTCCGTTCTGGCCCGCCTGCTTTCGCTCCGGCGGCTCCTCACGCGGCTCCGACTGTCCGGCTGGCATCCGCATTGACGCGCTCGACGTCGCTGCGCGACAGGCCGAGATCGGAGAGGGCCCTGTCGTCCATGGCATAGAGCGTGCGGGCGCTGCTCCTGGCATCGAGCCAGGCCTCGACCTGCAACAACAGCGCCAGGGCGCGGCTGCTCGGCCTGCGGGCGGCGGAGAAGGAAAGTCCTGCTATGGCTGGGCTGGCGAACATGGCGCGCCTCACGAGTGATCTGGTTGCCCGCGAATCTGCGCCTTGCCTGGGAAGCAAGCAAATGCGAAGTTCTTCGCCTTGCCCAAGCTGGACTTGGCCGGACATGAGCCGCCGACACCTTCCGCCACTGGCTTCCCTGCGCGCCTTCGAAGCTGCCGCCCGGCATCGCAACTTCGAGAAGGCAGGAGACGAGCTCGCGGTCACGGCCAGCGCCGTCGGCCAGCATGTGCGGTCGCTCGAGACCTGGCTGCGGCGCCCGCTCTTCAACCGGCTGCCGAGCAAGGGTGTCGCCTTGACCGAGGTCGGCGAACGCTATGCGGCGACGATTTCGCAGGTGCTCGACCAACTCAACGAAGCCACGGCCAGAGCCCTGAGGCCGGAAGCGCCGAATGCGCTCACGGTCAGCACCCTGCCGAGTTTCGCCCTGAACTGGCTGATCCCAAGGCTCGGCTCGCTGAAGGAGCGCGAACCCAATCTGGAGGTGCGGGTCGAGATCTCGGTGGGGCTGACGGATTTCGCCCGTGAGAATGTCGATGTCGCCATCCGCCTCGGCCGCGGCGGCTATCCGGGGCTGCAGACGGATCTCCTGATGGAGGAGAATTTCTTTCCCGTCTGCAGCGCCGCGCTGCTCGGCGATTCCGAGCGGCCGCTGCGCGAGCCCACGGATCTGCGCCATCATACCTTGCTGCACGAGATTCCGGAGGGCATCCCCGATTTCGTGACATGGCCGCTCTGGCTCGCAGCCGTCGGCGCGACGGAGGTCGATGCGACCCGGGGCCCGCGCTTCTCGCACACCTTCCTGGCATTGCAGGCCGCCGCGTCAGGGCAGGGGGTGGCGCTCGCCACCAATGTCCTGATCGGTGATTATCTCGATGCCGGCCGCCTGGTCCGGCCGTTCCCGCATCAGGTCAAGGGGCCGCACCAATACTATCTGGTCTGCCCGGAGGCCTCGGCGCAGCGGCCGGCGATCGCTGCTTTCCGCAGGTGGATCCGCGACGAAGCTGCGGCCCATGTGGCGCTCGGCACCGGGCCATGAGCATGGGCGCCGTGTCAGCGTCACGGACGGCGCCCGACACCAGCCAAGACGCAAGAAAAAAAGCCCCTCGGTGAGAGGCTTCAGTCTGGTCTCGATAACTCAGGGGCGCCGAAGGCTCAGTAGTAGCCGCAGACCCGGCGGTAGCCGATGACGTTGCCCCAGCGGTCGAAACGCTCGACCAGATCACAGGAGCGGACGGGAGCGGCATAGTAGCCGTGGCCATAAGCCGGGCGAGTGGCGGAGGCGATGATGGCGCCCGCGGCGAGCGCGCCAACCACACCGGCTCCGACGCCCCAGCCACCGTAGCCATAGCCCCAGCGCGGGCGCGCCTCGGCGCCGGAGGCGATGAAGAAGGTGGTGGCCAGGGTCGCGGCCGCGAGGGTGGCGGTCAGCGTCTTGCGGAACGTCGTCATGCTCGTCTCTCCCGACTGGTGCGAGAGCGAACTGCTCGCCCTCCATGCCGATTGGTCGCGGGACTGAGCAGGGAGGTTCAATGGCGGCGGCGATTATTTTATCGGGTCCGATCCGCGGGAATGCGGAAGTCCTGTTTTCATTGGCAAATCAGCCCGCCGCTCTCGCGTAGAAGCGCAGCAATTTCAGCCCCTCAGGGCTGTCCCAATCCGCTTCGCCGACGAGATAGCCGACGCTGCGCGCTTCATGATCAAGCACGTAGGTCATCGGCATGCCGTAGAGGGCGAATGGCGTTGGCTGGGTCGATTTCGGTCCGGAAGCCACCGTGCCGGCGGCATCGATGAAGGTCGAGAGGTCGGCAAGCCCAAGGCGCTTGAGATAGGCGGTGACGGTCGCTGCCGATTTGTCCAACGATACCGGGAGGACGACGAAGGGCTCATGCGCTGCTCTTGCCTGCAGGCGCCGCAGGATTGGCAGCTCGCGCCGGCAGGGCGGGCACCAGCTCGCCCAGAAGTTCAGGAGAATGGCCTTGCCGCGATAGGCCAAGAGAGGCTTGCTCTTGCCGGCAAGGTCGGTGAGCGCGAGGGAGCCGGCATCCTCCGGCGGATCGAGCTGCACGAATTGCGAGGCGGGTCCGGCAAAGAGCGGTGGCTGCGCCAGAGCGGGCACGGAGGCCATCGGCGAGAGCAGCGTCAGGGCGAGGGCTTGGCGGCGCGTCGGCGAGGGGGCGGCGTCCGGCTTCGGGGCCGGTCCGCCGTTCTTGGTATCAGACATGGCCCCGCACCTAGCAGCAGGGGACGCGGAAGTGGAGCTGCCGCGGCCTCCAGCTCGCGAGGCTGTGATGCCATCAGCCGACTTGCGCGATGGGCGCGAAAGCCGGCTGTGGTGCCTGTGGTCTGCTTTGCCCGGTTCAGACCTTGGCGGCGCTGGCGGCAGCGTCGATATTGGCGACGAGCTCGGCGTCCAGCCCCAGCGAGCCGGCGAGGCCGGCCAGAAAGTCCTTCTCGGGCGCAGTGTCCGGATTGATGGCGACACGCGCAGCCGTATAGATCTGCGCGGCCAATTCCGGGCTTTCGGCGGCTTCGACGAGCTCGTCGATCGTGGCAGGCTTGGCGAGTTCCCGCGCCAGCCAGGCATGCGTGTCCTGATCGAGGCTGGCTTCCTTGAGGCCGCCGAGAATCGCATCGCGTTCTTCGGTGTCGATATGGCCATCAGTCGCCGCTGCCGCGATCATGGCGCGGACGAGGACGAGGGCGGTCGCTTCGCTCGCCGCCTGCGGCTCGAAGCCGGTTCCGGCGGGGGCGGGCAGCAACTCCTGCTCGCGGCTGTCGAGCACGGGCTTGCCGGCCTGATAGTTCTGGTAGGCCTTGTAGGCGAGGCCGCCGATCAGAGCGAGGCCGCCGAGCTTGGCTGCCGAGCCGGCGACGGAGCGACCGGTGCTGGTGCCGAAGACGAGCGCACCGAGACCGCCGAGCACGGCCGTTGCGAGGGCAGGGTTGCTGTTGAACAGGCCCTTCGCCTGCTCGATGAGCTGGTCGGGTGTCTTGCCGCCGGTGATCCGGCCGAGCGCATCATTCGCGCCCTGCTGCACGCCGGTCTGGCGCGCGGCGTCACCGACGCCCTGGCTTGCCTGGGTCAGGATCTGCCCGGCGAGCCCGCCGAGCCCGCCCGAGCGCTGCACCTGCTCCGCGAGGCCGCCGAGCATGCCGCCGAGACCGCCCTGCTGGCCCGCCTGCTGTCCTGCCTGTGCGCCTGCCTGGCTGCCCGCGCTGATCAGGGCATCAAGCAGCGATTTGGCATTGAACATCGAAGTCCTCCTGTCGTGGCCGCAGGGGAATGCCGTGCGGTCGGGATCGATCAGCCGCATGAAAGCGGCCTGACGAAGGCGCAGTTTGCACAAGCGCCGCGCTATGTCATCGGCAGCGGCAAGAGCCCCGGTTCCTTCAGTGTTTCGAGCGCGATCTCGGAGCGGACGCGCGCCACGCTCTCATGCGGCATCAGGATTTCATTGACGAGCCGGGCGAGCGCCTTGAGGTCGCCGACCGCCACTTTCAGCAGGTAATCGGCCTCTCCGGTGAGGGCATGCGCTTCGAGGATCGCCGGGGTGAGCCTGACGAGATCGCGGAAGCGGCGCGCATTGTCGCGTGAATGGGTGTCGAGCGCGACATGGATGAAGACGATGACGCCGAGCCCGACGGCAGCCGGCTCCAGGGCTGCGCGGTAGCCGCGGATCACCCCGTCCTGCTCGAGGCGCTGGCGGCGGCGCGAAATCTGGCTGGCGGACAGGCCGATCTGTTCCGCGAGCGTGGCATTGGTCAGCGAAGCATCCCGCTGCAGGGCGTCGAGAAGCCGCCAGTCGAGGGTGTCGAGCGTGGTCATATCATGCGCCATTTCGCCGGTGGGCGCATGGATGATGCATCATTTACTCGGCGGCGTACAGATTTGCACGCCCCTTGCCTCCCTTCTGCGTGACCATGTGCTCACAACAGAACAGGAGGAATGCCATGGGTCCCTTTCCGCACGATGCGGCTCCGCCGGAAATTTCCGATGCGAATCCGATGGGCACGGACGGCTTCGAGTTCGTCGAGTTCGCCCATCCCGAGCCTGAGAAGCTCGGCGCCCTGTTCGAGACGATGGGCTTCCGCCCGGTCGCCCGCCATCGCTCGAAGCAGGTGACGCTCTATCGTCAGGGCGACGTCAATTTCGTCGTCAATGCCGAGCCCGATTCCTTCGCCCAGGCCTTCGCCGCCGAGCACGGCCCCTGCGCCTGCGCAATGGCCTTCCGGGTGGTCGATGCCAAGCATGCCTTCGAGCGGGCCGTCTCGCTCGGCGCAGAGCCCTATGAGAGCACGATCGGGCCGGGCGAACTCGCGATTCCCGCGGTGCGCGGCATCGGCGGCTCTCTGCTCTATTTCGTCGATCGCTACGGCGAGAAGGGCTCGATCTGGGATGTCGATTTCGAGTGGATCGGAGAACAGGACCCGCATCCCGAGCAGGCTGGGCTCTATTATCTCGATCATCTCACCCATAACGTCCATCGCGGGCGCATGGATCATTGGGCCGGCTGGTACGGCAAGCTGTTCAATTTCCGCGAGATTCGCTTCTTCAACATCGAGGGCAAACTGACCGGCCTGATCTCGCGGGCGCTGACCTCGCCCTGCGGCAAGATCCGCATTCCGATCAACGAGTCGCTCGACGACAAGAGCCAGATCGAGGAGTATCTGCGCCTCTACAAGGGCGAGGGCATCCAGCATGTCGCGATGGGCGCGCGCGATATCTATGCCAGCGTCGAGCAATTGCGCCGCAACGGCCTGCCTTTCATGCCGTCGCCGCCGGACACTTACTACGAGAAGGTCAATGCGCGCGTGCCGAACCATGGCGAGCCGGTCGAGCGGCTGAAGGCCGACGGCATTCTGATCGACGGCGAAGGCGCTGTCGCGCTTGGCGAGAAAGCTGGCCGGATGAGCAAGGTGCTGCTGCAGATCTTCTCGGGCACCGTCCTCGGACCGATCTTCTTCGAATTCATCCAGCGCAAGGGCGATGACGGCTTCGGAGAAGGCAATTTCCGCGCCCTGTTCGAGTCGATCGAAGAGGACCAGATTCGCCGCGGCGTGCTCAAGCCCGCGGACGCGGCAGCTTCGCGCGAGCTTTCGCCGCGCGGCATGTCTCATGGGACGAGCTTGCGCATCAGGAGGGGCGCGCCGACTGGGGGGTCCTTGCGCCACTGGCCATTCTCGAAAATCAGATCGGTGCCGTGGCCGCGGCGGGCGACGAGCGTGAGCCTGCCGCCGGCATAACGCCAGCCGGCGGGGTCGAAGATCGTGAGTCCCGTATCCTGGCAGGCGCCCTCCAGCGCTGCGGGGGCCTGTCCGCCGGCTGATGGCGGCGACAGGACGAGCCGACAAGCCTCCCGGTTCTGCTGGCGCATCAGGACGTAGCGCCCCGGCAATGTTTCTATCGCAGGGGCTTTTGCGGGATCGACGATGGTCGGCCGCTGGGCCGCTGACGCAAGGGCGGAGGGGGAATTGGCGGGCGCGGCGGCTGCTACGCGCGGATGGTCCTTGGAGAGCAGCCGATAGGCCTTGCCGTCGCCGCCCTTCCCGTCGAGTCCTGCTTCGGGGGAGCCCTTCTGGAAACCGACGAGTTCCTTGCCGCCGGCGTCGAGCAGCTGTGGCTGGCCGTTCGCCGCCAATGCCCATCCCCTTGCATCGTCTAGAATCGGCAGAGCGCGCCGGCAGGTGGCCGGGAAGCGCAGCTGGCGCGCGTTGCCGGAGGCGTCCGCACCGAGCGTGATCGTGCAGCTACGGGTCGCGCCGGCCAGTTCAAGGTCCCAGGCGCCGAGCCAGCGGCGGATCGCGTCCGGGGCTTTGCCGGCGCCGCGCGGAAGCGGCGCCGGCTGGGCGGCGGCCGGCAGGGCGCCGGCGCCAAGGAGGAATAGCGGCAGAAGCCGGCGAATCAGGCCTTTTTCCATGGGGTCTCCGGCACGGGCGTCAGCGGACCCTTGCCATCGAACCATGAAACGAGATTGTCGACCAGAAGCTGGCCCATGGCCTCACGGGTATGGACAGAGGCCGAGCCGACATGGGGCAGCAGCACGGCATGCTCGATCGCGATCAGCTCGGCCGGCACACGCGGCTCGTCCTCGAAGACGTCGAGGCCAGCGGAGAGGATGGTCTTGTCCTGCAGCGCCTTGATCAGGGCCTGCTCGTCGATGACGGTGCCGCGGCCGACATTGACGACGATGCCGTTGGGACCCAGCGCCTTCAGTACCTCGGCATTGATGATGTGATGCGTCGAGGTGCCCCCTGGCGCGACCGAGATCAGCGTGTCGACGTCAGCTGCCATCTCCACCAGCGAAGGATAGTAGCGATAGGGCACATCCTCCTGGCGCGAGCGGCCGTGATAGACGACCGGCAGGCCGAAGGCTTCGATGCGATGCGCCACGGCCTTGCCGATACGGCCGAGGCCGACGATGCCGACCTTGCGTCCGCGCAGCGACGTCGTGAGCGGATAGTTGCCCTTCAGCCATTTGCCCTCGCGCAGATAGCGATCGACCTGCGGGAGCTGACGCACGGTCGAGAGCAGGAGGCCGATCGCGAGATCGGCGACCTCGTCGGTCAGCACGTCGGGCGTGTTGGTGACGACAAGGCCGCGGCGGCCGGCCTCGGCTGCGTCGACATGGTCGTAGCCGACGCCGAAGCTCGAGGCGATCTCGAGCTTGGGAAGCGCATCGAACAGCGCGCCATCGACGCGGTTATGGCCGCCGCCGGCCGCGACGCCGCGTACGCGGCCGGAAACCTCGCGGAGCAGAGCGGCGCGATCAGACGCATTCCACAGCTCATGGACGGTGAAGCGGGCCTTCAACTGATCGGCAGCATAGGCCATCAGCGGGCCCGTCTGGATGATTTCGGGCTTGGAGGAGACTGTCATCGTCACATTGTCCGTAGGGCTGGAAGGAATGTTGATTCGCTGCTTCTGAATCGATTAAAATGAGACTACGCTGCCCGGCGTTGCATTGTAGCGACGCCTTTGCATGAGCGGTACCCGATGACGCCTCGCGCCGGAGCGCGAGGCGCTTATTTAGTATGCTTTATTCGCATGATTTTTCCCGTCTCGGTGGCGTAATGCGTGCCGAGCGAGGCGAGAGTCGTGTTCAGGCTATCGATGACGAGCCCGGCCATCCGGGCGGAGGCGAGGTCGCCGTCGCGGTCGATGATGGCGAGCAGGACATGTTCGTGGTCGGGGAGCGACTCGATATAGGCTTGCTCGTCGCCGGTCTTGAGCAGCATCGACCATTGCAGCGTCGCGATGACGGCGCTGGCGAGGCATTGCAGCGGGGCATTCTGTGCGGCTGCAAAGATCGCTTCGTGGAAGGCCAGGTCGGCGCGGATGGTCGCCTCGGCATAGGGCCGGCCGTCGACCATGCCGCGATAGGCGGCCTCGATCCGGGCGATGTCGGCGGAGGTCCGGCGCTGGGCGGCGAGGCGGGCCGCGCTGGGCTCGACGAAGCGGCGCAACTCGAAGAGATCGCGAATGAAACGCTCGTTCGGGTCCGCTTCGAAATGCCAGGACAGGACATCGGGGTCGAGCAGATTCCAGCGCTCGCGCGGCGCGGCGCGGGTGCCGCTCTTCGGGCGCGCCTCGACCAGTCCCTTGGCGGTCAGGATCTTGACCGCCTCGCGATAGGCGGTGCGGGAAACCGAGATGTCCGAGCGCAGGTCATCCTCGTTGGGCAGGACCTCGCCAGCCTTGATGCGGCCGGTGATGACAGCGACCGCGAGCTTCTGCGCGACCTGGCCGAAGAGCCGGTCCGGGTTAAGCGTCGTCGGACGCGAGAAGTCGCGCACGCGCATGTCAGGGCCTCCCTTTGCAGTCTCGCCGCAGCCTCGCTTCCGAGGCACGGCGCTGACCATGGCGGCGCTTGACACGCCCGCTTCTATCGTATGACTTTATCGCAGACTGGAGCGGACACAATCGCCCGAAGCAGGCGAGGTCCGCTTTCATCATTCGGTCATCAGAAGCCGATTGTGGTCGTGACGCCTGGACGACGGGCTGTGCGACGAGGGAACGGAAAGCAGGGAAGGACGGCATGGCTTCAGTCCAGATCGCCGATGTACGCAAGGCCTACGGGTCGACGCAGGTCATCCACGGCGTCGACATCGACATCAACGACGGCGAATTCGTCATCCTTGTCGGCCCCTCGGGCTGCGGAAAGTCGACGCTGCTGCGCATGATCGCGGGACTCGAGAATATTTCGGGCGGCGAGATCCGGATCGGACCGCGCGTGGTGAACGACGTGCCCCCGAAGGAGCGCGACATCGCCATGGTGTTCCAGAACTATGCGCTCTATCCGCATATGACGGTCGCCGACAACATGGCCTTCTCGATGAAGCTCCGGAAGGCGCCGAAGAGCGAGATCGACGAGCGCGTCAACAAGGCTGCCCAGATCCTTGGCCTGAACAAGTTGCTGGACCGTTATCCGCGCCAGCTCTCGGGCGGTCAGCGGCAGCGCGTCGCCATGGGCCGCGCCATCGTCCGCGACCCGCAGGTCTTCCTGTTCGACGAGCCGCTCTCGAACCTCGACGCCAAGCTTCGCGTTCAGATGCGCACCGAGATCAAGGAGCTGCATCAGCGCCTCAAGACCACGACGGTCTACGTCACGCACGACCAGATCGAGGCCATGACCATGGCCGACAAGATCGTGGTGATGCATGACGGTATCGTCGAGCAGATGGGCGCGCCGCTCGATCTCTACGACAATCCGGCGAACCTGTTCGTCGCGGCTTTCATCGGCTCGCCGTCGATGAACCTGCTCAAGGGCAAGATCACGGGCAATGGCTTCGAGACCGAAGGCGGAGTCGTCTGGCCGATCGGCCAGCATCCGGCGAATTCCGACGGGCGCGCGGCTGTTTTGGGCATCCGCCCGGAGCACTTCCAGCTCGACCCGAATGGCCTGAAGGCCGAGGTCGCGGTTGTCGAACCGATGGGGTCGGAGACGCAGGTCGTCGTCCGCTGCGGCGGGCAGGATCTGACCTGCATCTTCCGTGAGCGCATCACAGCCAAACCGGGCGAAACCATCGGGATCACGCCCGATACCAGCGTGACGCATCTCTTCGACGCTGCGACCGGCAAGCGCCTCTAGAGTTCGCGCCATTCGGGCCGCGCAACGGCCCGGGCGGACCACGCGTCCTCTGGCACGCGTTCAGAGCCGGCGCCGGGCAGGCTGACGCGCTCCGGCCGGTGCCGCCTCTCAGAAATTCGCCGCCCATTGGATCGGGCGGTGGATAATGGCTGTTCAGTGCCCATAATCGATGCAGGACGGAGGTCCCATGTAGGCCTCCGCCGCACCCACGGAGGAGACGGTTTCATGAGCATTTCCAGAAGAGACGTATTGATCGGCGGCGCCGGGCTTGCAGCCGGGGCAACGCTGCCGCTCGCGCCGGCGATCGCGCAGGCCAATATCGAGCAGGGGGCGACGCTGCGCGTGCTGCGCCCCACCAAATTCGTCGATCCCGACCAGGCGATCTTCAACGAGAATACCGAAGCCTTCACCAAGGCGACGGGCGTGCCCGTCCGCGTCGACTATGCCGGCTGGGAGGATTTGCGCCCGCAGACCGCGGTGACCGCCAATACCGGCGCCGGCCCCGACGTCGTGGTCGGCTGGGCCGACGACCCGCACATCTTCTCGGACAAGCTGATCGACCTCACTGGCATCGCCGAGGATCTCGGCAAGAAATATGGCGGCTGGTACCCGATCGCCGAGAAATACGGCAAGAAGGACAAGACCAACCAGTGGATCTCGATCCCGATGGGTGCTTCCGGCGCGCCGGCGGTCTATCGTGAATCCTGGGTCAAGGAAGCGGGCTTCGACACCTTCCCGAAGGATCTCGACGGCTTCCTCAATCTCTGCCGCAAGCTCAAGGCGAACGGCCATCCCGCCGGCTTCGCGCTCGGCAACGCGGTGGGTGACGGCAACGCCTTCTGCAACTGGCTCGTCTGGACCCATGGCGGCTACATGGTCGACGAGAACAACAAGGTCGCAATCAATTCGAAGGAGACGATCGCGGCGCTGAAATATGCCAAGGCTCTCTACGAGACCTTCATCCCCGGCACGCTCTCCTGGCTCGACATCAGCAACAACAAGGCGCTGACGGCGGGCGAGATCGGCGTCACCCAGAACGGCGTCTCGCTCTATTTCTCGATCAAGAACTCGAAGGACGAGAAGACCGCCGCGATCGCCAAGGATCTGAACCACGCGACCATGCCGGTCGGCCCGTTCGGGCGTCCGTCTGAGCCGGCGCTGGTGATCAACGCCATGGCGTTCAAGCACACCAAATTCCCGAACGCGGCCAAGGAATATCTCCGCTTCATGATGGAGAAGGAGCAGTACGACAAGTGGCTGACCGGCTGCTACGGCTACTGGACGCAGCCGCTGAAGGCTTATGCCGAGAGCAAGGTCTGGTCGGCCGATCCCAAGATCCTGGTCTATCGCGACACCTGGGAACGGGCGCTGTGGAGCGGCTACAAGGGCTCGATCAACGAGGCCGCCGGCACGGTCAACGCCGAATATGTCGTCGTCCAGATGGTCGCCTCCGTCTGCGCCGGCCAGGCGACGCCTGAGGAAGCCGCCGCGGAAGCCGAGCGCCGCGCCAAGCGCTACTACCGGACCTGATCCGGCCCTCTCAAGGCCGCCGGCTCGTCCGGCGGCCGACGGGATCGTCGCGCGTCCGATCGGCGACAGCGACGGCCTCTTGAGTTCTTATCGCATCGGATGTTTCCGAAGAGTGGATTCCCCTTTTCGGTCGATGCAACTGCCGACCCGAACGCGAGGGCGCCATGGCCATAGCTGCCGCCGAATCGCGAACCGTCCACAGCCTGCAGCAAAACTGGCTGGTGCGTCTGTTCGACTACAAACCGTTCCTGATCTTCCTCTGCCTGCTGCCCGCGGCCGGGTTCCTGCTCGTCTTCCTGAGCTACCCGCTGGGGCTGGGCATCTGGCTCGCCTTCACCGATACGCGCATCGGCCGCGCCGGCCATTTCATCGGCTTCGAGAATTTCCAATCGCTCTGGTACGACCGGGTGTTCATCACCGCGGTCTGGAATACGCTGCTCTATACGGGGGTGGCGACGATCGGGAAATTCGCGCTCGGCCTGTGGCTGGCGCTGCTGCTCAACAACCATCTGCCGATGAAGTCGCTGCTGCGGGCGATCATCCTGATTCCGTGGATCGTGCCGACGGTGCTCTCGGCCATCGCCTTCTGGTGGATCTACGATCCGCAGTTCTCGATCATCTCCTATGTGCTGGTCGACGTGCTCGGCTGGCGCGACACCTATATCGACTTCCTCGGCCAGCCCTGGCCGGCGCGGTTCTCGCTGATCGCCGCGAATATCTGGCGCGGCATCCCCTTCGTCGCGATCTCGCTTCTCGCCGGCCTGCAGACCATTTCGCCGGCGCTGTACGAGGCGGCGATGCTCGACGGCGCCAATGCCTGGCAGCGCTTCCGGCACGTGACCTTCCCGATGCTGATGCCAATCCTGGCGATCGTGCTTACCTTCTCGGTGCTGTTCACCTTCACCGATTTCCAGCTCGTCTACGCCATCACCCGCGGCGGGCCGGTCAACGCCACGCATCTGATGGCGACGCTCGCCTTCCAGCGCGGCATCCCCGGCGGCCAGCTAGGCGAGGGCGCGGCGATCGCGGTGGCGATGATCCCGTTCCTCGTGATGGCGACGCTGTTCAGCTATTTCGGCCTTGCCCGGCGCAAGTGGCAGCAGGGGGAAGACAATGACTGATCAAGCCCTCGGCGCGCGTCCGCAGCTCAAGGACAAGGAGCGTGAAGGCGTCATCGACTGGTCGTCCGGCCCGCGGCGCTTCATCATGCTCTATTTGCCGCTGTCGCTCTTCCTGCTGGTGTTGCTGTTCCCGTTCTACTGGATGGCGATCACCGCGATCAAACCGAACGCGGAGCTGCTCGACTACAAGAACAACAACCCGTTCTGGGTGAAGTCGCCGACGCTCGAGAACATCAACAGGTTGCTGTTCCAGACCGATTATCCGCAGTGGCTCTGGACCACGATGATGGTCGCGGCGGTGGCGACGGCGCTCTCGCTGTTCTCCAGCGTGCTTGCCGCCTATGCGATCCAGCGGCTGCGGTTCAGGGGTTCGCAATATGTGGGCTTGGCGATCTATCTCGCCTATCTCGTGCCGCCCTCGATCCTGTTCATCCCGCTCGCGACTTTGATCTTCCAGTTCGGCCTGTTCGACTCGCCCCTCGCGCTGATCCTGACCTATCCGACCTTCCTGATTCCGTTCTGCACCTGGCTCCTGATCGGCTATTTCAAGTCGATCCCCTACGAGCTTGAGGAATGCGCGATGATCGACGGGGCGACGCGGTTGCAGACCTTGTGGCGCATCACCTTGCCGCTCGCCATGCCCGGCCTGATCTCGGCCGGCATCTTCGCCTTCACCCTGTCCTGGAACGAGTTCATCTATGCGCTCGCCTTCATCCAGTCGGCGGAGAAGAAGACGGTGCCGGTCGCGGTTTTGACTCAGCTCGTCGAGGGCGACGTCTACCATTGGGGCTCGCTGATGGCCGGTGCGCTGCTCGGCTCGATTCCCGTGGCGATCCTCTATTCCTTCTTCGTCGACTACTACGTTGCGTCGATGACCGGTGCGGTGAAGGAATAGGCTCTGTAGAATCAGGATCGGGTCACGCCCTGGCTGGCCGTCATGGTCGGGCTTGTCCCGACTATCCACGTCGTTCTTCGGCGAGGCCGGTGTTCAAGACGTGGATGCTCGCCACAAGGGCGAGCATGACGGTGGAGCCCACCAGAGGATTGTTATGACGATTTCCAGCATCGCCTTCATCGGGCTCGGCGCGATGGGCGCACCGATGGCCGAGAACCTGGTCAAGCGGCAGTTCCGCGTGACCGGCTTCGACATGCGGGACGCGGCCCGGGAGGCGCTTGCCGCGGCTGGGGGGCAGGCCGCGGAGAGTGCAGCCGACGCAGCCAAAGGTGCCGATGCGCTCGTGCTCATGGTGGTCAATGCCGCTCAGGCGCGTTCCGTGCTGTTCGAGGCCGGGGCGCTCGCGGCGCTGGCGCCGGATGCGACGGTGATCCTGATGGCGACCTGCCCGCCGGGCGAGGCGGAAGCAATTGCGGCAGAGGTCACGAAGACCGGCCGACATTTCATCGATGCACCGGTCTCCGGCGGCGTCAAAGGCGCGCAGGGCGGGACGCTGACGATCATGGTCGGCGCGGCGCCCGAAGGCTTCGCGCGGGCCAAGCCGGTGCTCGATGCGCTCGGCGACAAGGTCTTCCATGTCGGTGACAAGCCGGGGCAGGGCGCGACGGTGAAGACCGTCAACCAGCTCCTCTGCGGCGTCCATATCGCGGTGGCGGCCGAGGCGCTGTCGCTGGCCGAGAAGGCCGGCATCGACGGGCGGCTGCTGTTCGAGATCATGGGTGGCTCGGCAGCCTCCTCCTGGATGCTCCGGGATCGCGGGCCGCGCATGCACGAGCCCGATCCGGCCGTCGCCAGCGCCGTCGACATCTTCGTCAAGGATCTCGGCATCGTGCTCGATGCCGGGCGCGCGGCCAAGACGGCGCTGCCGCTCGCGGCCGCCGCGCATCAGATGTTCCTCGCGGCCTCCGGCCTCGGCCATGGCGGGCGCGACGATTCGCAGGTGGTCAGAGCCTATCGCGCGCTCAACGCCAAACCTGCCAACGATGCCTGAACGGTGTTGATCCGGTGGTCGAAGACTTCAGCCCTCATCCTGAGGAGCCTCGCAGCGGCGTCTCGAGGGATGCTCCGGGAGGCTCTGGAGACATCTCGCCCATCCTTCGAGACGCGCTTCTGCGAAGCGCTCCTCGGAGTGAGGGCTCGAGGGGGGAGGACCTAGCGCGGTGGGCAGGTCGTACCGCGGACGATCAGCGCCGGGGTCAGCAGCAGGCGCTGGGTCGGCGCAGCGGGATCGGCGATGCGGTTCAGCAGGAACTCCGCCGATTTGGCGCCCATGTCGTTCTGGAAATTGAAGACAGTTGTGAGAGCGGGGAACCACTGCGCCGCCTCCTTCACGTCGTCGCAGCCGACGATCGAGAAATCACGCCCGGCTTCGAGCCCGCGATGACGCAGGCCGAGCATGGCGCCGAAGGCGGCGAGGTCGTTCATGCAGACCGCCGCGCTCGGCGGGTTAGCGGCGTCGAGCACCTTGAGGATGCCCTGATGGCCGGTTTCGCGGGTGCCGAAGTCGAAATGGACCAGCGCCGGATCAAGCGGCAGGCCGGCACGGGCCAATGCCTCGCGATAGCCGGCGTAGCGGTTGCGCCCGGTCGAGATGCTCTCATTCGCGCAGAGGAAGGCGATGCGGCGGTGGCCGAGGCCGATGAGATGTTCCATCGCCAGGGTGGTGCCGTGCCGGTCGTCGGAGCCGACGAAATCGAGATCGATCCCGGCAACCTCGCGCGAGAGCTGCACGATCGGGACGCCGGCATCGATCAGCGGCGCCAGACTCTCGGCCGTGCTGCCGCCGGCCGAGCAGAGGATCATGCCGTCGGGGCGGTATTCGGCGAGGCTGCCGAGCACGCGCGCCTGTTTCTCGATATCTTCCGCATAGGTGCCGAGCAGGATCGAGCGGCCATGGCGGCCTGCCGTTTCCTCGATCGCAGCCAGCAGTTCGGCGAAATAGGGGTTGGTGATGTCGTGAAAGACGACGCCGATGATGTTGGTCCGGTCGGTGCGCAGCGAGGCGGCGCTGCGGTTGTAGCTGTAGCCCATCGAGCGGGCGATCTCGCGTACGCGCTCGCGCGTTGCCTCGGCGACAAGCGGCGAGCCGCGCAGAGCCAGCGAGACCGTCGCGGTCGAGACCGAGAGGTGGTCGGCGATGCTCTGCAGGGTGACACGGCTGCGACCGGCCATGCCCGCCGGGTTGGGGCTTCTGGTCCGGCTGGTCTCGGGCGGGCCGTCGGCAGTCATGTCTCGTCCACTGTGAGTGCTGACCTCGCGATCGCCGGCGAGTCGGGCCGTTTTCTTCACGTTCCGTTTCATCTCAACCATATCAGCGGGAGAATTTGAAGATGACTGCAACCAAAGAGTCGGTGGGCTTCATCGGCGTCGGCCTGATGGGGCAGGGCATGGCCCGCAATCTGGTCGACAAGGGCTTCCCGCTCACCGTGATCGGGCACCGCAACCGCAAGCCGGTCGAGGAACTGGTCGCGGCCGGTGCAGTGGAGGCGAAGACGCCGAAGGAGCTCGCTGCGCGCTCCTCCATCATCTTCCTGTGCGTCACAGGCTCGGCCCAGGTCGAGGCGGTGGTGAAGGGCGATAACGGCATCATGGCGGGGGCCAAGCCGGGCACCGTGATCGTCGATTGCTCGACATCTGACCCAACGGTGACGGTGCGGCTTGCTGCTGAGCTGGAGGCGAAGGGCTTGCATCTCGCCGATGCGCCCCTCGGCGGCACCCCGGCTCAGGCGGCACAGGGACAGCTTTCTGCGATGGTCGGCGCCGCGCCGGAGATCTTCGCCCGGATCAAGCCCGCCTGCGAGGCCTGGGCGCAGAAAATCGTGCATCTCGGGCCTGTCGGCGACGGGCACAAGATGAAGCTGATCAACAACTTCCTCTCGCTGGGCTATGCGGCGATCTACGCGGAGGCGCTGACGCTCGGCCAGAAAATCGGGATCACGCCGCAGACCTTCGACAGCGTGCTGCGCGGCAGCCGCATGGATTGCGGCTTCTACCAGACCTTCATGAAATACGTGCTGGAGCGCGACCGCGACGCCCACAAGTTCACACTCAGCAACGCCCTGAAGGATGTGCGCTATCTGGAGAGCGTGGCCAACGATGCAGGCATCGCCAACCCGATCGGCAACGCCGTCAAGAACAGCTATGCGGCGGCGGTGGCGAGCGGGCACGGGGAGGACTATGTGCCGATGCTCTCCGACTGGATCGCCGGGCTCAACGGTGTCTCGCTTGCCGGCAAGGGTTGAGCGAGGACAACGGGGCGTCCGGGGATTGTGCGGGCGCCTCGATCGGGTGTCAGGGCTGCGCCAGCAGGCGGGCCAGGCCGTCGGACAGGCCGGTGCTGGCGACGGGGGCGGGCAAGGCGAGGTCGCCGCTCCCGGGCTTGCGCAAGGGCTGCTCCAGCGCGTCCAATAGCGTCCGGACGCCCGCTTCGGCCGAGCAGATCACGGGGATGTCGACATGCGGCTGCACCCGTGCGGCAAGACCGGCGAGGCCGGCGCCGCCGAGGATGACCGCGCCGGCGCCATCACGCCGCGCCACAAGGCGGCAGGCCTCGGCCAGCATGGCGATGGAGCCGTCCGGGTCGCGGGCGATGTCGGCGCCGGTGGGCGCGACGGTCTCGACGGCGGCAAGGCGCCCGCCGAGGCCGATCGAGCCGACGAACTCCCGCAGCATCGGCCCCCAGCGCTCCCCGCCGGTGACGATGGCGAAGCGCTCGGCCTTCTGCGCCGCGAGGCGGCTGCTGGCTTCGGCCATGCCGATGACGGGAACGCGCGCCATCTCCTTGAGCGCGAGTAGGCCGGGATCGCCGAAGCAGGCGAGGTAGACACCATCGCAGCCATGGCCGTGCTCGGCGAAGGCCTCGAGCGCGGCATGGGCCGCCACGACGCTGGCGCTGCGGCTGGCAATGTAATGCGCGCCGAAGCGTCCGGTCACCGGCACCATCGTCGTATCCGGCGGCAGATAGGGCTCGATGACCCGCGCGACCAGGGCCGTCATTTCCGGCATCGTGTTGGGATTGATCACGAGAATGCGCAAAGCGACTGGTTCCCGATTTTCGAAGCGGCAGAGCGCGCTCCGGCGAGAGGGCAAGTCTCATCGGTAACGCCTCATCCATGCCATGAAGGAGCGCGGTTTCCCGCGCAAGAGCCGTCTGTTGTCGTGCGAGGCGGAAGCCGCTCGAACGAAGGCCCGTCGGCGCTGCGAACGCTACGCCAGGCAGGACGCTCGCCCGTCGCTCGCACTGCGCGGCGTTGTCCGGGCAAAGGGGCGCGTGCGAATGGTGACGACGATCGGATTGGCCGGCCCCTGCGGTCCTCCGTGCGAGGCGCAATGGCTGATGCTGCATTCTCTCGACAGCGACAAGCCCAAACTCACTTCAGCTTGGTCTTCGTGGCCGGGAATTCGCGCCAGAAATGGCCGGTCCCCTGTCGGAGGACCACATCCTGCGGCAGGATTTCGAAGGGCGTATGGGCCGGCAGGGCGCGCAGCTCCTCGAAACGGGTGGTGAAATCCTCGCTCCTGAGCAGCTCGAACAGATCCTCGAAGCGGTCGATGACGAAATAGGTCGCCTGGAAATCGTCGATGTAATAGCCGGTGCGCAGCACGCGCTCGAGATCGAAGGCCAGCTGGTGGGCGGAAGGGTCGTCCACCACATATTTCGCCTCGCCGAAGGACGAGACGATGCCGGCGCCGTAGATGCGGACGCCCTCGGGCTTGCGGATCAGCCCGAATTCGATGGTGTACCAGTTGAGGCGCGCGAGGAACTTCACGCCCTTGGTCTCGACGGCGACGAGCCCGATGCGGCCATATTCGTTCATGTAGTCGGCATAGGCGGGATTGGTCAGCAGCGGCACGTGGCCGAAGACATCGTGGAAGATGTCGGGCTCCTCCAGATAGTCGAGCTGCTCGCGGCTGCGGATGAAGGTGCCGGCCGGAAACTGGCGGTTGGCCAGCATCTGGAAGAAGGGACGCGACGGGATGAGCCCCGGCACCGCCACCACCTCCCATCCGGTCAATCGCCGCAGCCGCTCGTTCATGCGCGCGAAATTCGGCACGCCCTCGGGGCCGATGCCCAGCGCGGCGAGGCCGTCGAGATATTCCTGGCACACATGGCCTCTCAGGGTGCGCTGCTGGCGCTCGAACAGCATGCGCCAGATCGCGTGGTCCTCGGGGGTGTACCGCTCCCAGCCCTGGTCGATGATACAGTCCTCGACCGTCTGTGCGGTCAAAAGAGCATGTCCCGACATCGCCTTCTCTCCTCAGAGCCGGCCCTGAGTTCCGGCTGTGACGCTCTGCATGGCCATAACGAACGACATGGCCTCGCAGATCCCGCAGCGTCGTCAGCGAACCACAATACTCTCGCTAGGGCCGGGCGCGAAGAACGTGAATTGAAGATCGCCGACGGAGGGAACTCTGTATTGGCCGGGGCGACTTGGATCGGAGCTAGCGCCCTAGCCGCCCAAGGCATCCGCATCAGTTGATCGAGCCGGGGCCCGTCGAGATGACGATCCATACGCGGCACGAACCCGTCTCGGCGGCAGATGCTGGCCTGTGCTCATCAGAGGCCAACATCTTCTCGCGCCCATCGACGAACGCCAGAGAAGGCCGGAAAAGCCAAAGGCCCGCCAAACCGGCGGGTCGAAGCGCTTTTCGATTGTCTGCGAAGCAGATTTTTGGTGCCCCTGGCCGGGATCGAACCAGCACTCCTTGCGGAACTCGATTTTGAGTCGAGCGCGTCTACCAATTCCGCCACAGGGGCCCATGCAGGCGGGCGGACTATACCGATCGGCCGATGCCGGTCAATCGGTGGAACGGCAGCAGCGACAGGTTTCAGTGCGCTGTGCTCTGAAGGTCGCGGAGTGTTTCACGCACGGCTCTTGCAAGGATGGCACACCGGTGCCGCGACAATCCTCCCGGAGCGCGCGGGCCGTTGCGTCACGCGCCGCCCCATGGTCTAGAGCGCCATGCTCAAGCGCCTCTACGAATGGACCATGTCGCTCGCGGCCCGGCCGCGCGCCGAGCTCTGGCTGGCCATCGTCGCCTTCGTCGAGAGCTCGTTCTTCCTGATCCCGGCCGATGTGCTGTTCGTGCCGATGGCTCTGGCGCGGCCGCAGCGGGCCTACCGGCTGGCCTTCATCGCGACGCTGTTCTCGGTGCTCGGCGGCATCGCCGGTTATGCGCTGGGGTACTACGCCTTCGAGGCGCTGGCGAAGCCGGTGCTCGCTTTCTACGGCAAGCTTGACGCCTTCGAGACCCTGCGCGCCTGCGCAGGCCCGGACATGACGCTCATCCTGCTGACGACCTCGGGTCTGGCGCATCTGCCGCCGATCAAGGTCGTGACGATCCTGGCCGGCGCGGTCCATATCGGCCTCGCCTTCTTCGTCATCTCCTGCGTGCTGGCGCGCGGGGCGCGCTTCTTCGCCTTGGCGTTGTTGCTGCGTCGTTATGGCGTCTCGATCCGGCACTTCATCGAACGTCGCCTGAAAGTGATCGCGGTCCTCGGCGCCGCCGTGCTGATCGTGCTTTATTTCGGCCTCAAGCTCGTTGCAGGTTCGGGCCAGCTGCTTTCCTGCTGAGCCCTGCCATGACCGCCTCTTCAGCCATTGCGTCCCCCGATCCCCGCCGGTTGCTCACCCTGCCGCGGCTGATCGCGCTGATCGGGCTTGCGAGCCTTGCCCTGATCGGAGGAGCCTGGTTCTTCGAGCTGGTCATCCATCTGCAGCCCTGCAAACTATGCCTCGAGCAACGCGTGCCGCACTATGCCGCCATCGGCCTGGCGCTGGCCGCGCTGGTGCTCGCGCGTTCGCCGCTGCTGCAGTGGATTGCTCTGCTGGGACTTGCGGGCCTGATGGCCTGGAGCACAGGGCTCGGCGTTTATCACGCGGGTGTCGAATGGGGCTGGTTCGTCGGGCCGAATGATTGCGGGGGCGCGGCGCCAGCCGCAGCGGGGATGCAGGATTTCATGAAGCAACTGCAGACGGCCCGGATCGTCGCCTGCTCGGAAGCGGCATGGCGTTTCCTCGGCCTGTCGCTTGCGGGCTGGAATGCGCTCGTCTCGGCCGGGCTGTTCGCGCTCGCAATCTTCGGGCTGCTGCGCGGCAAGGCGGTCGGCGCTCCCTAGATCGCTCCGCTCGATCTGCTAGATCCTTGCGAATCGGGCGCCGGTCACTCGCCCGCGGTCGCGAGCCGAATGGGCGAAGGTGTCCAAGGGCGCAATCTCCTGGCAGGAGAGGTCGTGATCTCCGCCGCTGTCGCCGACGTCATGGACTTCGCTGGAATCGAGCCCATATAGATTCCACGGAGTTCTGACCGTGAGACTCGTGCGGGTGGCCCTTTTTGCAGCGGCCGTCTTAGCCGCAGCGGTTCCTTCTTCCTTTTCGCCGGCCCGAACGGCGGCGGAACGGGTCGCGTTGAGCATCTCGATCGACGGCGCGATCGGTCCGGGAAGCGCGCGCCAGCTCAAGGAAGCGCTGAGCGTTGCGGCCAGGCGCAATGCCGAAGTCCTCATCCTCCAATTGGACACGCCCGGCGGCCTGGTCACGTCGATGCGCGAGATGATCGCCGACATCCTGGCCTCGCCCGTTCCCGTCATCGGCTATGTCGCGCCGGCGGGCGGCCATGCGGCGAGTGCGGGGACCTATATCCTCTACGCCACCCATGTCGCGGCGATGGCGCCCGGCACCAATATCGGGGCTGCCACCCCGGTGGAGATGGGCGGGCTACCCTCGCTCCCCGGCGGCGAGAAGGATAACGGCCCGGGCGGCAACGGGAAGGACGCTGGCGGGCGACCGGCCGGCGACGCGATGCTCGCCAAGGTGACCAATGACGCGGTGGCGCTGATCCGCTCGCTCGCCGAATTGCGCGGACGCAACGGCGATTGGGGCGAAAAGGCCGTGCGCGAGGCGGCGAGCCTGTCGGCCAGCGCGGCGCTCGACCAGCATGTCATCGACTTCGTCGCTCGCGACACGACCGAGCTTCTGCAACTGGCCGATGGCCGCACCGTCGACGTTGCCGGCAAGAAGGAAGTGCTGGCCACCAAGGGCCTAGCCGTCGAGACGCTCGAGCCGGACTGGTTCACCCAGCTTCTCTCCGTCATCACCAATCCGAACATCGCCGTCGTCCTGATGCTGGTCGGCGTCTACGGTCTCGTCTTCGAGTTCATCAGCCCCGGCGCGGTGGCGCCGGGCGTGGTCGGCGCCACCTGCCTGCTGCTTGGCCTCTACGCGCTCGATCTGCTGCCGATCAACTATACCGGGCTCGCGCTGATGCTGCTCGGCGTCGCCCTTCTCATCATGGAAGCCTTCAATCCGACGGCCGTGCTCGGGCTCGGTGGCGCGGCCGCCTTTCTGTTCGGTGCGACCATGCTGCTCCAGGTCGAGGGTCCGGGCTTCGCCATATCCTGGGCGATCATCGGCCCCGCTGCGGCGGTGACGCTGGGGCTCGCGCTGCTGGCCGGCACCTATGTCTGGGCGGCGCGGCGCAACCCGCCCCGCGTCGGCGGCGAGGCGATGCGCGGGCTTGCCGTGGACATCCTCGACTGGGACGGCCGCGAAGGCCATGTGCTGGCGCTCGGCGAACGCTGGCGGGCGAGAGCGAACGAGCCCATCACGCCCGGGGACAGCGCCGAGGTGACCGCGGTCCGCGACCTCGTCCTGACCGTCCGGCGGCGCGATGCGGCGAACGATGGAGCACGACGATGACGACGATGGTCGGTTACGTGGCCTATCTGATCATTGCGCTGCTGGCGGCCTTCTTTCTGTCGGCGGCGATCCGCATCCTGAGAGAATATGAGCGCGGCGTGGTCTTCACGCTCGGTCGCTTCACGGGGGTCATGGGGCCGGGCCTCATCATCCTCGTGCCTTTCGTCCAGCAGATGGTGCGCGTGGACCTGCGCGTCGTGGTGCAGGACGTGCCTCCGCAAGACGTCATCTCACGCGACAACGTCTCGGTGAAGGTCAATGCCGTGCTCTATTTCCGCATCGTCGATGCCGAGCGCGCGATCATCCAGGTCGAGGATTTCATGACCGCCACCAACCAGCTGGCCCAGACCACGCTGCGCTCGGTGCTCGGCAAGCACGAACTCGACGAGATGCTGGCCGAGCGCGACAGGCTCAACAGCGACATCCAGGAGATTCTCGACCAGCGCACCGATGCCTGGGGCATCAAGGTATCCAATGTCGAGATCAAGCATGTCGACCTCAACGAAAGCATGGTCCGCGCCATCGCCAAGCAGGCCGAGGCGGAGCGGCTGCGGCGCGCCAAGGTCATCAACGCCGACGGGGAGCAGCAGGCCGCGGCAAAACTGGTCGAAGCCGGCCACATGCTGGCAGCGGAGCCGCAAGCCATGCAGCTGCGCTATTTCGAGGCCCTGCATGACATCGCGGGCGAGCGCTCCTCGACGGTGGTGTTCCCGCTGCCGGTGGATCTGTTGAGTCAATTCCTCAAGCAGCCGGCAGGTGAAGGCGGGCATACGACAAACGCCCCCGGTGGCTAGGCATACAGCTGCTGTGCCGCACCCCATAAGTGAGCAGCGCTAACCGTCTAAGTCATTGATATTTGGTCGCCACTTACGCTCATAACTTTGTCGCATTACACCCCAAAAGGGCGAAACCGACTGGGATTTGCACCCCATAAGGCGTAAGCTCAGATTCAATCCGAAGCGAGCGCGCCAGCGCGACGAAAATGGGCTGCTAATCGCGCTATAAGGCGCCCACTCCACAGCTGATCAATCCCGCCTTCACATTTTGATGGCATCGATTGCTCGCTTTGGAGGAGCCTATGCCTACGAGAGAAGACGTTTTCCGTGTCGCCGATGAGATGCGAAAGGAAGCGGTGAGGATTTCGATCCGAAGTGTTCGAAAGAGGCTGACGAACGGCGGCTCCTACCGCTCAATCGGGGAGCACCTTGCCGATTGGAAGATCGAGCGCTGCTATCAGCCAGCTCTGGAGACCCCCGAGCTTCCGGAGGCCCTGCGACGTCAGTTGGCGACGTTGGGCAAGACACTTTGGGACGAGGCAGTGAAGGAGGCGGCTCGGCAATTCAATTCCGAGCGAAGCCGCATCGAAGGTATCCGGTCAGAAAACGAACGGCTGCGGGATGAGGGCCTTGTCATCGCGGATCTTGCCGAGGCGCGCATTCAGGATGCAGAGCGTCGAGCTGAGCAGTTGGCGTGCGAGTTGGCCGTGGCCCGCGCAAAAATCGAGCAATTAACTGGCCGAAATGGTGTTACCAGCGGCAGCTCTACAGAGCTTCAACTCAGCGATCGCGAAGTTGTGCCTGAAGCGAGCAAGGCACCCGAGGAGGCGGCGGAAGGTAACAGCAACGAGCGCAAAACGCTTGATGCCGCGGCGAGGCGTCGCGCGGCGAACGAGTTCTGGGATCGCGTGATGATTGAGATTCAGGCTCTGATGCTACGTCTGTCGCAGGAAAGGCAGGAGGCATTCCTCCCAGCTGAGCTGGTGATTTATCTCCCGCAGCATCTTCTCGATGAGGCGGTCGCGCGTCATGAAAATCTGAACGCGAGTGTTCTCTCCAGTCGAATGACGACCAGGGCGAAGCACAGGAGGTTTTTTGTGAAGGAGCCGGATCGCGCGGCTTTCAGGCTTCTGGAAGGGTATCAGCACTTTGGGTAGTGGGTAACAGGTAACGCAGCGATTTCCTGTTACCTCAAGCGGCCGCCGATGCGTGCAGCCAGAAAGACGAGAGAGTGGCACGCGACATTCAAACGACAGCCGGCCTAGCGCAAACTGGTCGAGAGCCCGCCATGATGGCGGCTGGAGAGGAGCAGCGCGAAAGCTCTTGGTATCTCAATGTAGCCGAGCGCTTCCTCGCGGATATCGAAATTCGCCATAGCCTCGGTTAGCTCCTCGAACTCCCGCTCGCTGTCTGAGCCCCGCGAGGACGAGAGGAGCTGAGCGGCTCGCAGAACCGCAGCTTTCCTCTGTGGATACGACGAAATCGTCACGGCGTCGGCGTTCGGCATCACAACACCTCATCGCTACACAACCCAACATCTTCACGCTAACATCTGACCGCTGGAAAGCGAGTCTCCTGTTTCGAACGGAGGCATAGAGGCTTCGGGCCCAAACAGTGCAGATGGCGGCTGAATTTGCGTCTGCCGCACTCGTTCCTCTGCATTTGAAGCGCCAGCTATGTTCCGGCCTAGGCAGCCGATTGGGTGGCGTTGTCGTCGAAATCGATTTTCATTTGCCTCATGCGCTGAAACTGGAACATACCCTGCAGGAGATAGCTCTCTCCCTCTTCAACGTACCAACGCCTGAATGTTCGGGTGGCATCGCGCGAGATGGCAAACTGTGCCAGCCCCGACTTGCCTTGGAGGCGTCCGGCTAGTTGCGAATGGCCGATGAGGATGCTCATGCACAACATGTCCAGGGGGGCGGCGTAGGTCCGAGCTGCCTGTTGTAGCGGAAGAGCATCGTCAGGGCAGGCGTCCAATTCCGGCGTGTCCCTTCCGAGCAGTTCGAGAAATTTCTCAACGTCCTCGCGACGGAAAGCGTACTCATGCCGGTCACAACCCCCTTTTACGACAGGAGAGAAGAAGCCGCGCTCAATAAAGCGTCTAACCATCAGATGACCAGTGCCCAGAATGCCCCTGACCTCGGCGTAGTTGCATCGTTCCTCAAGCACGCTGCGCAAGTCTGAAATCACTGCAGGCTCTAATCGAAAAGGTACCCCTTGCCGCGGCAAGCTCCGATCTTTGCCAAATTGCCTCAATATGCGCCGCATCGTTGTCTTTCCTTGGCGGCATTCGAGTGCGGCTTCGCTCAAATTCATGTAAAAATCCTCTATCTCGACGTTCTGCCGCGACGGAGGGTCCCAAGAAATGCGGTCGACCGTTTCTTGAGCGACTTTCTCGAAAATCGATGCGATTGAAGGGGAGTATTTCTCTCCGCCTTTTCCGTTTAGCCAATGATAAAACCAGCCAAATGAGCGCCCTCGGCTCGGGTTAAATGCATCCTTGTCGGGGGCCGATTCCATGAATGAATCAAAAATCCCACGAAGGCATTTGTCTAAAATGCCGTTCTGCAAAATAAAGTGTCCCAACGCTCGGCAATGCTGTGTTTCAGCAGCCGAAAGTTGAGGCCAATTGAGCGAATATCCTTTGAGAAATAGCGCTCCGACCTTGACGGTCGTGTCCACGGCCTCGTCAAGCGGGAGCGCATCCAGTACCGGAGATACCTCTTTTCCGCATACTCCAAGTCGACCAAGGAAGTATCGGTTAGCCTGCAGCATATACGAGTTCGGCGGCTCAATTTTCTCCACCGTATTCTCCGACCCGGGATCGTCGCAGCGTAGGCAATTGCCGACTGCGCTGTCGCTCCACGATAGGCGACCTCCATGTTCGCAGGAGCACCTATCGGTCAGCATTACCTCGTGGTGCGGGCAGCAATCGATGAAGTCGATGTCCCACCAGAACCGATGATAGGGCGACGATTCTATGCACTGGTGACAAACTCTGCGGGCGCCTGCCATCAGATCACGAAGACCAATTTGCTCCCCGCGGATTGTGACTTTTTCACCTGCTGAGAACGCGAATGAATTCTCAAGGAGCTCCGCTTCGTCCGCGCGAATAAGGGCGGCCAGCTTACCTACGTTTTCGCCACGCCTGAGGCTTGCAAGCGAGAAACCCAAGGCCTTTGAAACGTCGTAGCCATTAATCTCGATAAGGCGCAGGAATAGCCCATGGGCAGGTTCCTCCTGCTTCGGCTTGTCCCAGAGGGGGACGCCAAGAACATCAATATCCGGTATGTTCATTTCGTGAAGTCCGGTTCAGGAATCCTACGCCCCCGCCGGCGGGTTTCCATGGCATCCTGAGCGTTCTTGGCTTCGAGCTTGGCTCGAATGATTGCGAATTGCTCTGGATTAAACTCTTCAACGAAGAATGGATTCTCATCGTCGGTAATATCGCTGATGTTCTTGTATGCTTCGCCCAGCAGGGCTTGGGTAAGACGGGCTACGCCGCGGTCGATGGCTAGTTCCGTAGCGGTGAGAGCGATGTGTGTGATCCGCCCGATATAACCGGCCCCTGCGCCATGCAGTCTCAGTGCCATCTCGGGTCGATCCAGTTCGGACGGTAAGTCGAACGGTAAAGCCCCCTCCAATGCCTTGCAGAACTGCATGAAATCGCCGGCTTGCGTGTGAACGTTGTCGCGAAACGGCGGGATTTCGTACTGCCCAATACAACGACGGCCGATCTGCTCCGTGGACGTTAGAATTTCGGTCGTATGAGGCAATCCAAGGCAGACAACCTGCACCCTAGCCTTGATCAGGAGCATCTTCAGCAGGTCAGCTGCCTCGCCCGCGGTGGCGCTCCGGTGACCGTCGATGATGTGATGGGTCTCGTCAAAGATGATGAGCTTGACCTGCTGCGCGTTGAGGTGACGCATGGCCAACGCCATTAGTTCGGTTTCGGTTGCGGTCCTTTTAGGCCTTATGCCGAGGGCAAAAAGGAGATCGAAGTACAGCCCCTTGCGGGTGACACGGGGGGCAGCAAAGACTTTAACAACAGGACGTATGAAGCCGGTCTCTGTTTCCTTGATAAGGCCCCACCGGCCCTTCTCGTCGGGGTTTGTCTCCGCGATGTATTCTGCCCCCAGATCCTGGGCTGTGACAGCAAGAAAATCGTCCGCTACCGTGGTCTTTCCCGCGCCAGACTCTCCGACTACGAACGCGCAAGTTCCCTCGGGGCGCGTTTTCCAGTTTTTGTAGGTCCGACTGATAAGGTCGGTCGCCTCTTGGAATGGCTTAGTAACCACCAGCATGTTGCTAATCGACAAAAGTCGATCTTCGCGCGAGGCATCTGATTTCGGCATCGTTCACTTTCCCGTAATTCGCGTTCGCACCACTAATTTGTGTGTGGTGTCTTCATCTGGATCATTCGTTCTAGCCATGGACAATGCCGCCAGGAGCGCTCGGTCAGACTGTTCTTTATGGGCATCCTCTGCGGATTGCCGCTGGGCTCGCGGAAGCTTCTGATTGGACTGCGGAGGGGCGCCTTCCCCATGGATATGCCCACCGATACCGAGCTCGCTCGCGTCTAAGTCGACCCGCTCCGGGGCAAGGTGCGCTGAGGGCTTCCTGCCATCCTTCATGAACCGGCCGACGTTTTTGGTGGCTTTTGACTTCTTTCTCTCTTTCACCAGCTTTTTAACGAAGTCGAAAAGCTCGCGCCGCGCCCGCGAAATTGCATCTCGCTGCTTTTCATCGGCCTCGCGAATTTCATCCGCGCGCTTCTTGATGACTTCCCACTGATGGAGAGTGACGTCGTCGTCATAAGCGCCGTCGAGCTGCCCCGCGACCCACTTTCTGTTCATGGGATCAAAAACGTAGATCTCTCGGATGGCGAGCGGATCGAGCCTGACCCGGACATCGAGGTTCGCGCCTAGTCGGTTGCGCAAGGCCGAGAACTCTTTCGAGTTCCAACGCAGATTCTTGAAGCGGATCCCTTGCCTATCAAGCGTTCGTGGGACGACAACGCCTGTTAGCGGTGCGAGAAGTTCGCGGGGCGGCGGTAGCTTGACGCCGCATGCACTCATGCCGCGTCTCCATCGTTCCATTGGAGCTTCACCCGTGGCTGAGTGCTGTTCCTGGTGATAGATATCGACGATCCACTTGGTTACGATCCAATTGACCTCGTTTAGCGACAAGATTGCCTCTTCCCCGGAATTGTAACCCTTACGCTGGATGACGTTCGAAAAGGTCGTCCCGGGAAGTGTATGGATAACCTCATGCTCCAACTTCCCGAACCAACGCTCGATCTTGCCCTTGAGCTGCGGTCGCCTGCGAGGAAGCGGTACTAGGGTCATATTCAGAGCGGCTTCGGTGGCCCGCATTGATTCCGAGAGAAAATCCTTCCCGCCGTCGGTGAACAGCTTGTCAGGAACGCCTTGGCAGTCCCATGTTTCGTTGATGCCGCCCAAATCCTGGAGAGCTTGGTCCTTAGGCATGACGGCGTGTTGCAAGGCCATCATCGTGCTGGTCCAAGATGGCGGGTGAAAGGTCAGCGAGAAGCCGAGGATGCATCGGCTGTATCGGTCAATGAGAGCGCTTAACCAAGGTCGACCGAGCAGGACCTCGTCCTCGACGACTTGAACATCGAGTGGTGTGTGATCGATTTCGACCTCGGCGAGCGGATAATCGCCTTGGGGTCCGATGCCGACTGCGGCAAGGATACGATCAGCGTCCTCGCGAGAATACCGACGGCTGAGCAGATCATATTGCTCCCGGCGCTTGAGCGCCTTGCTGATGGCATTCTTGCCGACGATATTCTTCTGGCCGAGGTCTGGAACAACAAGCCCGTCGCGCGTTGCACGCGCCCGAATACGATCGGTGGCGCGCCGGCGCGTTTCGGCTTCCGATCCACGAGTACCTACGGCATAGACCTCGTCGATCGCGCGATTGATCTCTTCTTCCATCCATTTCGGACGGCGTTGCTCCCGACGGCCCTTCTTGAAGTTGAGCGCAACCAGCACTCTGATGTCCCGCCCGGCTATCACCCAATTGCGGTACCATTCCCGGACGCTTCTGGGCGACGGAGTCCCGCCGTTGAACGACCTGGTGCGGGCGACCTCCGCGATGACGTCCTTAATGACGGCCTTTTTGGATCGGTCTCTTTCGACCACCTTATCCAAAGCTGCGACTAACCGCTGGCGCTCTTCCGCGATTTGCCGCTCCGCAGCGGTGAAGGTTCCCCAGTCCGTCTCCAGGAGTTCCCGACGGTCTTCCTCGATCGCTCGGAAAGAAGCCTCGCTGGTTAGGCGCGACTCCCGCGCCATGCGAAGCTGCGCGGCGTTGGGCAACCTGATCTGGTGACCGGTCGCTTTCTCGGTAAAGACGCGACCATGTTCCTCGATTGGCCCGACGATGAACGCGCGGCCATCGATCCGAACAGGTGCGCCGGACTGCATACGCAGTGCAATGTCCATCATACACCCATGAAATCAGAGGGGACGAAACGTCGATGCGCGAGAAAAGCGCGATCGCCGATCCAACTGGGCATGGCCCAGCCAATCCATAGCGACGGCCATGGCGAAGCCATCGACATCAGGGCCGATTTCTTCCTGGAAGGCGTCGATTGTGTGCTGATTGAGTTTTAGCAGAGCCATTCGTCCGCGCAGGACGAGAGCCGGATTGTTCCGAAGAGGCGAGTGACGGCAGAGCAATTTTGCGTTGTAGAGGGCTGGCTGAACCCGAATCTCCGCCTCAGACAGAAGTCGAAACTTGAAGCCCTTTCGTTCCGTGGCGTCCTGGAGGGCTCTGAAGCGGTGAATAGCATCAGCACGGGCGAGCGGGTCCGCGGGATAGAGGCGCTCTAACGTCTTCACTTCGACGAGTTCGGGCCGGACGCCGGTTCGCTCGACAAGAAAATCGGGCGTCCAATTCCGGAACTTGCCGTCGTGCCGATACTCCACTTTGAATGGCTGGCTTTCGACGTTCGTGATGGCCCGATCGAACGCATCGAGCATCATCAGCGCATCGAGTTCCAGCAAGGACTCGCATTGCACGAGTTTGCCTCCCGATCTTCCGACCGGATGCTCGCCGCGGTATCCATCGCGGCTGTAAGGAATGACATTCCTTTTTCTAGCAGATTTTTTAGCCACGCGTTTCACCCGCGCCATTTGTAGGGTAATTACGTTACGTCATCGCTGATTGGGGTTGATTGCTGAAGCAGTCTTTGGATTTATCGGCTCATCATGAAGCGGATAAATTTCGCATCAGCGTGTGAGTGGCCGAAATCGGTCTGGTATTTCGGAGTTGAGCGCCATTTGTATTCAAGATCGGCTCCCGTTCTTTTGATAGTTGCCTATCATCTCGAATGTGCCGGAATCCTTAATGGCGTCGCTGCAACTTGCGAGCGAGCGACGCGAGTCAAAGGTATCGTTTCGCATTCCTTACAGCTGCGGCTCGATAGCCGGTTGGGCCAGGCAACCGCGTCCGGTCTGCAGCGTGGCCAACGTAGGAAAAATCAGGGTGTTCGGTGATGGGTGCATCGCGCATCCAAGGACTGAGAGCCGGATCCCTCAAACAAGGAAGGCGCAAGGGAGCAATTCATCGACCCGGCGCTCGGCGCTATATTGCGACGAGAACAAGCTATGACAGCCGCGTCGATGGGCTCTGCGCTTCAGGGTTCGAGGCCGCCGTCTAGGTTTGAATCGTCAGATCGACATGAGGGGTCAAGCGATAGCGCTGCCGGCTCGCCCAAGCGATACCAGCGGCTCAACGTGCGCGCGATCTGACGATCCTTGCTGACCCAAAGGACTGGGCTCGTGACGATATGTCTATTGCCCAGGATCGGATGCCCGACAGCTTCACCCCAAAAGACGGTTTGGTTCGTGTTGGGCTGGATGCCAATGATCCAGTTGTCGAGGGATACCGCGTCCGCCAGATCCAGGGCAGAAGGCCTCCACCCCTGCTCCAGCCGCTCTAGATCGGCGCTAGCCAACTTGATGCGTTCAACCAGTTCCTGCATGGCCTCACCCTTCGCTGCGATAAAGGCAGGCAGGACCCGTCCGGCCGAGACCGGACCGATCCGTTCGTGCGGCGGGATACTGTCAGGGGCTGACTAAAGGCTCACCGAGGTTCGCATCGCGTCGCATTCGCTCGAAGTCAGCGCGGCGCTGCACGACAGTCGCAAGCGCGCGAATCGCCTGGTGAGGCTCAACACCGAGTGTGCCGGCGAGGTCGTGCGTGGCCTCCAGGAGGCGCCCCTCGATCTCAGAGAGAGATCTGGACTTCCGATCTTTGCGCGCGGTGTGATTAGCTTCGGTCATGCGAATTCCTCTTCGGCTTCGTTCAAGTCGATAGGCGCGACGCAGACGATCGAACGGATCTCATCGCCCGACAGATATCCCTCCTGATTGAGCGCGTTCGCGAGCGCCTCTAGCCGGCCGCGCTTTTGATCGAGCGTGAGCGACGCTTTAGCCTCAGCGTCCTTGAGCTGCAGATTGACGGCTAGATGCAGCGCCGGGGCGTAGACGAGCTCCTTGATATCCCCGATGTAAGCTTCGCCTGAGTGCCCGAGCCCGCACTGGGCCTCAATCAGCAACGCGAGCGCTGTTGCACGGCCAAGATCCGATTCACGGGCCATTCCGGCCCCGGCGCCGACATCTCCGAGGATCAAGCGTTCCGCGGCCCTACCAGCCATGAGGACCGCCATCTCCGTCAACAGCCGCTCGTAGGTCGAAGACCCCGAGAGATCGCTTCGGAACTCCATAAAGCCGCCGGCAGGATGGATCGAGACCCCACCAACATGCCCGGCCTCCAGGGCGATCGCAGCAAGTGCGTGCCCCGCCTCATGGACCGCGATGCGCCACCTGGCCTCCGGCGACAATGCAGGAACATCGCCATTCCGCACGGCCAAAAGATCATCGATCGTAAGCTCGCGACGAGCGCGTCGGGCAGTGCCCTTTGCACGCCGAACCACAGCCTCGACGTCGGCCCCAGTCGCTCCGCGTGAGGCCATAGCCAGAGGAACGAGGTCCGCATCCTTCAAGGTCTGCGAGCCTAGATAGAAGCGGAATATCTCAACCAGCTCGCGCGTATCAGGCTTCTCGATCTGGATTTCCCGATCAAGTCGGCCAGCGCGTTTGACGGCCGCGTCAATGCGGTCCGGGTGGTTGGTCGCGGCGACGACAACAACCCCAGCGCGCTCCTCGATCGCGGCCAGCTGCTCCAGCAGCAGATTCACGATCTGGGTCCAATATTCGATGTAGTCCCCGCCAAGCTTCGCGCGATCCGAAATTCCGTCCACCTCATCGATGAACAGGATGCAGGGAGCTTGGCGGCGAGCTCGTGAGAACGCGTCCCGGATCGCCTGCAGCGTGCCCGAAAGGTATGAAGCGGAATTCCATTCCGCGACCGAGGTCGAGACAAGCGGCACCCGCGCTGTCTTCGCCAGAGCCCGCGCAAACTGCGTTTTGCCCGTTCCTGGCGGACCGGAGAGCAAGAGGCCCTTGTGATCGACGTCTGCCCAACTGAGGCGACCGGCACGGTATTCCGTCAGGTCGTCGGCCAGCTGAAGCCCCCAATCCTTGGCTGCGCCATAGCCGGTGAGCTCTTCAAGCGACGGGCCTTCGAAGAGATAATCGCCGCGCTTCCTCACAACATCTTCGATGGCGGAGAGGCATTCGTCTCCCCGCAGGCCGAACCTGAACGCCAGCGGGAGATCGTCGATGTCCAGCATGCGAACGAGGTTCGGATCCATCGCGCGCGTCGGCGCGAGGCCCGTGACAGCTTCAACGATCAAGGCAACGCCTGCCTGGTCGAGCGAGGGCAGCGTGAGCTTGAAAGCGGCCGTTCGGATCAGAGCTTGAGGCAGGTGTCGCAAGGGATCGGGAGCGATTCCCATGATGGGAATCCGATACTGCAGCGCTGAGGTGACCTCCCTGCTCCCCTTGTCGCGACGATCTGGCTTGGCGGTGCCGTCGCGAACCAGCAGAATCCCCCGCGTCTGAGGACTCACCAACGTCGAGCTCTCAACATCCAAAACGCGTGAGTGCTGGGGGAGCACGCATTCCTGCGCGACTTCCTTTGCCGTCTCGGCCAGGTTGGGGCTGTGTATGGTCATGACGACGACGGGAGCGTCACGGCGGAGCTGTCCTGCCAGACCAGGCTCTGCTTCGATCGCCCGAGCCATCAAGATCGCCACGGCTGCCAGATCCGGCCGGAGACGGGCGCTGGCGGTGTCCCGCGCGTAGTCCTCGAGGTCGTCGATCAGACGCTCTAACGCTGCGTCTGAGTACGCCCCAGGGAGCATCGGCCTGGTCTTCGCTCCTGCCTCCCGGGCGAGGATATCGAGATAGGCGCGCGCTAGCAGGTCGGGGGGCATCGGGGCGAGTTTCTTCGCTCCGGTGATCGGCTTTCTTTGCGGCATGAAAGCTCCCAAGGAATCGGACGACATCGCAACGGAGCGCGATCAGGGATAGGCCTCGGCGGAGATTTGGTCGGTACGCTGTGGAGAGCCGACGACGGCTCAGGAGCATCAGGCCTGATTGGCTAGCTGCAAGAGAACGCCAGGGTCGCAGGAGAGGTCGTCGAATTCCTCGTCCAGCAAGGCGGAGGCCGGATCATCTCCGAAAGGGCACATGTGCGAGCGCACAGCCATAGGACGGGCCCTGGTATGGATGTCGACGATACGGCTTATGCCCGCCGCAGATGTGTAGAATCCTCGATAGGCCAAGCCGAAGTGTCTCTGGATTGCCATTTGCGGCTCCATGATTGACGACAACGAGATGCGCCAGGCGCACGGGCAGTTTTGCGTTTGACTGGAAGAGGGCGGGAAACCGGCCAGGATATGGGAGGCCGCCTACGATCCTCGGCACTCTCTGCCGCTGGTCGCGATCAACTCGGGTCGCCATTGCCCAAGCTGAACGTTAACTAATATATCTCAGATATAAAAAATTCGCTACAATTTGACTCAATTATGGTTAACGGGGCCGCTTTTTGCCGGCTGATGGGATGGGGCGGCAGAGGCCGGCTTCGCTTTGTAAACGATCACACCGACAACGTTCTCTCCGTAGACGAACTGCGCACCCGCACGCTCCAGCGCTCGCCTCATTCTTAAATTGAGAGCCGCCTTGGGACGAGCATACCCGTTTTCAAAGTCGTTTATGGTCTTGCGCGACACTTTCGCGTTTTGCCACAACCAAGCTTGAGTGACATCCAGAAGGGCCCGTGCTGCTTGGCACACGCAGCCTGCAAGCTGGCGATCAGGGGGCATTGGGAGAAAGCCGGTCGCCGTCAGTGGCGGTGGCTGCCCATCGCCAAAATGAAAGAGTCTGATACCGCTGCTGTAATTCCATTCGTTGGTACAAGGATCCTGATCAAGATTCTGCGCTAGCGAAGCCGTGGGGCGAGCCCCTTTCTGAACGCGCTTTGATGCTATCGGATCAGACATCGACACCTGCGGGCGACCGCCACTTCGCCAAACTCAGCCCGGCTGATCCTTGGCACTGGGCAAGATTCCTCTATCGATTCTAGGATTGCAATATCAGTCCTTCGAGCCGGGGCGACATCATCAACAACCGTTCTCCGCCTTCGACGAGACCGGCGGCCCCGCACGCGTGCCGCGCCTCGACCAGGTGGACGCTATCGGATTGATCTCAGCGAAGCGGCTTCGGCTTGATAGCGAGCACGTTTCGGATATCCATCTGCTTGCGCAGAGCGGACCCGCTGGTGTGATTCAAGCCAGTGCCGACCCAGCCGACGTAGGCCAACTCATCGCCCCTGCGTGCAGCGAGAAGCAGTCGCCCTATAGCAAGGCGAGCGCCGGCCGAATTCGGTGACCCACGCTTTGAGTTGACGTGCAAACCCACTAGCCGCGGGAAAAACAGCGCCGCTGCCGTGCAGTATATTGCAGGCGTCCAGCGGCCATGAGGCGTTCGGATTTCTCGCGATCGAGGCTGGCTATTAACGCGCGCTGCGAAGCTTTCATGAAGCTGCAGGCTCACGCCGCTGCAGCCTGATCGATGGCGCTGTGCGTCACGCTCTCGATACCAGGCAGAAGGCTGATGCGCTCGATGAATGTCGCTACCGAAAGTTGCCCACGCGGCAAGAATTGAATGCTGACATGGGCGGCGTCTCCAAACTGCGCCTCAACTGAGGCTCGGCATAGCTGAAATCCCATCTTACGCATCGCGTCCAGAACACGAGGAAGGTCGTTTAGAGGATCGCTCGACGCAAACTCAGCTCGGTACATACGCGCTTCTCCCACTGTGGCGGCATCATAGTGGGGATCCGACAAAACATGTTCCGGAAAAAGTCGGTGCTGTCGCGGATTTTCAAGCAATCGTTTTGTCAGTGGCATCGATTTCCATACAATGCTCGGCCAATGATGCGAGAGTCCGCATAGGCGATTTGTGCGAGAGAGGGTTACGTGAGACGAGAAATTGATTCCATCGATCGAAAAATTCTGAGGGAATTGCTGGGAAATGCGAAGCTGACGAGCAGCCAACTTTCGGAAAAGGTTCACCTGTCGGCCAGTCAGTGCTGGCAGAGGGTCAAGCGACTTGAGGAAGATGGATACATCCAGGGATACGCGGCCATCCTGGACCAATCGCTGCTTGGGCTTTCCGAGACCGTCATAATCGAGGTGAACCTGGAGCACCACGACGATGACGTTCTGGCGCGCTTCGGCGCTGCTCTCTCCGAGTTCCCAGAAGTTCTGGAGGCTTATCTGACCACCGGGGAGTACGACTACTTCATCAAAGTCGCTGTTAGCGGGACGCGCGGGTATGAGGAGTTCTTGCGCGACAAGCTCTACAAAATTCCCGGCGTCAGACATACGAGGTCGTGTTTTGCGCTGCGGTGTCTGAAGCGCAGCTTGTCGGTCGTGCCCGACGGCAAGTGAAGACCGCGGTCAAAGGGAGTGCGATATGCTCGACTCACTCACGCTAGATCAACTTCGGATTTTCCTGACTGTCGCGGAAACGGGTAGCTTTTCAGCCACCGCGCGGCGTCTCGGCCGAGTGCAATCAGGAATCAGTCAATCGATCAGATCAATGGAAGAGGCGCTACGTTTGGAGCTATTCGAGCGATCAGGACGGGCGCCCCAGATTACAGCCGCCGGAGCTGCGCTGCTTCGCGATGCGAGCGACATCGTGGGAGATGTCGAAGCGCTGAAGAAGCGTGCTGAAACGCTAGCGGAGGGGCTGCCCGCGCAATTAGCGTTAGCCGTAGATCAGGTTTTTCCGAGTGAGCTCCTGATGGAAGGCCTACGATCATTCAGCGAGAGGTTCCCCCGAGTCCCGGTGGCGCTATTTACAGAGGGGCTTGGTGCCACAGAACAAAGACTGCGCAACGATCAGGCGCGGCTCGCAATCTATTCGCCGCTCTTATCGGACTCGAAGGACTTGAGGGTTGAGTTCCTCGCGAAGGTGCGGATCGTACCGGTCGTCGCCAGCTCGCATCCGCTCGCAAAAAAGGATGGGCCGATCAGCCGGAAGGAGCTCCGCCGGCATGTTCAGCTCATGCTCACCGATCGCGCTCAAGCCGTCATGGGGTTAGTGTTGAGTTCTCGGTATTGGATGTTTGCCGACCAACACAGCAGACTTGAATATGTTCAGAGCGGTTTTGGGTGGTCGTTCGCTCCGCTTCATTTTGTTAAAAATCAGGTTGAGCGCGGTGATCTTAAAGTATTGAATCTTGAGGTTTCTAGTGGAATGGCCTTTAGTTTACCGCTCTACTTCGTTCATCTGCAAAGTCAGCCCATGGACCGACTCAGCGAATGGCTCATCGGCTACCTTCGCAGCCGGATCACACACTATCGTGATGTCTTCATTCAACCAGAAGATGACGTAAAATCAATACCTTACCCGCTAGAGGCAATGATCCAAGCATAAGGAGCTATCGCATAATGTGTTAGGTCCAATCATAATATAGCGCATTCACCCGATACCTTCCCCATGCCAAGCTGCTTGCAGTTGGTAGCGCCAGTCGCTGGTACCCAACCCATCGCTCCCGCGTCCGCTTCGGCGGAATGACGAGGCGGCGAGGACCAGAAGCCGCTGGTGAGGCGGGAGGAAATAGTTTGAACGAGATGCTCCAGGCGGAGTCGGACGGCCTGCGGATTCCGCGTTTTCAATTGCCGGCAGGCACGGTAGATTCTCACATTCACGTATTTGGGCCGGTCAGCCGGTATCCATACGATCCGGCACGCGGCTTCACACCCGACGACGCGCTCCCAAGCACGATTGCAGAGGTTTTTCGCCAAGCGGGTGTCGACCGTGCGGTTTTAGTCCAGCCAAGCGTCTACGGGACCGATAATCGACGACACCTTGATGCACTTGGCGAACTTCCGATTCCGACGAGGCTGATCGCGGTTATCGATACCGATGTGTCCGACTCGGAGCTGGTCAAGCTACAAGCTCAAAATGCCTGCGGAATCCGGCGAATCCTTCCGCAACAGTTGTCCCTCGATAACCTTGCTGATCTAGAACGCTTGGCCGCGCGCATTTCCGAGCTCGGCTGGCATCTTCAGCTGCTTGCAAAGCCGGAGCATTTGATTGAGCACGAAGAGTTGCTCGGAAGGCTCCGCAGCCCGGTCGTATTCGATCACCTCGCTCTTATTGATCCCGCTGCTGGCGTTTCGCAGGCAGCGTTTCAAACATTGCTGCGCCTGCTTCGGGGCGGGCGCTGCTATGTGAAGGTTTCCGGATTCTATCGAGTTTCGAAGCAAGCCGCGCCCTATTCCGATCTGAAGCCATTCGTGACTTCCTTGATGAACTTGGCTCCCGATCGGGCCGTTTGGGGAAGCGACTGGCCCCACCCTGCGTTCTCCGGTCCGCTTCCGGCATACGCCGAGCTCCTCGATCCTCTGCTGGACTGGGTTCCCGAGGTGGATAAGCGTCGGCAACTCTTGGTCACAAATCCGGCCGCGCTCTACGGCTTCGAAGCGGTCGAGGGCGTGTGATGCAGCCAACCGTCTATACCCGCATCCCACGCTGTCCCCAGTCTCTGATTGAAGAGATCCGGCAGTTTCCTGTTTCGGACCTGCACGAAGCAATGGGCGCCATGGACGGGCGGGCCCATTTGATGACCCCCCGGATGCGTCCGATCGCCAATGGCCAGCGGATCGTCGGCCCAGCTGTGACGTCCAACAACTATCCTGGCGACAATCTCATGATCCATGCTGCGCTGAACGTCGCGCAGCGTGGCGATGTACTCGTTCTCAGCAATGGCGGTCTTCCGCAAGGCGCTCTTTGGGGCGATGTAGCGGCGACCTTCGCAGCTGAGAAAGGGATCGAAGGCATCGTCGTCGACGGCCCGGTCCGCGACACCGCTGCTCTCAGAGAAATGGGTTGTTCGGTCTGGTCGACAATCGTTTCCCCTTCTCATCCGGAGAAGCGCGGCCCCGGCGCCGTCAATATCCCCGTGGTGTGCGACGGGGTGCGGGTCGTGCCCGGTGATATCATCGTTGCGGACGACGATGCCGTGCTGGTCATCCCCGTAACTTTGGCGGCTGACGCAGTTCGCCTCGCTCGAAAGCGCAATGAGACGGAGGTTGATGTCCGCCGTCAGATTCGATCCGGCCGTTCGCTGTTTGAAATCCTCAACATGCAGAAGACGCTCGACGCTGCGGGTGTGCGGATCGTCGATGCGGAATGGTCGGCCGGAAACGGCTGAGATCAGCAGACAAGGACACGGGACACGCCGCCATGTCACACATGCATCTCGTTCACATGTTCTTTCCTTCACCGATCACGCATACCGCGCTGAGCTGGGCGAGCGAGGACGACCATCAGCTCGAAGGACTGGGTGATTTCGCCTACTGGCAGCATATCGCCCGCACGCTGGAGCGCGGACGGTTCGATGCCGCTTTCTTTGCGGATACGCCGGCCGCATCCGATCAGTTCCGGGACAGCCAAGATACACCACTGCGTTACGGAGTCGTTTGGCCAACGCACGACCCAATGCCGATCGTGGCTGCTATGGCCGCAGCAACGGAGCGCCTCGGTATCGGCGTGACGCTGTCCGTCAACGGCACGCCGCCGTACCTGGCTCACCGACGGATTTCCTCACTCGATTATCTGAGCCGCGGGCGTGTCGCCTGGAATGTCGTGACCGGTCATATGCGAGCGGAGCATCGTGCCATTGGCCAGGCGCTGATGGAGCACGACGAGCGATACGACTTCGCCGATGAGTTCATGGACGTGTGCTATGCGCTTTGGGATAGTTTTGCCCCGGGCGCGCTGCCGATGGATAAGAAGTCCGGCATCATGGCAGTGCCTGAAAAAGTCAGGCGTATTGACCATCAGGGGAAGTACTTCCGCTGCCAGGCCGTCTCCTCGACATTGCCGTCGCCACAGGGCAATCGGCCGGTGATTTTTCAGGCCGGCTCCTCAGGGCGAGGTATGCAATTTGCTCTGAAGCACGCTGACGCCATCTTTGCCATCCAGCCGCATCTGGCAGCAATGAAGGCTTTTCGCTCGCGTTTCGACGACGGCGCCCGTGCCGCCGGTCGTGATCCGGTCGGCATCCTCTTCGGCACCCAGTATGTCATCGGCAGCACCGATGAAGAAGCCCAAAAGCGCCTGGAGCGGCTCCGCGAACGTGTTCCGCTGGAGGCAGGTCTCAGCCGTCTCTCCGCGCCGCTCGGTATCGATTGCAGCAAGCTCGATCCGGATCAGCCGCTGGAAGAGGTCCCGACCCAGGCCTCGCGCGGAATGATGGAGGCGATGAACCAGATCGGTGGAGACAAGGGCAAGAAGGTGACCGTCCGCGAAGCGGCCATTCAGATGGGCCTGACGGTCGGCCTGCCCCAGATCGTGGGTTCTCCGGAACGGATCGCCGATGAGCTTGAGCGTTACTGGCGTGAAAGCGGCGGGTTGGGTTTCAACCTCAGCGCCCCGACCAAACCCGGTATGATCGAGGAGTTCGTCGACCACGTAGTCCCGATCCTGCAAGCGCGCGGGCTGGTGCGTCGAGATTATGCCGGCGCCACCTTGCGCGAGCATCTGCAGGAAGCGCCGGCTAGCAAGGAAGGCGCTGGGTTGGAGGCGATGACCGCCGCGCAGTAATTCGACCCGAAGCTTAAGCTCGGCAATCAAATCAAAAATAAACATCGAGGGAGACGAAACATGGCAACGATCACACGTCGGAAGGCACTCGCCGGTACGGCCGCTATGGCCTCGGCAGGCATCTTTACTCCGGGCATCGCCCGCGCGGCGACCACCACCTTGCGCATCGCAACGCCCGACTCCGCGACCCACCCCAATCACGTGATCATGACGAAATTCGCTGATCTGGTGGATCAGCGGACCTCTGGCGCGATCAAGGTTCGAATCTTCCCCGACGGTCAGCTCGGAACGATCGCGAATGCTCTGACCGGATTGCAAACCGGCACGATTGATATGACCGTCAGCGGGGCGTCAATGTCGGAAGGCATGGTACCCGAGCTCGGGGTTCTCGGGTTACCCTTCATGTTCTCGGACGAGAAAGCCGCCGAGAAGGTCATCGACGGCGAGGTCGGCACCATGCTGGCCAACAAGATTTCCGAAAAGGGCATCGAGATTCTGTCCTGGTCGAGTTGGGGATGGCGCGTCACGCAGACCTCCAAGAAGCCGATCCGTCAGCCCAAGGACTTCCAGGGCATCAAGATCCGCCTTCCGGTCGGTCCCGTGTTCGCGGACACCTTCTCCACGCTTGGAGCGATCCCAACCGTGGTGGATTCGACCGAGCTCTACCTCGCGGTTTCCCAGGGCACGGTCGACGCATTCGAAGTGCCGTTCCTGAGCCTGGTGGCATCCAAATGGTATGAGGTAGTCAAGTACGTCAGCTTGACCAACCACGCCTACAACCCGGTGTGGCTGGCGATGAGCAAGCGCCGCCTGGCTCGCCTGGATCCCGCACATGCCAAGGTGATTCAGGACACCGCGAAGGAGATCCAGCCAGAGTGGCGGAAGCACGTTGCGGCCACCTCGCTGGAATCGCAGAAGTTCACACAGGACCGCGGCATCGAGATCATCCCGGTCGACACTGCTGCTTTCCGGGCTCTGCTGACTCCGGTTTATGATCGGTTCAAGCAGAAAGTCGGCGCCGACCTTGTCGATCAGGTGCTGCGCGTGGCGAAAGCCTGAAACCGCCCTTGAACAGCGCCCTGCGATGCACCGTGTTCGCAGGGCGCACGGACAATTTGTTCAGCACCGATCATGGATCGGCGCAGAGGCCCGGACATGGCAGAAATGCAGCTCACCGCGCAGGACGTTTCAACAGTGCCCACCTGGTCGCGGCACCTGGAGGCCTGGTCTTCCCGCCTTGACGGGCTTCTTGTCAGCCTTCTCGCTCTTACGCTCATGACCGAGCTGGTGGCAGTTGTCGCCCATGTTGTTGCGCGCACATTCTTTGGACATGCTCTCCTCTGGTCGGACGAAGTCACCATCATCGCCATTTCGATCCTGACGTTCGTCGGCGGGGCTGTCGCTTACCGCCGAGGCGGCCACACGGCAGTCAATATAGCGACCGGGTTTCTCAGCGATCGGGCGCGAGCAAAGCTGGCGATCGTTCTTGACGTGTTTGTATTTGTCGTCGCGGTGGCGATGGCCCGGTCGGCGTGGGAACTCGTCACCGAGCAGTGGAGCCAGCGGACACAGGCGCTGGAACTGCCGGTCGGGCTCGTGATGCTGCCGTTGTTCACCGGTATGAGCCTGATTTCTCTGTTTGCTTTCGAGCGGCTCGCCCGGCAGCGGCGAGGCATCCTCGTCCCGGCTTTGGTGATCGCTGCCGCAACGCTCGCATTAGGTCGATACGCACTCGTTCTCTGGCCGCTGGACGGCGATGCGCCAATGTACGTGATGCTGACGTTCTTCTTCATCGTCGTATTGCTCGGCCTTCCCGTCGGCTTCGCGCTTATGCTCGCAGCGGGCCTCTATCTATACGTCTCGGACGCAGTACCCTTCGTTGCGGTAGCGCAAAATATGGCGTCGAGCGCCCAACATTTCGTGCTGCTCGCGCTGCCGTTTTTCCTTTGGGCCGGCGTCATCATGGAGCGGGGCGGCATCAGCCCTCGTTTCGTGCGCTTTGCCGCCTCATTGGTCGGCCACCTGCCGGGAGGCATGCTCCAGGTCGTCGTCGTCGCGACCTATCTTGTCTCGGGCATCTCTGGCTCCAAGGTGGCTGACGTTGCCGCTGTTGGCTCCGTGATGCGTGAAACGCTCGTGAAGCGCGGTTATTCGCCAGGCCAGATCGCCGCGGTTCTCGCATCGTCCGCCGCTATGGCTGAGACCGTCCCACCCAGCCTCGCTATGCTCGTGATCGCTGCGATCACGT
Organism: Allobosea sp. 10L422; assembly: GCF_056395345.1. NCBI lineage: Bacteria > Pseudomonadati > Pseudomonadota > Alphaproteobacteria > Hyphomicrobiales > Alloboseaceae > Allobosea > Allobosea sp. 10L422. The sequence goes on from NZ_JBFTJI010000010.1 coordinate 171,156, forward strand.
CGGTTTCGATCGGGGCGCTGCTCATCGCCGGCTTGCTACCGGCGGCGGCGCTCGCCGTCTGCCTCATGGCGTTCATCTATATCCAGGCCCGCCTGCGCGGCGAACGGTCCGCTGCGCGCGCTCCGCTGCGGGAAATCGGTGCCGCTGCTGCTGGCGCCTTCCTACCGCTCCTTATGCCGGTCATGCTGATGCTCGGCATTCGGTTCGGGGTCGCCACTCCCACAGAGGTCTCAGGCGTTGCTGTCGTCTTCGGCCTGGTGCTGGCGGTCTTCGTCTATCGGGAACTGTCGCTTCGCGAATTCATCCAGGGAGCAATCGAGACCTCCGTGCTGTCCGGCATGGTCCTTTTCGTCCTGGCTGCCGCAGCAGCCTTCGCCTGGACGTTGACGATCGCAGACCTTCCGCAACGCCTGGCGGAGGCGCTCACACATGTTCATGGCGGGCACGTCCTGGTCTTCATGCTCGCGTCGATCGTGCTGATGATCGTGGTCTCGTGTCTCCTCGAGGGGCTGCCGGCGCTTCTCATCATGTCGCCGCTGCTGATGCCGGCCGCTTTGCAACTCGGCATCGACCCGGTGCACTATGTGATCGTTCTGCTGATCGCGATGGGCATCGGCGTGTTCCTGCCCCCGATTGGGATCGCGTTCCTGATCACCTGCGGCGTGGCTCAGGCCACGATCGGGGATGCTGCGCGTTCGATGCGGCCCTTCCTGATAGTGCTCGTGATCGGGCTGCTCATCATCGCGGTCTTCCCATCGATCACGTTGATCTTGCCGCGCCTGACTGGCGGATAGCCCCGCGCTCCGAATGCCAAGTCAAGTCCAGACGTTTGCCGGGAGGAGCGCGAAGCCTCCCGTAAAGGGAGTTTCCATGCGTCGTTCGCTTGAGAACGGTGATCCGTTGCTGGACACCGATGGGTTCCGCCGTTCGCTCGGCGAGTTTGCGACCGGTGTCACGGTGATCACCACGGCGGTGGACGGCGTCCAGTACGGCGTGACGTCGAATTCCTTCGCGTCAGTTTCCCTGAAGCCGCCGCTGGTTTTGTGGTCGATACGTCGAGAGAGCCAGAGCTTTGCGGCATTCCAGTCCTGCACGCATTTTGCGGTCAACGTGTTGGCTTATGACCAGGTTGCCTTATCGCAGCGCTTTGCCAAATCGGGACCGAACAAGTTCGACGGGATTGCCTGGGCATCGGGGGCAGGGCGGGCGCCGCTGTTGAGCGATGTCGCGGCCATCTTCGAGTGCCGCCTGATCCAGACCGTGGACGGCGGCGACCATGTGATCCTGATCGGTCAGGTGGAGGGCTATTCGCGTTGCGACCGCCAGCCATTGTTGTTTTCCAAGGGCCGCTACGCGGTTGCCGTCGACCATCCAGACGTCCGCTCACTTGCGAATACGAAGTCCGAGCTTTCACTGCCGGAGATCGACAACCGGCTGCTCACCTCGCTTCTTGTTCGCGCTTATGGCGCCATAGCCTCGCAGCTGGAGAAAAGCCGTCAGGCCGCCGGCCTTGGTCTGACGCTCATGCAGGCGCGATTGCTTAAAGCCGCTCAGTCGAATCCGAACAGCACCCTGGAAGAGCTGCAGCCGGAATTGCTGCTGCATTTCGATGCGAGCCAGGACGTTCTGAAGACCGTCGTCGAGCTTGGGCTTTTGGTGGTGGATGGCGCCCAGCGTCTGCAGCTGACGCAGGCAGGGGAAAACCTAATCGATTCGATCGTGGATCACACGCGCATGAACGAAGCGGTGCTCTTCCGCGACATTTCTCAAGACGATCTCAGGACCACCCAGCGGGTACTCTGCCAGATCATCGGGGGGCAGCGGTGAGCGGAAACAACCAAGCCGTTTACGATTATATCGTGGTCGGCGCTGGCGCGACAGGCTGCGTGGTGGCCTCGCGTCTTTCGGAGGACCCGGCTGCGAGCGTCCTTTTGCTTGAGGCGGGCCCGGACGACCGCAACCCGCTCCTGAGGATACCAGGACTGGGCTTCGCGGCTGGGACCATTCCATCGCTCAACTGGAGCTTCGTCAGTGAGCCGATTCCGGCGTTGAACCATCGGAAGATGACCCTGCTGCAGGGCAAGGTCATCGGCGGGTCGAGCAGCATGAATGGCATGATCTACACCCGAGGCCATTCCTCGGAATATGATCGATGGGCCGAAATGGGCTGCCAGGGGTGGGGCTTCTCGGATCTCAAACCGTTCTTTCTCAAGTCCGAGAATAATGCCCGCGGGGAGGGGGAATGGCACGGATCCTCGGGCCCGATGCGTTTGCGTCAGGCCAAGCCGGATCTGCCGATCTGTGATGCTTTCCTCGAGGCTGCAGAGGCCATGGGATTGCCGGTTGTTGACGACCTCAACGCCAATCATCGCGAAGGACTAGGCTGGTACGACGTCAACATTGATCGCGGGCTACGCGCAAGTTCGGCTCGCACTTTCTTGCGACCTGCAGCGCGTCGGCGAAATCTGACCATCCTGTCTCGGTCGCGCGTTCGGCGGATCGGTTTTGAGGCCGGACGGGCCGTTTCTGTGTCGGTCGACACGGACGGGAAGCAGATCGACTTCCGAGCCGAACAGGAAATTGTTCTCTGCGGTGGTGCGATCATGAGCCCGGCGGTCTTGCTGCAGTCGGGCGTCGGGCCAGCGGAGGACCTTCGCAAACTCGGCATCCCTGTGATCGCGGATTCGCCGAACGTGGGCAAGAATCTACAGAACCACCCGTGTTACCGGCCGCGCTTTCTCTGCTCGCATCCCGTTACCGCCCGCAATCACCTGACAGTCGGCGGGGCCATCAAGACCGGGCTCTCGTACCTCACTCGTCGCGGAGGAGCGCTCGCGGAAAGCTTCGCGTCCGCAGGCGGCTTCTTCAAGAGCGACCAAAGCTTGCCAATGGCGGACATGCAGGTCGTCATGCTTTCGGCGTTGCCGCCGAGCGGCGGCCAGAGCTTCTGGGACCTGCTGCCGAGGCAGCAAGGTTTCGGGATGACGATTTATCAGGGCAGCCCGCATAGCAGGGGGACAGTTCGCTTGCGGTCATCCAACCCGGACGAGGCACCGGTCGTCGAGACCGGCTATTTCAGCGATCCTCGCGACATCGATATCCTCGCTGCAGGCGTGGAGCGCATGCGCGATCTAACCCGCCAGCGTCCGATCGCGAAGTACATCGCATCGGAGATCGCGCCCGGACCCACGGTGAAGTCACGGAGCGAACTGATCGAGGAGATCAGGCGCAACGCTGGCACCTCGTATCACCAGTGCGGGACATGTGCGATCGGCCCGGGCGACAGTGCCGTCCTCGATCTGCAATTGCGCGTCCGCGGTGTCGATGGCCTGCGCGTGGCCGACACGTCAATCATGCCGGTCTTGCCTAATGCTGCTCTCCACGCTCCGGCGCTGATGATCGGTGAGCGAGCATCCGAGTTCATCCGCGGAAATCATTGATGAATTGACCGAGCCGCTATCCAGGTCCTTCTAATTCCGAACAGTCCGTTAGCAGCCGCATTTGAGGCATGACGGTGAGGGGCGAAGGCGTTGGACGGGCCGGCAGGCGGCTCTGACAGGTGCGTGACCGGTCACGAGCGGTGGGTGGCTCCTGGTCTCAAGGGCAGGTGACGCCCGAACCGGCTCATTCGGTGCGCCGATACTGAACGCGCATTGATGCCGGTCGACTTATCCCTTCTGGTCGCTCTGGAATCCTGGCTCGAAGTCTTCTGTGGTAATCATCGACCAGCACATACTGGTTCAAGCTGCCATTCGCTGGGTCGGGCACGGCGCCGTTCGGATGAGCCGTGAACCCGAGACGGTTGCTGGTCCTATTTGCGCAGACTCGGATCCGTTAAGGAAGGGACAGAGGAATGCTAGAGCGATCACTCGCAGCCACACCTCGATACCCCCGGTAGTATATTGACATACTGCCACCAGTATGTGATCCAAACCAACGAGGCACGATGCCATATTCGGTAGAGGACAAGAGGCGCGCCACAACGCGACTTCGGCGTATCAAAGGCCAGGTGGTCGCGCTTGAGAAGGCGGTTGAGGCCGGCACCGATTGCCGACTGCTGCTCCAGCAGATCGCGGCGATGCGTGGTGCGGCAGGTGGCCTGATGGCCGAGGTTGTCGAAATATACCTGCGGGAAACAGTGGCTCCCGCACCGAGCGAGACAGACCCGTCCGTCGCCAACGACGCGATGGATGAGATCATGAAAATTCTGCGCGCCTACCTCAAATAGGCGCCGTTTGCGCCTTGAGGGGAAGCGTCATGAAGTCGAGAGCAGCCGTCGCCTGGGAGGCTGGCAAGCCGCTCACCATCGAGACCATCGACATCGGCGGGCCGAAGGCCGGCGAGGTCCTCATCGAGGTGATGGCGACCGGCATCTGCCACACCGACGCCTACACGCTGTCTGGCTTGGACTCCGAGGGCAAGTTCCCCGCGATCCTCGGCCATGAGGGCGCCGGCATCGTCCGCGAGGTCGGCGCCGGCGTCACCACGCTGAAGGTCGGCGATCACGTCATCCCGCTCTACACGCCGGAATGCCGCAACTGTAAGTCTTGCCTGTCGCGCCGCACCAATCTCTGCACGTCGATCCGCTCGACGCAGGGGCAAGGGCTAATGCCCGATGGAACCTCGCGCTTCTCCTGCGATGGCGGCGAGGTCTTCCACTACATGGGCTGTTCGACCTTCGCGAACTTCACCGTGCTGCCCGAGATCGCGCTCGCCAAGGTCCGCGAGGACGCGCCCTTCGACAAGATCTGCTACATCGGCTGCGGCGTCACCACCGGCATCGGCGCGGTGATCTACACGGCCAAGGTCTGGCCGGGCGCCAATGTCGTGGTCTTCGGGCTCGGCGGCATCGGCCTCAACGTCATCCAGGGCGCCCGTATGGTCGGGGCCGACAAGATCATCGGCGTCGACATCAACCCGGCCAAGCGCGAGATGGCGAAGAAGTTCGGCATGACCGACTTCATCAACCCGGCCGAGATCGGCAACGACAAGGTCGTGCAGGCGATCGTCGACCTGCCGGCGGCGGCGCCGATTTCTCTTTCGACGCCACCGGCAACGTCAACGTCATGCGTCAGGCGCTGGAGTGCTGCCATCGCGGCTGGGGTGAATCGATCATCATCGGCGTCGCGGAGGCCGGCAAGGAGATCGCGACACGGCCCTTCCAGCTCGTCACCGGCCGGGTCTGGCGCGGCACCGCCTTCGGCGGGGCGCGCGGCCGCACCGATGTGCCCAAGATCGTCGACTGGTACATGGAGGGCAAGATCAACATCGACGACCTGATCACCCACAAATTGACCCTCGACGAGATCAACCACGGCTTCGACCTCATGCATGAGGGCAAGTCCATCCGCAGCGTCGTGGTTTACTGACCGGTTGGTGCCGAATTACAAAAGAGGAGGAGACAATGAGCGTTTTGCTTCACCCATTGATCCAGAACGGGGTCGAAAAGAGCGATGGCAGCTTTGCCGGTGGTGTATTGACCTGCAAATGCGCCGACCGTCCCGTTAAGGTGAAGATCTCAGGTGGCATTGCCCACAATCATGCCTGCGGATGCACCAAATGCTGGAAGCCTGAGGGGGCGGCATTTTCGGTCGTAGCCGTGGCGCCGACGGAGACAGTTTCCGTCGCCGAGAACGGCGACAAACTAGCCGTCGTCGATCCCACAGCGCTCATTCAACGCTTTGCCTGCGACAGCTGTGGGACCCATATGCATGGCCCTGTGGAACGGGACCATGCATTCAAAGGCCTGACGTTCATCCATCCGGAGCTCTTCGATACCGACAATTGGCCGGAGCCCGGTTTCGCGGCCTTTGTGTCCTCCGTTATAGAAGGTGGCGTCCATCCGTCCGAGATGGATGGTATTCGCGCCAACCTGGAAGACATTGGCCTGGCGCCCTACGATTGCTTATCGCCGGCGCTGATGGACTATCTGGCGACGTGGACCGCAAAGAAGAGCGGCATCCTCGCCGATTGATTGGACGGTGGTCGCTGTCTCACCATCCCGCGTAAAGGCTAGGTCGAGCGTCACAGCGCCGCGGCCCTCATGGGCTCGCGTGCGCTTAATGCAGTACTGCGACGAATTAGCCTGCCTCCCTGAGATGGCTGAGCGCTTGAGCATCCAGGCTTGAAGCGATTAGCAGGTTAACGCCGTAACCTGAGCCAGTGACTGGCCTGAGATACGGCTTGGCCGTAGCGAAGTTTTTCGACGCCATGGTCCGACCGAGCTGGAGCGGTCGTTCAGCCATGCAGAAACCGCTTGGAGCAAGCTATGTTGTCAACTCGAAAGAAGTTTAACGACATATTGTGCCGGAATTCATGCGTTGCGGCCGCCCCTATTTTTGACCCCCTGTCGGCCAGAATTGCCGATATGCAGGGTTGGGAAGTATCAAAGCTATCGGGTTCCTTCGGAAAATTCGCCAATCTCGCCGTCCCTGATGGCGTTAACTTGTCGAACATGAGCGATCTGGTGGATATATGTCAGCGGATCACCCGGGTCAGCGATAACTGCTTGATCGTCGACGCGGATGACGGTGGTGGTAACGCTCTCAATGTTGCCCGGACCGTTCGCGAGCTGGAGGCCGCGGGCGTCTGCGCGGTAGAGATTGAGGACAATGCTGTGCCGCGATCGTTTGGCGAAGCAATCCGTCGCCATTCGCTGATGCTCTCCGAGGAGGAGCAAGTTGGGAAATTGCGGGCGGCCGTCGCCGCAAGGCGTGACCAGGATACGGTCATCGTCGCTCGTACAAGCGCGCTTTCCGAGCTGCCCCGCGACGAAGCGCTCCGGCGCCTTAAGGCTTACTCGGACACAGGCGCTCAAGCTTTGATGTTTCCCGAGCTTCCCAACGAGCGGCAGGACCTCGTCGACATTGCGTCTGCAACGCAGTTGCCGATCTTCGTCTTGGGATTGTCACCGGAGGTGATCCAGGACGAGGCCGTGCTAGCTAGGTCCCGGGTTCGTATCCGGTTCTTGCCGCACTTGCCGTACAGGATGGCGGTCAAGGCGATCGATGACGCATATCGCAACCTGCAGAGCTTGCCGTCTGTCGATCATCTGCTTGAGCAGTCCGCTTCGTCTGAGCAGCTTAGAAAGCTGGATCGTACAGACGAAATGAAATCGTGGCAGGAACGCTTCGTGCGCTGATTCCCGCCACGAGAACAAGCGTCCGGATCTCGCATCGGATGAGCGAGGGCTCTCATCCGATCTCAACCGGCCTGTCTTGCTGAGCCCACGGAAAGGGGCTGCTCGTCGTCGCGGCTGATCAGGCGATTGAGCACTCGCCTGCACGCCGCAACGTCTGCGGCAGGCAGATCAGCGATATTGCGGGCTTCAATGTCTCTGGCCCGAGCCAGCAGGGCCCTGCTTCTGTCGATGCCGTAGGCGGTGAGCGTCAGCAATCCCTTGTTCGAGATAGCAACGATCCCCATCGCCTTCAGCTCTTCCACGGTTCCCTGAGCAGCGTTGGCCCCCAAAAACAGATGCGGAAGCAGATCCTCGAGGTTTCTGTTCGGCAGCGTCTCGATCGCCGACATCAATCGTGTCTGAAGCAGGCTCAGGCCCTCGGCCTTGCGGCCTTCCTCAAGCGCGGCCGAAAGAGAGCCATGTGCCCGATAGAGAAGCGCCGTGAGGAATTCGTTCATCGGCCCCGCGGCCACGCCTGGATGAGACGATTGCTGCGTCCCGGCTTCCGGGTGATCTGCGGCGATCCCATAGCGGCCCTGGACGAAGAGGAGCGCGGAGCGATCGAAACGGGTGAATCGCTCGACTTGGCCCACGAATATGGTGTGATCGCCTCCGGGGTAGCTAGCTACTCGCCGACATTCGAGGCTTGCGAGGACGCCATGCAACAGAGGTGCGCCTCCAGCACCAGGTTCCCAGGCGACCTCCTCGAACTTGTCCGGACCCGATTTCCCGAAGTGCTTCGATAGGTGAATTTGATCGTCCGACAGGATGTTGATCGCAAAATGTGAAGCGGACTCAAATGCCGGAAAGCTCGGGCTGCCTTGTTTCGCTGACCACAAGACAAGAGGAGGGTCGAGCGATACCGACGAGAACGAATTTGCTGTCATTCCGACGAGGCTCTCGGCGCCGGAGGCCGTGATCACCGTCACTCCAGTCGCAAACTGGCCAAGGCAGCGCCGGAACGAGGCTGGATCGGCGGCTGGATCGCCAACTTCCGTCGGCTGCTGACTGAGCAATGGGCTCATGAACTGTCCTTTCCGGAAACGTTGGCGGATTTCAGCCGTGATGAGAGAACATTGTCCGACCAGGGACCGGCATCTGGGCTGTTAGGATGGTTCCGCTCTTGGATTCGGTGATGAAGAGGGTTCTGCGATCCGGTCCGCCGTAGGCGCAGTTCGTCGTCAACGGACCGACCGGCGATTTGATGCGCAGGATCGGCTCTCCCAGCGCATTGAACAGCCAAACGCTTCCCAGACCGACATGGCAGACCGCCAGGTTGTCATCCTCGTCGATAGCTAACCCATCGGGTCCGCTGCCGCCTGTCATCTGGATAAAGGTTCCCACTTTGCTGGCTGATCCATCACGCATCAAAGGCACACGCCAAACAGCGTTAGCCCGCGTGACTGCGAGGAAGACAGCTGTCTCGCTCTTGTTAAGGACCAGTCCATTTGGACTTGGAATACCATCGAGGATGCATTCAAGCTTCCCGGCGGAATTCAGCCTATAAAGACGCCCACTCGGGTCGTGATGCCCCGTCTGACCCTGGTCGGTGAAGTACATATCTCCGTTTGATGCGAAGATGAGGTCGTTCACCCCTTTGAAGCTTTGAAGATTAACCCGCTCAAGAAACGGCTCGACGAGGCCGCTGATCGGGTCAAGGACCATGATTCCTCGACGATGATCGGTAATAAAGCCACGGCCGTCCTTATGGAATTTCAGCCCATTCGGCTCGCCGTCGTATTCTGCTCCAACAAACACCTCTCCGCCGGGCGTGATGCGGAACAACCGGCCCCAGGGGATGTCCACGACCCACAGATCGCCGTTTCGATCGAATGACGGCCCTTCGAGGAAGGTTGGTGTCGGAGCTCCGTTGAACTGGACCTCCGCCCATTCCGACCTCTGACCGGTCTTGAAAAACTTATCGGGAATCTGGGTGAAGATCGTCGCATCGACGGTCGGCGGCGCAGGATACATCATTCCTCCCTTGTGACCCTTGACATGGATCAATCCTTATAGTCAGTTCTTTAATAGGAACTGACGTTCCGATACAAGAACAAAATTTCTCGGAAACGCACTGACGTGGCTAACGCATGACCGGTAGGGCGTGACGTCGGCTGGCAGGAAAGGGTGGACGATTGTGACCAGCGGCATGCACCTGATCAGTTTCCTGATCCATTCGCCGATCAATCATACGATTTTGAGTTGGGCTCACCCTGACGACCAGCGTCTCGAAACGCTAGGCAACCTCAAGATGTGGCAAGACCTCGCGCGGACAACGGAACGGGGCTTGTTTGATGGGATCTTCTTTGGGGATACGCCCGGAACATTCGATCGCTTCCACGAGCGCACCGATGAGGCTGTTCGGTACGGAGTGTCCTGGCCTTCGCACGACCCGGTCGTTCTGCTGAGCGCCCTGGCTGCGGTGACCGAAAATCTCGGGCTGGCGGCTACGCTATCCGTGTCGGCAATCCAGCCCTACATGGCGGTTCGAACTCTCTCGACTCTCGATTATCTGAGCGGCGGTCGCGTAGGATGGAATGTGGTTACGGGCCATCTGCGAGGCGAACACCGAGCATTGGGTGTGGAGCAACTCGACCACGATGTTCGCTACGACAAAGCGGATGAGTTCATGGATGTCTGCTACGCGCTCTGGAATGGCATCAAGGATGGCGCCATTCTGGCCGATCGGAAGAACGGGGTTTTCGCTGACCCATCAAAGGTCGACGTCATCAAGCACGAAGGCGCCTATTACAAGTGCCACACGACCTCCCCAACGCTTCCTTCGCCTCAAGGTCGACCGGTAATCTTCCAAGCGGGCTCGTCGGGGCGAGGCCAGCAATTCGCTCTGAAGCATGCGGACGTCGTGTTCGGCATCCAACCGCATCTCCAGGGGATGCAGAAATTCATGCGTCAGCTCAATGGAGCCGCAGCTGACGCCGGCACCGAAGCTCCGCGCGTTACGTTCGGAATTCAACCGATCCTGGGTGGCACCGAGGCCGAAGCCAAGCGTCATCAGGAGGAACTCGTCGAGCGCATTCCGCTGGATGCTGCGCTCAGCCGCCTGTCCGGTTCGCTCGGCGTCGATTTCAGCCAGATGGAGCTCGATAAGCCTCTGGTCGAAATCGACACCCAGGGCTCGCGCGGTTTGATGGCTGCGATGTCTGCTAATTTCGGAGACCGGCCGGTTACGCTTCGTGACGTCGCGATGCACTGGGGGAAATCCGTCGGCGTGCCGCAGCTCGTTGGAACTCCCGACCAGGTTGCAGACCAGCTGGAGACCTTCTGGCGAGAGTCTGGCTGTCATGGTTTCAACGTCACGCCGACCGTGACGCCGACCAGCATCGAGCACTTTGTGGATGAGGTTGTCCCGATCCTCCAACGCCGTGGAGTTTACAGGACTTCATATCGCGGCACGACGTTCCGCGAAAATCTTCTAAGCTAAAAAAAATAACAAGCTTCAGGGAGGGAATTATGGAAGCGAAGTTCGTCTTCAAAGGCGTGGTTTGCGCTATTGCTGTGTCATTACTATCGGGGATGCCCAGCGCTGCGCAGACTACGGACTGGAAACTGGCAACGCTACTACCTGTCACCGGGCCGTACGCTAATTACGCGGTCGAATTCAAACTTGGAATGGAGATTGCGCGAGACGAGATCAACGCCGCTGGCGGGATTGCGGGTCGCAAGATCGACCTCTCCATTCTCGACACTCAGAGCAACAACGGTCAGGTCGTGAGCCTGATGCGGCAGGCGTGCCAGGACGCGTTCGCGGTCCTGGGACCCAGCATGTCGAACGAGGCGCAGGTCGCCTTTCCGATTGCCAACAAGATCGAATGCCCCGCGATCTCGTCGTCAGCAGCTGCCAGCGGTCTGACGGACAAGAATCGGCCTTGGACCTTCACTTATGCCAGTCCGGCTTCGGTCATCACTCCGCAGGCTGTCGAGTTGCTGGTGCAGAAACTCAAGCCCAGTCGAGCCGTGGTCGTTATCGATCGTGGCGATGCTGCTGCGAACGATCAGGGTGCGGTTTCGCTGAATACGCTCAAAGCCAAGGGCGTCCCTACCGAAGTCCTGACCATAAGCAGTACAGACCTCGAATTCGGGCCGATCGTCACGCGGATCGCCGGGCTTAATCCCGACTTGGTTATCTTGTCGACGACTGACAAGGGCGCCGTCGGCGTGATGAAGGAGATGAAGCGCACCCACTCCAAGGCTGCGATGCTCATCACGCAGTCGGCCTTTACGCCGCTTGTCATGGCTGCAGGTCCGGAAGCTTTGGAAGGTGTTTATCGTTATACGGAGTTCGACCCTTCGTCGTCCGACGATCCGCGGGTCAAGCGCTTCGTCGAGACGTTCTCCAGCCGCAACAACGGCAGAGCTCCGACGCAGCTCAGCACGCAGACCTACGACCTAATCTTCTTGGTCAAGGCGTTAATCGAGAACGCGGGTGCCAGCGGCTCGGCGGAAAAGCGCGGCGCGGAGCGCCAGGCGTTTAGCGATAAGCTTGCGGGACTAAAGGACTGGCAGAGCATCTCAGGTCCGATGTCGATCGCACCTGGCGGCTACGCGATCAAGCCGGTTACAGTCCTGGTATTCCGGGATGGGAAGCCGACGCGCGTGGCGAACTAGCGCATTGTATCCGGCGGGAGCGCCCAATCCGCTCCCGCACGCACACCCCTAGCCGTGCTGTCGTGCAGCGAACCGCGGATCGGGTTGCGGAAGCGCTGAGTACTCGACTCTCAGGATCCAAGGCGCTCGGATGCAGATTTTTCTACAGCAAGTTGTGAACGGTCTCACCATTGGCGGGAGCTACGCCCTAGTGGCTGTCGGCTTCACGTTGATCTTCGGCGTCCTGCGCGTTGTCTATCTCGCTCACGGCGCAGTGCTCGTATGTGGCGCGTACATCGGGCTTTTCGCGCTTCAGTGGTCCGGCAGCGTTCTCGTCGCGCTAGTTCTCGGTAGCCTCGGCGCTGCTGTTCTCGGTCTGGCTGTAGAGCTTGTCGCCTTGCGTCCCGTCCGAGACCAAAACCACCTCATTGCCTTGGTGACCACGATCTCGATCGCAACGATCATCCAGGAGATCCTGCGTCTTTCAGTGCAGCAGGGGCAGCCGATCTCATACCCGGACAGCATTGCCTCGACGCTCCTGCGAGGCGAGTTCGGCGGAGTGACGTTGCATGTCACCGTCGGCCAAGCGGTGGTCGTCGTCGTCGCCTGCGTTCTTGTCATTGCGTTGACTGTCCTCATCCAACGCAGCTGGCTTGGCCTTGCGATCAGGGCGGTCGCCGATGCTCCGTTGATCGCGTCCCTGCTGGGCGTGCGGGTCAATACGATCTCAGCTCAGACCGTCGGGTTGGCCTCGGCATTCGCGGGTGTCGCCGGAGTTTTGCTCGGGCTGACGATACCCGCGATCGATCCGTATGTCGGAGAGCATCTGCAGTTCAAGGCACTAGCAATCGTCTTGTTCGGCGGGCTCGGGAGCATGCCAGGCGCCATTGTTGGCGGTCTCTTACTCGGGTTGGTCGAGGCTATCGCGGCCGGGTATCTCGCGACCTCCTATCGCGATCTCTTCGCCTTCATGACCATGGTCGTGATCCTGTTCTTCCGCCCGGCCGGTCTCCTTGGCCAGAAGTCAGCGGAGCGCGTCTGACATGAGCCTAAGCGCCCTCGAGGCCTTCACTATCATCCAGCTGATCTATCTGATCGCGGCACTTGGACATTATCTGCCCCTGTCCATGCGCCAGCTCGATGTTGGCATCGCCGGCTATTTTGCGATCGGCGCTTATGTCAGCGCCTATCTGACGCGCGATTGTGACGTGGCCTTTCCGATTGCTCTGGCCGCGGGGGCTCTGGCCGCCGCTGGTGGCGCGTTTATGGTCGACGCGCTAGCGACACGTGTTCGACTGACCGGGTTCGCCTATGCGATCTTCAGCCTGAGCTTTGCGGAATCGCTGCGCATCATCCTCAACAATGTTGAGGCGGTCGGCAGCTCAGGGGGCATGGTCGGCATCCCTTCCCATACCACGCTGGGCATGGTCGCTTCGATCGCGGCAATTGTCGTGCTGGGCTTTTGGTGGATGGACCGCAGCAGGCTCGGCCAACTTCGAACCGCTATAGCAGACGACGAGTTTATCGTGCCCGTCTTCGGCGTACGGCTGATTGCCGCGAAACTGACGGTCTTTGCGCTGGGTGGAGGCCTCGGCGGTCTCGCCGGCGGACTATATGCCCACTACGTGCTGTTCATCCGGCCCGATGATTTCGGGTTCGCGCTACTCATCGCGCTTCAGCTCCCGATTGTGTTCGGCGGGTTGGATCGCTTCTATGGCGCCATCCTGGGTATTCTGGTGCTCGGGTATGTTCCCGAGCTCATTCGCGGGCTTGCTCAGTACCGGCTGCTTTTCGTGGCAAGCGTAACACTCTGCGTGCTGCTCCTACGCCCCTCTGGCCTCATTACCCACGCTACCATCGCATCGGTCAAAGACCGTCTGCTGCGGATGATCGGACGTCCATCTCGGGCAGCGAGGACGGTGCTATGAGCCTAGCAGTCGTGAAATCGGCACCTGTGGCGCCGGTCCTTGCGCTCCAGGACGTGCATGTTCGCTTCGGCGGGGTGAGGGCACTCAGCGAGGTCAGTCTCGAAATCCCGCCGGGTCCCGGGGTTAGCGCCATCATCGGCCCCAACGGCGCTGGCAAGACGACGCTCTTCAACGTTCTGACTGGTATCATCAGGCCATCCCAAGGCGCTATCCGTATTGCCGATCGCGACGTGACCGGATTGCGACCCGACGAGATCTTTCGGACAGGCGTTTCAAGAACATTCCAGGGCGTGCGCCTCTTTGCACACCTGAGCGTCCTTGAGAATGTGGCCCTGGCCGCACGTTCCGCGCTGCCTCGAGGAGCCCGGGCCTGGTTTTCCGGGGCTGGGGAGGCGGAGGATCGAGCAAAAGCCTGCCTTGAAGCCACTGGGGTCGAACCGAGGCTGTGGTCCTTGTGGCCCGATCGATTGACGTTGCTTGAGCAACGCCTTGTCGAGATGGCCCGGGCTATGACGGCCAAGCCCCTTGTCATGCTGCTCGACGAACCCGCCGCTGGCCTAAACACGGTTGAGAAGCAGCGGCTTTGCGCGTTGTTCGAGACGCTCGCTCAAACTTCGGGTTGCCGAGTGGTGGTTGTCGAACACGACATGAAGCTTGTCATGTCGGTGGCCAAGCGGATCTGGGTGATGAACTTCGGACGTCTGCTCGCGCAGGGCACGCCTTCCGAGATCCGAACAAATGAGGCCGTGATCGAGGCCTATCTCGGAGCACAGGCCCAACATGATTGAGAGCGTAAACACCTCAGCAGAGGTCATGCTGGCCGTGAGCGGCTTGCGTTGCGGCTACGGGCGCAGCGAGGTTATCCACGGCGTCGACTTGAGCGTGAAGAAGGGCGAGATCGCCTGTCTGATCGGTGCGAACGGAGCGGGCAAGACCACATTGATCCGTGCGATCCTCGGAGTGGTGCCCGCCCGCGAAGGCTCAGTCCGGTTCGGTAACGAAGACATCACGTCGCAGAGCACGGCCTCGAGGATCGAACGAGGCCTTGCTGTCGTTCCAGAGGGCAGGGGCGTCCTGCCGCGTCTTTCGGTCAACGACAACCTGCGAATGGGCGCATACGTGCGTCGCGGAGACGCGTCGATACACGAAGACATCGACCGCGTTTTTACGATGTTCCCCATTCTGGCTGAGAGACGCGAGCAAGTCGCGGGAACGCTCAGCGGTGGTGAGCAGCAAATGCTCGTCATTGGGCGCGCGCTCATGAGCCGGCCTCGGCTGCTGATACTTGATGAGCCTTCGTTCGGACTGGCGCCGAAGATCGTGCAGTCGATCTTCGAGGTCATCGCAGGGCTGCGGGAGACCGGCCTTACGATTCTACTCGTCGAACAAAACGCCAGCATCGCGCTTCAAGTAGCCCAGCACGGGTTCGTGCTGGAATCCGGCTCATGCCTACTGGCTGCCGAAGCTGCGAAGCTGCGCGGCGACCCCATGGTCCGCGACATCTATCTCGGCTCGGGGTGAGCGCGAAGACCGTCCGTCACTTTCCAATTTCAGGATGCCCAATATGAACCCTGACAAAGGTGGCAAGCCCGTCGCCGTCATCCTCGATCCAATTCATCCAGCTGGAATCGAGCGGCTCGCTCAGACGTTCGACCTCATCTTGCCAGCCGCGGCTGCCGACGATCCGCGGCATTGCCAGACCAGTGTTGCCGTCGTGCGGACTTTCCCGATCACTAAGGATTGGATCGAAGCACGGCCGAAGCTCAGACTGATCGCAAAGCACGGTTCCGGCGTAGATAACATTGATATTTCCAGCGCGACGCAACGGGGCATCCTCGTAGCCAACACGCCCGGGGGCACCAACTCTACAGCGGTTGCTGAAGGAGCGGTAACTCTCATGCTCGCGGTGCTGCGGCGTGTACGAGAGATGGACGCTTTGATGCGCACCGGGAGCTTCGACCAACGTTGGTCGATCGAGCTCGGGGACCTGACGGGAGGAACTCTCGGCCTTTTGGGCTTCGGCCAAATCGCACGTTATGTAGCCAAGATTTGTGGCGCCGGCTTCGGAATGCAGGTGAGTGCCTATGATCCTTTTGTTTCTACGGAGCAGATGAACGCGGTTGGCGTCCGCAAGGTCGACGATCTGCTGGAACTCATGCGCCATGACGTGATCTCGGTCCATGTGCCCTTGAGCGACAAGACGAGAAACATCGTCGGCAAGGCAGAGCTGGCGGCTATGCCGACCGCCTCGATCATCGTGAACACGGCGCGTGGCGGTTTGATCGACGAGGTGGCGTTGGCGGAGGCTCTCAAACAGGGGCGCATCCGAGGCGCGGGCATCGATGTGTTCGACGTTGAGCCGCCCCCTACCGACAATCCGCTCTTGGCACTCCCGAATGTGGTGCTCAGCCCGCACGTCGCAGGAGTCACCAGCGGCAGCATGAAAGGGATGGCACTGGCGGTCGCTGAGGTCGTCGAGACTGTCCTTGCCGGCGGTGCCCCCGCCACCCTCCTCAACCGCGAAGTCTTTGGAGAAACGCGATGAAGCCTGTCATCTATACCCGTATCCCCGAGCCGGATCCCGAGCTCGTTGCAGAGGCCGCAAAGTACGCCATTGCGGACCTTCACGAAGCGCTTGGACCCGTTGCCGGTCGAATGTCGCTCATGGGCCCACGCATGCGGCCCTTGCTTCAGGGCAAGCGGATCAGCGGCGCGGCGGTCACCGGCTACAACTATCCAGGCGATAACCTGATGATCCATGTCGCACTCAACGTGGCAAAGCGCGGCCAGATCCTGGTGCTGACCAACGGGGGCGGCAGTCAGGGGGCCCTGTGGGGAGATGTCGCTTGTACCTTCGCAGTGGAGAAGGGCATCGCGGGCGTTGTTGCGGATGGTGCTGTTCGCGACGTCGAAGCGCTCCGCGATCTCGATTTCCCGGTCTGGGCTACTGCAATCTCACCGGAGCATCCCGAGAAGCGAGGACCTGGTTGCGTCAACGTTCCGGTCGTCGTCGATCGCGTCCTTGTCGAGCCCGGCGACGTCGTCGTCGCAGACGATGACGGCGTCCTTGTGATCCCTCAGGCTCAGCTGAGGCGAGCTGTCGAAGGTGCACGCGAGCGGGCAAACCGTGAGGTCGCCATTCGTGAGCGGATC
Organism: Allobosea sp. 10L422; assembly: GCF_056395345.1. NCBI lineage: Bacteria > Pseudomonadati > Pseudomonadota > Alphaproteobacteria > Hyphomicrobiales > Alloboseaceae > Allobosea > Allobosea sp. 10L422. The sequence goes on from NZ_JBFTJI010000010.1 coordinate 188,022, forward strand.
AAGTCTGGAGAATCCCTGTTCGAGATTCTCAATATGGCGGCCGCGGTGAAAGCAGCCGGCATTGAGCAGCACGATAAAACTTGGCGAGATGCCTAGGATGCTCTCGGCCGGTGCAGCCCTCGCGGGTTGCATCGGCCTTTAGATCGGCCATTTAGCGGGAAAGTCTCCCCGGTAGCCGAGACGCTCCGATATCCGTCGACCGGCTTCAATCGCGAGATCCTCAAACCTAGCTCTTTCAGAGACCAGACGGGTTGCAGGGCCTGCGATCGAAACCGCGCAAACGACCTGTCCTGCGCTATCAAACCCTGGGCTTGCAGCCGCAGCAGTCCCATCGATGATACCGTTGGCATCCAAAACGACCCCTTGACGACGAATCTCCGGCAGTAGAGCGATCAAGGTGTCTCGGTCGGCCGTATCGTTCGTGAACTTAACGAAAGTCGTCTCGGCGATATAGCGCTGCTGGAATTCAAGCGGGAGGAAGGCGAGCAATGCCAGACCGGCCGCGGCACAGTAGAACGGACGCCGATTTCCGACCCTGACCGTGAATCGCTGCGGATGGTCCGCGTCGATGACATCGACATAGCTCAACTCTCGACCATCCGGTGCCACAACCGCCAGAAGGATTGTCTCTTGGGTTTCTTCCGCCAGCCACTCGACAACTGGGCGAACGTGCGGTGCAAGCGAACTGGTCTGGTTGAGACTCACCCCAAGGCGGAAGGCCTGGAGCCCGAGAACATATCTCCCGGCGCGTTGAGCAATATAGCCGCCCGATTCCAACGCCTTGAGAAGGCTAAAGGTGCTTGTCTTCGGAAGGTCGAGTTTGACGGTAAGCTCTGTCAATGTTGAGCCATCAACGCTGCCCGCGATCATCTGGAGCAGCTCTAAAACTCGAAGCACCGATCTCGGGCCCGAATGCTGCTTAACCGCATCAATTTCCTTAGGCATGCGTCCGTCAAAATCTATCTTGTGAACGAAAATCGAGCATAGCGCACGGGCGGCTCGATTGCCACGAACACGTGGCCCCCCAACTCAATCCGCGCTGTATGACAGGCACCACAAAAAAGCGGCGCCCGCGGTGCCTGCGCGCGCCGTTCCGCTGAAAGGTGCTTCGCGGCTGTGCGCGGCAACTAGTCTAGAGTGATGTTGAGTTTCCGGATGACCGGCTCCCACTTTTCGCCTTCACGCGAGATGAAGTCTTTGAAGGCAACGGGGGCATCTGCCTGAACGTCGGTGCCCTCTGAGGCGAATGTCTCCCGTACAGAAGTCGTTGCCCTGATGGCGGCTTCTCGCAGCTTTTCGACTATCTGGTCGGGCGTTCCTGCCGGAGCGAACAAACCATTCCAGGCGGAGAACTCGGACGCAGGATAACCGCGCTCTGCGATGGTCGGAACGTTCGGGAGAACGGGCGACCTCACGGCCGAGGTGACCGCCAGCGCGACCAGATCCCCGCTGGCGACAAACGGCGCGAATGTGCTCACGCTGCCGAAGATCACATCCAACCGGCCGCTCAGGATGTCGGACGAGGTGTCGGCGATCGACTTGTAGGGTACGTGAACGAGATCGATCCCCGCCTCGAGCTTCAGCAATTCCGCGCCCAGATGCGATGACGAGCCGACACCTCCCGAGCCATAGTTGAGCGGCCGTTTATCCGCCGCTCGCGACTTTGCCAGAGCAAGGAAATCGTCGAGTGTCTTCACGTTGAGCGATTTGGGAACGAGCACGAGGTTGGGGTACGAGACGAGATTGATCACCGGGATGAAATCCTTGCCCGGGTCGTATTTCAGCGTCTTGTAGATGAACTTGTTCATCAGGAGCGTTCCCTGGGTCCCTATGACCAGGGTTCGCCCGTCGGCCGGCGCCTTCTGGGCTCGCAACGTTCCTACAATCCCCCCGGCGCCTACTACGTTTTCAACGATGAATGGGCTGTTCAGCGCTTTCGACATGCCTTCCGCGACTCGCCTGGCGAGAATGTCGGACGCCGATCCAGCCGAGTACGGCACAATGATCGTCGCCGCCTTTGAGTCAGCCGGTTGTGCTGCGCCCAAGGAGGGCGCGAGGACGACGACGAATGCCGCTGCGGCAATCGCGGCCTTAACTCGCTTGAACAAGGCTGTACCTCCCAGTGTGTTATTGAAGGCTTGTGTTGGACCGCGCGGCACTCCGCGCGGTCAGCGTTTACGGCATCGCCGGTCGCCGAAAACTCAATGTGCTCAAGCTCGGCTACTGGCCGCGCCGAGGCTAAAATTCTTTGGTCGGAGCCTCGTCAACCTTCACAGCCAAACCGGCCAACTCCGGAGAGGCAGCCGGGTAAAGGTCTAGGACCTTCGGATCGTGAGCCGCCACGATGTGATCGTCGCTATCAGCCAGCTCTCGGATGCGCTCGTGCGATTTGATCATGTCCGCGACGTTGAAAACGATTGCGAACGGAACGCCTCTCGTGAGCTCTTCCTCGTAATGGAGGGCGTCGGAGGCGAGCACGACCCAGCCTCGCTTAGTGCGAACCCGGACAACCTCTTGCCCGGCCGTGTGACCGCCGACCCAGTGTACTGAAATGCCGTCGGCAACCTGGAAGTCTCGGCCGTGAAGTTTCAGCCGTCCGCTGTGGAGGTAGCCGAGGAATTTCTGAATTTCGTCGACCTCATATGCGTGCCGAAAGAACGGCGTTTCCATATACGGCCCAGTAACATGCGCCATTTCTTCGTGCTGCAGCAGGAACTTGGCGTTCGGAAAGTCCTCGGTGTGACCGGTGTGGTCGTAATGCAGATGGGTCATGATCACGGTTTCGACCGAGGCCGGCTCGACGCCGAGCTTCTTCAGCGTCTCGACCGGGCTTGCGATGAACTGATGCCCATGGCGGCCGGCCTTTTCCGGAGCCATGCCGGTGTCCACGACGATGGCCTTGCCGTCGCCGATAATCACCCAGCAGAAGAAGTCCATAGTGAAGGGCGCCATCGGATCAGCGTCCTTGATGAAGTTATGTCCCCGAGTCCGATTGGGATTCGTCGCGTACTTGATCGCATAGACGTCATACGTCGCCGCGGCTTGGCTGGTGTTCATTGGCATATCCTTCAGTGCGACACGGCAGCCTCGGTTGTCGTCCCTTCGGAGGGCGAGCCGAAATAGGCTGAGATGATGTTCTGGTAAGCTTCCGGCGTCCGCAGGTCCGCGGCATTATGGTGCCCGACGATCCTGCCATTGCGCATGAAGCTAGCAGCCTGGGCCACTTTCAGAGTGAGCCGATAGTTCTGCTCAACCAGGACAACGGTGAGAGCGAACTGCTTCTGCAGTTCGCCTAGCTGGTTGAAGACGCGTTTTACCAGGAGCGGCGAAAGCCCCAGCGACGGCTCGTCAAGGAGTAGTAACTCCGGACCGGACATCAGCGCGCGCCCGATCGCGAGCATCTGCTGCTGGCCGCCGCTGAGCTGCCACGCGGGGGAGGTCAGCCGTTCCCCGATTTCCGGGAACAGCCCCAGGACCAGTTCTCGACGTTGGCGCACCGTCGCCCGCTCAACGTGGAGCCCGCCCAGGAGGAGGTTTTCGTCGACGCTGAGGCTCGTGACGATAGCGCGCCCCTCGGGCACGTAGGAGATGCCGCCTCTAACGCGCGTCCTGGCCGTCTCAGTCGTGACGTCCTTGCCTTTGTAGACAATGCGCCCGGAGTAGGCTGGCATCAGCCCTGCGATACACTTGAGCAGCGTGGATTTGCCAGCGCCGTTCGCGCCGAGAAGCGCGAACACGGTGCCGGTTTCGACGCGCAGGTTCACTTTCTCGATCGCCGGGCTTCCGTGATAGCCGGCGGACAGATTCTCAACGAGGAGCATGTCAGTCATCTGCTGCTCCCAAATAGACTTCAGCCACTAGCGGGTTCGCTTGAACTTCCGCGGGCGTCCCGGCAGCGATCAATGACCCGAAATTCAGAACGTTGATGACGTCGCAGATCTGCATGATCAAATCCATGTCGTGTTCGACGACGATCATGACGAGGTCGCTCGATGCGATCTGTCGAAGCGTGTGCACGAGGTCCTTAGTTTCCGAGGAATTCAGACCTGCCGCAGGCTCATCGAGGAGCAAGGCACGGGGACGGCCGACCATCGCCCGTGCCAGCTCCACGAGGCGCAGGGTTCCAGGCGCAACCCCGCCGGCGGGAACGTCGGCCAAATGGCCCAGGCCAACGAGCGAGAGAGCCTCGATCGCCTTATGCCGGCTCTCCTCACGATCGCTCCACGCGCTTGGTAAGGGAAGCAACGCATCGGCCAGACCGCTCGTCCGCGACGCATGGAGTCCGAACTGGACGTTCTCCTCGACGCTTAATTCCGGAGAAAGAGCGACATGCTGGAAAGTACGCGAGATCCCCAGGCGAGCACGCCGCGAGGCGGAGACACCTTTGAGCTCGCGACCATCGAGTGAGATATCGCCGGAGTTCGGGCGATAGAGTCCGGTGAGGCAGTTGAAGAAGCTGGTCTTGCCGGCGCCGTTCGGGCCGATAAGGCCGGTAACCACACCGGGTGGAAACGCGACGCTGACATTCTTCAGGACCTGAAGACCGCCGAAGGCCAGATTGACGTCCTTCGCAACCAGGCCCGCGCCATGATTAGACATGTCCATTGCGGGCCTGCTTTCGCCGAACGGCTGCTCGAAGATGGGGAAGGGCAATGTTGAAGATGTAGATCACAACGAAAAGCGTAAAGCCGTAGATGATCTCGACGAGCTCCCCGTAGTCGGACAGCAGCTGAGGAAGGACGGTGATAAACAGCCCGCCGAAGAACGCGGCTGCTGGTTTGGTCGAATAGAGACAGACCACCGATCCGACGAGCAGATAGACGGAAGACCAGAACGTGAAGCTGTTGGGTGAGACCGTGGATGAGGCGAAAGCCAGAACGCTGCCGCCAAACCCGGCTATGCCGGCGCTGAGTGCGAAAACCAAGAGCCTCACGGAAGCCAGCGGCATACCGAACGCCTCGGCTGCCTTGGCGTGGTGACGGGCCGTCAGCAATGCAATTCCGAACCGCGAGTGCCGGAAGCGGGCCAAGGCGATGACGACGATCGCAAATCCAACGAGGGCTACGTAAAACTGCTGAATGCCACCAGGCACGCCAGCAACGAGGTTCGGCTTGACGTTCAAGCCCTCGAAACCGCCGGTGATCTCGGTCCAGTGCAAGAGCAGCTCTGGTACGCACAGGCCCAGGGCGAGCGTCGCGACGCTGAGATAGACGCCCGACAACTTGCGCGACGGCCAGGCGAAGGCCAGACCCATCAGGCACCCGAGAAGCGCGCCGATTGCAGCGCCCACAGGGAAGGGCACACCGAGCCGGGCTTGCAAGATCGCCACGGCGTAGGCGCCGACGGCGATGAAGAAGTTCTGGCCGATCGAGACCTCGCCGGCGTAGCGAATGACGACGCTCACGGAGAGGACCCCGATCGCATTCGCAAGCGACAACGCCAATATGTAGGTCCAGAAGCTTGGAGCCACCCACGGAACGACAATCAGCAGCAGCAGCAGCGTCGCATCGAGCAGTCGGCTCAACCTGTCACTGAGGCCTACATTCGACGTGGAACCGACCGAACTGGAAAGAGTGCTTTCAGACACGGCCACCAGCCCTACGCGAGAGAATGCCGCCAGGGAAAATCGTCAGCGACGTGAAGATGAAAACGAGCAGGAACGTGTTCATGAATTCCGGGGCGACATAAAAGGCGAACAAGTTCGTCGCGATGCCGACCAGAATTCCGCCAATGATGCTACCGGGCAGGCTATCAAAGCCCCCGATCACCGTCGCCGCAAATGCCTGGAGCATGAAAGTCGTAACCGTGGTCGAGCTCAAGAACGTCGTTGGGACGATGAGCACGGCGGCGATGACGCCGAGGATAGCAGAAGCGATCCAGGCAAAGAGATGAACTCGTCGGATGCTCAAGCCACACACTTCTGCTGCGAAGGCGTGGGTCGACACGGTCCTAAAGGCGATCCCGAGGCGGGTCCGATCGATGAGCAGGAAGAGGAAGACTACAATGAAGGTGGCGACAGCTAGGATCACTAGCTCGTAAAGCGTGACCCGGAACCCGAGGATCTGCATCGACCATGACGGAAGCGGAAGATCGAGATTGACGATGTTCGCCCCGAAAAAGCTGAGGATCAGACCCTGCAGCATTAGGCCGAGACCAAGGGTGGCAATTGTCGCCGTGGTGCCTTCTTTCGTGATCAGAGGCGCGATCGCGAAGTAAGCAATCGCGGCGAGGCCTACGGCAGTGACCAGCGCCGCAAGGACGCCGACGAGCCAAGGCCACTCCAGACCGCTCGTGATCATATAAACGATGAAGGCGCAGAACCCCGCCATGCTTCCATGTGCGAAGTTCACCATGTGCGAGCTCTTGAATACCATCACCAGCCCGAGCGACGCGATAGCGTACAACAAGCCGGTGATGGCGCCCTGCCAGATCAGCGAAAGCATATACGATCAACCCGGGTTCGCGTTGAAGACTACATCCGGATAGGGAGTGTAATCACGGATCGCGACATACTTGCCGTCCTTCGCCTGGATAATCGTCTCCTGACGGATCCCGCGATGGTCGTCCTTGCTAAACGTGACCGTCTTGACCCCTCCCACCTTCTCATTGTTGATCGAGTTAAGGGCCTCCACTAGGCTCTCTCGGGTCAAGGGGGCCTTCGAGTTCAGCATTTTTTCGAAGGCTACGCGGAACAACGCGGCGCTTGTCCAACCGTTAAGGCCGAAGATGCCGATTGGGTCACGTGGATAATACTTCTGGAGAGCTGCGCGGTACTGCTTGACGGAATCATCGTCCGAATCGACTGGCAGCAGCCAGGAGGAGAAATAGACCCCGTCCAGAAGCGATTTCGCCAGGCTGTAGGTAGCCGGATCGGCGGTAAAGAACGGGGCGATCCACTCGGCCTTGAAGCCCTGCTTGTCTGCTGCGCGCAAGGCGCCGGCTAGGTTGGCATTCGAGCCGAATAGGATGACCACATCGGCATTCGCTTCGGCCGCGCGCCGCACGTGAGGTGAAAAATCCGCCGTGGAGTAATCGAAGGAGGTTGCTACCGCCGTCTCAAGTTTCTGCGAACCGAGATAGAGATCGATACCGCGCTTGGCGCCCCGGCCGACCTCGTCATTCACCCAAAGAAGAGCGATCTTTTTCTTCTTCAGATCATTGATCGCAAACTCGGCGCTGGCGGAGCCCGAAAGGGCGTAGTCGGGCAATAGCGGAAAGATGTTTGGCTCGGCGACCAGCTTTGGAGAGCCCCCGACCGGGGAAACCATCGGAATGTTGACCGACTTGGCATAAGGAATGACTGCGATGTTCTGGGCGGTGCCGATGCTGGCAACCAGAGCGAAGATCTTGTCATCTTCGACGAGACGTCGAGCCGCCGCCACGCTCCGGGAAGGCTCGTAGCCGTCGTCCTTCAGGATGTAGTTGATTTTCCAGCCCTGGATGCCGCCGTTGTCATTCAGGTATTTGAAATAGGCATCCGCGCCGTGAGAGATCAGAGCGTAAAATGGAACAGGGCCGGTCACCGGAGTGAAGGCACCAATCGTGATCGTTTTGGAAGCCGCGTCGATGCCAGGCGTTGCGTCCTGAGCAAAGGCGCCCGCGGACGGAAGAGCCAGCGCAGTGCCGACGGCAGCGGCATAGCCCAATACAGAGCGACGCGTCAGTTCCGTGGGAACTTCTTCGCGCGAAGGCGAAGTAACGCTTACGGAATTATTCATATTCACTTTTTCCTCCCAAGATTTAGGCCAATTTTATTTTATTTTTTGGCCGGTTTAGGTCCGAACAGGGTGCTCGCGCCTAGCTTCGAGTGAATTTTATGGAAGTAGTTTCCCCGGGTTAAACAGGCCGGTGGGGTCAAGGACGTTCTTGATCGACTGCATCATCCGGATTTCAAGCGGATCTTTATAGTGAACCAACTCGCTGCGCCGCAGCTGGCCCACTCCGTGTTCTGCGGTGATCGAGCCACCCAGCTTCACGGTGATGTCGTGGACAATGCGATTGATGCCGGCGAGCCTCCCCGCCCAAGCTTCCGCCGGCTCCTTGTCAGACTGGACGGGGTTAAAGTGGATGTTGCCATCACCTATGTGCCCGAAGGCGAACGAACGAATGCCGGGATGAAGCTCGGACAGCCGTGCCTGCGCTTCTTCGATGAAGGCGGGAACTTTGGAAACTGGAACAGAAATGTCGTGTTTGAACGACACGCCTTCGTGCCGGTGCGCTTCGCCGATCGACTCGCGCAAATGCCACAAAGCTTGGGCCTGAGCTCCTGAGGACGCGATCGCGCCATCGAGAACAACGCCCTCCTGGTACGCCTCTTCGAAGAGCGATCCGAGGCGGCTTTCGAGGTCAGCTTCAGGGTCCAGAGAATCGACTTCAAGCAGGACGTACCAAGGGTATTTCGTCTGCAGCGGGTCGACGATATTGGGGATCCGCCGAACCGTTACGTCGATACAAATACGTTCGATCAGTTCGCAGGCGGTCAATTGGCCACCAAACGCCTCCTTGACCTTCCGGAACCAGGCGATCGCTTCGGTCGGGCTCTTGACCGCGACAATCGCCGTCGCCGAACGCGAAGGCAGCATGGAGAGCTTGAGCGCAGCGGCAGTAATGATGCCAAGCGTCCCTTCTGAACCGATGAAGAGTTGCTTGAGGTCGTAGCCGGAGTTGTCTTTGCGCAGCAGCTTCAGCGAACTCCAAAGTTCGCCGTTGGCGGTCACGACCTCGAGGCCGGCAACCATATTGCGCATTGGCCCATAGCGGAGGGCGTTGATCCCTCCCGCGTTGGTGGCGATGTTGCCGCCGATCATGCAGCTGCCCTGAGCTCCCAGGGAGAGCGGAAAGAGCCGTCCGACTTTCGCAGCTGCGGCCTTCACATCGTTCAGAACGCAGCCCGCTTCAGCAATCAGCATGTCGTCATCGACATCGAGCTCGCGGATCTGATTCATCCGGCGCAACGAGAGAAGGACCTCGGTGCCGCCTTCACGACAAAGCGCGGCGCCAGTGACGCCAGTGTTCCCCCCTTGGGGGACGATCGGGAAACCCAGGCTACGGCAAAGCTGAACAACGGCCTGGACCTCCCCCGTCGTCGCAGGTTGCACCACGAGAGCAGGTTCGGATGTCCATTTGTCGCGCCAAGGCGTGGTCATGCCCTCAAGCTGACCTGGATCCTCGACGATGCCCTTGGGGCCGAGCGTTTCCTGAAGCTGGCCCTTAAGCTGGGCCACGTTATCGCGGTGCATTTGTATTCACCTCGTGATTGTTTTATTCAAAACGCAATTTCTATGCGTGTCAATGGCGAGCTGAACGGCTTGGGGCGCTTACTGGTTTGCATCGGTCTGGTTCGGGAGCGAGTGGCCGACGCTCCCGGCAATTCTGCCGGCAGCTGACGAGCCTACGCCCTCAGATTGGGGAGGCGGCAGTCAGCCATTCGCGCATGGCTGCGGATACCGCATCGGCATTCTCGATCGGCGTCATGTGGCCGGCATTGGAAATCGTTACGAGCCGAGCACCCGGCGCGATCGCCACCATGGCCTCATGATCCCGCAAGCGTGTGATCTCGTCGAACTCTCCGGCGAGAATAAGCAGAGGGCACCGAAGCGCTGCCAAAACGTCGGCGCCATCCTTGCGAATAACATTGTTCTGGCGGACGAAGACCTCCGGGCCCAACCTTTCCGTCATGCCGCGGATCCGGGCCACGATCCTCTCATCATTTATATGTTTAGGGGCGAGATAGGCCTTAAGGAGTCCGTGGCCGAAGCCATGGAACTTGCCCGGTGATCTTGCCACTTCGTTCAGCGCAGACCTCGAGGCTGCCCGGCTTGGGCTATCAGCTTTGATCGACGTGTCGAGAAGAGCCAGCCGGTCGATTCTCTCCGGCGCCATACGCGCGATCTCAATTGCCACGAAGCCGCCCAGCGAGAAGCCGGCCAAGGCAAAACGTGCAGGAGCCTTGGCGAGCACATTATGAGCCATCGCTTCAAGGCTGGCATCGGCTGTGATGTCGGCGACCTGGCAGTCGGCCACATCGGATAGCGCGTCCACTTGGTCGCGCCACAGCTCTGCGTCGTTAAGGAGGCCTGGGATGAGGATAAGCGTGGGCAGCATGAAGCAAAGCCTTAAATCAGCGACACAAGCAGATCCTTTGTGTCGATCTGATCGCCTGCTTTGACGAGAATTTCGCTGATCGTGCCATCGCGGTCCGCGTGAAGTGCCGTTTCCATCTTCATCGCTTCGATCGAGAGCAGGACGTCGCCCGCTTTGACCATCTGTCCGACAGAGATGCCGATCGTCGAGACCACTCCCGGCATTGGCGCACCGACCTGGCCAGGCTGGCCGGTTTCGGCCTTACGCCGCACAGGGCGGCTGGCGACGCGATTGCGGTCAGGTACCTTCACCATGCGAGGTTGGCCGTTGAGCTCGAAAAAGACCTTTACCATCGCCTGCTCGTCGGGCTCGGACGTAGCCTGGTGCTGGATAACCAGCATCTTGCCGATCTCGATTTCAGGAAGCACTTCTTCGCCAACCGCTAAGCCATAGAAATAAGCGGGTGTAGGTAAGGTGCTGACCGGTCCATAGGTCTCCGCCGCGAGGGCGAAGTCGGTGAAGACCTTTGGGTACATGAGATAGGAAGCGAATTCCGCATCGCTCACCGGACGGGCGAGCTTTTCCTCGACGGTGACGCGCTCGGCCGAAAGGTCGGCGTCCGACAGAAGCGAGCCTGGGCGCTCGACGTACGGCGTCTCGCCCTTCAGCGCTTTCTTCTGTAGCGCGGCTGGCCAACCGCCGGGCGGCTGACCCAGATCACCCTTGAGCATCGATACGACCGAATCTGGGAAGGCAATATCCCTCTCCGGATTCTCGACATCTGCGACGGCAAGGTCCTGGGTGACCATCATCAACGCCATGTCTCCAACAACCTTGGAGGACGGCGTAACCTTGACGATGTCGCCGAACATCCGGTTGGCGTCGGCGTAGGCCTGTGCCACCTGATGCCAGCGCAACTCCAATCCCAGCGAGCGGGCTTGCTCCTTGAGATTGGTGAATTGCCCACCCGGCATTTCGTGAAGATAAACTTCCGACGCCGGCCCCTTCAGGTCGCTCTCGAAGGCGGCGTATTGGGACCGCACGGCCTCCCAATAGAATGAGATTCGCCTGATCCAAGCAGGGTCAAGGCCTGGATCGCGCTCGGATCGGCTAAGTGCCTCCACGATCGAACCGAGGCATGGCTGCGACGTGCCGCCGGAGAGGGCATCCATCGCAGCGTCGACGATGTCGACGCCCGCTTCCACCGCTGCCAGGACAGTGGCGGCTGAAATGCCCGACGTATCGTGGGTGTGGAAATGGATCGGCAGATCGGTGGCGTCGCGCAAAGCTCGAAACAGCTGACGGGCCGCCGCCGGTCGGAGCAGACCTGCCATGTCCTTGACGGCGATCAGATGGGCCCCGGCTTTTTCGAGCTGAGCTGCTAGGTCGGCGTAATACTTGAGATCATACTTCGACCGCGCGGCGTCGAAGAGATCGCCAGTGTAGCAGATCGCGGCCTCGCAGAGCTTGCCTTGTGCCACGACCGCGTCCATGGCGACGCGCATGTTCTCGACCCAGTTCAGGCAATCGAAGACACGAAAGACATCAATACCTCCCTTCGCGGCTTCGCGGATGAAGAGACGCACAACATTGTCGGGATAATTCCTGTACCCGACGCCATTCGCCCCACGCAGCAGCATCTGGAGCAAAATGTTCGGTGCGCCTTCCCGGATCTTCGCCAAGCGTTCCCATGGGTCTTCGGTCAGGAAGCGCATCGCGACGTCGAATGTCGCTCCACCCCAGCATTCGAGCGAGAACAAGTTCGGCAGCGCGCGCGCATAGGTCGGAGCGATGCGAGCAAGGTCGTATGTTCGCATGCGCGTCGCAAGGAGCGACTGGTGTGCGTCGCGCATGGTCGTGTCTGTGAAGAGGACGGGCTTTTGCTCTCGCACCCAGCGGGAGAAACCAGTCGGACCAAGCTTTTCGAGCATCTGACGGGTGCCCGGTGGAACGGGTAGGTTCGCCAGAGGCACAACGGGCGTGACGGCGCTCGCAAGTGGTCGAGTTCGGTCACGCGTTTCGGGATGGCCATTGACGGTGACATCCGCAAGATAAGTCAGCAGCTTGGTTGCGCGGTCCTGCCGCTTCACCTGCCGGAACAGCTCCGGTGTGGTATCGATGAAGCGTGTCGTGTAGCTCATCTCCGCGAAGGTGGGGTGACCCACGATCGCCTCGAGGAAGGTTAGGTTTGTTGCGACACCGCGGATGCGGAACTCGCGCAGCGCGCGGTCCATGCGAGCGATCGCCTCCTTCGGCGTAGGAGCCCAGGCCGTGACCTTCTCCAGCAGTGGATCGTAACAGCGGGTGATGACGGCACCAGGATAGGCTGTGCCGCCATCAAGCCGAATGCCGAAGCCCGAAGCCGCGCGATAGCCGGTAATGCGGCCGTAATCCGGAATGAAATTCTGCTCGGGATCCTCCGTGGTGATCCGGCATTGCAGGGCATGGCCGTTTAGACGGATCGCTGCCTGATGAGGCACGCCGGAGGCCTCGGTGCCGATGGCGTGGCCTTCAAGGATATGGATTTGTGCCTTGACGATATCGATACCGGTAACGAGTTCGGTGACGGTGTGCTCGACTTGAATCCGCGGGTTGACCTCGATGAAGTAGAATTTGCCGCTATCCGCATCCATTAGGTACTCGACCGTGCCGGCGCCGACATAGCTCGTCGCTTGGGCAATGCGCAGTGAGTATTCAGCGAGCTCGGCACGCTGCGCCTCGCTCAGATATGGAGCCGGTGCTCGCTCGACGACCTTCTGGTTTCGTCGCTGGATAGAGCAGTCCCGCTCGAAGAGATGCACGACGTGACCATGGGTGTCGCCAAGAATCTGACTTTCGACATGGCGCGCCCGCTCGACGAGCCTTTCGAGGTAGACTTCGTCCTTGCCGAAGGCGGCCTTAGCTTCGCGCCTTGCCTCCGTCACCTCGCGAGCGAGATCAGCGCGCTCACGGATGACGCGCATGCCACGGCCGCCGCCGCCCCATGAAGCCTTGAGCATAACGGGGTAGCCGATTGTCTCCGCCATCTTGGCGATTTCGGCGAGATCCTCCGGGAGCGGCTCTGTAGCGGGAACAACCGGAACGCCTAGGGAAACGGCCAGGTTTCGGGCCGCGACCTTGTTTCCCAGTTGTCGCATCGTCTCCGCGGTCGGGCCGATGAAAGTGAAGCCGTTCTGTGCGCAGGCTTCCGCAAATTCTGGGCTTTCCGAAAGCAGCCCGTAACCCGGATGAATCGCGTCGGCGCCCGAGATCTTCGCGACGCGCATGACCTCGTCAATCGAGAGATAACTCTCGATTGGCCCCAGATCCCGGGCAAGTTGCGGGCCTCGGCCAATGCGATAGCTTTCGTCTGCCTTGAAGCGATGTAGAGCCAGTTTATCTTCCTCTGCCCAGACCGCGACGGTCTTCAGGCCGAGCTCGTTAGCGGCGCGGAAAATGCGGATCGCAATTTCCGAACGATTGGCGACCAGGATCTTGCTGATGGTGGGCATGTCATGGGCTCGTCACAGGTAGCTTCGTTCAGGCCGCCTATGCGGCGGCCCGGCGACTTGCAGCTTTCTCGTTCAGGAAGCGGGCTCGCTTTCCGGGAGTTCGCCTGCGCTAATTTTGGGCCGTCAATCGAGCTCGGCGTCGAGCTCGGGCAGGACCGAGAAGAGGTCGCCGACGAGGCCGTAGTCGGCCACCTGGAAGATCGGGGCTTCCTCGTCCTTGTTGATGGCGACGATGACCTTGGAGTCCTTCATGCCGGCCAGATGCTGGATCGCCCCGGAAATGCCGACCGCGATGTAAAGCTCGGGGGCGACCACCTTGCCGGTCTGGCCGACCTGCCAGTCGTTCGGGGCGTAGCCGGCATCGACGGCTGCGCGTGAGGCGCCCATGGCGGCGCCGAGTTTGTCGGCGACGGGCTCGATCACCTTGGTGAAGTTCTCGGCCGAGGCCAGCGCGCGGCCGCCCGAAATGATTATCTTGGCGGAGGCCAGTTCCGGGCGGTCGGACTTCGCGACCTCCTCGCCCTTGAAGCTGGAGGAGCCGGGATTCTCGGCGGCAGAGACGCTCTCGACCGAGGCCGAGCCGCCTTCGCCGACAGCCTGGAAGGAGGCCGTGCGGATGGTGAGCAGCTTCTTGGCGTCGCCGGACTGCACGGTCTGGATTGCGTTTCCGGCATAGACCGGGCGCTCGAAGGTGTCGGGCGAGACGACCTTGGTGACGTCCGAGACCTGCATCACGTCGAGCAGGGCGGCGACGCGCGGCAGGACATTCTTGCCCGTGGTGGTGGAGGGCGCGACGATGGCGTCGTAGCCGTCCGCGAGCTTGACGATCAGCGCCGCGAGCGGCTCCGCCAGCGCATGGCCGTAAGCGGCGTCATCCGCGAGCAGCACCTTCTCGACGCCGGCGAGCGAGGCTGCGGCATCGGCGGCAGCCTTGGCGCCCTGGCCGGCGACGAGGATGTGGACGGGGGCGCCCAGCGCCTGCGCCGCGCTCAGCGCCTTGGCGGTGGCGTCCTTGACCGAGGCGTTGTCGTGTTCGGCGATCAGCAGCGTGGTCATCAGATCACCCCGGCGGTCTTGAGCTTGGAGACGAGTTCGGCGGCGTTGGCCACCTTGACGCCGGCGGAGCGGCCGGTGGGCTCGGCCGTCTTCAGCACCTTGAGGCGCGGGGTGACATCGACGCCGAGCGTCTCGGCCGTGGTCTCGTCGAGGGGCTTCTTCTTTGCCTTCATGATGTTGGGCAGCGAGGCGTAGCGCGGCTCGTTGAGGCGCAGATCGGTGGTGACGATCGCCGGCAGCTTCAGCGCGACCGTCTGCAGGCCGCCATCGACCTCGCGGGTGACGTCGACAGAGCCGTCACCGATGGCGACCTTGGAAGCGAAGGTGCCCTGCGGCCAGCCGAGAAGGGCGGCGAGCATCTGGCCGGTCTGGTTGCAGTCGTCGTCGATGGCCTGCTTGCCGAGGATGACGAGGCCGGGTGCCTCCTGCTCGACGACCTTCCTGAGCAGCTTGGCGACGGCCAGCGGCTCGGTCGTGCCGTCAACTTTCACGAGGATGCCGCGGTCAGCGCCCATGGCGAGGCCGGTGCGGATCGTCTCGGCGGCCTGGGCCGGGCCGATCGAGACCACGACCACTTCGGTCGCCTTGCCCGCTTCCTTCAGGCGCAGTGCCTCTTCGACCGCGATCTCGTCGAAGGGGTTCATCGACATTTTCACATTGGCGAGCTCGACGCCCGAACCGTCCGCCTTCACGCGGATCTTCACGTTGTAGTCGACGACCCGCTTTACGGGCACCAAGATCTTCATTGCGTACGCTCCCTTGGAATGACCAGAAGGGGAGCGTTCGCTCCCGCCCGCTTTAGGATGGCGCGCGCCCTTAGGCGTACAGGCTCGTCGACCATGGCGCCGTCAACAGCGACAGCACCTTCGTCGCTATTGAGCACCTTGCACGCCCAAATCAGCTCGGCTTCGTCAGGTGCGAAGCCCGCCTGAATAGAGGGGATCTGACGAGGATGGATGCATAGCTTGCCGCTGAAGCCCAAGCGGCGCGCATTCCGAGCATCGCCGCGGATCATTTCGTAATCGTCGATCGAGGTCGTGACACCATCGATGGGAGCGGAGAGACCTGCCAGGCGGGAGGCCAACACGATCTCGCTGCGCGCGAGGAGCAACGCATCATAATCATGGGCGCAGCCGACGTCGGCACAGAAGTCGATGCTTCCGAACGCCAAGCGGTGCACGTTGGGGACCGCAGCCAGCTTCCTTGCATCCGCCAGGCCTTGTGCCGACTCGATCAAGGCGACAACGGGCATCCCAAGATTGTTGCATAGGTTTTCAAAGGGCTCTGTCGCTTCCGCCTTAGGCACGACCACGCCGGCGAATGAACCATCCTTGACAGCGGCCTGATCCTCAAGGTTCCAGGGCGTGCCAAGCGCATTAATCCGTACCAATGCCGGAACTTCGGCGCTAACCGCGGAAAGGCTCTCCCGAGCCCCGATCTTCAACTCTGGAGCGACCGCGTCCTCAAGGTCGATGATGATCGCATCGGCTCCGCTTCGAGCTGCCTTTGCAAAGCGTTCAGGCCTATTCCCGGGCACGAAAAGAGGAATGTTGAAGTCGAGCGCTTCGATCATGACCAGTGCGCCTCGGCGGTCA
The DNA here is from genome assembly GCF_056395345.1 of Allobosea sp. 10L422. Classification (NCBI taxonomy): domain Bacteria; kingdom Pseudomonadati; phylum Pseudomonadota; class Alphaproteobacteria; order Hyphomicrobiales; family Alloboseaceae; genus Allobosea; species Allobosea sp. 10L422. Next base: position 204,247 of record NZ_JBFTJI010000010.1, read on the forward strand.
TGCAAACGGCCCCGCTTTCTTTCGCTGTCCAGAGCTTCAATCCAGCTCCGTCAGAGGCTGCGTTTAACGAGAACGAATCCTCGTCCAAAAGGGGAGAAAGGCCGCGAAACTTGAAGCGCGCCGGCCAGGAACCCTTTATCTCAAGGGCAAAGTCGCCGAGCAGGGCCGCCTGCAAGGGGCCGTGGACCACGAGGCCGGGATAATCCTCGACCTCCACGGCATATTGCCGATCGTAATGAATTCGGTGGCTATTGAAGGTGAGAGCGGAATAGCGAAACAGATGCGTGGCGCCGACTTTCATCGGCCTGACAAACTCGCCCTTCGAAGTGGTCGACGCTGGAGCAGCCGGTGGCCGTGGCGATGGATCGATTCCCAAGTACACGATGTCCTGTCGCTCTTCGATCGCAAGCATGCTGTTCGCCTCAATCTTGTGGTCGACAGTGACGAAGCATAGCGGACCTGAGCGCCCTTCTTTTATTGCGACATCGGAAACGCGTGACGTGCGCCGGACGTGATCCCCCACGCCCAGGGGACGATGGAAGGTCAGGTTTCCACCGGCCCACATTCGACGGGGAAGAGGAACTGGAGGTAGGAAGCCGCCACGACCAGGATGGCCGTCCGAGCCGAGGTTTGCCGTTGGAGCAGCAGGCTGCGCCAGGCAAAAATGGAAGAGCGGCGGAACGCTTTCGCCGATCTGCGGAGGCGGCCCACGATGATCGAACGTCGCATGGTATTTTTCAGCAAGTCCGCCGCTCAAAACGTCAGCGACAGTCGAGGTTTGTCCGATCCATTTGCGCAGATGGGCCAGATCCAATTCGGCGATCGGAGCGTCACTCATGCAAAATCTCTGGAGCTCGGTCCGTGGGACCATTTACAATCAATGAAATTGGTTCGACGACTTGATCTAATTGGCCGATTTCGAAATTAAGCCTCTACCAATTACGTGAGCCTGAATTTCCGCTGCGCCTTCGAATATGTTTAATATTCTCGCGTCGCATAGAACTCTACTGATTTCATACTCAAGAGCGTAGCCGTTGCCGCCATGGATCTGCAGGCTGTTGTCGGCGTTTGCCCAAGCGACTCGCGCGGCTAGGAGCTTCGCCATTCCTGCTTCGACGTCGCAACGCCGATCGAGATCCTTTTGCTGCGCGGCGTAATACGTGATCGACCTGGCGGCCAGAATTTCGGCAATCATCAGAGCCAGCTTGTCGGAGACCCGTGGGAACCGGTTGAGCGGCTCGCCGAACTGCTTTCGCTCCTCCGAGTATTTCCAGCCGAGCTCGAACGCTCGCCAGGCGACGCCGAGTGCGCGCGCTGCGGTCTGGATTCGCGCGCCTTCAAACGTCTGCATGAGTTGTTTAAAGCCGGCTCCTTCAACTCCCCCGAGCAAGCCTGTCGAAGGTACAGCCACGTCATTGAGGGAGAGCTCGTATTCGCGCATGCCGCGATAGCCCAGAACCGGGATTTCTCCGCCCGACAAGCCCTGATCTGGGAACGCGTCCGTCTCCGTCCCCCGGGTCTTGGGGACGAGAAACATGGAGAGTCCCTTGTACCCTGGGGCTGAAGCGTCGCTTCGCGCCAAGACAGTCATCAGATCGCTTCTGGATGCGTGTGTAATCCAGGTCTTGTTGCCCGAAAGGCGCCAGCCCCCATCGACCAACTTGGTGGCGCGCGTTTTCAGGCTGGCCAGATCCGAACCAGTGTCAGGCTCCGTGAAGACCGCCGTGGGCAGTACAGAACCGGAAGCGATTGCCGGAAGCCATTCCTGCTTTTGCTCGGGGGTGCCTGCGATGCTGATCAGCTCACCGGCGATCTCCGATCGTGTGCCAAGCGAACCGGCGGCAATCCAGGCGCGGCTTAGCTCTTCCGTGACCACGCACATAGCCGTCTTGCCTAGGCCCAACCCGCCAAAATCGGGCGAGATGCAGACGCCGAACGTCCCCATCTCCGCGAGCTCGGCGACGACGCCGTCTGGAATTAGTTCGTCTTTCAGGTGCCAGGCGTGGGCGTTCGGAGTGATCCGCTCGGCTGCAAACCGGCGATACTGTTCCCGGATTAGATCGAGCGTCTCATCTCCAAGGCTTTCCGTAAGCGAGCTACCCTCGCGATATGCGAGGATCAGCTGCTCGCGATTCTCGCGATTATTGCCCCGCTTCAGCAAATCATCGACGGCTGGTACCGAGACGAGCTCCGAGACCGATGCCTCGAGGCCGAGCTCACCGGGGCGGACGATCTCATTTTGGCTCATGGGAATGCCATGGACCAATTGATTGAGGTACTCGCCGAAAAGAATTTGCACCGCTAGCCGGTCAAACACAGTCAAGGCGCCCCGGGTGTTCAGCTCGACGGCCCAGGTCGCCACCTGAGTAAGGGATTCGCTGACTGTCGCAATCCAGGCGAGTCCGTGAATCGCGCGCTGGGCCCGATTGGCGGCTGCAGTGTCCAGCTTGCCATCCGGGGCCAGTTGATCAGACACCGCACGCACGGCGCGCATCCGAAACGACGCGGCCGCCTTGGCCGCCTCAGCGACGGCTCGAAGCTCGCGATCCTCGGAGCTGAGTTCCACATCTACGACGGACATCAGAAAATTCCTGAACTGCTGAATTTTAGGCGGAGGCGACAGTTCCGAGATCGTGGAGTTTTGCGATCTCGCCGCCGGTGAGGCCGAGGACGTTCGCCAGAATCTCCTCGGTGTGCTCTCCGAGCTTCGGCGCACGGACCGGATCCTGCCTGGTCAGTCCGGAGAAAGCGGTGGCACTACCCGGCGTCAGGTATGTCAGGCCACTGGGATGTTTGATGATTGAGAACACCGGGTTGTCGCTGGAGAATTCCGGATCTTCGTCCAGAGCCTCCTTCAGGTCGCGGTATAAAGACCAGCAGACACCCAGCTCATCGAAAGCGCGGGCGAGTTCGGAATAGGGGCGGGACCGAATCTGCGACTCGACGAGTGCGAAAAGCTCGTCTCGATAAATGAAGCGAATGCCCTCGTCGGACTTGAAGGAAACGCCTCGGAGTTGTTCAATCCGCGCGACCTCGGTCTCGATCTTGAGCGCCCGGATCAGGCTCGACCATTGCCCCTCCGTGATTGCTACGGCCATAATCCGCTCGCCATCGGCGGTGAGGAAGTCACGACCGAAGGCTCCGTAGAGAGCGTTGCCGTATCGAGGCCTGCTGCTTCGCTGCGCGGTAACCTCGGCAATCTGGCCCAGATGGCCCAACGTCGATGCGGCCAGGTCGTAAAGCGGTAGTCGAACCTCCTGTCCCTGTCCCGTGGCTTGGCGATGGCGCTCAGCGGCCAGCAGAGCAAAGGTTGCGTGGGATCCTGCGAGCAGATCCCATGCAGGCAAGACGTGGTTGACTGGCTCAGCTCCGGGATCGGCAGGGCCAGTCATCGACGGAAGCCCCACGGCGTTATTGACCGTGTAATCGACAGCCTGCTGCCCGCTCGCGTGACCCATGACCCGCACTGTGACGAGATCGGGTCGATGCGCGGCCAACCGATCATGCGCGAGAAAGCCGGAAACGGGAAAGTTCGTAACGAAGAGACCGGCGCCCTCACCGGGAGCGGTTACTATGCGGGCGGCCAGTTCTCGACCCTGCGGCTGTCGCAGATCGATTGCGACTGACTTCTTTCCCTTGTTCAGCCCTTCCCAGAACAAGCTGGTCCCGGTGTCCGACTGCGGCCAACGCCGAAAATCTGGGCCACCGCCGATCATATCAAGGCGAATCACGGTCGCCCCGAGCTGGGCCAGGTGCAGGCCGCATGAAGGAGCGGCGACAAACGAGGACGCTTCGACAACCCTCAAATCAGTCAGCAGCGAGTGCATTACAGCCTCGGGAGGGAGAAGATCGACATTGCAGCTCCCAAAGCTGCTGCGGAGCGGACAGACGGCTGTGGAAGATAGGAGGTAGTTCGTCGGTTCAGCTGCAAACGGTGCACGCGTTGCTCCCATTGCCGGGCGCGGTGCCGCTCTTTGTGAGCCTGGGTCCCGGCGCCTTCTCGATTGGCTGCGTTTCCTGCCGGCTTGGCGCCGGTCTCGACGTTGGCGAAGTGGGCGCATCTTTATTCTTGAATTCTGAATTCATCAAGAGAATAATGAGTTCACTTTTCGCTCGATGGGAACCGCCGCGGATGCGATGGTCTCAGCCGGGAGGGACTAGGTTTCAGTGTAGGACAGCGGCGTGGGACGCTCGCGCGGAATGCGCGAAAAAGCGTTGCACTTCGCCAAACGGAATGTCTGCCTGGGCTAGCCGATTGGCAGATGTGGTGAATGAAAATAACGCTATCTAGGGAGTTGGATATGCCGAGCAAGTCGATCAAAGAATCGGTCCTGAACCAGTACAAAGAGCTGAGCTCGTCCATTATTTCCGATGCGTTGGACGTGATCGGAATTCATGGAACGATCAACGATCTCGTCTCACAGGTTCCTGGAAGGAAAATGTGTGGGCCGGCATTTACGGTCCAGTACTCAATCTCGGAATCGACGCTTGGCCGGTTCGCCGATTTTTTGGACGAGGTTCCAGAAGGCGCGATTTGCGCGATCAACAATCGAGCCCGGACCGAGTGCTCCGTGTGGGGCGACACGCTGTCCCTTTTTGCCGTTCGGCACGGCTTTGCCGGAACCATTATCGATGGGGTTTGCCGCGACATCGACGGAACAAGGTCGCTGAATTACCCGATGTTCAGTCGGGGTACCTTTATGCGGACGGGCAAGAATCGCATCGGCGTGGAAAGCACGCAGCAGCCCATCACTCTGGGTAGCGTCACGGTGCATCCCGGCGACCTCATTTTCGCCGATGACACCGGTGCGGTAGCTGTTCCTAAAGGCCGCATTGTAGAGATCTTGGAGATCGCCAAGGGCATTGTCGCTCGCGATGACGCGTGCGTTGCCGCTATCGAGGCCGGCAAGTCAATTGCCGACGTGTGGGCTGCGGGAGCTCAAGCGAAGGCGTCGTTCGCTCGCTAGCCGCAGAGCTGTCTTTCGACATCGAACCTGAATGCGAGGGTGCACTGGCCCTCGCAGATCAACCCCGCCTTCAGTTTCTTCGAACTGAGCAAGGGTTGGACGATTGTCGAATCTGTATTGAAATGATTATTCATCTAGAGAATAATCGCACTAAGGCGGCCGCGGCAGAGAAATCCATGGACCGGACCGCGTTACGAGGTCGCTGCCGCTTGAGGGGCTGTGAGGCTTAATCTCCATGAATTTTCCGATTGGCGGCGACAGCGCCTACTTCATCCACCTGTACTCCAGGTACCGGCGCGATCCGAGTTCCGTTCCAGCCGACTGGGCGTTCCATTTCGAAGGGCTGGAGGATGGCGAGAACGTTCGATCACGATCTACCGCCCAGGCGGCTATCGAGGCATTGCAGCAAGGTTATCGCTGGTACGGTCACCTTGAGGCGACGACAGATCCACTGTCGACTGAGCCAACCGAGAACGTCGAGACTCTGAACGCACTTCGGGCGCGGGTGGCCGAATTCGCCGGGCACCAGGTTGATCTCTCATTCGGTGGCGAGACACGGCGGATGCTCGCGGAAGAAGCCGGCAGCTTGCTGAAATCGACATACGCCAGGACCGTGGGTCTGGAAGTCGCGCATCTCGAAAAAGAGGAAGAGCGTAGCTGGTGGTACGAAGTGTTCGAAAGGTCTTTTTCGAGCGAGATCGATCCCCAGACCAAAATCGACACGTTGGAGTCAATTATCCTCGTGGACGAATTCGAATCCTTCATGAGGATCAAGTTTCCAACAAAAAAGCGGTTTGGAAGCGAGGGCGCGGAAAGCGCTATCGCGCTTCTGCGGGAGGTTCTTCGATCCGCCCCTAAACAAGGGATCGAGAACGTCGTTATGGGCGGCATGCACCGCGGTCGCCTCGCGACCCTTGCTGCGGCTCTACGGAAAAATCCGGCGACCTTAGCTGCGGAACTTATGGGCCGCGACCTCTCCGAGGGCGCAATCTATACCGGCGACGTGCCCTACCACCTAGGATATACGAGTGCCCTCGAGGTCGAAGGCAAGACCGTCAATCTCACCCTGTTGCCTCATCCCTCGCACCTGATGGTAGTCGCACCGGTAGCCCTCGGGCTCGCGCGCGCCACTGGCAAGGTCGATGGAACCGAGGCGGGTAAGACGCTCTGCTTCCTGTTGCATACTGACGCGGCCTTTTCCGGTCAGGGCGTGACGGCAGAGCTCCTTCAGCTCGGGGGGCTGAAGAGCTATTCGGCATCTGGTTCGATTCACCTCATCGTCAATAACCAGATCGGCTTTACGACGCTGCCGTCCGAAGGACGGAGTGCCCGATATTGCACGGACGTGGGCAAGATGGTCGCTGCGCCGATCCTGCATGTGAACGGCGATGACCCTATCGCGGCTGCGCGCGTAGCACGCCTCGCTGTCGATTGGAGGATCGCCTTCCAGCGCGACATTCTGATCGACCTCGTGTGCTATCGGCGGTTCGGGCACAACGAGCTGGACGAGCCGCGGTTCACGCAGCCGTCGACTTGGGAAAAGATCGAAAATCATCCTTCGATCCGCAAGAGCTTCTCTGAGTACGTGCTTGCCGAGCATCCCGAATTTGAAGCGAACGCCGCCGAGATCTCGAAGGATTTCCGAGCAAGGCTACAGGCTGGCTTCGAGTCTGCCGCCGATATCGCGCCAAATGACGAACCCATGCAGAGCGATGCCTGGAATCACGTCCAGCAGAGCGATGAAGCTGACATTCTGCGCTCTGTGGAGACCGGCGTTGATCAGGTTGCGCTAGCAAAAATCGGCCTTCAGACAAGTGCCATCCCGGAAACTATCACCGCAAATCCTAAAGTTCGGCAGTTCTATGAAGCACGAGCAACGACCATTTCCCGGGGTGAGGGCATCAACTTTGCCACCGCAGAGGCCCTGGCTTTCGCATCGCTGCTTGCGGAGGGGGCCGGTGTCCGCCTTTCCGGCCAGGATTCTGAGCGTGGTACCTTCACTCAACGCCATCTGGCCGTCCACGACACAGTCAGCGGGGCGCGCTATGTGCCCCTTCGGGACGGTCTCGAAGCAGCTGGGCGCCTCGAAATCGTCAACAGCCCGCTTTCAGAGTATGGCGTGCTGGCCTTCGAATACGGGTTTAGTCTGGTCGATCCCCGTCAGTTGACAATGTGGGAGGCTCAGTTCGGCGACTTCGTGAACGGGGCCCAGATTGTCGTCGATCAATATATCGCGTCGGCCGAAGCCAAGTGGAGGCTGAAATCCGGTCTGACGATCATGCTGCCTCATGGCCTGGAGGGGCAGGGGCCGGACCATTCCTCCGCGCGGATAGAGCGACTGACACAACTCTGCGCCGGCGGCAATCTGATCGTCGCTCAGCCCAGCACGCCGTCAAATCTGTTCCATCTGCTCCGGCGCCAGGTAATCGCTCCGTGGCGAAAGCCGCTGTTCCTGATCGCTCCGAAATCATTGTTGAGAGCAAAAGCCGCGGTCTCTCGCCTTGATGATATGGTTGCGGGAACGAGCTTCAAGCCCGTCATAGTCGAGCCCATCGGAAATCCGGACGCTGTCAGAACGGTCATCATGTGCTCTGGCAAAATCTTCTATGCCCTCCAGAGCGAACTTGAAGGGCATCCCCACAAGGACCGGTTCCAGGTCATCCGAATCGAGCAGATCTATCCTTTCCCCGCCCCGGAATTGAAGAACGCGATCGACCAATACAGTAACGTCGAGCGAGTGTTCTGGCTTCAGGAGGAAGCAGAGAATCAAGGCGGTTGGCCATATCTACGCGATCAACTGGCCGCCACTCTGGGCTTTGATTCGCAAGGAGTGAAGCTCGTTGCGCGCCCGTCCATGGCGGTCACCGCAGCCGGTTCGATCGAACGGCACGAACGGGAGCAGAAGGAGCTCTTTGAGCGCCTCTTGCAGGATTGAATCTAGTTTCCTTTCCGACCCCCATGAGGTCAATTCTGTGAGCCGCCGCGAATTCGCTTGCATTCACCTGCTGAAATAAATGCATATATGCGGGCCGTGGTGACGAAGGGTCGTCACCACGGGACTGCCGTGAGCAGGAAGCTAAAAGCGGTTGGGAGAGCTGTTGAATGCCATCGTTCGAACCCGTTCGCGCGATTATTCGCGGATTGCAGGTTCTGAGGGTCATTAGCGAGGATGGGCCACTCGCGGCGCTTGATATCGGCAAGCGGGTACATCTCCCTCAGCCGACAATCGTTAGAATTTTGGAGACGCTCACCAGCGCCGGCTACATCTATCGTCTCGAACGGTCGGCGCTATATGGAGTCACGGCCAGAACTTTGACGCTCAGCAAAGGCTTCGCCGCAACGTCTCGTCTCGTTCAGCTGGCCACGCCGATCATCGAGGAACTGCGGACGGAGATAGGCTGGCCATCCAACCTTGCCACCTATGAGCAGGGCCAGATGTCCATCGCGTACACCAATCGAAGTGAGCATGGCATGTCCATCTCAAGCCGACTCGGTGCGCGCATTCCCGTTCTCGTGACCGGCGTCGGAATAGCCTACCTCGCGCATCTGCCGCCGGACGAGCTCAAGCGTGTGCTGACACAACTCAGCACGTCAGACAGTCGGTGGGACACAAACCCGCGGATGTTGGAGGGCTTGGACGAACGCCTCGATGAAGTCCGGAGGAATGGTTACGCGCTCGCCGAACAGGCTTATCTCGACGAGATCTACCATTCGAGGATTTGGGCCGTAGCCGTCCCCGTGATTGTCGGGGACAAAGTGATTGCCTGTTTGAGCAGCTTGATCCTGAGCAGCGCGGGGCCACAGAGCCGGATGATGGCGAAGGTGCTGCCGCCGCTCAAGCGGGCTACGCAGGCTATTGCGGATCGTTTGGCTGAGGACGCTGGTATGCTGGATAGTGCACCACGTCGTTCTACATCGGCGGGCCGTGGGGGACGACGAGCTAAGGCCGTCGAAGACGCCGTCTAAGCTCGGCGCGCAACAATCACCCTTCATAAGATCGAGCCGCCTAAGCCGGCCGGGCTAAGGCGCGCTTTCGCGTGCATTTCGGGCAGCCGCCACAGCCAACCAACCGAAGGAAGCCCCGAAGTCAGTGGGCTGAATACCCTCTCGGCGGCGGCACCATTTTGATCCGATCAAACCGGCACGGTTCTGTGCTGGCGCCGATTGACACCCCCGAGAGGAGTCAGTAATTTCTCAGCTGCTGAAATAAGAATTCACACAGAGAATAATTGAGCTTCGCTGACAAATGCGGGGCCGATAGGGCGGTACTTCGAGCGGTTCAGGTCCTCAGACTCGAAAGCGCGGAGATCGCAGATGGAAACACAAGGGAGGAAGACATGCTCAAGTCACTGGGCCGCTTTGCGTCAATTGCTGCGATCTGGGCCGCCGGCCAATGCACGGCTTTGGCTGCCGACTTCGAATGGAAAATGTTCACGATTTACGACGTTGCCGACAAGCAAACGGAGTGGGCGCGCGGCTTCGCGAAGGACGTGGCGGAGGCGACGAAGGGGCGTCTGAACATTCGTGTGTTCGCTGGCAGCGAGCTTCCCTACAAGGGCGTGGACGTCTACCGCGCAATCAGCCGCCGTCAGATTGAGATCGGTCATTCTCCCTCTGGCTTCATTGCTTCCGATCTGCCAGTCGTCGGCGCAACAGCAATGCCGTTCGTATGCACTGATATGACGAAGTTCTTCAGCGGTGGGCTGCCCAAGGTGCAGGCGCTGATGGACAAGGCTATCGTGGACAAGTTCAAGGCCACGCCCATCATGCATTGGGCTATGCCTGGCCAGCAGATCTGGTCCGTTCCGCCGATCAAGGCCCTGGCCGATCTGAAGGGCAAGAAGATCCGGACCTGGAATCGCGAGCAGGTCGAAACGCTCGACAAGCTGGGCGCCACCAGCGCGTCCATTACGACCGCAGAGGTAACGCAAGCGCTCCAGCTGGGCACCGTTGACGGGGCGATCACCGCCGCGATCAACGTGAACTACTGGGATTGGGTGCGCATCCTCAAGAACGGCTACATGTTCAACATCACGCTCTCCCATGAAATCATCTCCGTGAACAACCAGGCGCTTGCCGAGCTTCCCGCCGACGTCCGGAACGCATTCACCGAGGTTTCTGCCCGCTGGGAAAAGAAGTTCCGTGAGGAGGTCTTCAAGCTGGATGGCGAGGCAAAGTCAGCGCTGGTCGGTAAGGGCATGACTCTAACTGAGCCGACCCCCGACGATGCGAAGAAGCTGCGCGACGTCACGTCGGAAATCGGCGTGAAGTGGGCGAAGGCCAACGGCGAGGTCGGTCAGAAGATCCTCGCGGGGCTTACCGAAGGCTGCAACTGACGACGTCTACGCCCACAGGAATTGCCCTGTGGGCGTGATCTGCCGTGTGCAACTGGATCCGAGTTGATGAGCAGCCTTGAGAAAATATTCGTCGGACTCGCGTCCATGCTGATTGCCGCGATGGTCGTTCTCATGAACGTCGAGGTCTTTCTTCGCTATACGTTCTCGATATCGATCAAGATTTCCGAGGAGTATTCGGGATACCTATTCGCCGCCGCGACCATGCTCGGATTTTACCCCGCTCTGATGCGAGGACGATTCCTGCGCATTTCGGCCCTGGTCTCGCGCATTCCGCTCAAGCCCCGCGCGGTCTGGGAACTTGCCATCGGAATATTGTCAGCCATTTTTTGCGGCATCGTCACGCTCCAGACCTGGGCTCTGTTCACGACCAGCTGGGAATTCGGGAGCGTCTCCGAGCAGTACTCGGCCACGCCCCTCATGTATCCGCAAATCCTTCTACCGGCTGCCTGGGCGCTTCTCACCTTCGGGATGCTTTACCGAGCTGTGATCGTTGGAAAATCCCTCTGGCACGGCGACGCCTCGCTGGTGAAGGAGGAAGAAAATGTCATGGAATGAACTCGTCATCCTTTACTCGCTGGTCGTCGTCGGTTGCCTTGCTGGTGGCGTCTACATCGGCGTAGCAATGGGATTGACCGGTCTCGTCGGCATCACGGCGGTCTCAGGCACCAACCTCTGGGAATCGATCGGCGGCATCGTCTGGAACAACTCGACCAACTTCACCCTGGTCGCAATTCCGCTCTTCATTTTGATGGGAGAGATCATTCTCCAAGGCGGGGTGGCCTCACGATTTTACACCGGATTAGCCCGAGTGTTTCGGCATGTGCCGGGGGGCCTCGCGCAGACTAACATCGCTGGTTGCGCTGTCTTTTCTGCAGTCAGTGGTTCTTCGGTGGCCACGGCCATGACGGTGGGTTCCGTGGCAGTCGGCGAGATGCGGAAGCGCGGCTACAAAGATAGCCTCACCATGGGCACTCTGACCGCCGGCGGCAGCTTGGGCATTCTGATCCCGCCGAGCATTCCGATGATCGTCTATGCGTCGATGACCCATGAATCGGTCATCGACCTTCTCATGGCCGGCATCATCCCAGGCATTCTACTGGCCTTCTTCTTCTGCCTGTATGTGGCAATCAAGGCGACCCTGAACCCGGGCCTGGTGCCCGCCAAGGATAGCTTTACTGATGAGGTAGCCGGAAACCCAGTAAGGGACTCCCTGCCGATCATTATCCTTGTCGGCGGTGTCATTCTCGGAATGTACACGGGGGCGTTTACGGCCACCGAGGCCTCTGCCACGGGCGTCGTTCTCGCGGCAATCATTGCCTACTACTATGGCGGGTTGACCTGGAACGCGGTCAAGGTCTCTTTCGAGAACACCGTGATTTCGAGCGCAGTGATCATGTTCATCACCATCTGCGCTCAAATCCTGCAATACGGCATCGTCATCACGGGTTTTGGCGCCGGCGTCGCCAAATTCATCACCGGTCTGCATCTAAGCCCGTTCGTCTTCTTTCTTATTCTGCTCGGTATCTACATCGTGCTCGGGATGCTGATGGAAGGCTTGTCCATGATGCTCGTGACAGTGCCATTGATCTACGCGCCGATGATCGCGATGGGGTTTGACGGGGTCTGGCTGGGGATCCTTCTGATCCTCTTCATCGAGTTGGGACAAATTCACCCGCCAGTCGGCCTCAATCTCTTCGCCATACAATCGATATCGCCGCAAACGAGCCTGGCGACGATTGCGTGGTCGTCGTTGCCCTACTGCTTCATCATCATCGCCTTCGCTTTCCTGATCTATTTGGTGCCGGACATCGTCCTGTGGCTGCCAAAGACGATGCGATAATCCGCGCTGGAGAATAAAATGTACGCTGCTCCTCCGAGAGTGACCGCTGAGGTTTTTGCCCGTCTTCCCGACGATCTTCGTAAGTCCGATCGTGGCGGCGAGTGGTTTGGGCATCAGCCCGCGATGGGGAACCACCATTCGGTGCTAGAGGGATTGTCTTTCGACGGCGACGGGAATCTCTATTGCGTCGACATCCCTTGGGGCCGGATCTTCAGGATCGACCCGAAGGGCAATTTCAAGGTGATCGCGGAGTATGACGGTTGGCCGAATGGCCTTCGCGTCCACCAGGATGGCCGGATCTTTGTCGCGGACCACAAATACGGGATCGTCACGCTCGACCCGGACACAGGCAAGATCACGCCCTTCCTGGAGCGCGTGCGGCTTGAGCACCTCAAGGCAGTCAACGATCTCTATTTTGGCCAGAACGGCGATCTGTATTTCACCGACCAGGGGCTAACTGGCCTTCATGACCCGACCGGGCGCGTCTTCCGCGTCCGGCAGAACGGGCAGGTGGATTGCCTGCTCGACAATGTTCCAAGCCCGAACGGGCTGGTGCTGTCGCTCGACGAACGGGTGCTTTACGTCGCCGTTACACGGGCCAATGCCATTTGGCGCGTCCCGTTCTCCGACGACGGCACTGTCGCGAAGGTCGGCAACTTCATCCAGATGACTGGTGGTGGCGGTCCAGACGGCATCACCATTGACGAGGCGGGCAACCTTGTCGTCTGCCAAATTGGCCTCGGAGCCTTGTGGCTGTTCAACCCTCAAGGCGAACCCATCTTGCGCGTCGATGCCGGAACTGGGCGCCAGGTGACAAACGTCGCCTATGGCGGGCCTGAGCGCAAAACTGCGTACTTCACGGAGTGCGATGCAGGGGTGATCCTCAAGGCTGAAATGCCACACCCCGGCAAGCGCATGTTTTCCGGTTTTTGATTCCGGGGTTGGCCAGCATGAGTATCGAGAAGCTTCGCGCTAAGGCTCTGTCGATCGCTGATTTGCGTGAAATGGCTCGTGAGCACCTGCCGCGAGGCATTTTCGAATACGTCGCGCGGGGGATCGATGAGGATCGGAGCCTCACTGGAAATTCCCACGCTTTTGACGAGATCGACATAGTTCCTCGGGTCGTTCGAGACGTGTCCGCGCCCGATACATCGTGCACCTTGTTCGGCCAACCGAGCGCGGCACCCATCGCGGTGTCGCCGACGGGCTTCGCCAGTCTGCTCTGGCTGGATGGTGAAGTAGGCTCGGCCCGGGCTGCGGCCCGGGCCGGAGTACCATTTGCTTTATCGACGGGATCCATAACCCCCATGGAGCAAATTAGGGACGCGGTCGACGGTCGCCTGTGGCTGCAACTATACGTCTGGCCTCAGCGTGAAATGACGCGAGAACTGATCGCGAGAGCGAAGCGTGCTCGATATGAGGCCCTGATCATTACCGTCGACACGCCTGTGGCCCCGTTCCGGCCGTACAACCTGAAAAACGGCTTCAGCATCCCCTTCAAGGTGTCTAGTCGGAACTTTCTGGACATCGCATCCCATCCGCGGTGGCTGTATAACGTCGTCTTCCGCCGATATATGAAATCCGGGCCTATGGTCGCGGAGAACTATCCGGAGCAGCTGCGCGTCCCGGTATCGGCCGCGAAACCAGGAAAATTCAATCTGCCGTTTTGCGATAACGTCAGCTGGGAGGACATTAAGGAGTTCCGCAAGCTCTGGGATGGGCCGCTCATCCTGAAGGGCATTCTGCATCCCGAAGATGCAGCCCTCGCCGTCGACGCTGGCTGTGACGGGATCATTGTCTCGAACCACGGCGGGCGCAACCTAGACGCGGCGATTGCGCCCATTCGTATGCTGCCGGAGATTGCCGATAAGGTGGGTCACAAGACAACGATCCTCCTGGACAGCGGAATCTCGCGCGGCAGTGACATTCTGAAGGCTTTGGCCCTAGGGGCCAAGGCTGTCATGACCGGCAAGTCCACATTGTTTGGGGTGGGCGCTGCAGGTGAAGACGGTGCGCAACGAGCTCTGGAGATACTGGTTGATGAACTGGTTCGGGTCATGACTAACTCGGGAACGAGGGATTTTGCCTCGATTGCGCCGAGCTTGCTGAGAATGTCCCATGAATTCGCGAGAGTCATCCTCCCCACTAACAACGAAGTGGAGAGTACAAGGCGACCAATACGCCGGCCGAAGGCTGTCCAATAGTAGGCTGAACGGCGCCCTCCTATGATTGCTCAGAGAAATGGGGCTTGGGCTTCGTTTCGTCGAGTCACTGTTTTAGAAGAATATAAACAAGACCGATGAGGGCTACGGCAAGCGTCGAGCGCCATATCAATATGTAAAAGTTGATTGCTTCGGCGTCTCTCTCAAATTCATCCTCTTGCGAATAATTTTCGCGAGAAGATGAATTATGTTTCATTATAATTAGAGCATCCGGCATAATATCCTCCCTGTAACATCTATTATTAATTAGCGATATGTTTGCTTAAAATCATGGCCAAGTCAACACGGTACAGGAGTTACGACATTTAATGGCTGCCGTTTTAAAATAATTCTTTGGCATCCCGAGCTTACAAAGGGCGGATGCTACTGATCCGCCCCCGCCGGCTGGTCCAAGGTGATTGTTAGTGGACGGTTGGTCTCGACACCAGCGCGGGCGGCGTAGCTGGTCCGGGTTGCGCAGCCGCCCTCGCGGTCATGGCGGGGATGAAGACCTCTGGCGCGGGAGGCTTGTATC
>NZ_JBFTJI010000011.1:0-210587 GCF_056395345.1 Allobosea sp. 10L422
ACGCGCGAGCCGCTCGGCATCATCGGCATGATCACGCCGTGGAACTTCCCGATCGCGATCCCCGCCTGGAAGATCGCGCCGGCGCTCGCCTGGGGCAATTGCGTGGTCCTGAAGCCGGCCGATCTTGTGCCCGGCTCGGCCTGGGCGCTCGTCGACATCCTCCAGCGCGCCGGCCTGCCGAAGGGCGCGCTCAACCTCGTCATGGGCCGCGGCTCGGTCGTCGGCCAGGCGCTGCTGGAGCACAAGGACGTCACCGCCATTTCCTTCACCGGCTCGGTCGCGACCGGCCGCAAGGTCGCGGCTGCCTGCATCGCCTCCAATCCGATGAAGAAGGTCCAGCTCGAGATGGGTGGCAAGAACCCGCTCGTCGTGCTGGACGATGCCGACCTCAAGACGGCGGTGGAAGTCGCGGTCAACGGTGCCTTCTTCTCCACCGGCCAGCGCTGCACGGCCTCCTCGCGCCTCATCGTCCAGGCCGGCATCCACGACAAGTTTGTCGAGGCCTGCATCGAGCGGCTGAAGGGCGTGGTCGTCGACGACGCCCTGAAGAGCGGCACCCATATCGGCCCGGTGGTCGACCAGGGCCAGCTCGACCAGGACCTGAAATACATCCAGATCGCCAAGGACGAGGGCGGCAAGCTGGTCTTCGGCGGTGAATTGCTGAAGCGCGAGACCCCCGGCTTCTATCTGCAGCCGGCGCTCTTCACCGAGACGACCAACGCCATGCGCATTTCGCGCGAGGAGGTCTTCGGCCCGGTCGCCAACATCGTCCGCGTCAAGGATTATGACGAGGCGCTTGCGGTGGCCAACGACACCGAGTTCGGCCTCTCCTCCGGCATCTGCACGACCTCGCTGAAGCATGCGACGCATTTCAAGCGCAACAGCGAGGCCGGTATGGTGATGGTCAACCTGCCGACGGCGGGCGTCGACTATCACGTGCCGTTCGGCGGCCGGAAGGGCTCCAGCTACGGCCCGCGCGAGCAGGGCGCCTACGCCAAGGAGTTCTACACCACGGTCAAGACGGCCTATACGCTGGCTTGATCGGTTTTTCAGGCGGAAAAGAGAGGGCCGCGCCGCATGGCGCGGCCCTTTTCGTCAGAAGCCTTCCAGCACGATCTTGCCCTTGGCGCGGTTGCTCTCGATCAGGGCCTGTGCGCGCTTGAGGTTTGCCGCGTTGATCGTGCCGAAATGCTCCGCGAACGTCGTGCGGATCGTGCCGGCATCGACGAGGCGCGACACTTCCGTCAGGAGCTTGCCCTGCTCGGCGATGTCGGCGGTCTGGAAGACCGGGCGGGTGAACATCATCTCCCAGTGCAGCGACAGGCTCTTGCGCTTCAGCGGGTTGGCGTCGAGCGTCTTGGGGTCGTCGATCAGGCCCAGCCGGCCCTGCGGCGCCAGAAGCTCGACGATGCCCGCAAGATGCGTGTCGGTATGCGTCGTCGAGAAGACGAAGGCGGGCGCGCCGATGCCGAGCGCGGCGATCTGTTCCGGCAAGGGCTTCGTGTGATCGACGACATGGTGGGCGCCGAGCTGCTTAGCCCAGGCCTGCGTCTCGGGCCGCGAGGCCGTCGCGATCACGGTGATGTCGGTCAGGCGGCGCGCAAGCTGGATCGCGATGGAGCCCACTCCGCCTGCGCCGCCGATGACGAGCAACGCAAATGCCGCGCCCGGCACTGGCTTGCGGATGTCGAGCCGGTCGAACAGCATTTCCCAGGCTGTGATCGAGGTGAGCGGCAGGGCCGCTGCCTCCGCAAAGCTCAGCGTCGCCGGCTTGGGGCCGACGATGCGCTCATCGACGAGATGGAGTTCGGCATTCGAACCGGGCCGATCGATTGCGCCGGCATAGAATACGGCATCGCCCGGCCTGAAGCCCTTCACCTCCGGCCCGACCGCTTTGACGATGCCCGCGGCGTCCCAACCGAGCACATTCGCCTGTCCATCCGTCGGCTGGCTGCGGACGCGGACCTTCGTGTCGACCGGGTTGACCGAGACGGCTTTGACCTCGACCAGCAGATCGCGCCCGGCGGCCACAGGTTCGGGCAATTCCAGATCGATCAGGCTGGTCTCGGCGGCGATGGGTTGTGACTGGCGGTATCCGACGGCGCGCATGGCGTCTCTCCTGCATTGCGATGGAGGTGAAATGCGCATAACTGTCGCATGGCACAAGAACGCACAATTTTAGCTCATAGTGTCGAAAAGGGTACCGTGATGCCGCCGCGTTTCAAGGAGCCGTATTCCTCTGCCGCTTGTCCGGTCGAGGCCACGCTGGGGCTGATCGGTGGCAAGTGGAAAGGGATCGCCCTCTATCACCTGATGGGCGGAACGCTGCGCTTCAGCGAGATCCGCAGGCGGGTTCCCGGCGTGACGCAGCGCATGCTCACGACCCAGCTCCGGGAGCTGGAGGTGGATGGGCTGATCGTCCGCGTCGTCTATCCCGAGGTGCCGCCACGCGTCGAATATAGCCTCTCGGCCAAGGGGCGCACGCTGGAGCCGGTGATCGTGGCACTGAAGGCGTGGGGCGAGGCGCATGCCTGCTCCTCGCAGCCTCGAACGGCGGTGGCCGCGGCGTGAGCGTTCAGCCGACCGGGATGACGTCCACGGCAACGCCGATCTTCTGCGAGCCGGGGCCGATCACCACGCCGTCGAGAGGGGCCACATCGGCATAGTCCCGGCCGATGGCGGTGACGATATGGTCGTCGGCGACGATCAGATCATTGGTCGGGTCGAGGCCGACCCAGCCTGTCTCCGGGCCGCACCAGAGCAACACCCAGGCATGGCTGGCGTCGGACCCTTCGAGGCGTTTTTCGCCGGGCGGCGGGATGGTTCGGATGTAGCCGCTGACATAGGCGGCCGGTAGGCCGAGGCCCCGCAAACCACCGATCATGATATGGGCGAAGTCCTGGCAGACGCCGTGGCGCTGGGCGAAGGCCTCGGCGATGGGCGTGCTGACCTCCGTCGCCTCCGGATCATAGGAGAAGTCGCGCCGGATGCGTGCCATCAGCTCGCTGGCGGCTTCGAGCACCGGTCGCCGCGCGCCAAAGCTCTCGGCCGCATAGGCGATCACCGCCGCAACGGGGGGAACGAGCCGGCTCGGATAGAGGTGATGCGCCGGCGAATCCGGGGCCAGGCTGTTCGATGCCAGCGCGAGCTGCGCGACCTCCTCCCAGTTGCGGGTCAGCCCGGCATGGGGCGGGGCCTGCCGATGCACTTCGATCCGGGCGCGCATCTCCACCTTCAGCTCGCGATGCGGCTTGGTGATCGTGACCGTGGTCATCCGGTTGCCGAAGAAGCATATGCCGTCGCTGCGCTCGGCCGGCCGCGGCGAGATCGAGAGCTCGGCCTTCCGCACGATCTGACCGGGGCCGTCATGCGGCAGGAGTCGCAGGATGCAGCGGGAAAACGGGACCTGGCGGCTGTAGCCGTAGGTGGTGACGTGGCGCAGCTCGTAGATCACGCGATGCCCGTCATCCGCGAGCCTTCGGGGCCGCTGTTCTGGAGGAAATAGCGGTCGGCGATCGCGCTGGAGACGCCCATCAGCAATTGCTCGAACAGCAGGATGCTGGTGCGGTCGAGCCGGCTCGCTTCGGTCGTGCGGCAATCGGCGGCGAGCCGCAGCACCAGCCGGCGCGGCGCTTCCAGCATGCCGTCGTCGGAGAGCGCGGGCAGGGCGGCGATCTCGGCATCGAGCCGTTCGATCTGGAAGGCGACGGAGCGGGGATTGTAGGGGTCGAGCATCACCAGATCGAGCACCGGCTGCAGGCTCGCGCCGAGCAGGTAGCGCGAGCGATAGGTGATCTGCGAATCCGTCAGGTCGAGCAGGGTGTCGAGGCTGTCACCGGAGGCATTGCTGTCGGCGAATTGCCGGGCGAAGCGGCAGGTCACGATGCCACGCTCTAGGCGCCGGCCGATATCGAGGAAGCGCCAGCCCGCGCCGCGCACCATGTTCTCCTGGCTGAGGCCGGAGAAGGCGGCGAGCGTCTTCAGCGCCCGGTCGGCGCTCTCATAGGTCTCGCCTTCGCTGTGCTTGCGGCCTTCCTCGGGGAGAAGCTGGCGCTGCAGATCGCCGAACAGCCTCCAGGCATCGACCGAAAGGCGCTCGCGGATCACCGAGGCGGTTCGCCGGGCCTCCCGGACCGAAGCGGCGGCCGAACCATAGTCGTCGAGGCTGAAGAGCGCAGCGCGTGCTTGTGCAGCCGGGTCCTTGTGTCCCGCACCGCTCGGGGCGGCTCCCCAGGCGACGAGCATGCCCGCCAGTTGGCGGACGGTCTCGCCGTGGCCCGGCGCCGGATCGGGATCGATCAGCCGGCCGAGCAGGGCCCGCACCAGCCGCAACGTGGCCTCGCCACGCTCCAGATAGCGGCCGAGCCAGAACAGATTGTCGGCGGCGCGGCTCGGCAGCGTGCCGGTCACCCGCCGGATGCTGGTGCGGTCGGGTGTCGGCAGCAGGCTGATCTGCGCCACCGGCTCCTCCGAGGTGATCCAGACATCGCTGGAGCGCACGCCGTTGCGCAGGCTGACTGCGCGCGCATCGGGCTCGTCGGAGATGCGGCAGAAGCCGCCGGGCATCACCTTCCAGCCATCGGGTGTCGCCGCGGCGAAAACACGCAGCGTCATCGGATGGGGTTCGAGGCGCCCGTTCTGGAAGACCGGCATGGTCGAGAGCCGCACCACCTCCTGCCCGACATAGTCCATGCCGCGTGCCTGGATACGCCGGCGCAGCGCCTTCCGCTCGGCCTCGGGCAATTCGGCGGCCACGATGGGCGCCGTATCGAGCCCGCCGCCGGCGCTGCGGAAGGCGGGCGCCACGCTCATCTCGTCGAACCGATCGAGCACCGCCTGGCGCTCCGGCTGCTGGCCGCACCACCAGGTCGCGACATTCGGCAGGATCAGCTCCCCGCCCGTGAGTTGCTCGGCTAAAGCCGGCATGAAGCCCATGAGAGCGCGTGACTCGACCACGCCGGAGCCCAGCCCATTCGCGACATGAACATGGCCTTGGCGGACGGCCTCGACCAGCCCGGCCACACCCAGCGCCGAGCCGGCATTGAGTTCGAGCGGGTCGGCGAAGTCGCCGTCGATACGCCGCCAGATCACGTCGGCGCGCTTCAGCCCGGCGATGGTGCGCACATGGACGCGGCCCTCCCGCATCAGAAGGTCGCCGCCCTCGACCAGCAGGAAGCCGAGATAGCGCGCGAGATAGGCCTGCTCGAAATAGCTCTCGTTGAGCGGGCCGGGGGTGAGCAGGCAGATGCGCGGCTCGACACGCCTGGAGCGCGCAACGAGCCCGGCGCGGAAGCTCTGGAAGAAGGGCGCGAGCCGCTCGATGTTCATGCTGCGGAACATGTCCGGGAAGGCGCGGGCGAGCGCCAGCCGGTTCTCCAGCGCATAGCCGGTGCCGGACGGCGCCTGCGCCCGATCCTGCAGCACCCACCACCGCCCGTCCGGCCCGCGGCCGAGATCGGCGGCGTAGAGCTGGAGCGCGCCGCCGCCGGGCGCGCCATGGAGGGGCCTCAGATAGTCCGGGCTGCCGGTGACGATCGCAGCCGGGAGAAGCCCTTTCGCGATCAGCTCGCCCGGCCCGTAGAGGTCGTCGAGCAATGTCGACAGGATCTCGGCGCGCTGCGTGATGCCTGCCGCGATGACCTGCCACTCCGCC
Source organism: Allobosea sp. 10L422 (assembly GCF_056395345.1). Classification (NCBI taxonomy): domain Bacteria; kingdom Pseudomonadati; phylum Pseudomonadota; class Alphaproteobacteria; order Hyphomicrobiales; family Alloboseaceae; genus Allobosea; species Allobosea sp. 10L422. The sequence goes on from NZ_JBFTJI010000011.1 coordinate 5,654, forward strand.
TCGGGAATGACGAGCGGCACATGCGACAGCGGCCACGCGCGCTCGCCGAAGCCCGGATCATTCGCATCGACGTCGCCATGGACGCGATAGGACACGCCGGTGTCGCGGACATGCCGGTCGGCCAGCCCGAAGCGCTGCGACAGCTCGGCCGGCGTCAGCGCGCACCATTCCGACAGGAACGGCTCCCAATGCGGTCTGACCTCACCGGTCTCGTCGATGAATTCGTCGAAGGCGCCGGACAGCGGCCGATAGCCGGCGAGAAGGGCAGCGCGTCGGTCTGCCCTGCTGCGTCCCGTCCGGGTGCGGCCCTGCACTGCCATTCGCTCTGTCAGACCCCCACGCGCTTCCGTTCGACTGATCCCAGTCGAACGGAGATGATTCGCGCCAATATGACTACCGCCTCAGATCCAGCGTGAGCGGAAATTCGGCGCTGCGCTCTTCCGGCGGAATCGCCAGAGCGCCGGGACTATGACCGATCGCTTCGAAGCGCGCGAGCCGTCTTGCTTCGGCTTCATAGGAATTGACCGGGGGTGTCTCGTAATTGCGACCGCCCGGATGCGCGACATGGTAGACGCAGCCGCCAAGCGAGCGTCCGGCCCAGCTATCGACGATGTCGAAGGTGAGCGGCGCATGCACCGGGATCGTCGGGTGAAGGCCCGAGGCCGGCTGCCAGGCCTTGAAGCGCACGGCCGCGATCGCCTCGCCGGAGGCGCCTGTCTCGGTCATCGGTAGCCGCCTGCCATTGCAGGTGATCAGATGACGCCCCGGAACGAATCCCCTCGCCTTCACCTGCAGACGTTCCACCGAGGAATCGACATAGCGCACCGTGCCGCCGATCGCGCCTTCCTCGCCCAGCACATGCCAGGGCTCCAACGCTTGCCGGATCTCGATCTCGACGCCGCCATGCGCGACTTTGCCGAAGAAGGGGAAGCGGAACTCGGCCTGCGCCTCGAACCAGACCGGGTCGAAGGCATAGCCGGCGCGCTTCAGGTCCGCGAGCACCTCGCGGAAATCCTGCCAGACCAGCTCCGGCAGCATGAAGCGGTCGTGCAGCGCGGTGCCCCAGCGCACCAGCTTGCCATCCAGCGGCTCGCGCCAGAACCAGGCGATCAGCGCCCTCAGCAGCAATTGCTGCGCCAGAGACATTCGCGAATCCGGCGGCATCTCGAAGCCGCGGAACTCCAGCAGCCCGAGCCGTCCGGTCGGCCCGTCCGGCGAATAGAGCTTGTCGATGCAGATTTCGGTGCGATGCGTGTTGCCGGAGACATCGACCAGCAGGTTGCGGAACAGCCGGTCGACCAGCCAGAGCGGGATCGGTGCCTCACCCGGTTTCGGCACCTGCGCCAGTGCGATCTCAAGCTCGTAGAGCTGGTCCTGCCGGGCTTCGTCGATGCGCGGCGCCTGGCTGGTCGGGCCGATGAACAGCCCGGAGAACAGGTAGGACAGGGCCGGGTGCCGATTCCAGTAGAGCACGATGCTCTTCAATAGGTCCGGCCGGCGCAGGAAGGGTGAATCAGCTGGCGTCACGCCGCCGAGCACGACATGGTTGCCGCCGCCCGTGCCGGTGTGGCGTCCGTCGACCATGAATTTCTCGGCGCAAAGCCGCGCCTGCCGCGCCTCCTCGTAGACGCCCCGCGTGATCGCCACTGCCTCGCGCCAATCGGTGGCCGGGTGGATGTTGACCTCGATCACGCCGGGGTCGGGCGTGACCTTGATGACATCGAGGCGCGGGTCGAAGGGCGGCGCATAGCCCTCGATATGCACGGGCAGGCCTGTCTCCTCGGCCGCCGTCTCGATCGAGGCGACGAGGTCGAGATAATCCTCCAGCCGCTCGACTGGCGGCAGGAACACGCAAAGCACATTGTCGCGGATCTCGAGGCTGAGCGCGGTGCGCACATGCTCGCCGCCGATCTCCTGCTCGGTGCGCTGCTGGGCTGTACCTGCCACGCCGGGATCGGCCTGGACGGACATTTGTGGCGGCGCTGCGAAGCTGGTCGGGGCCACCGGCGCCGGTGGGCTTCCGGCGCCCGGCGCCGGCGCGGCCTGCGAGACGCCGGCCGGCGGCAGCGGACCACGCGGCTCCGTCGGGTCTTGCGGATGGATATGCGGGTATTCGGCTTTCGGGACTTCGGGGAGGGAGCCGAGCGGCAGTCGATAACCGACCGGCGAGTCGCCCGGCACGAGGAAGAGCTTGCCGCGCCGCAGCCGCCATTTCTCCGAGCGCCAGCGCCGGTCGTTCGCGGCCGCCTGCCAGCGCTGAACCGGGATGACGAAGCCGCGGGGATGGCCGAGACCGAGCTGGAAGACCTGCGCCATCCGCGCCCGCTCCTCGGGATCGGCGAGGCGTGAATCGAGCGGGTCGACATTGTCGGGAAGCTGCGCCTCCTTCAGCAGCCAGTGGCCGGTATCCTCATAGGCCGGGATGACATAGTCGGCGCCGAGGCCGAGATTTTCCGAAAGCTCCCTCGCCAACGCCTCGGCATCCTGGACGGCGGCGCCGGCTTCGAGCTCCCGGTCGCCGCCGGTCCTGGCACCGGGCTCGCGGGCGATGAGGTCGGGGTTGCGCCAGATCGGCTGCCCGTCCCGGCGCCAGTAGAGCGCGAAGGCCCAGCGCGGCAGGCTCTCGCCCGGATACCATTTGCCCTGGCCGTAATGCAGCATCCCTCCGGGCGCGAAGCGCTCGCGCAGGCGCCGGATCAATGCGTCGGCGCGCTCGCGCTTGGTTGGTCCGACCGCGGCGATGTTCCACTCGGCTCCGGTCTGATCGTCGATCGAGACGAAGGTCGGCTCGCCGCCCATGGTGAGCCGAACGTCCTGCGCCTGCAGATCGGCCTCGACCTTCTCGCCGAGCGCGTCCAGCGCCTGCCAGGATTCGTCGGAGAAGGGCAGGGTGATGCGTGGCACCTCGTGCACCCGCGCCACGCTCATCCGGAAGTCGAAGGTCGTCTCGGCATAGCTCGCCACGCCCGAGACCGGCGCGGCCGAGCGGTAATGCGCCGTCGCCGCCAGCGGCAGGTGGCCCTCTCCGGTGAGAAGCCCGGAGGTCGGGTCAAGGCCAACCCAGCCCGCGCCGGGAATATAGACCTCGGCCCAGGCGTGAAGGTCGGTGAAGTCCTTGTCGGTGCCGCGGGGGCCCTCCAGCGGGTCGACGTCGGCCTTCATCTGGATCAGATAGCCGGAGACGAAGCGGGTCGCGAGGCCGAGATGCCTGAACGCCTGGACCAGCAGCCAGCTCGTGTCGCGGCAGGAGCCGGAACGGATCTGGAGCGTGTGCTCCGGTTCCTGCACGCCCGGCTCCATGCGGATGCCATAGGCAATCATCCGCTGCAGCCGTGCGTTGACGTCGACGATGAAGGTGACGGTGTTGACCGGCTCCTTCGGCAATTCGGCGAGGAAGGCTTCGAGTAGCGGCCCGGCCGGCTCCGTCACCAGATAGGGCGCAAGCTCCGCGCGCTGCTCCGGCGTGTAGGCGAAGGGAAAGGTCTCTGCCTCCGCCTCGACGAAGAAGTCGAAGGGATTGATCACCGACAGCTCGGTGACGACGTCGACCTCGATGCGGAATTCCGTGACGGGCTCCGGGAAGACGAAGCGCGCCAGCCAGTTGCCGGCCGGGTCCTGCTGCCAGTTCACGAAATGCTGGGCCGGCGTCACCTTCAGCGAATAGCTGTTGATCGCCGCCCGGCAATGCGGCGCCGGCCGCAGGCGGATGATCTGCGGCCCGAGCGTGACCGGGCGATCATAGGAATAATGGGTGACGTGGTTCAGCGCGGCGATGATGGCCAAGGTTCGGCTCCCCCGGGACGCTGGCAAAGGCGGCAGACCGCCCACCGAGACAGGTTAGCGAGCCGGATCGCATGCGCAAGGCGCCCGGTGGACAGGGTGGCGGCAGGCCGGAGAACCTCTGCCCAAGAGATGTGCATAATGGCGAGCGGATGGACTGCGCTCGGCTGGACAGCCGAGCCCGACTGGTTGCAGATAGCCGGCAAGGAGCCATCGATGGCTCCAGAGACACGAACAACGGGGAAATCGATGCGTCACGTAGCCAAGTTGATGGCGGCTTCGGCCTTTGCGGCCTTGATGTCGACGACGGTCGCCTTCGCGCAGACGCCGAAGGATACGGTCGTCATGGCCAAGCAGATCGACGACATCATCACGCTCGATCCGGCCGAGGCTTTCGAATTCTCCGGCGTGGAGGTCGTCGCGAATGTCTATGACAAGCTGATCAACGTCGATATCGCCAACAACAATGCGCTGGTGCCGGATCTCGCCGAGAGCTGGACCGTCAGCCCCGACAGCCTGACCTACACCTTCAAGCTGCGCAAAGGCGTCAAGTTCCACTCCGGCAACCCGCTGACCGCGGCTGACGTGGTCTACTCCGTCCAGCGCGCGGTCACGCTGAACAAGTCGCCGGGCTTCATCCTGCGCCAGTTCGGCTTCGTCGCCGAGAACGTGCTCGATAAGGTCAAGGCTCTCGACGAGAACACCGTCCAGATCACCGTCTCCAAGCCCTTCGCGCCGACCTTCTTCTACAACTGCCTGACCTCCGGCGTGGCTTCGATCGTCGATTCCAAGCTGGTCAAGGCCAATGAGAAGGACGGCGACTGGGGCAACGCCTGGCTGAAACTCAATTCCGCCGGATCCGGCGCCTACAAGGTCCGCGCCTACCGCCCGAATGAGCAGTACACGCTCGACGCCAACGAGAGCTGGTACAAGGGCGCGCCGAAGAGCAAGCGCATTGTCGTGCGCCATGTCGCCGAGCCGGCTTCGCAGCGTCTGCTCGTCGAGAAGGGCGACGCCGATATCGCCCGCAACCTCTCCAAGGATCAGCTCGCTGCGGTCAAGAGCAACGACGCGATCAAGATCGTCCAGGGCGACAAGGGATACATCCTCTATCTCGGCCTGAACCAGAAGAACCCGAACCTAGCCAAGCCCGAGGTGCGCGAAGCGCTGAAGCTGCTGGTCGATTACGCCTCGATCGAGAAAAACATCCTCGAAGGCACCTACAGGGGCCACGAATCCTTCCTGCCGCAGGGGTTCCTGGGCGCGATCTCGGACAAGCCCTACCAGCTGAACCTCGCCAAGGCGAAGGAACTGCTCGCCAAGGCCGGTCTGGCCAACGGCTTCACCGTCACCATGGACACCCGTTCGGTTGCGCCGATCACCGATATCGCCCAGGCGATCCAGGCGACTTGGGCCCAGGCCGGCGTCAAGCTCGAGATCATCCCGGGCGACGGCAAGCAGACCCTGACCAAGTACCGCGCCCGCACCCACGACATCTATATCGGCCAGTGGGGCCCGGACTATCTCGACCCGCACACCAATGCCGAGACCTTCGCCATCAACGAGGACAATGGCGAGGAGGCGAAGTCGAAGACGCTGGCCTGGCGCAATGCCTGGGATATCCCGGACATGACCAAGATCACGCAGGGCGCGGTGCTGGAAGCTGACGCGGCCAAGCGCAAGGCGACCTATGAAACGCTGCAGCGCGAGCATCAGAAGGTCTCGCCCTTCGTCATCATGTTCCAGCAGATCGAGGTCTCGGCCGAGCGCAAGAACGTGAACGGCTGGGTCATCGGCCCGAGCTCGGACACCAATTTCTACGCGACCATCGTCAAGAACTAAGTTCCGTGACGCAGGAGACCCGCCCTGGCCCTCGGCCTCGGCGGGTCTTTGCGTTCCCGTAGAATACGCTGCCGGCGTGACCCGCCCGGCCAGGAGAGACCGTTGCTCATGACGATCAGGAACGGAGGCGAGGCATGACGGCCGTGACGCAGGCGCCAGCCCGCAAGAGCGCCTCGCCGGGAAGGCTGGGCCGTTGGGGCCGCGCGCTCTCGCGCGAGCTGACGACCGTGGTCATCACCATGTTCGGCCTGCTGCTCGTCACCTTCTTCATCGCCCGGGTCATCCCGATCGATCCGGTGCTCGCCGTCGTCGGCGACAATGCCCGTCCCGAGACCTATGAGGCGGCGCGCATCGAGCTCGGCCTCGACAAGCCGCTCTGGCAGCAATTCGCGATCTATATCGGCAAGGTCTTCACCGGAAATCTCGGCACCTCCGTGCTGACCTCCAACCCCGTTACCGAGGATATCAAGCGCGTTTTCCCGGCGACGCTGGAACTTGCCACGCTCGGCACGTTGATCGGCGTCCTCATCGGCGTTCCGCTCGGCATCCTCGCCGCCGTCAACCAGGGCCGCTGGCAGGATCAGGTTGCCCGCGTCGTCGGTCTCGTCGGCTATTCCGTGCCGGTCTTCTGGATCGGCCTGATGGCGCTGCTGCTGTTCTACGCCAAGCTCGGCTGGGTTTCCGGGCCGGGCCGCATCTCCGTGGTCTGGCAGGATATCGTCACCACCCGCACAGGCGTCATCATGATCGACGCGGCGCTCGAAGGCGAATGGGAAGCCTTCTGGGACGCATTCTCGCACCTGATCCTGCCGGCGCTCGTCCTCGGCCTGCTGTCGGTCGCCTATATCAGCCGCATGACCCGCAGCTTCATGATCAGCGAGCTGCAGCAGCAATACGTCATCGCGGCCCGCGTGAAGGGTGTCTCGGAAACCGCCGTGATCTGGCGCCACGCCCTGCGCAACGCCGCGGTGCCGCTCTTCACCGTGATCGCGCTCTCCTACATGCACCTGCTCGAAGGCTCGGTGCTGACCGAGACGATCTTCGCCTGGCCGGGGCTCGGCCGCTATCTCACCAACGCGCTGCTCAACGCCGACATGAACGCTGTGCTTGGCGGCACGCTGGTGGTCGGCGTCGTCTTCATCGCGGTCAACCTGCTGACCGACATCATCGGCCGGTTGGCCGATCCGCGTGTGCGCTGAGGAGGCGGATATGAGCGACACTTCCTCCGCCGGCCTGCATGCTTGGCTGATCAGCGATTCGCCGGCATCGCGCCGCCAGGCCCGCCTCGGCCAGCTCTACCGGCAATGGCTCGCCTTCAGGCGCAATCCGATGGCAGTGGCGGGCCTCGCCATCATCGTCCTGCTGCTGCTGCTGGCCGCCTTCGCGCCGCTGATCGCACCGTTCGACCCGCTTGCGCAGGCACTCGACAAGCGGCTGCTGCCGCCGTCCGCGACCAACTGGTTCGGCACCGACGCGCTCGGGCGCGACATCTTCAGCCGCATCGTCTACGGCACGCGCATCACGCTGGTCATCGTGCTGCTGGTCGTGGTGACGGTCGGTCCCTTCGGCCTGCTGATCGGCGCAGTCTCCGGCTATTTCGGCGGCTGGGTCGACCGGTTGCTGATGCGCATCACCGACGTTTTCCTCGCCTTCCCGCGCCTTGTGCTGGCGCTGGCCTTCGTCGCGGCGCTCGGCCCCGGCATCGTCAACGCGATCATCGCCATCGCGATCACAACCTGGCCGCCCTATGCGCGCGTCGCCCGCGCCGAGACCATGGTGATCCGCAACCAGGATTACATCGAGGCGATGCGCCTGCAGGGCGCCTCGCGCGCCCGCATCATCTGGAAGCATGTCGTGCCGATGTGCATGCCKTCSCTGATCGTGCGSWCCACYYTCGACATGGCCGGCATCATCCTGACSGCKGCSGGGCTCGGCTTCCTSGGYCTCGGCGCGCAGCCGCCGATSCCGGAATGGGGCGCGATGATCTCCGCTGGCCGCGAGCAGATCTTCGACCAATGGTGGGTCGCGACCTTCCCGGGCCTCGCGATCTGTGTTGTCGCGCTCGGCTTCAATCTGCTCGGCGACGGGCTCCGCGACGTCATGGATGCGAGGTAACGTCATGACGAGCGAGCAGCCTCTTCTCGAGGTCGACAATCTCAAGGTCGACTTCCACACGCCGACCGGCATCGTCCGGGCCGTGCGTGGCCTTTCCTTCAAGCTGGGGCGCGAGCGCCTCGGCATCGTGGGCGAGTCCGGCTCCGGCAAGTCGATGACCGGCCGGGCGATCCTCGATCTCATTCCACACCCCGGCGTCGTCAGTGCCGATGGCATGCGCTTCCGCGGCCAGGACCTGACGGCGATGGACAAGGGCATCAGGCGCAAGCTGCGCGGCCGCCACATCTCCATGGTGATGCAGGACCCGAAATTCTCGCTGAACCCGGTCCAGACCGTCGGCAGCCAGATCGCCGAGGCCTATCGCATCCACCGCAAGGCCGGTTCTCGCGAGGCGCGGGAGCGCAGCCTCGCCATGCTGGAATCCGTGCAGATCCGCGATCCCGCTCGCGTCTACGACCTCTATCCGCACGAGGTTTCGGGCGGCATGGGCCAGCGCGTGATGATCGCGATGATGCTGATCGCCGAGCCCGAGATCCTGATCGCCGATGAGCCGACCTCGGCACTCGACGTCACCGTGCAACTCCAGATCCTGAAGATCCTCGACGATCTCGTGACCGAGCGCGGCATGGGGCTGATTTTCATCAGCCATGACCTGCATCTCGTGCAGTCCTTCTGCGACCGGGTCATCGTTATGTATGGCGGCAAGGTCATGGAGACGCTGCCGGCGGCCGAGCTTGCCGACGCCTCCACGCGCAGCCGCCGCCATCCCTATACGCTCGGCCTGCTCGAATGCCTGCCGGACCTCGACCATCCCCGGGCGAAGCTCTCCACCCTCAACCGCGACCCGGCCTGGCTGGCATGACAAACGCTGCGATCTCCGTCGACAAGCTCAACGTGTCCTTCGGCGACTCCCATGTCGTGAAGGACCTTTCATTCGAGGTGCGCAAGGGCGAGAGCTACGGCCTCGTCGGCGAGTCCGGTTCCGGTAAATCGACCGTGCTGCGCGTGCTCTCGGGCCTCAATCGCGACTGGAGCGGTTCGGCCACGATCGAAGGCGCCGTGCAGCCCAAGGTCCGGGACAAGGCCTTCTACCGCCATGTCCAGATGGTCTTCCAGGACCCCTACGGCTCGCTTCACCCGAAAAAGACCGTGGACGACACGCTGGCCGAGCCGTTGGCGATCCACGGTGCCCGTGATGCCGAAGCGCGCATCGGCAAGGCCCTCTCCGATGTCGGCCTGCCGGCCTCCTTCCGCTTCCGTTATCCGCATCAGCTTTCGGGCGGCCAGCGCCAGCGCGTCGCCATCGCCCGCGCTCTGGTGCTCGAACCCTCGATCCTGTTGTTGGACGAGCCGACCTCGGCGCTCGACGTCTCCATTCAGGCCGAGGTGCTCAATCTGCTCGCTGCGCTCAGGCAGGAGCGCAAGCTGACCTACATCCTCGTCAGCCACGATCTCGCCGTCGTCGGACATATGTGCGAGCGGCTGCTCGTCATGCAGTTCGGCCGCGCCGTCGAGGAAATGACCGTCGGGACGCTTGCCGCGCGTCAGCCGCAGACGGCCTACGCCAAGCAATTGCTGGCGGCGAGCGCGGGCTTCCGCCGCGCGGGCTGAGCAGCGAGGGGATCGGCCCTGCGCCGTTCCCTCTTTGCAGCACGGCAAAACCGTCTCACTCTAGTCGCAGCCTTGCGTTAGCTGCTTCGCGTCCGGATCGAAGCTTGGCCGGACTGCAAGGCTTCGCGCCGGTCCAGCGAACCGGCACCGCCTGACGGAGTTACAGGACTTATGGACGCCATCGTCGACAACCCGCTTCGGCCCGAGAGCATTCCCGAGCGGACACCGGTCCCGCCCTTCGATCTCGTGATCTTCGGCGCCGGCGGCGATCTCGCTTTGCGCAAGCTTTTCCCGGCTCTCGCCCAGCGCAATCGCGAGGGCGTACTACCCGGCGAAAGCCGCATCTTCGCCGTCGTCCGCAAGGAGGAGGATGTCGAAGGGCTGCCCAAGCAAATCGCAAAGCGGCTCCATGAGGAGGGAATTCCGAAAGAGCAGGTCGAACCATTCCTGCGCCGGTTGACGATGGTCATGCTCGATGCGGTCCAGCCCGAGACCTACAAGGCCTTGAAGCAGGCGCTGGGCGAGAGCGAGCGCGTGCGCTCCTTCTATCTCTCGACCCCGCCTGACCTCTTTATCCCGATCTGCGAGAACCTCGCCAAGGCGGACATTCTGACGCCGACCTCGCGTGTCATCCTGGAGAAGCCGCTCGGCCGCGATCTCGCCTCGGCGCGGCAGATCAACGATGCCGTCGCGCGCATCCTGCCGGAAAGCCGCACCTACCGGATCGACCATTATCTCGGCAAGGAGACGGTGCAGAACCTGCTCGTCCTGCGCTTCGCCAACACGCTGTTCGAACGCTCTTGGTCGAGCCGGGACATCGACCATGTCCAGATCACCGTAGCCGAGACCGTGGGGCTGGAGCAGCGCGCCGGCTATTACGACAAGGCCGGGCATATGCGCGACATGGTGCAGAACCATCTCATGCAATTGCTGACCCTCTTCGCCATCGAGCCACCGAACATGCTGGAGTCCGGGGCGGTTCGCGAGGAGAAGATCAAGGTGCTGAAGGCGCTGCGCCCCATCGTAGGCCCGGACGTCCAGCGCTACACCGTGCGCGGCCAGTACGGGCCGGGCCAGATCGACGGCCAGCGCGTCCGCGGCTATGCCGAAGAACTCGGCCACGGCTCGAACACCGAGACCTTCGTCGCCATTCGCTGCGAAGTCGATAATTGGCGCTGGGCCGGCGTGCCGATCTATCTGCGCACAGGCAAGCGCATGGCGCAGCGCTATTCCGAGATCGCCGTCACCTTCAAGCCGGTGCCGCATTCGATCTTCGGCAACGGCAGCTGCGACAGGCTCGATGCCAACCGCCTCTTCATCCGCCTGCAGCCGAACGACGGCGTCCAGCTCCAGCTGATGATGAAGGTGCCGGGCTCAGGGCGTCTCAAGATCGTGCCGCGCCAGCTCGACCTGCGTTATTCCACCGCCTTCGACGAGCGCACGCCGGATGCCTATGAGCGCCTGCTGACCGATGTGATCCGCGGCGACCAGACTCTGTTCATGCACCGCGACGAGGTCGAGCAGGCCTGGGCCTGGGTCGATCCGATCATTGCCGGCTGGCAGGACTACTATCCGCATCCGCATCGCTACGCCGCGGGCTCCTGGGGGCCGTCGCAGGCGATCGGCCTGATCGAGCGCGACGGCCGCTCCTGGGCCGATCCGGATTTCGTCTGATGGCGGCCGGCCCGCTCGCTTGGCACCGATTCGCGACGCTGGCCGATGCCTCGGAGGCCTTGGCCGAGACCGTCGCGGTGCGGCTGGCGCAAGTGCTCGCCGAGAAGGGCCGGGCGCTGCTCGCCGTGCCCGGCGGCACGACGCCGGCACGCTTTCTCGCGGCGCTCGGACAGCACGATCTCCCATGGAATGATGTCACGTTGCTGCCGACCGACGAGCGCTTCGTCGCGGCCGATGACGAGGCATCGAACGAGCGCATGATCCGTGCGCAATTCGCACCGCTTGCGGACGGACGCGCCGAGTTCCTCTCTTTCCATGGACGTGGCAGCGACATCGAGGCGGCCGCGGCCCTGCTATGCGCGGAGCTGGCAGCACTTCCGCCGCTCGATCTGCTGGTCAGCGGGATGGGAGCGGATGGGCATATCGCTTCACTCTTCCCCGGCGCCGAAGCCACCTTCGATGCCGTGCCGGACAGCGGCATCGTCGTGGCCCGCCCGCCGGGTTTGCCGCCCCGGCTGTCGCTTTCGCCAGTGCGCCTCCGCGGTGCAGGTTGGGCGAGCCTGCTCGTTTCCGGGGGCGCCAAGGAAGCGGTGCTGAAGGAGGAGGCCGCCCGCAAGGCGCCGCTGCCGGTCGATATGCTGCTTGGCCGGGAGCAGGGGCTCGACGTCTACTGGGCGAAGGAGTAGAGCCCGGTCATCCGTTCAAATCGATTGAAAGATGAAGCCATGGACGAGACTGCCGCCATTGCCCGGTTGAAGAGCTGCGGCGTGATCCCCGTCGTCGTGATCGAGGATGCCTCGCGGGCCGTCGATCTCGCCCATGCGCTGGTCGCCGGCGGCATCGATGTGGTCGAGGTCACGCTGCGCCGCCCGGCCGCGATGGAGGCGCTCGCTGCCATCGCGAAGTCGGTCCCGAAAGCGCTGCCCGTCGCCGGCACGGTCGTCACGCCCGCGCAGGCCGCGCAGGTCAAGGATGCCGGCGCGCAGGCCGTGGTCAGCCCCGGCTTCAGCGAGAGCGTCGATGAAGCCCTGCGCAAGGTGGACCTGCCGTGGCTGCCGGGTGTCGCCACTGCTTCCGATTGCATGCGCGCCGTTGCGGCAGGCCGCACCACCGCCAAGTTCTTCCCGGCAGAGCAGGCCGGCGGCCCACCGGCCCTGAAGGCGCTTTCCGGCCCGTTTCCGCAGATGAGCTTCTGCCCGACCGGCGGCGTCGGCCTCAAGAACCTTGGCGACTATCTCGCTCTGCCGCAGGTAATCTGCGTCGGCGGCTCCTGGCTCGTGCCGGCCGATGCGATCGCAGCCGGCGACTGGAACCGCATCACCACCTTGGCGCGCGAGGCGAAGGAAGCCTTCCTGAAGGCACGGGCCTGACCCGGCCGCACACGCGTAGGCCGTGCGTCATTCTCGGGCGGAGCGAAGCGCAAACCCGAGAAGTTCCGGCAGGATGCGGCGCTGGAGTCTCTTTCGGCACGAGATGCTCGGGCCAAGCCCGAGCATGACGCGACCTACGCCAGCTTCTCCCGCACCATCTCCGCGATCGCCAGCGAGCTCGTCAGCCCCGGGCTTTCGATGCCGAGCAGATTGACGAGGTCCGGTACGCCATGAAACTCGGGACCGTCGATGCGGAAATCCGGCATCGGTTCGGTCGGCCCATGCAGCTTCGGCCGGATGCCGGCATAGTCGGCGACGAGCGCACCGTCCGGCAGTGCAGGCCAATAGGTCCGGATCGCAGCGTAGAACTTCTCCGCCCGCTTGGGATCGACGACGAGATCCTGGTCGTTTTCTACCCACTCGACATCGGGACCGAACTTGACCCGCCCGCCCATGTCGATGGTGGCGTGGATGCCGAGGCCGGCAGCTTCCGGCACCGGGTAGACAAGATGCTTGAAGGGTTGCTTGCCGGTCAGGGCGAAGTAGTTGCCCTTGGCATAGTGTTGGACCGGCACATGCTCGGCCGGAAAGCCTTCGAGCAGGCCCAGCAGCTTCGGTGCACCATGTCCCGCTGAATTGATGACGGTGCGCGCGGTATAGGTCGCCGGATCGGCGCCGCCGAAATCGACGCTGAAGCCTTCCGCCTCGCGCCGCCAGCCGGTGATCGGCGTGTTGAGCGCGAGCGAACCGCCGGCCGCCTCGCACTCGCCAAGCAGCGAGAGCATCAGCGCATGGCTGTCGACCACACCGGTCTCGGGTGAGAGCAGGGCGATCTCGCAGCGCACCTCCGGCTCCATCGCTTTCGCATCAGTGCCGGAGAGCCAGCGCAGCGAATTGACGCCGGACGCCTGCGCGCGGGCCATGATCGTCTCCAGGGCCGGCTTCTGGGCCTCGGAAGTGGCGACGATCAGCTTGCCGCAGGCTTTGTGCGGCAGGCCACGCTCTTGCAGGTAGCGGTAGAGTTTGCTGCGGCCCGCGACGCAGACGCGGGCCTTCAGCGAGCCGGGGGGATAATAGATTCCAGCATGGATGACCTCGGAATTGCGTGCCGAGGTCTGGGTGCCGATGCCCTCGGCAGCCTCGGCGATGACGACCTCGCGCCCGGCCAGCGCCAGCTCGCGGGCAACCGCGAGGCCGACGACGCCGGCCCCGATCACAAGGCAATCGATGTCGCTCATCTTCGGTCGTCAGGCCGCGCGCTGCGGCATGGCGATCTCGATCAGGCTCGTCCAGTAGTTCACGCCGACCGGGATCGCCGCGTCGTTGAACTCATAGGCCGGGTGATGCAGGCCCGCCGAGTCGCCGTTGCCGATATTGATGAAGGCACCCGGGCGTTCCTCCAGCATATAGGAGAAGTCCTCCGAGCCCATGGTTGGCGGGATGTCGGTCTTGATCGCGTCGGTGCCGAAGATCTCCTTGGTCACGCTGGTGACGAAGTCGGTCTGGCCGGCATGGTTGAAGGTGACGGGATAGCCGAGATGGTATTCCAGCTCGTACTTCATGCCGAAAGCCTTCATCACGCCGTCGACGATCTCGGTGATGCGCTTCTGCGCGAGCTCGCGGATCTTCGGCGTCAGCGTGCGGACCGAGCCCTTGATCTCGGCCGTCTGCGGAATGACGTTGAAAGCCTCGCCGGCATTGAGCGCGGTCACGGAGACGACGATCGACTCGAGCGGGTCGGCATTGCGCGAGGCGACCGTCTGCAGGGCGCTGACCAGCGCGCAGGAGGCGACGATCGGGTCGTTGACGTTGTGCGGCGCCGCCGCATGTCCGCCCTTGCCTTCGATCTTGATGTGGATGCGGTCGGCGGCGGCCATGGCCGGCCCCTTTGCGATTTCGAAGCGGCCGACCGGGATGCCCGGCTTGTTGTGCATGCCGTAGACTTCCTGGATGCCGAAGCGGGTGATGAGCCCGTCATCGATCATCGCCTTGGCGCCGGCGCCGCCCTCTTCGGCGGGCTGGAAGATCAGCACGGCAGTGCCGTCGAAGTCGCGGGTCTGGGTCAGGTACTTCGCGGCGCCGAGCAGCATGGCGGTGTGCCCGTCATGGCCGCAGGCATGCATCTTGCCGGGGATGGTCGAGCGATGCTCGAGATTGGTCTCCTCATGGATCGGCAGCGCGTCCATGTCGGCGCGCATGGCGATCACCTTGCCGGAATCCTGGTTCTTGCCCTTGATGACGCCGACGACGCCGGTCTGGCCGATGCCCGTCACCACCTCGTCGACGCCCCATTCCTTCAGTTTTTCGGCCACGAGACCCGCGGTCCGGTGAACGTCGTACATCAACTCGGGGTGGCGATGGATGTCGCGGCGGATCGCGGCGATTTCGGGGGTCAGCGCCGCAATGAGGTCGGTCTTGGGCATCGTATCCTCTGAGATGCATGGGGCGACCGCGCAGAAAGCGGGTGCCGTCCGGCACGCTAGCCCAGCCCAGGCCTCCCTGTCCAAGCCGGCAGCGCGCAGGGGGCGGGCTTTGGCGGAATGGCGAGATGCCTTCTGGAAGATAATCGTCCGCCGGCAAACGGGCGGGAGCGATCTTGGTTACGGCCGCGAAATACTCCGGAAAGGCCCAAGCCATGATTTGGCCTTCCTTGACGAATAGCTCAGGCATCCTTCGCTCTGGCCATCGAGAATATCTGGCCTGATCCTTCCAAATTTCCCCTTACATGTCTGGTAGATGATGCGTCGCTTGTCGTTGCTTGCGTTTGTTTTTGGTTTCTTGCCTTCGGTCGCTCTGGCTGACATTGCTCCCGAGAAAATCTCCTTTCAGCCGCAGGTCAAGGGTCTGGGCTGTCTGAAGCCCGAGACGAAGGCGATGATCGCCGAACTCGTCGCGAAGATCGGTCCCATCCAGATCACCTCGACCTGTGGTGGCCGTCATGCGCGGAACTCGCAGCACTACAGCGGCAGGGCGGTCGACTTCCGGCCGCTGGCGGCCTCGGCGCGCAAGGCTGCGGCAGCGGCACGCTCGCTCGCCAATGTCGGCGGCGTCGGCACTTATTCGAACGGCCTCGTCCACGCCGATGTCGGCGCGCTCGAGATCTCCTGGCACGGCCACAAGCGCAGCCGCTACGCTTACGCCAGCAAGCGCAGCCGCTATGCCAGGGTCGCGCGCAACAGCAACTGATGGCGCTTTCCGGCGTCCTCAGCGGGCGGTGACGTCGAGCGCATGCCGATAGACCAGATCGTTTGGATCGGGTCTGTCGGCGAGCGTATCGCGCACCGCTCCAAGCCGTTCCGCCACCGCGATCGATGTGGCGTTGCCAAGCGCGACATAGCTCACCAAGCTGGAAAGCTTCAGCTTCCGTGTCGCCCAATCCCGCAAGGCACGGGCAGCTTCGGTGGCATAGCCATGCCCTTCATGGCCGGCATAGAGCAGCCAGCCAGCCGAGTTCCTTCTCCGGGAAGAGCGGGCCGTCATTGATGCCGACCTGCCCGATGCAGGCACCGGTCAGTCTGAGCTCGATCATCACCGCGCCGTGCCCGAACAGCGACCAACAGGCGATGTCGTGGCAGAACATGCCCCAGGCCTGCCGCGTCGCGTAGGGGCCGCCCATTCCCGTGGAGCGAGACGACGCCAGAAACGCGGCATAGGCGGGAAAATCCGCTTCGGCCATCGGCCTCAGCGTCAGGCGCTGCGTCTGCAGCGTTGGAACGGGATGGTGGCTCATGCGAGGCTTCTAGAGCCGCGCTGCCGACCACGCTAGACGGCGAATTCGGTGCGCCAGCGCGCGATATCGTCCAGCGCGACGTTCGATCCGCAGAGCACGAGGCAGACGCGCTCTCCGGGGCGGAACGTTTCCTTCCGCGCCAGCGCGGCCGCGACCACGCAGGACGCAGCGGGCTCCAACAGCACGCGGCCATTCTGGAGCACCCAGACGAGTTCGCGAACAGCTTCCGCGTCCGACACCAGGACGATTTCCTCAAGGAACTGGCGGGCCGCGGCCATGGTGCGTTCCGTCGCGAAGGGAGCGCCGAGCGTGCGCGCGATCGAGGTCGGGCGGATCGCGACCGGCTGGCCGGCGGCGAGCGCCTGGGTCATCGTGGTCGCGCCCTCGGTTTCGACGCCGTGCAGCCTTACGGCCGGATCCAAGCCCTTGAGCGCCGCGCCGACGCCGGCCGAGAGGCCACCACCGCCGATCGAGACGAAAACATGGTCGAGCCGCCCCCCGGCATCGGCGGCGAGTTCGAGGCCGAGCGTTCCATGGCCGGCGATGATCGCCGGATCGTCATAGGAATGAACATGGACCATGCCTTGCCGGGCGTAGTCCTCGGCCTTGGCGAAGGCGGCGACGGAATCCTCGCAGAGCTCGACCTCGCCACCCGCCTGTTGCGTCAGCTGGATGTTGAGCGCGGGCGTCGCCTTGGGCATCAGGACGAGGGCGCGGGCCCCCATGGAGCGGGCGACGAGCGACACTGCGATGGCATGATTCCCGCCCGAGACGGTGACGACGCCGCGCTTCAATTCGGCTTCGCTCAGCCCCATCAGCTTGTTGTAGCAGCCACGGACTTTGAACGAGCCGCCGAGCTGCAGGCTCTCGACCTTCACCCAAGTCTCGACCCCGAGCCGCTCGGACAAGCCGGCGCTGTAATAGGTCGGCGTGCGGCGGACCTTGCCGGCGATGCGCCCGGCTGCGGCCTGGATATCGGCGAGGGTAACATCGAACGGCATGGGCGCTTCTGTCCTCTCCCGGCTACGCGGTAGCCTTCCATGCTGCACGAGAGCGCGTCGGGCGCAGGGCCGTCAAGCACGAGAGGCGCGCTGCGCCTCGCCGATAACCGACAGGGGGATTAAGTCAGTCCGCCGGCGGCTCGCCCGCCTTGGGGCGCGAGCGGCCGGTCGAGCGCATCGGCAGCGGCACCGCGGGCCTGTCGGTGCGGTATTGGCCGCGGGCGATGGCGCCGAACAGCAGCACCACGGCGGTCAGCGTCATCAGCCACCAGGGCAGGAGTGGCGCGAAGCCGAAGACGGCGAGCGCGAAAGCGGTGGTGAATGCAGCAACGCCGCCGGCCGCCAGCGCGCCCGGCATGCGGCCGGCGGCGCGGATGGCGAAATACAGGCAAGCGGCAGCGGCCGCAGCGCCAACGAGGCCGAGCTCGTACCAGGTCTCGAACAGCAGGGTGGCCGGCGCGGGCTGCGGCAACATGCCCCTGAGCTGGTCGCGGACCACGGTATCGAGCCCGTGGCCGGTGATGAGCTCGATCGGCGACTGCCGGATGACATCCGCCCAGATCGACAGCATCTGCGCGAAATCGTCGGCGCTGTCCGGCAGTACGGAAACCAGTGGCGCGAGCAGGAACGGCAGCAGGGGGGCGAACAGCATCAGCCCGGCGATGATGGTTGCGATCACCTGCGCGGCCCGCTCGCGGCTGGCGGTGACGGCGCCGAAGGCTACCGCGCCGAAGAGCATCGCGACCGTTTCGCCGTCATCGAACCGCGTCAGCGCCAGCAGCGCCACGACGAGGGCGAGGCCGAGCGCGCTCATCCCGCGTTCGCGCGACAGCAGCCAGGCGAGAGCCGGCCAGGCGGTGATCAGGATGATCGAGACGCCGCGCTCGACGGCGCCTGGCGGCGTCTCCGCATGCCGCAGGGCCGCGATGATGATCAGCCCGAGCGCGAACATGCCGGCGCTGCCGGTGCCGAGCGGCGAAAGGTTGAGATTCGAGGAGCGCATCCGTTCCGGAAGCGCCGACAACCCGGTGAAGCCGAGCACGACGGCGAGCATCAGATTGCCGGCTTTTTCGGCGGCCGAGGTGGGGAAGGGGCTCCATACCAGCGAGAGCAGCGCCCAGGCCACGAGGCCGAGCAGGATCAGTCCGGGTCGGCTGAAAACGGCTCCCTTGAGGGAGCCGACGAATTTGGCGGGCTCCTCGATCAGCATCGCGATGATCAGCAATGCGATGCCGATCGGCACGAGGACGACGGCGGCGCGGCGCGAGACCAGCGCGGCCAGAGGCAGGACGAGCGCGAGCGTGCCGAAGCCGATGCGCCGCAGCAGCAGCGCGGCATCGGTGGCCGGGTCGAGCGGAGCTTGAGCGTTGTTACGGATCATGCGTTCCGGCGGGGTGATAGGCGGCAGCTCGCCCGGTTGCCCGAAACGAACCGATGCCACCCTAGCGAGAGTGCGGGCGCGCGACTGTAGGTGCGGCGCAACACTGCGCCGGCATCTCTCACGCGGGGAATGAACCCGCGGCGCCGGTGCCTCTGGCGCCTGGGGAGCGTTCGTGAGAGGAATCCGGCATGACCATGCTGGCTGCCATCCCCTATACGAGCGGTTTCCCGATCGACGCCTTCATGCAGGACGTGGCGACGCAGTTGAAGCGGCGCGGCCTGCGGCTTGGCGGGGTGGTTCAGCACAATGACGCAGCCTGCGACGATCGCTGCATGGCGATGTCGCTGGAGGATCTCGGCAGCGGCTATCGCTTTCCGATCAGCCAGGATCTCGGCGCGGGTGCCGCCGGCTGCCATCTCGATGCCGCCGGGCTCGCCGCAGCCGCAGCGGTTTTCGCCGGCGCATTGGCAGAGCGCGTCGATCTCGTCATGGTCAACAAGTTCGGCAAGCAGGAAGCGCTCGGCGAAGGGTTGCGCCATGAGATCGCCAATGCCGTGATGGCGGGCCTGCCCGTGTTGCTCGCGGTGCGCCGCGACTTCCTGCCGGCATGGCGCGATTTCGCCGGAGACGACTGGGTCGAACTGGCTGCGGATATGGCGGCGGTCGAACGATGGGTCGGCGATGCGATCCGGCTTGCGGCCTGACGCTGCCCTGACACAGATCCGAGGCGTGTCGGCATGACGACCCCGATGCTGCTTTCCACGTTCGGCCTCGTTCTCGCAGGCGGTCTCGCACGTCGGATGGGCGGAGGTGACAAACCGCTCGAACTGCTCGCCGGCAGGCCGATCCTTGCCCATGTGATCGAACGGCTTCGCGGGCAATGCGATGGCCTCGTCCTCAACGCCAATGGCGACCCGGCGCGCTTCGCGGCCTTCGGCATGCCGGTGGTCGCTGATACCGTGCCGGGCTTCGCCGGTCCCCTTGCGGGTATCCTCGCCGGCCTCGACTGGCTGGCCGAGCATCGGCCGGAAATGGAATGGCTGCTGAGCGTCGCGGCCGATACGCCTTTCATCCCGAACGATCTCGCCCGGCGCCTGCATGAAGCCCGGATCGCGGCCCAAGTCCCGCTGGCCTGCGCCGCCTCGGCCGGGCAGGCGCATCACGCCATCGGCCTCTGGCCGGTCCGGCTGCGGGAGGATTTGCGGCAGGCGCTCGCGGCCGGTGAGCGGAAAATCAGCCGCTGGACGCAGGGGCACGGCGTTGCCGTCGCGGAATGGGCTGCGGGACCCCTCGATCCGTTCTTCAACGTCAACACGCCGGGCGACCTGCGCGAGGCGGGGCGGCTCGCACGATTGCTGAGCTAGCCATCGCGGCGGCGGTCAGCGTTCCAGCAGGGCCTTCAGCGCCGCGAGATCCCGCGCGATCATGCCCGCATCGGCGGCCATTTCGTCGTCGGACATGCCGTCACGCTGGAACAGCGTGAAGACGATCTCGGCACCGTCGCCATTCGCTACCACCCGCATCGGATTGTGCATGGCCGGGCCGTGCTCGGGGACCACTGCATGGTCGAGCACGCCGTGGCGGTTCGGCTCGCTGAACAGGATGCGCATCGGTCCCATCGGGGTTTCGGCGCGCCAGGTCATGCCCTCGACATGCACGAAGCTGTGGCCGAGACCCTCCGCCCATTGTGGGAAATTCTCCGGCTCGGCCAGGAAGGCATAGACCTCCTCAACCGGGCGATCGATGCCGATGCCGATATGCCGGGCGCGCTGGATCGCCATCCCCGTTACTCCTTTATCTAGAACAAAAGAAGAACAAAATGAGCGAACTGTCAAGCGGCGGGCGGGAAGCGCCTTGCTTGAAACGGTGTCACTCGATGACGATGCGCGGCGCTGCTCTCATGGCCCCGCCGAGGCCGGCTTGGACCTGCCGTGCCAGCGCGACATAGGCTTTGGCATGGGGGCTCTGCGGATCGCTGGCGACGATCGGGCGGCCTCCGTCCGATGTCTCGCGGATCGGCATGGCGAGCGGAATCTCGCCGAGGAAGGGGATGTGCAGCCGCTCGGCTTCGTGCCGCGCGCCGCCATGGGCGAAGATGTCGGACTGGTGTCCGCATTCCGGGCAGATGAAATAGCTCATGTTCTCGACGAGGCCGAGGATCGGCACCGCGACCTTCCTGAACATGGCGACGCCGCGGCGCGCATCGAGCAAGGCGAGGTCCTGCGGCGTCGAGACGATGACGGCGCCGGCCAGCGGCACCTGCTGCGCCATGGTGAGCTGGGCATCGCCGGTGCCGGGCGGCATGTCGACGACGAGCACGTCGAGCTCGCCCCAGGCGACCTCGCGCAGCATCTGGGTGATCGCCGAGATCACCATCGGCCCGCGCCAGATCATCGGCGTCTCCTCGTCGACGAGGAAGCCGATCGACATCACCTTCAGCCCATAGGCCTCCATCGGCGCCAGCGTTCGGCCCGAGACGATCTGCGGCTTGCCGGTGATGCCGAAGATCTTCGGCATGGACGGGCCGTAGATATCGGAATCGAGCACGCCGACCTTGAGGCCGAGCGTCGAGAGCGCCACGGCGAGATTGGCCGCGGTGGTCGATTTGCCGACGCCGCCCTTGCCGCTGGCAACCGCGATGATCTGTTTCACCCCCGGCACGCCGGCCGGCTTCGGCGCGCCGCCGGGGCCGGGCCGCTGCGCCTGCTGGCGCGCCTGCATTCCGGCCGATGGAGGCGCCTTGTCGGCGGTCAGCCCGACGAGCACCTGGGTGACGCCCGGCAGACCGCTGACGGCGCTTTCCGCAGCCTTGCGGACCGGCTCCATCGCGCTGGCCTCGGTCGGGTCGATGCCGATCGCGAAGATCACCTTGCCGCCGTCGACGAGGATATCGCCGATGCGGCCGGATGCGGCGAGCGATTGTCCGCTCGCCGGCAGCTTCACCAGTTCGAGCGCCCGCAGGACATCGGCTTGGGAGACGGTCACGTCGTTGAACTCCGTTCGCTGGCGCGGCGCTAGGCCGCCTTGCGGATATGGAAGACGATGGCGCCGTCCGCATCCCCCTGCCGCTCGATGACATCGCCGGTTTCGCGCGCGAGGTTGGGCAGGTCGATCGCCGCCATCGGGTCGGTGCAATGCACGACGAGCAGGGCGCCGGCCTGCGCCGTGCTCAGGGCCTTGCGCACCCGCAACACCGGAAGCGGGCATTTCAGGCCACGCAGATCGAGCGGAATGGTGTCCATGGTCTCGCGCCCACTGGGCCGTTGTTGTCGCCGCTTCATAGGACGGCTGTTCGGGTGGGAGCAACCACGCGCCATGCCGCATGCTTGACCGGCCTCGTTTGGGCGAGGATGAAGGTGCAACGGACCCAAGCGCGCCGGGGTGGCGATACGGGCGCAGCTCCGGAAAGGACGAGTGCCGTGACGGGTAGGCGGGGCGGACCAGGAGGGGATATCGGATTGATCTCCCTCGATGAGGCGGGAGGCCGCTCGGCTGCCTGCGCCGAGCCGGTGCCGGGCGTGCTCGAGCTGCCGCTCGTCGAGGCGGATGGGCGTGTGCTGGCGGAAGCCGTGGTCGCGCCGATCGATTTGCCGCCCTTCGCGAATTCCGCGGTCGACGGCTATGCCGTCCGCCATGCCGATCTCCTGCCGGGTGCCGAGACCCGCCTGCCGCTCCTCGGCCGAACGGCGGCTGGCGATCCGGCCGGCACGCTCGGACACGGCGCTTGGCGCGTCTTCACCGGCGCTCCCGTGCCTGATGGTGCCGACCTGGTCGTGATGCAGGAGGATGTCTCGCTGAGTGGCGACGAGGTCATCCTGCCGTCCCCGGCGAAGCGCGGCGCCAATCTGCGCAGGGCTGGGGAGGATGTCGCCCGGGGGCAGGAGGTTCTTCCGGCGGGCCGGCGCCTGCGGCCGCGGGATCTCGGGCTGCTCGCCGCTTTGGGTTTGGAACGGGTGCGGGTCAGGCATCGCCCGCGCGTCGCGCTGTTCTCGACGGGCGACGAGCTGACCGAGCCCGGGCAGCGCTTGAGACCGGCGGCGATCTACGACGCCAACCGGGCGATGCTGCGTGCCCTGTTGGCGCGGGCGGGCGCCGATGTCGTCGATCTCGGCATTCTGCGTGATGAGCCCGCTGAGCTGGAGCGGCACCTGCGCGCGGCCGCCGGCGCCTGCGATCTGGTCGTCACTTCGGGCGGCGTCTCCGTCGGGGAGACCGATCATGTCAAGGCTGCGCTGTCGGCCTGCGGTTCGCTCGACCTCTGGCGCGTCGCGATCAAGCCGGGCAAGCCGATCGCGATCGGCGAGGCGGCCGGCACGCCCTTCATCGGCCTGCCGGGCAATCCGGTCGCGGTTTTCGTCGGGTTTGTGTTCGTCGCTCGGCCGCTGCTGGCGCGCCTTGCCGGCACGGTGGACGAAGCGCCGATCGTCTTTCCCGTCACGGCCGGCTTCCAGCATCGGAAAAAGCCTGGGCGCCGGGAGTTCCTGCGCGCCTCGCTGGAAAGGCGCGACGATGGCGCCGTGATCGCGCGCAGGCATCCCGGAGAGGGGGCCGGCTCTCTCGCCTCGCTCGCGCAATCCGATGGGCTGCTCGTGCTGGCGGAGGAACTCGAGCAGCTGGAGGAGGGCAGCAGCGTGCCCTTCCTCCCTTATGTCGGTTTGCTGGGCTGAAACCGCCGGGCCGCTTTAATCGCGCCGGAAGATGACGCTTGCGCTCCAGCCGAGGAAGAGCGCCAGCAGCACGGTCGCTAGGCCGTACAGCAAAGACCAGTCATAGGCCGCGGAAGCGAGCCGCTGCTCGATGCCGGTCTTGATCACCTCGAAATTCGTCTGCTGGCGCGCCAGTGGGACGCCACCGGAATAGAGAACGATGTCGACGGTATAGGAGCCGGTCGGCGCGGTGGCGGCGATGTCGATCGGCGCGCTGAACAGGCTGTTCGACAGGAAGGTGACGCCGCGCTCGTCATAGCCGTACAGGTCCTTGCTCTGCATGATCCTGACCAGACTTTCGCGGAAGCGGATCGAGCCGGGGTCGAGGTCGACCCAATTCCCCTGTGGCAGCTCGGCATTGGCGAGGCCGATGCGCCCCCGCCGCGCCGTTTCGGGGCTCATCATGGCCGAGATCGGCCGGTTGCTGGCGACGTGCAGGAAGACCGGATTGTCCGGGAAGCGGCGCTGCGACCGGTTGATCCAGATCGGGCCGAGGCGCTCCTTCTCGCGCACCAGAAGCATGCGCCGGGGGCCGCGGACGGTGACGATGATGTCGTAGGGATCGCCGCGCGCCACCGTGCGCCCGTCGCGCTCGACCAGGCCGAAGACCGTCAGCTGGCTGCCGGTGTAGTTCGAGGTGATCTGGATCTGGTGGCTCGACATCGCCGCGATCAGGGTCTCGGCCTGGGCCTTCGACGCGGCGAAGCCGGCGGAGAACGCGGCGAGGAGGGCGAGGAACCGCATCATCGCGCGCTCTCCGGCACGACCACCGAGAAGCGTTCGGTCGGCGGAATGAAGAGCTCGATGGCGAAGCGCAGGCCGACCGAGAGGATCAGCAGCGCCAGCAGCAGCCGGAACGATTCGACGTTGAGGTTGCGCGCCGCCCGGCCGCCGAACTGCGCGCCGATGACGCCGCCGACCAGCAGCAGCGTGGCGAGGATGAGATCGACCGACTGGTTGGTGACCGCGTGCAGCACGGTCGCGCCCGTCATGGTCACCAGGATCTGGAAGAGCGAGGTGCCGACCACCACCGCCGGCGGAATCCGGAAGAAGTAGATAAGCCCCGGCACCAGGATGAAGCCGCCGCCGACGCCCAGCACGGCGCCGATGAAGCCGATGACGATGGCGAGCAGCGCGATCGGCAGCACGCTGCAATAGAGGCCCGAACGATAGAAGCGCTGGCGGAAGGGCAAGCCCATCCACCATGGATGCATGCCGCCGCGCCGCTTCAGCCGCGCGGGCTTGCCGGCGCGCACGCGCAGCATGGCGCGCAGGGCGTCGTAGAGCATCAGCCCGCCGATGATCGAGAACAGCGTGACATAGGAGAGCGTGATGACGAGCTCGAGCTGGCCGAGCCGGCGCATCGTGTTGAAGAACAGGACGCCGAGCACCGTGCCGACGATGCCGCCGCTGACGAGGACGCCGCCAAGCTTGAGATCGAGCGCCCTGCGCCGGAAATAGGTCAGCACGCCGGTCATCGAGGAGCCGGCGACCTGCGCCGCCACGGTCGCGACCGCCACCGCCGGCGGGATGTCGAGAAAGATCAGCAAAGGGGTGAGCAGGAAGCCACCGCCGACGCCGAACAGGCCGGAGATGAAGCCGACCGCGCCGCTCAGGCCGAGCACCATCAGCACGCTGATCGGAAGCTCGGCGATCGGCAGGTAAATCTGCACTACTACCCCTCGCAAGGCGGGTGCATGGCCTTTGCCTGCACCGATTTGTCCCAGACTGAACCGTCCAGGTTAAAAGTTGTTGCTGAAATGGAAGACGGGCCGCTATCGGCCCGTCGTAAAAGATTATCGTTTTCCTTGCCGCGTCAACACGTCGAAAGGATGACGCTGCCGCGTTGGACTCAGCTGCGCGCCGGCTTGGCCGGCTTGGCCGCCGCCGCCGCGGTAGGCCCGGCGTCCCAGCCCTTGGCCGGCGGAGCCACCTCGTTGGCGATCGTATCTAGCGTCTTGGGCTTCCAGTTCGCGGCGGTCGTCCTGGCGGCAGCGAGCTCGTCCGGCTTCAGGCGCTGGGCAACCTCGTCGCGCTTGCGGGCGGCGTCCTCGTCGCCCTGATTGGCAGCGACCGAGAACCAGACGAAGGACTGGGCGAGGTCGGTCGGCGCCCCGAGGCCGCGGCCGAGCAGAACCGCGAGGTTGTATTGGCTGTCGCGCACGCCGAGTTCGGCCGCGCGGCGGAACCACTCCGTCGCGGCGGCATAGTCCGGCTTGCCGGAGACGCCCTCGGCATGCAGCACGGCGAGGTTGTGCATCGCCTTGGCGTTGCCGCGCTCGGCGGCGCGCTGGTACCAGATCCGGGCGAGCGAGAGATCGCGCTGCGTGCCGATGCCCTTCTCGAACATGTTGCCGACACGGAACTGGGCGGGGGCGAGTCCCGCGACGGCGGCGCGCTCGAACAGGCGCAGCGCCAGCTTTGCGTCGCGCTGCGCGGCGGGGCCGTCGGCAGCTTTGCTCGCCAGCTCGAAGACGGCGCGGGCATCGCCGTCGAAGGCGGCCTTGCGCAGCCCGGCGCTGCCGAAGCCGGCCGGCAGATCGCCAACCCCGGTGACGCTCTGAACGGATTCGGGTGTGACGGTCGCGGAGGCTTCCGTCTGTGCCGCGGCCGGCGCCGGTGTCACGAGGGGCGGCGGGACGGCGGCTGGTTGATCCGGCACGGCCTGGCCCGGAATCAGGTTGGCCGGCGCTGCCAGCGGTGCAGGCGAGAGCGCCGAGGACTGGTCCTTGGCAGGCGGAAGGTCCTTGGCCGGAGCGGGATCCTTGGCCGGAGTCTGCACGCCCTCCGGCGAGGCTTCCGGCTGGGCGATCAGGCTACGCGCCGCGGTGCTCGCTGTCTTGGTGCCGTCGCCACGCATCACGCCGGTGACGACATGGGCCGTGCCCATCGCCAGGATCAGCGCGGCGAGGCCGAGCAGCAGCGGGCGCTTGCGCTTCTCCAGGATCTCCTTGAGCTTGCCGGAGCTCTTCGCTGCGGGTTCGGAGGCGGCTGCGGGAGCGCTGGCGGCGGCTTCGCTGGCGGCCTTGGCCGAGCGCCGGGCGGCAGCGATCAGGCTCTGCCGCACCGATTGGGCGTCCTGTCCGCTGCTGGCGGCGCTTTCGGGTCGCGGGCGACCCGAACCCGGCTCGAGCGGCAAGTCGAAGGCCGCGCTTGGCAGTGCGGGGCCGGATTCGCCCAGAGCCGGCGCGGCCGAGGCGCCGAAGCGATCCTGCGCCGCCGCGCTGACTGCGGGGCCGGCATGGTCGCGAGCCCCGAACGCGGGCGCGCGGACCGCAGGCGTGTCGCTGCGGGCGGCAGGGGCCTGGAGCGGCGGCGCGTTCCGGCGCTCGCCCTGCAGCTCGGTTTCGAGGCCGGCGAGCCGCGCCATGATCGCCTCGAGCGACAGATGGACGGCGCCCAGCGCGTCCTGGGTCTGGCGCTCCGACGAGACATGGGTGTCGCGCATGCCGGTGACGAGGCTCGACAGCTCGGCAATGCTCTTGCCCGGCGCCGAGGTGCTGGCCGCCTGGACGAGGGCCGCGCGTTCGGCCGCCGTTTCCTCGCGCATCGAGCGCAGATGGACGACCAGATCCTGCAGCGTGCGCTCGATGCCGTTCTCGGCCGAGCGGGTCGCCGCCGCCTCGTCGAGCCGGGAGGCGATGCCCGAAATCTGCTGTTCCAGCGCTTCGAAGGACTCCGCACCGGCGCCGGGGGCTCCGGCCTCGTCGATCTTGTCGGCGAGATGGCGCAGCATCTGTTCGATCGGGCTCAGATCGACCGGCGCAGCGGACTCGGCGGCCCCGACCATGCGGGAGAGCTGGCTCGACGCGGCCAGGCTCTCGATCCGGCCGGCCAGCGCTTCGATCTGGCGGGTGACGGCAGACGGGCCCTGCTCCGCGAGCAGCTCGATGCGGTGCTGCAGCGCGTCGATGCGGTTGTCGAGATGGTCGCCATGGCGCTGCGCGGTGACGTCGTCGAATTTGCGCGACAGCAGGTCGATCTGGCTTGCGAGCGAAGCCAGGGGAGCGGTGTCGAAATCCTGCGGGCGGCTGGTCAGGACCGCGCTGCGGACATCCTCGATCGCTGCCGAGAGATTGCGCATCTCCCGCAGGTCCGGCTGGGTTTCGCGCAGCCGGCCGATCTCGAAGCCCAGCGAAGCGACCTGCTGGGAGAGATCGTCGAGCCGATGATCCTGCCCGCCGGACGGCATGAGGCTGCGCAACTCGGCAATGTCGCGCAGGACGGGATCGAGATTGGTCGTCTCGCTCCCGCGCGCCGCCAGCGCGTCGACCTTGGCGGCCAGATGCGCGATCTCATGCTGGAAGCGCTGGTAGCTGTCGCCGGCCCGATCCTGCGATAGCCGGGAAACCTCGGCCTCGATTCGTGTCAACGGCTTGAGCAGCGGCTCGAACTGGTCGCGCCGGTCGAAGTGGTCGAGGCGCTCGGCCAGGGCGGCGATCTTGGCCTCGATCGCGCTGGTGTCAGGCTGGCGTGGCTGCGGCGCTGCAGGGCGCTGCCCAGCGCGCCGGCCCTCCGAAGACAGCCGCGAGCCAAGCTCGCGCAGATCCTCGCGCAGGGCGGAAATGCGTTCCGGCGTGACGTTGGCCGCCCGCGAAGGCGAAGGAATGATCTCTTCGTTGTCGAGAACGCGCTGGCGCGTGCGGATGTCGGTGACGGCCGCCTCGAGTCCGTCGCGGCTGAAGGCGAGGCGTGGCGACGGCTCCACTCGGTTCTGAGCCTCTTGGCTGCGGCGCTCGATCTCGGCAATGCGCTCGCCCATCGTCTTGATCGCTTCTGCGATGACGTTGGTCGCGCGCTCCTGCCGCTCGGCGGCGCCGCGCTCGCTCGACGACAGACGATCCTCGGTCTTCTCGATCCAGCGCGTGATCGAATCGAGAGCACCGGCGGTCCGGCTGCTGGCTTCGCGCGTCAGGCGCTCGATGTTCGCGGCCTGGCCGATGAAGGCGTTGAGTTCCGAGCGCGACGGCGCCGGGTCGACCTTGCGGGGCGCCGTGTCCGTCTGCGCGAGCGAGAGACGTGCCAGCCGCTCGGACAAGGCTGCGATGTCGAGCTGTTCGGGCATCGCGTCAGCCGGCGCGGGGGCCTCGCTCTCGTCGCGGATCTTGTGGTCGAGCCATTCGCCAAGCGTCATGCCGGCGCGGCGAGCTGCCGCCTTTGCCGCGTCGCGCGTCCGGGGATCGACGCCCTTGACGCTCCAGGGCAAGCTGGTGGCCATGTTCTCGCTCGCCTACGGGGCCCTGTCTCCCGGTGAGCGCGGCCCCCTGATGCCGCCACCCCCGCGCGAACCTTGGCAGTCGTGAAAACAACGTTGACGACGCCGATACGCGTTCCCGACATTTGGCCGGCATGGTAAACAGCGGGTTAAGAAACGGCTTCGAGACCGTTAATTTTTTGCGAATGGCGCGCGGGAGGCTTTTGCCGGCGCTGATGTAACGGTAACTTACCCCGCAAACGGACGTATTACCTGACGCAACGATAGCGCCTTCCCTATGAGGAGGTATCCCGATCGACGCTGCCGTACGGACAGCGATTCGATCACCGAAAGGAACGAAACCTCCATGTCACGCCAAAATCTGGCTATGGCGGGTTCTTCGAGTCACGAAGCCCGCTCCGCGATGCCTACCCAAGCTGATGAGGCCGGCGAATACACCATCAGCGATCTTGCCCGCGATTTCGGCGTCACACTCCGGACCCTTCGCTTCTACGAGTCCCGCGGCCTGATCGCGCCGACGCGCTCCGGTATGGCGCGTGTCTATTCGCCTCGCGATCGCGCCCGCCTCGCGCTAATCCTCAAGGGCAAGCAGCTTGGTTTCACGCTCGTCGAGATCCGCGCGATGCTCGCCAACGAGGACAAGAAGGGTGCTGCCGACAAGGCCGCCAATGTCGGCGGGCTGCAGCTCAGCCGCGACCAGATCGTCGAGCAACTCGATCTGCTGCGCAGCCAGCGCGCCGAGATCGAGAGCGCGATCACCGAGCTCGAGGCCTCGCTGTCCCGTATGCCTAAGGCCTGATCGCTGCCGCATCAGCCTTCATGAAACCCCGGCTGTGCCGGGGTTTTTTGTTGCCGCATGGACAGTTTCCGTCCGCAGAGTGACAAAATGTCGGTGTACCCGTTGCAAGTCGAATGAGATTGTTTATATGTGAACTATATTGAGGCGCTCCCAAACGGAGGCGAGCGGCCCGCGACGAGAGGGAGGACCACATGCCGGTCTACAAGGCGCCCGTCGACGATACGCTTTTCCTGCTCAACGACGTTTTCAATATCGAGCGCTACAACAATCTGCCCGGCTTCGCCGATGCGAGCGCGGACGTGATCGAGGCCGTGCTCGGCGAGGGCGCGAAGCTCTGTGAGCAGGTCCTCCAGCCGATCAACTACTCCGGCGACCAGGAGGGCTGCACGCGCCACGCCGACGGTCGCGTCACCACGCCGAAGGGCTTCAAGGAAGCCTATGAGGCCTATGCCGGCGGCGGCTGGATCGGCCTCGCCATGGACCCGGAATATGGCGGTCAGGGCCTGCCCTACACGCTCGGCGCCGTGATGAACGAGTACGCTTCGGCTGCGAACATGGCCTTCGCCATGTATCCGGGCCTGACCATGGGCGCGATCGCCGCGCTCTACGTTCATGGCTCGGACGAGCAGAAGCGCGCCTACCTGCCCAAGATGATCGAGGGCAAATGGTCGGGCACGATGAATCTGACCGAGCCGCATTGCGGCACCGATCTGGGGCTGCTCAAGACCAAAGCCGTGCCGAACGGCGATGGCTCCTATGCCATCTCCGGCACCAAGATCTTCATCTCGGCCGGCGAGCAGGATATCACCGAGAACATCATCCACCTCGTGCTCGCCCGCATCGAGGGCGCACCGGCCGGCACGAAGGGCATCTCGCTCTTCGTCGTGCCGCGCAACAAGGTAAGCGCTGACGGCTTCGTCGGCGAGAACAACCACGTCTCCTGCGGCTCGATCGAGCACAAGATGGGSATCCACGGCAAYKCRACCTGCGTCATGAACTAYGATGGCGCGCAGGGCTGGCTGGTCGGCGAGGAGAACCGCGGGCTCAACGCCATGTTCGTGATGATGAACGAGGCCCGCCTCGGCGTCGCCATCCAGGGCCTTGCCCAGTCCGAGGTCGCCTACCAGAACGCTGTCGTCTATGCCAAGGAGCGCCTGCAGGGCCGCTCGCTGACCGGCCCCAAGAACATTGCGGGACCGGCCGATCCGATCATCGTCCACCCCGACGTGCGCCGCACGCTGATGTCGATCAGGGCCTTCAACGAGGCGGCGCGCGCCTTCGTGCTCTGGAATGCGCTGCAATCCGATATCGCCCATCGCTCGGGCGACGCCGCCGAGCGCCAGGCGGCCGACGACCAGCTCGGCCTGATGACGCCGGTGCTCAAGGGGGTGCTCACCGATATCGGCTTCGACAACGCGGTGAAGGCGCAGCAGATGTTCGGCGGCCACGGCTACATCGCCGAGACCGGCGTCGAGCAGTTCGTGCGCGATGCCCGTATCGCCATGATCTACGAGGGCGCCAACGGCGTGCAAGCGATGGACCTCGTCGGCCGCAAGCTCGGCCGCGACGGCGGCCGCGGCATCATGGCCTTCTTCAACGAGGTCGGCGGCTTCCTCAAGGAGAATGCCGAGAACGAGGCGCTGAAGCCCCTGCTCGGGCCTCTCCAGGTTTCGCTCGGCCACCTCCAACAGGCAGCGATGTGGTTCATGAACAACGCGCTCGCCAAGCCGGACAATGCCGGCGCCGGCGCGAATGACTTCATGCATCTGCTCGGCCTGGTCTCGCTCGGCTATATGTGGGCGAAGATCGCCAAGGCGGCGTTGGAGAAGCTCAACGCCGGCGCCGACGGCGCGACCGAGCGGATGAGCGCCAAGCTCGTCACCGCCCGCTTCTTCATGGAGCGCACCTTGCCGGAGACCGCCGCGCATCTGGCGCGGATCACCGCAGGGGCCGACACGACCATGGCTCTGGCGCCCGAGCAGTTCTGAGGCTGCGGCTCAAGGGCACGTCATGCTCGGGCTCGACCCGGGCATCTCTTGATGAGTTCGCTGGATGAGGAGATGGTCGGGGCAAGCCCGACCATGACGTCCGGCAGGAAACAAAGCCGCCGGGTCGCGGCAGGCCAGGGAGTTCCCTCGATGGCAGACGCATTCATCTACGACCACGTCCGCACGCCGCGCGGCAAGGGCAAGGCGGACGGTTCGCTTCATGAAGTGACCGCGATCGAGCTCGGCACCCAGACCCTGCGCGCCATCAAGGACCGCAATGGCCTCGATCCGCTCCTCGTCGAGGACGTGGTGATGGGCTGCGTCGATCCGGTCGGCGAGGCCGGCGCCGACATCGCCCGCACCGTGGCGCTCAAGGCCGGCTACGGCAAGGAAGTGCCGGGCGTGCAGATCAATCGCTTCTGTGCCTCCGGCCTCGATGCGGTGAACCTCGCAGCCGCGCAGGTCATGTCCGGCCAGAAGGAGATGACGATCGGCGGCGGCGTGGAGTCGATGTCGCGTATCGGCATGGGCGCCTCGGGCTTCGGCATCGCGGTCGACCCATCAGTCGCGATCGACACCTATTTCATGCCGCAGGGCGTCTCGGCCGACCTGATCGCGACGAAATACGGCTTCTCGCGCGACGATGTCGACGCCTTCGCCGTCCGCTCGCACCAGCGCGCCGCCCAGGCTTGGAAGGAAGGGCGCTTCAGGAACTCGGTGATCCCCGTGACCGACGTCAACGGCCTCACCATCCTCGACCACGACGAAACCATCCGGCCGGACGCCAATATGCAGGCGCTTGCGGCGCTGAAGGCCTCCTTCGTACAAATGGGCGAGATGGGCGGGTTCGATGCGGTCGCGACCGCCGCACATCCGGATGTCGAGTTCATCAACCACGTCCACCACGCCGGCAATTCCTCCGGCATCGTCGACGGCGCGGCGGCCGTGCTCGTCGGCTCGAAGCGGGCCGGCAAGGCCGCAGGGCTGAAGCCGCGCGCCCGCATCAAGGCCTTCGCCACAGTCGGCTCCGACCTCGCGCTGATGCTGACCGGGCCGATCGATGTGACCGAGCGCGTCCTCAAGAAGGCCGGCATGACCACGAAGGACATCGACCTTTTCGAGCTGAACGAGGCCTTCTCCTCGGTCGTGCTGCGCTACCAGCAGGCGCTCGACATCGACGATGCCATCCTGAACGTCAATGGCGGCGCGATCGCCATGGGTCACCCGCTCGGGGCGACCGGCGCGATGGTGCTGGGCACCGTGCTCGACGAGCTGGAGCGGACGAACAAGCAAACCGCGTTGGTGACGCTCTGCGTCGCGGTGGGCATGGGCGTCGCCACCATCATCGAGCGCGTCTGAGCGGAAGGGCAGGGAGAGAGATCATGAACCTCACCAATTTCCGCTTCGAGAGCGACGCCGACGGCATCGCTGTTGCGACCTGGGACATGCCGGGCCGCTCGATGAACGTCATCACCCCCGAGGTGATGGAAGAGCTCAACCAAATCGTCGACAAAGTCGCCGCTGACGAGGCCATCAAGGGCTGCGTCATCACCTCCGGCAAGGAGAGCTTCTCGGGTGGCGCCGACCTCACCATGCTCCAGGGGCTGCGCGACCTCTATGGGAAGCTCGCCAAGGAGAAGGGCGAGGCGGTCGCGATGCAGAGCTTCTTCGACGAGAGCCGCAAGCTTTCGCTGCTCTATCGCAAGCTCGAGACCTGCGGGAAACCTTTCGCCGCCGCGATCCACGGCGTTTGCCTCGGCGGCGCCTTCGAGCTCTCGCTGTCCTGCCAGTATCGAGTCGTCTCCGATGATGCCTCGACCCGCGTCGGTCTGCCCGAGATCAAGGTCGGGCTGTTTCCGGGCGCCGGCGGCACCCAGCGCGTGGCGCGGCTGATGCAGACCGGCGACGCCTTGCAGATGATGTTCAAGGGCGAGCAGGTGAAGGCTTTGCCGGCGCGCAATTCCGGCCTCGTCCATGCCGTCCTGCCGCGAGCCGAGATCGTCCAGAACGCCAAGGACTGGCTCAAGGCCAATCCGCAGGCGACGCAACCCTGGGACCAGAAGGGCTTCAAGCTGCCCTCGAACAAGGTGCATTCGCCGGCCGGCATGCAGATCTGGCCGCCAGCCAACGCGATCTATCGCCGGGAGACCAACGACAACTATCCGGCCGCCCGCGCCATCCTCTCGGCAGTCTATGAAGGGCTGCAGCTGCCGATCGATCTCGGCCTCAAGGTCGAAAGCCGCTACTTCGCCAAGATCCTGCGGACGAAGGAGGCGGCTTCGATGATCCGCTCACTCTTCGTCTCGATGCAGGAATTGAACAAGGGCGCCCGCCGCCCGGCCGACGTGCCGCCGTCGAAGCTCAAGAAGGTCGGCGTTGTCGGCGCCGGCTTCATGGGCGCGGGTATCGCCTATGTCACGGCGCAGGCTGGCCTCGAGGTCGTGCTGATCGACAAGGACATCGAGGCGGCCGAGAAGGGCAAGGCCTATTCGCACAAGCTGGTTTCCGACCAGATCATGAAGGGCCGCGCCAAGACCGCCGATCGCGACGCGCTGCTCGGCCGCATCAAGGCCTCGGCCGATTATGCCGATCTCAAGGGCTGCGACCTGATCGTCGAGGCGGTCTTCGAGGACCCGAAGGTCAAGGCCGAGGTCATCGCCAAGGTCGAGGCCGTGGTCGGTCCGCGCACGATCTTCGGCTCCAACACCTCGACGCTGCCGATCACCGGCCTCGCCGAGACCAGTCAGCGCCCGAAGAACTTCATCGGCATCCATTTCTTCTCGCCGGTCGAGAAGATGCTGCTGGTCGAGGTCATCATGGCCAAGAAGACCGGCAAGAAGGCGCTCGCCATGGCGCTGGACTATGTCCGCGCGATCAAGAAGACGCCGATCGTCGTCAACGACGTCAGAGGCTTCTACGCCAATCGCTGTGTCGGCAACTACATCCGCGAAGGCCATCTGATGCTGATGGAGGGCGTGCCGCCGGCGATGATCGAGGCGGCCGGCAAGCAGGCCGGCATGCCGGTCGGCCCGCTCTCGCTCAATGACGAGGTCGCGGTCGACTTGGCCTACAAGGTGCTGAAGGCGACCAAGGCTCAGCTCGGAGAGGGCGCGGTCGATCCGGCGCAGGAGAAGCTGCTCGCCGACATGGTCGAGAAGCACGGCCGTCTCGGCCGCAAGAACCGCAAGGGCTTCTACGATTATCCGGAAGCCGGGCCGAAGCGCCTCTGGCCGGGGCTCGCCGATCTCGTCGGCAAGCGGCTCGACCCCGAAAGCGTTGACATGGAGGAGCTGAAGCACCGCCTCCTGGTGACGCAGGCGCTGGAAGCCGCGAAGACCTATGAGGAAGGCGTCGTCACCGATCCGCGCGAGGCCGATGTCGGCTCGATCATCGGTTTCGGCTTTGCTCCTTTCACCGGCGGCACGCTCTCGTACATCGACAATATGGGCGCTGCCGCCTTCGTGAAGCTCTGCGAGAAGCTGACCAAGGCCCATGGCGAACGCTTCAAGCCGAACCGCCTGCTGAAACGCATGGCCAAGACCGGCGAGAGCTTCTACGGCACGGCAGAGAAGAAGGCGGCGGCCTGAGCGTCCGCCAGCCATGGCCGTCCGCCCGATCTTGCGTTTCCCCGATCCGCGTCTGCGCGTGGCCGCCCTGGCGGTCACGCGCTTCGATGCCGATCTGCGGGAACTGGCGACGGATCTGCTCGACAGCATGCGTGCCGCGCCAGGGATCGGCATCACGGCGCCGCATATCGGCGTTCTGTCGCGGCTGGTCGTTCTGGAACTGGCGCCGGGCGAGGTCCGGACCTACGTTAATCCCGTCCTCGACAGCGTGTCGCGCGAGACCATCCGCCATGTCGAGGGCAGCGTCTCGATGCCGGGTGTCACCGATGAGATCGAGCGCCATTCCCGCGTCCGGGTGCGCTATCGCGACCTCGACGGAACGGAGCATGTCGAGGAGGCGGAGGGCCTCCTCGCTGTCTGCCATCAGCACGAGATCGACCAGCTCGACGGGATCTTCTGGATCGACCGCCTGTCGCGGCTGAAGCGCGACAGGCTAATCGCGCGCTACAACAAGCTGCGGCGGGGATAGGAAGAGCACCGTTCGGGTGCGGGCCGTCATGCTCGGGCTTGACCCGAGCATCTCATGACGCGGAGGCTCCGGCACGTTGTCTTGCCCGAGATTCTCGGGTCAGAGCTTCGCTCCGCCCGAGAATGACGCCCGGTGTCTGCGCCTCAGTTCGCAACCGACCGGATCGTCCGGCGCAGCTTGCCGATCAACTCCTCGACCTGCGATTCCGTGATGATCAGCGGCGGCGAGAAGGCGATGGTATCGGCGGCGGTCCGCACCATCAGCCCTTCTTCGCGGAAGAGGCGGTCCATGGCTTCGAACGCACGCTTGCCGACGCCATCGGCGCGCGGGGCGAGGTCGACGGCGCCGACGATGCCGAGCGTACGGATGTCGACGACGTTCGGCTCGCCCTTCAGGCTCATCACCGCGTCGGCCCAGGCGCCTTCCATCGCGTGTGCGCGCTCGAACAGGCCTTCGTCGCGGTAGATGTCGAGCGTCGCCAGGCAGGCGGCTGCCGCCAGCGGGTGGCCCGAATAGGTGTAGCCGTGGAACAGCTCGATGACGTTGTCCGGGCCGCCCATGAAGGCGTCGTAGATGTGCTTGCGCACGATCACGCCGCCCATCGGCACCGTGCCGGAGGTCACGCCCTTGGCGAAGGTGATCATGTCCGGGATCACGCCGTAGCGCTCGGCGGCGAAGGCGAAGCCGAGGCGCCCGAAGCCTGTGATCACCTCGTCGAAGATCAGCAGGATGCCGTGCTTGTCGCAGATCTCGCGCAGGCGCTTGAGATAGCCTTTCGGCGGCGGCAGCGCGCCGGTCGAGCCCGCCATCGGCTCGACGATGACGGCGGCGATGGTCGAGGCGTCGTGCAGCGCGACGATGCGCTCGAGATCATCGGCGAAATGCGCGCCGTATTCCGGCTCGCCCTTGCTGAAGGCCTGCTTCTCGCGGTCATAGGTATGGGCGAGGTGGTCGACGCCGGTCAGCAGCGAGCCGAAGAATTTGCGGTTGTTCGACATGCCGCCGACCGAGATGCCGCCGAAGCCGACGCCGTGATAGCCGCGCTCGCGGCCGATCAGCCGGGTCTTCGCGGCCTTGCCCGAAACGTTCCAATAGGCCAGCGCGATCTTGAGCGCCGAATCGGCCGCTTCCGAGCCCGAGCCGGCGAAGAAGACATGGTCGAGATCGCCCGGTGCCAGCGCCGCGATGCGGGCGGCGGCGGCGAAGACCTTCGGGTGGCCGTACTGGAAGGACGGGGCGTAATCGAGGTCGCGCGCCTGCGCCTGGATCGCCTGGATGATCGGCTCGCGGGCATGGCCGGCATTGCAGCACCACAGGCCCGCCGTGCCGTCCATCACCGGCTTGTTCTCGGGCGTGTAGTAGAACATGCCCTCGGCACGGGAGACCATGCGGGGGTTCTTTTTGAACGACCGGTTGGCCGTGAACGGCATCCAATAGGCTTCGAGGTCGTTCGGCGTGCCGATGGCGGAGGATGTGGAAGTCATCGAAGGCCCCTGTGGATTAACCTTGGTTGAACCTAGCAGGCGAAAGCGGACTGTAAATTGCCATGATGGCACGCCATGGCTGCGCCGAACGGATGACGGCTGGAGCGAAGGCCGCAGGTGACGTTAGGTCGCCGATGGCGTAATCTCCCCGCTTGGGGCACAGACGAACGGACCCCGATGACGGACGGCGATAGTGATCCTGGACGGCTGGACGAACGGGCCGCGGCGATCCTTCGTGCGGAGTTGGCCCGCGTCCTCGCTTCCGATGCCTTTCGCGCCGCACCTCAGCTTTCGGCCTTCCTGAGCTTCATCGTCGAGCGCACGATCGAGGGGCGCGCGGCCGAGCTGAAGGGTTATACCATCGCGGTGGAAGGCCTCGGGCGGCCAGCCGATTTCAACCCGCAGATCGATCCGATCGTTCGGGTGGAGGCGGGGCGGCTCAGGCGTGCGCTGACGCAGTACTATGCCGGCGAGGGACAGGGCGATCCGGTTGTGGTCTCGATGCCCGTTGGAGGGTATGTTCCCGTCTTCGAGGTCGTCGATCCGGATACGGAGATGACGTGGGAACAGACCTCGGTCCTCGCCCTTCGCGACGATCCCCCAGTGACGGAGGCACTTCCGGTCGCAAAGGCGGCCGATCGCGTCGCCACGCGGCGTTGGTCCATCGTCACGGCGGCGGCGCTTGCTCTGGGGCTTCTTACGCTCGCCTGGTGGTATCTGGCGCCGGCTGACACGCCGGCCGGGCTGAGTTCGGCCAAGCTAAACGGGAACGAGCAGGTCGCGGGTGCGCAGCCGGCGATCACGGCCCCCCTCCAGCTCGTCCGCGTCGCCATAACGATCCCGGTGGTGCCGTCGGATCCCAAGCTGGCAGGCATCCTCCACCGGTTTTCCGATCTGCTGGTCGATGCCATGGCCCGCTTCGACGATCTCGTGACGATCAAGGCCCCGCCGCCGGGAACTGCGGCGCCCGCGGACGTCGATTATGTTTTCGAGATGAACGTTCAGGCTGTCGACAGCGGCGTCGAGGGGCTGGGGCGTCTGCGTTCGGTCCGGGACGGGCGCATCGTCTGGACGGCGTCCTCCGGCCGGCCGTCGCTCGAACTCCTGCAGGATTCCGAGCTTGCCGAGATGGCGCGCAACCTGGCGACCAGGCTGACGGAGCCCTTCGGCATCATCCCGGCCGACATACGCCAATCCCAGTCGTTATCGGCGGTTCGTTGCATCCTGCAGGCTTTCGATGCCCGTCGCACCATGGTCCCGGAAGACCATCTCGCTGCCCGGTCCTGCCTTGAAAGGCTGATCGAGCAGGACCCGAGCTTCTACCCGGCATGGGCCCATCTCGCCATCATGACGCTTGGAGAATACGGTTCGGGCTTCAATCCGGACGACCTCGTTCCCAAGGCGGGCGAGCAAAAAGACAAGCCGCCGCTCGATCGCGCCCTCGCCGCGGCTTTGACGGCCATCCGCCTGGCGCCGTCCGGTGCACGGGCCTATCAGGCCATGATGAAGGTCCTGTTCCTGCGCGGATCGACCGAGGAGGCGCTTCAGAAGGGACGGGACGCTCTGACGCGCAATCCCTATGATCCGGACATCATGGCGGATCTCGGCGCGTTCTATGTTCGGCGCGGCCGGTCGATAGAGGGTTTGCCGATACTCGAGCGCGCGGCTGCGCTCAGTGTCGGGCGGCCGCCGCGCTATGACTTCTACGCTTTTCTCGGAGCCTATCTGATCGGCGCCAAGAAGGTTTCGGAGACCTATGCCGCCATGCTGGCAGCCGATACGAGCCCCTTCGGCCTGCTGGCCCAGGCCCTGAGCGCGGCGTCGGAGGACGATGCGGCGGCCCAGGCGAAAGCCATTGCGCAGCTTCGGGACAAGGCTCCGCTCTTCAAGAAGGACCCGCACGCATACCTTGCCCGGAAGGGTTTCGCCGACGAAGTGGCGAGCCAGGTTCTGGCGCCGCTCGGCCTCGACAAGTCCTGACAGGCCCTCGCGCACCGCTGCGCTCCCCGCTTCGCGGCCCGCGCGGACGATGGTGACGCCCGGCGGACGAGGCTGCTCGCATAACGCGGCGCGCGCGGGTAATCTGCCGCTTAGCGTTGTGATTCGTTCCCGATTTCCGATCAACCCTCGTAGCGCGAATGCTGCCGTGGCTCCTTTGCGCCTGAAAGCCTTGCCTCCTCTCGCCGGCGCAGTCACCGGGCTTTCTGCTGGCGCGGTCATGGCGATTATCTTGCCGGGCGGGTTGGGGCCCGCGCTGGGGCTGCTTGCCTCCGGCGCCGGCGTTATGGTCGCGATGCGGACGTTCGAGCGCCGCGGCCTTGCTCGGCACGAGCAGGCTCTGGCCGGGCTCGGCGAGGTCAAGGTCAGGCTGGCCACCAACGCCATCCGCTTGGACGCGCTTTCGCAGCGTGTCGAGCAGATGCCCATGCGGGATGCCGATGCCGCGCCGGCTCGTGCCGCAATCCATGAACTCACCGCCGAGGTTGGACTGCTCGGCGATTTGATCCATCAGGTTGCCACGACGCTCGCCGACCACGAGACGGTTCTGGCGCGGCTGCCCGAGCCGGCGTCTGCGGCGCCGGCGCTCCCCGCTCCCGCTATTCCCGAAGTGGTTCTCGATCCGGAAGCGGTGCGCCGCGCCCGCGCCGAGCAGCAGGCAGCGGAGCGTGCCGCCGCGGCCAAGGCGGCGCAGGAAGCGGCCGAGGCCGAGCGCGCCGCGCTCATCGGCCGGGCGCTCAGCGAAGGGCGCATCGAGGTCCATCTTCAGCCGATCGTGTCGCTGCCGCAGCGCCGCACACAGGGCTACGAAGCGCTGGCGCGGCTGCGGCTCGACGAGAACACCCTGCTCCTCCCCCACGAATTCCTCGACACCATCGAAACCC
Organism: Allobosea sp. 10L422; assembly: GCF_056395345.1. Taxonomy (NCBI): domain Bacteria; kingdom Pseudomonadati; phylum Pseudomonadota; class Alphaproteobacteria; order Hyphomicrobiales; family Alloboseaceae; genus Allobosea; species Allobosea sp. 10L422. The sequence goes on from NZ_JBFTJI010000011.1 coordinate 45,327, forward strand.
GTGGCTTCGGGCCGACACTCGACGCGCTTGTGCTGACACGCGCCCTGGCGATTGCCCGCCATCTCGCCTCGAAGGATGGCGGTATCTTCGTCTCCTGCAATTTCAGCGCAGCAACCTGGGGTTCGTCACGCGCCTTGGCCGCACTGACGCGCATTCTCGACAAATATCGCGAGCACACCGGGCACCTCGTCATCGAGATGCCTCAGACGGTCTTCCGGAACCTCGATCCGACGAGCCTCGGCCTGCTCGGCGCGATGTCGGCGAACGGCGTGCGGTTCGCGCTCGATCATGTCGTCGATCTGCGGCTTGACCCTCGCGCCTTGTTCGACCGGGGCATGCGCTTCATCAAGGCGCCGGCGACGCTGCTGCGGGATCATGCCGAAGGCAAGGTCGTCAGCGATATCGCGGCAGGCGATCTGGCGGCGATGTTGGGTAGGGCGTCGATCACTCTCGTCGCCGAGCATGTCGAGGACAACCCGCTGGCAGCCGATATGATCGAGCTTGGCGTCACGATGGGGCAGGGCCAGGCGTTCTCCCCGCCGCGCCCGGTGAAGCCGGAAGTCTTTGCGGAACCGGAGGCGGCTCCTGCGCCGCCCGCTGCTCCCGCCGTCCCGGCTGCGCAGGTGCGCCCGCCCGGAGCTGCCAATGATGCCGCGCGCCCGGTCCTGGCTCACGGCGCGTCTGCCAGCCCCGCCGCCGCTGCGCCGGATGGCCGCCCCGAACGGTTGCCGTTCCGCTCGGTGCTGCGCCGCGCCAGCGCCTGACGCGCGAAGCGACGCAACATCCGGTTCCGCTGCCGGCGAATCCCGTCTAGACCTGCTGCGGCGAGGCATGGATGCCTCCTCTAGCGCCGGAGATCGAGACAGTGTCGCCATTGGGGATCGCATCCACCATCCCGCTTTCGGGCTTCTCCGAGGTCGCGGACCGTTTCGATCTCTGCCTCTGCGATGTCTGGGGCGTGGTCCATAACGGCGTCGCGGCCTATCGCGACGCCCTGGTGGCTCTGATGCGCATGCGCGAACGCGGGATCAGTGTCGTCCTGGTGACCAATGCGCCGCGCCCGGGCGGGGTCATCATCGACCAGCTCGACGGTTTCGGCGTCCCGCGCGAAGCCTGGGACGCGATCGTCACCTCCGGCGATGTGTGCCGGTCGCTGATCCACGCACGCGCCGGCGAGCCGATGTTCCGGCTCGGGCCCGACCGGGATTTGCCGCTGATCGCCGGTCTTGATGTCCGCGAAACCAGCCCTGCCGAAGCCGCCTATGTGCTCTGCACCGGGCTGTTCGACGACGAGAACGACACGGCGGCGACCTATGCCGACCTGCTGGCCGGCTTCGCCGCACGCGGGTTGCCGCTGATCTGCGCCAATCCCGATCTCGTCGTCGAGCGCGGTGGCCGCATCATTCCCTGCGCAGGTGCGGTCGCGCTTGCCTATGAGGAGATCGGCGGGCGGGTGATTTATGCCGGCAAGCCGCATAGGCCGATCTATGAGGCGGCTCTGGCTGCGGCCGAGGAAAAGCGCGGCGAGGCGATTGCCCGAGACAGGATCTGCGCCGTAGGCGACGCCATCCGCACCGATATCGCCGGCGCCTCGGGCTTCGGCGCTGCCGGCATCATGGTGCTGGCCGGCATCCATGCACAGGATTTGATGGAGGCGTCATGGGAGGAGCGTCACGGCTGGTTCGGCCAGCAGGCGCACCGGCCGGCCTATGCCATGCCGCATCTGGTCTGGTGAGGGCGATCTCGCTCTCTACTGTCGCATCTGATTTCTCCGAAAAGTGGATGCCACTTTTCGGCCGGATGCGTCAGGCGGCGAGGCAGACCGCCTCGATCTTGGTCTTCAACGTTTGCGCGTTGAACGGCTTCACGATGTAATTGCTGACGCCGGCCTTCTTGGCCGCGATGACGTTCTCTGTCTTCGACTCAGCTGTGACGATGATGAAGGGCGTCTCGGAGAGCGTCGTCTCCTCCCGCACCTTCTGCAGCAGCTCGAAGCCGCTCATCGGCTCCATGTTCCAGTCGGAGATCACGAGGCCGTATTTCTTGTCGCGCATCTTCGCGATCGCGGCCGAGCCGTCCGAGGCGTCGTCGACATTCTCGAAGCCGAGCTGTTTCAGCAGGTTGCGGATGATGCGGATCATCGTTTGGTAGTCGTCGACCACGAGGATCGGCATGGACGGATCGAGAGCCATTGCGATGCTCCAGGCAGGGCAGTTGCGGCGTCGGAACATACCGACACCGCGCCGCCCGTTAGAGGCGGTCTCCACTCGCATCCGGTGATACCGACGGCGTGTTGCGAAGCGGTTAATCCGATCGCCAAGTGACCGTGGGGCAGGTGGTGCTCCGCACCAAAGTTCAATTGCCGTTATATTGCAGTTGCGAGATGATTAACCCGGTCGAGCACAGGGGCTGGGGTGCGCCTGCAAGCGACGAGAGATCAATGACTGTTCAGCCGATGCCCGGCACGCTTTACACCGTTCATGCCTTCGAGGATCTGGCGATCGGCCAGTCCGAGAGCCTGATGCGGACTGTGATGGAGCGCGATGTCGCGCTCTTTGCCGAGCTTTCGGGCGACGCCAACCCCATCCATCTCTGCGACCAGTTCGCGGCCGGCACCAAGTTTGGTCAGCGCATCGCTCATGGCATGCTGACGGCGAGCCTGGTTTCGGCGCTGCTCGGCACGCGGCTGCCCGGCCCCGGTGCCGTCTATCTCTCGCAGACGCTGACCTTCCTGGCCCCGGTCAAGATCGGCGATGTCGTCATGGCGCGCGTCGAGGTCGTCGAACTCGTCGCCGAGCGCCGCCGGGCGCGCTTCTTCTGCGAGTGCCTCGTCGACGGCAAGGCGGTGATGGAGGGCGAGGCCTGGGTGGCGATGCCGCCGAAGCCCAAATCCTGAGAGGTTTGGGGCAGGGCGGCCTTGACGCCTCACCGGCCTTCGCCGCAAAGACGACCATCGCCCGGCTTTCGCGGGCAGAGGGACGTTCCTCATCGATGTCTTCCCCAGCCGATGCGCCGTCGCGCTCCGAGCCGGCGGCCGTGGTCCTCGACCTCGACAAGCCCATTCCGGATGGCCTGCGCGGCGCCGTGCTCGCGCTTGGCAATTTCGACGGGGTCCACCGGGGGCATGCCGAACTCGCCCGGGTGGCGGGCGCCATGGCGCGCGATCTCGGTACGGTGCCGGCCGCCTTCACCTTCGAGCCGCATCCGCGCAGCGTCTTCCGCCCCGAGGAACCCGTCTTCCGGCTGACACCGCCACAGATCAAGCTCGAATTGCTGGCCGATGCCGGCCTTGCTCAGGTCTTCGTCCTGCCCTTCGACCGCGAGATCGCGGCGATCACGGCCGAGCATTTCATCGACGATCTGCTAGTCGGGCGGCTGGGCGCCACCGGCCTCGTCTGCGGCTATGACTTCCATTTCGGCAAGGGGCGGACCGGCTCGCCCGAGATGCTGCAGGCTCACTGCCTGACGGCCGGCGTCCCGGTTCGCGTGGTGCCGCCCTTCGCCTGGCATGGCGAGGCGGTGTCGTCGACGCTGATCCGCACGGCGCTTGAAGAGGGCGATGTCGCCCGCGCCGCCGAATTCCTTGGGCGGCCCTGGTTCGTGCACGGGCTCATTGCCCATGGCGACAAGCGTGGCCGCGACCTCGGCTATCCCACCGCCAATATGCAGCTCGCCCGCGACTGCAAGCTGCGCCACGGCATCTATGCGGTACGGATGCGCATCGACGGCGTCTGGCGCGACGGCGTCGCGAGCTTCGGCCGCCGCCCGACCTTCGACGACGGCGCGCCGCGGCTGGAGACCTTCGTCTTCGACTTTTCCGGTGACCTGTACGGCAAGCGCGTCGACGTGGCCTTTGTCGACTGGCTGCGCGGCGAGGAAAAATTCGGTTCGCTCGAGGCCCTGATCGTGCAGATGGACGCCGACAGCGCCCGTGCCCGCGACATTCTGGCCAGGACCCCTGCTTTCGACGCGCCGCCCTTCCTTCCGTGAGCCGTGCCTGCTAGAAGCCCTCCATGCCCGCTCAACGCGCCATGCTGATCGATCTTTCCCGGCGAATTACGGGCCCGGCTGCCGCCTCGCGCTAGACTTAGCGCGGGCGCTTGCGCAGTCCGGGTTGAAGACCGCTTTTCCCGTTTCATGAGTGGACGCCCGGGGCCCGCCGAATGGCCCGCCGTCCCGACTGTCCGAGCCGGAAGATGACCGACAAGACCAACAACGCCAAGGCCGCCCAGACCGCAGGTGACGGCGTCGACTATTCGCAGACGCTGTTCCTGCCCCAGACCGAGTTCCCGATGCGCGCGGGCCTGCCGCAGCGCGAGCCGGAGCTGCTCGCCCGCTGGGCCAGGATCGACCTCTACCGCAAGCTGCGCGAAGCGGGGCAGGGGCGGGACAGGTTCGTGCTCCACGACGGGCCGCCCTATGCCAACGGCAACATCCATATCGGCCACGCGCTGAACAAGGTGCTGAAGGACCTCGTCACGCGCTCGCAGCAGATGCTCGGCTACGATTCCAACTATGTGCCGGGCTGGGACTGCCACGGCCTGCCGATCGAATGGAAGATCGAGGAGCAGTACCGCGCCAAGGGCCTGAACAAGGACGATGTCCCGGTCGTCGAGTTCCGCAAGGAATGCCGCGCCTTCGCCGAGCACTGGGTCGACGTCCAGCGCAACGAGTTCAAGCGCCTCGGCGTCGAGGGCGACTGGGCCCATCCCTATCTGACGATGGCCTATCCCGCGGAGGCGCAGATCGCCCGCGAGATCATGAAGTTCGCGGAGACCGGCCAGCTCTATCGCGGCTCCAAGCCCGTGATGTGGTCGGTGGTCGAGAAGACCGCTCTGGCCGAGGCCGAGGTCGAGTACGAGGAGCACACGAGCGACACGATCTACGTGCCGTTCCCGGTGCTGAATGCGCCGGCCAAGCTTGCTGGCGCCGCGATCGTCATCTGGACGACGACGCCCTGGACGATCCCGGGCAACCGCGCGATCTCCTTCCATAACAAGATCGCCTATGGCCTTTACCGCGTCACCGCGGCGCCCGAGAACAACTGGGCCAAGGTCGGCGCGACCTACATCCTCGCCAAGAACCTCGCCGAAAGCGTCTTCAAAGCCGCCAAGGTCGAAGCCTTCGAGCTGGTCGCCGATGTTCCGGCCGATGAGCTTGCGGCGCTCACCGCAGCCCACCCGCTGCGCGGCCACGGCTACGACTTCGATGTGCCCCTCCTCGACGGCGATCACGTCACCGACGATGCCGGTACCGGCTTCGTCCACACCGCGCCGAGCCATGGCCGCGAGGACTTCGACATCTGGATGGCGAATGGCCGCCAGCTCACCGGGCGCGGCATCGAGACCCGCATCCCCTATACCGTCGATGCCGATGGCCGCTTCACCAAGGAAGCGCCGGGTTTCGAGGGCGCGCAGGTCATCACGGACAAGGGCGACAAGGGTAACGCCAACGACGTCGTCATCAAGGCGCTGGTCGAGGCCGGCAACATCATCGCGCGCGGTCGCCTGAAGCACCAGTACCCGCATAGCTGGCGCTCGAAGAAGCCGGTGATCTTCCGCAACACGCCGCAATGGTTCATCGCCATGGACAAGCCGATCGGGGAGGCGCCTTCGCCGACCGGCATCGGCGAGATCGCGCCGACGCTTGGCGGCAATACCGATACGCTGCGCAACCGCGCTTTGCGGGCGATCAAGGAAACCGAGTGGGTGCCCGCCGCCGGCGAGAACCGCATCAACGGCATGATCGCCAACCGGCCTGACTGGGTCGTGTCGCGCCAGCGCGCCTGGGGCGTGCCGATCACTGTCTTCGTCGAGAAGGAGACCAAGGAGGTCCTCGTCGACGCCAAGGTCAACGCCGCCATCGCCCAGGCCTTCGAGGCGGAGGGCGCCGATGCCTGGTTCTCCGACACGGACGGTGCCCGCTTCCTCAAGCCCTTCGGCTACGAGCCGGCGAAGTACGAGCGCGTCACCGACGTGCTCGACGTCTGGTTCGACTCAGGGTCCACCCATGCTTTCACCCTGGAGAAGCGGGCCGATCTGCGTGCACGCCGCAAGGATGAGGGCGGCAATGACCGCGTCATGTATCTCGAAGGTTCCGACCAGCATCGCGGCTGGTTCCATTCGAGCCTGCTGGAAAGCTGCGGCACCCGCGGCCGGGCGCCCTATGACATCGTCCTCACCCATGGCTTCTGCCTGGACGAGAAGGGCGAGAAGATGTCGAAATCGAAGGGCAACGTCACGGCCCCGCAGGACATCATCAAGGATTCCGGCGCCGACATCCTGCGCCTGTGGGTCGCGGCTGCCGATTATTCCGACGATCTGCGCATCGGCAAGGAGATCCTGAAGACCTTCGTCGAGACCTACCGCAAGCTACGCAACACCATGCGCTGGATGCTCGGCACGCTCGCCCATTTCAGCGAGGAAATCCGCGTCTCGGAGCCGCAGACCATGCCGGAGCTGGAGCGGCTGATGCTTCATCGCCTCGCCGAGCTTGGGCCGCAGGTCGAGGAGGCCTATCGCACCTACGACTACAAGAAGGTCGTGTTCCTGCTCTCGCAGTTCATGAACACCGAGCTCTCGGCCTTCTATTTCGACGTGCGCAAGGACGCGCTGTATTGCGATCCGACGTCGAGCCATGTCCGCCGCAGCGCGCTGACGGCGGTCGACCATCTCTTCCGCTGCCTGACGACCTGGCTCGCGCCGATCCTGGTCTTCACGGCCGAAGAGGCCTGGCTCGAACGCTATCCCACGGAGAAGGCGGGCGAAGGCTCGGTGCATCTCGAACGCTTCGCCGAGGCGCCTGCGAGTTGGCTCGATCCCGAGCTGGCGGAGCGCTGGGGCAAGATCCGCCGTGTGCGCCGCGTCGTCACCGGCGCGCTCGAGCTGGAGCGTGCCGCCAAGCGGATCGGCTCCTCGCTCGAGGCTGCACCGCAGGTCTTCGTTTCCGATGCCGATCTCTATGCAGCACTCTCGGGCGTCGATCTCGCCGAGATCAGCATTACCTCCGATATCCGCATCACGAACGGGGAGGGGCCGGCCGAGGCTTTCCGCCTCGCCGAGATTCCCGGCGTCGCGGTGGTGTCGCATCGCGCTGCCGGCATCAAATGCGCGCGGTCCTGGAAGTATTTCGACCCCAAGACGGCCGACGCCGCCTATCCGGAGGTAACGCCGCGCGATGCCAAGGCGCTGAAGGAGCTGGGGGTGTCCGCCTGATGACGCCTGCCCGCCGCCTCGGCCTCGTCACGGTCCTGATCGTCTTCGTCTCGGATCAGCTCCTGAAATGCTGGATGCTCTACGGCGTCGGGCTGGCCGAGAACGGCCCGTTCGATCTCGCGCCCTTCCTGACGATCGTGCTCGCCTGGAACCGGGGCATTTCCTATGGCCTGTTCCAGCAGGGCACCGATCTCGGGCGCTGGTTCCTCGTCGTCATCTCCTTCGTCGCGGCGGTCTGGCTCTGGCGCTGGATGTGGCGCAGCGAGGGCGCGCTGACGGTGCTGAGCCTTGCGCTGATCATCGGCGGCGCGCTCGGCAACGGCGTCGATCGCGCCGTCTACGGCGCGGTGGTGGACTTCGTTCACTTCCATTGGGGTAGCTTCAGCTGGTACATCTTCAACATCGCCGATGTCGCGATCGTTGTCGGTGTGGCCGGGCTCCTGTATGAGTCCTTCCGACCGGCTGGGGAAAAGACAGCTGAGTGACGGTCTCGCCATCCTTTCGCCGCTCGTCCATGCTTGAGGCGAGTGCGAGATTGTCCAAAGGGAGATTTGATATGGCGCAACGCATCCGCGTGTCGCATCTGCTGCTCGCCGGCGGGCTCGTGCTGGCGGCCCAGCCTGCCTTCGCGCAGGAGGGCATGCTGTTCAAGAACCTGCTCGAAGGCACCTTCGGCGGCAAGGGGGCCGGCGACGACATCGATTATCGCGAGCGTGCGCCGCTGGTCGTGCCGCCGAATTCGGCGCTGCCGCGCCCGCAGGATCCGGCGAGCGCTCGCAGTGCCGCCTGGCCGAATGATCCCGATGTGCAGCGCCGCAAGGACGAGGCCAATCGTCCGCCCTATGCGCTCTCCGAGAGAGCGCGCAACAACCCTGTCCTGTCGCAGGAAGAGCTGCGCCGCGGCCGCACGTCCCGTGTGGAACAGGCGCCGACGATCATCGAGGAACACAGTAACTACAACAACCAGATCCAGCCGATCCGCATCGGCCGCGACCTCGCTTCCCGCCGCAACCAGGCGGCCGAAGAGTCTCTGGCCTATGGCACCGAGCCGCAGCGCCGCCTGCTGACCGAGCCGCCGACCGGCTATCGCCGCCCGGCTGACACGGCCGCGATGGGCCCGGGTCGCGGCGGCCCGGTCGAGGACAAGCAGGCTGTCGGCCAGCGCGAATTCGTGACCGGCCAGGGACCGGTGATGCTGGTCAGGCCTGACTAGGCTTGATCTGCAAGATCGGCTGAGGCGAGCCTCTTGCCGAAGCGGGACAAGCTGACCAAGTTCTCTTCCGGGGCGGGCGCATCGTGCCCGCCCTTTGTGTCTCAGCAGGAGATCGCGTCAGGTGAACATCCATGCGCGCCAGCCCGGTCTGGCTGAGCCCGTCGAAGCCTTCCGGCTCGATAATGGCCTCGACGTCGTCGTCGTGAAGGACCATCGGGCGCCGGTCGTCACCCATATGGTCTGGTATCGCAATGGTTCCGCCGACGATCCGGCCGGCAAATCGGGCATCGCGCATTTCCTCGAGCATCTGATGTTCAAGGGCACCGAACGCTGGCCCGCCGGCGAGTTCTCGAAGATCGTCGCAGGCTTCGGCGGACAGGAGAACGCCTTCACCTCCTACGACTACACCGCCTATTTCCAGCGCGTGCCGAAGGAGCATCTGCGCGCGATGATGGATTACGAGGCCGACCGGATGACCGGCCTCTCCTTCGACGAGAGCGTGGTCGGACCCGAGCGCGACGTGGTGCTGGAGGAGCGGCGCATGCGCGTCGATTCCGATCCGGCTGCCCAGCTCGGCGAGGAATTCTCCGCTTCGCTGTTCTTCCACCATCCCTATGGCACGCCGATCATCGGCTGGGAGCATGAGATCGAGCGTCTGAATCGCGACGACGCCTTCGCCTACTATCAGCGCTTCTACACGCCCGAGAACGCGATCCTCGTCGTGGCCGGCGATACCGATGCCGCCGAGGTGCGGCGTCTCGCCAATGAGAGCTACGGCAAGATCGCGGCCCGCGGCGCGGCGCCTGTCCGCAGCCGCCCGAGCGAGCCCGAGCCGCGCGCCTCGCGCCGGGTTGCGCTGAACGACCCGCGCGTGCAGCAGCCTTCGCTGCGCCGGGGGTGGCTGACCCCGACCTACACGACTGGAGAGCGCGAAGAGGTTCTGGCGCTCGAACTCGTCGCCGAGATCCTCGGCGGCGGGACGACCTCGCGGCTCTATCGCAAGCTCTGCGTCGAGGACGAGCTCGCGGCTGGCGCCAGCGCCTATTTCATGGGTTCGATGGTGGACCGCGCCGCCTTCCAGCTTTCCGCCAGCCCGCGCCCCGGTGTCGAGATGGCGGCGATGGAGGCGGGGCTCGATGCCGCGCTTGCCAGCTTCCTGGCCGACGGGCCAAGCGAGCTGGAGCTGGCGCGCGCCCGCACGCGGCTCGTCGCCGAGACGGTGTTCGCCCGCGACAACCAGGCTTCGCTGGCGCGCATCTTCGGCTCGGCGCTGGCGGTCGGCGAGACGGTCGAGGACGTGCTCGCCTGGCCGCAGCGCATCGAGGCCGTCAGCCGCGATGCGGTGGTCGAAGCGGCGCGCCGCTATCTGAAGCCTGGTCGCAGCGTCACCGGCCTGCTGCTGCCCGCCTGATCCTTGCCGTCTCACCGAACGGGCGGACGCCAGGCTCCGCCGACAGGAAGCGACATGAACGCGCCGATTCCGACACCCGACCTCAACACGGCCGGCCCCGCCCTTGCGGTCCAGAGCGTCCGCTCGCCGGGCGGCATCGAGGCCTGGCTCGTCGAGGAGCACAGCCTGCCGCTGATCGCGGTCGATTTCGCCTTCGACGGCGGCGCCAGCCGCGACCCGGAAAACGCGGCCGGCAGCGCCTATCTGATCTCGGGCCTGCTCGATGAAGGTGCCGGCGATCTCGACGCCGAGGCCTTTCAGGGCCGGCTGGCCGATCATGCGATCAGCCTCGGTTTCGAGGCCCGCCGCGACGATTTCCACGGACATGTCCAGACCTTGTCGAGTCATCGCGACACCGCCTTCGACCTGCTGGCGCTGGCGCTGAACCAGCCGCGCTTCGATGCCGATGCGGTCGGCCGTGTCCAGGCCCAGATCATCGCCGGGCTGCAGCGCCAGGCGAAGAACCCCGAAGTCATGTGCCGCAACGCGCTTTTCGCCGCGGCCTTCCCCGGCCATGCCTATGGCCGGCCCGAGAAGGGCGATGTCGACAGCGTCTCGAAACTGGCGGCTCCGGCGCTGAAGGCGTTGACGCCGGCATTGCTCGATCGCGGCGGGCTCAAGGTTGTCGTGGTCGGCGACATCACCGCGGCCGAACTCGCCGGGCGCCTTGATCTGCTGTTCGGGGCGCTGCCACAGGGCGTGTCCCGTCCGCGCCCGCCTCAGCCGCTGCCGATTCGGGGGCTGGGCCAGACCCATGTCATCGATCTCGACGTCCCGCAGACCGTGCTTCGCTTCGTCCGGCCGGGGCTGATGTGGCATGATCCGGACTTCATCCCAGCAAGTGTGCTGAACCACATCCTCGGCGGCTCGGCCTTCACTTCGCGCCTGTTCATGGAAGTGCGCGAGAAGCGCGGCCTTGCCTATGGCGTATCCTCCAGCCTGATGCCGCTGCGGGAGAGCGCCATGCTCGTTGGCGGCACCGCCACCCGCAACGACCGCGCCGCCGAATCGATGAAGGTGATCCGCGAGGAGATGCTGAAGCTCGCCCATGATGGGCCGAGCGAGCACGAGGTCGAGGAAGCGAAGCGCTACATCATCGGCTCCTACCCGCTGCGCTTCGACACCTCGCCGAAGATCGCCGGGGAATTGCTGGCTCTCGCGCTGCGCGGCGACACACCTGATTTCCTCGCCCGCCGCAACGGTCTCTTCGCGGCTGTGACGCTCGATGACGTCAAGCGCGTTGCCCATCGCCTCTTCGGCAACCCCGACCTGCTCGTTCAGGCGGTTGGCAAGCCGGTCGGGCTGGTCTGAAATAGCCTTCGTCTCCTCGTCGATACGGATCCTCTTCATGCTTCAGCAAAGCTTCGATCTCGCGCTCGAATCCAAGGTCGGCAAGGGAGGCATTCCCGACGCGGCCTTCGAGAAGGCGCTGGCCGATCTCAAGCCTGCGCTGGCGAAGCTGCAGGGGCAGGCGAAGGACGGTTCGCTGCCGCTGCTGAAGCTGCCGAGCGACACGGCCGATCTGGCGCCCGTGAAGGTTGCCGCCGAGCGGCTCAAGGCTGGCGGCACCACCGACGTGCTGGTGCTCGGCACCGGCGGCTCCAGCCTCGGCGGCCAGACGCTGGCGCAGCTCACCGGCTACGGCATCGCCGGCCTCTCCCACTTCACGTCCGGCCCGCGCGTCCACTTCATCGACAATCTCGACCCGGCGACCTATGCGGCGCTGCTCGCCAAGCTGCCGCTCAAGACGACCAAATTCGTGGCCATCTCGAAATCGGGCGGCACCGGCGAGACGCTCCTGCAGTCGATCGCCGCGATTGAGGCGCTGCGCGGCGCGCATCTCACCGATCAGCAGATCGGCGACCATTTCCAGGGGCTTTCCGAGCCGGGCAAGCCCGGCAAGCTCCATCCGCTGCGCGCGCTGCTGGAACCCTTCGGCACACCCTTCCTCGAACACCACACCGATGTCGGCGGGCGCTATTCCGTGCTGACCAATTGCGGCCTGCTGCCGGCCGCCGTGCTCGGCCTCGATATCGAGGCGCTGAGGCTCGGCGCCGGCCGCGCGGTGGCGCCGCTCTTTGCCGGCAAGGATGTCCGTGAGACCCCCGCCGCTATCGGCGCCGCGCTGCATCTGGCCGCCATGCGCTCGGGCAAGAACATCGCCGTGCTCATGCCCTATGCCGACAAGCTCGCATTGCTCACCCGCTGGTGGATGCAGCTCTGGGCCGAGAGCCTCGGCAAGGACGGGCAGGGCACACAGCCCGTCGGCGCGCTCGGTCCCGTCGACCAGCATTCGCAGCAGCAGCTCTATCTCGCCGGCCCCAAGGACAAGTTTTTCACCGTCGTGACGACCGGCGTGAAGGGCAAGGGCCCGCAGATCGACGCGGGCCTCGCGGAGAAGATCGGGCAGGCCGATTTCGCCGGCAAGACCATCGGCGACCTCGTCGCGGCGCAGGGCATCGCCATGATCGATACCTTCGCCAAGAACGGCTGCGCTGTGCGCCGCTTCCATGTCGAGCGGATCGACGAGACCAGCCATGGCGAGATGCTGATGCATTTCATGCTGGAGACGATCCTCACCGGCTACGCGATGGGGGTGGATCCCTTCGACCAGCCGGCGGTGGAGGAGGCGAAGCTTCTCGCCAAGCGCTATCTTGCCGAAGGGCGGGCTTGAGTCGCGGTTCTACGGCGCAGACGCGTCATGCCCGGGCTTGACCCGAGCATCTCATGACATGAAGGCTCGGGAGCCTCTTGCTGCGGAAAGAGGTTCTCGGGTCTGCGCTGCGCTCCGCCCGAGAATGACGGGCAAGGTGCTCGCGGCCGAAAGAACACGTTGAACCCATGAACGTCCGCCGCCTCGATCCCGTCCTGGTCGACCGCATCGCCGCTGGCGAGGTGATCGAGCGGCCGGCTGCGGCCGTGAAGGAGCTGGTCGAGAACGCCATCGATGCCGGCGCAAGTTCGGTCGCCGTGACCATTATCGGCGGCGGGCGCGAACTGATCCGCGTCGTCGACGACGGCGCCGGCATGACGCCACAGGACCTGGAACTCGCCGTCGAGCGACACGCCACCTCCAAGCTGCCGGAGGGCGACCTCTTTGCCATTGGCACGCTCGGCTTCCGCGGCGAGGCGCTGCCCTCGATCGGCTCGGTGGCGCGGCTCTCCATTGCGACGCGCCGGCATGATGCGCCGCAGGGCTCGGGCCTCGTCGTCGAGGCCGGCGAGAAGGGCGTCGTCCGTCCCGTTGCCGCGGCAGTCGGGACCCGCATCGAGGTCAGCGACCTCTTCATCTTCACTCCGGCCCGCCTCAAATTCCTGAAGAGCGACCGCGCCGAGGCGCAGGCCGTCTCCGAGATGCTCAGGCGCCTCGCCATCGCCCATCCCGAAATCCGCTTCTCGCTGGAGGGCGAGCACGTCAGCGCCTTCGACTGGCCGGCCGAGCCGATCGGGGAGGAGGGGCTGCTGCGCCGTCTCGGCCGGGCGCTTGGCCGCGACTTTCCAGAGAACGCACTGAAGATCGAGGCCGAGCGCGAAGGCTTCCGCATCTTCGGCTTCGCCGGTTTGCCGACCTTCCATCGCGGCACCTCGGCCGGCGTGCATCTCGCCGTCAACGGCCGCCCGGTTCGCGACAAATTGCTGCTCTCGGCCGTGCGCGGCGCCTATGCCGACGTCGTACCCTCCGATCGCCATCCGGTGCTCTTCCTCGATGTCGGCTGCGATCCGCGGCTCGTCGACGTCAACGTCCACCCCGCCAAGAGCGAAGTTCGCTTCCGCGACCCCGCGCTGGTCCGCGGCCTTGTCGTCTCCGGGCTGAAGGCGGCGCTCGCCGCAGCCGGCCACCGCGCCACCACCACAGGCGGCGCCCGCACGCTCGACGCCTTCCGCGCCGTCCTCTCGATGGGCGGAAACGGCAACGCGATCCCGCGCCCGGGCTTCCCCTCAGTGCCGAGTTGGAGTGCGCCGCCCTCGGTCTCATTATCGACTCCGCAGGCGGGCTTCTCCGATTTCGCCGCGCCCTCCGCGGACGCCCGCGCGCATCTCGCCGAGCCTTCGCCCGACGCGCTCGACCGGCCGCTCGGCGCCCCGCGTGCCCAGCTCCACGAGACCTATATCGTCACCCAGACCCGCGAGGGCGTCGTCATCGTCGACCAGCACGCCGCCCATGAGCGGCTGGTCTATGAGCGGCTGAAGGCCGAGCGCGCTCGCTCCGGCATTGCCCGCCAGCCCCTGCTGCTGCCGGAAGTGGTCGAGCTCGATCCTGTCGACGCCGACCGCCTGATAGCGGCGGGCAGCGAGCTCGAAAGCCTCGGCCTCGTGCTGGAATCCTTCGGCTCTGGCGCAGTGCTGGTGCGCGAGGCCCCCAGCCAGCTTGCTGGCGGCAATCTCCAGCGCCTCGTCCGCGATGTCGCCGATGCGCTGGCCGAGCACGGCACGGCCGGCTCTTTGGAGCGCCGGCTCGACCATGTGCTGGCGACGATGGCCTGCCACAACTCCGTCCGCGCCGGCCGCCGCATGCGCCCCGAGGAGATGGACGCGCTGCTGCGCGAGATGGAGATCACGCCCAATTCCGGCCAATGCAACCACGGCCGGCCGACCTATGTCGAATTGAAGCTGTCGGATATCGAGCGGCTGTTCGGACGACGGTAAGCGCCTATAAGGCGCCGGGATATCGATCGAGGAGACGACGATGGCGGGCGAGATGATTGTTCAGGCGGCCTGTCACTGCAAACGCGTCCGCTTCGAAGCGACCTTGACCGACGGCCTGAACACCGCGCGTCGCTGCAATTGCTCGTTCTGCCGCATGCGGGGCGCCGTGGTCGTGTCGGCGAGCGGCGTCCGGATCGTCTCGGGAGAGGATTCTCTCGGCGAGTACCAGTTCAATACCAAGACGGCGAAGCATTACTTCTGCCTGGGTTGTGGCATCTATACCCATCACCAGCGCCGTTCGAATCCCGGCCAGCTCGGGGTGAACGTGGCTTGCGTCGATGGCGCCAGCCCCTTTGATTTTCGGGAACTGCAGGTCAACGACGGCATCAATCACCCCCGCGACATGGGCGCCGGGGCAAGGGCGAGGATAGCGGGCATCCTTAGATATGAGCCGACCGGGGACTAAGGTCTGCCGGTCCACAGCGGCGCTCGAAGCTTGGCACGAACGTCAACTCGGCCGGTAGAAGCCGCTATCGAGATTGTCCAGCGTCATGCCGGCGTCGCCGGCCTGCGGAAACCACTGCTCCTCGACAATAGCCTCAAGTTCGCGCCGCGCGGCCATGTAGTCGACCGCGAGATTGGCGCGAGCGGCCGTCAGGCGGACCTGCATGTTCGGGTGTCCGAATAGCCGCATAAGTATCCGTCTTTGATCTCCAGGACGGGATCTCAGTTCGTCTTCTATTGCTCTAATCTGGTCGTAGCGTCTGTTGTAGCTGGCGATCTCGTTGCGATCCAAGGCGATGTATTGCTTGATGCATAGCTGCTCAAAGAGGCGATTGAGTTCTTCGAGTGTAAGCAATTTCAGTTTTGATGGGGTCATTTCAACACCTTGAAACGCCTGAGGGCCGGATGACCAACTTGAACGTGCTCCGCCTATCCCCTGTTACGCAAGTAATTTCGCGGTGAGAGGTTGCCGAATTCGGGATTCTTCGTAGCGTACCATCCTGTGATCTCCTGATGCTTGTATCGCGGAATGCTGACGAGATTGTCGACGCCGTCGATCGCGGACCGCGGAAAGCCCTCGCGCGATCCCGCGCCCTGCTCGACGATGTGATGGTCGTCATAACCCGGCCGGTTCTGCCCGGCCTGCTGCTGGAGCTCCGCGAGCGTCTTCGGCTCGTCCTGATAGGACCGGATCGAGGGGTATTCGGTATAGAGCCAGTGACCGACCTCGATTGCCATCAAGGCAGCGCCGATCCGGCCCGCGGGTCTCAGCGCTCGCAGCGCGATCGCCCGTGCCAGCGTCTTGGCCGCCTGGGTCTTCGACGGCTTGCTGCTGGGCGGATTGTTGGTTTGGTCGAGCGCCGGGCCGCCATTGTCGCCGATGCCGGGCTGTCTTTGGTTGGCGCCCTGGCCGCCCGCCCATTGCCCTACCTCCGGGCTGCACGCCGGCACGCGCGGCTGATCGCGATTGAACCCGCCCTTCTCGACGAGTGCTTGCAGCCGGGCGAGAGCGCGCATCATGCGCTCGCCGGCCAATTGGCATGCAACGGCATGGAGGCGGGCTATGCGTGCGCGCCCGTTGGGTTCGATGGAATGTCTGATTGGCATCCGGCGCTTGGTCTCCGCGGCGGATGCGGAGATTAAGCGCGGAACAGGAGCTGGGGATAAGTTCGCTGTCGCCGGCCTATTGGCGACGACCTATGACCTATGAGTTCCGCAGCAGGATCACGAGCGTCTCGCCATAGCTCCGGCGCTCCAGTTCCTCGAACCCTTCCGGCAGGCTGATCTCGGCATCCGCAGCCTCTTCCAGCACGATCAGCGCGCCCGGCTCCAGCCAGCCGCCTTCGCGGGCCGAGACCAGCGCCTTCTCGCCCAGCCCCTTGCGATAGGGCGGGTCGCAGAAGACGAGGCCAAAGGGCGCCATCCCGGTGATCGGGCCGAGCCTTGTCGCGTCGCGGCGGAAGATGCGGCTGAAGCCGGCAAGCCCCAGCGCCATCTGGTTTTCGCGGATGATGCCGCGCGCCTCGGTGCCGTCATCGACCAAGAGCGCGAAGCCCGCCCCACGCGAGAGCGCCTCGAAGCCAAGCGCGCCGGTGCCGGCGAAGAGGTCGAGCACGCGGGCGCCCTCGACCGCGTCGCCATAAGCATGAGTCAGTACGTTGAACAGGGATTCGCGCAGGCGGTCCGAGGTCGGCCTGATGCTGCCGATCCCCGGCTTCGGGCCGGCCAGAGGCCGGCCGCCCAGGCGTCCGCCGACGATCCGCATCGCTTAGCCGCGCTTGCCGCCGGGACGCGGACCCCGGCCGGGCGGGCGCGGTCCCTTGTCGCCACTCGGTCGCCCTCCACTCGGCTTGCCGCCAAAGGGGCGTCCGCCACCGGCCGGCCGCTCGGAGGAGCGAGAGCCGAAGCTCTTGCCACCGAAGCTTTTGCCGGCGGGCTTGTCGCCGAAGCTGCGGCCACGCGGCCGGTCCTCGGCAGGTCGCTCGCTGAAGCGACGCGCCGGGCGGTCGGCGCCATCGCGCGGGGCACGGTCCGGGCGCTCGCCGCGTGGAGCGCGGTCCTGCCAGGGCCGCTCTTCGCCGCGGTCGCGCCCGCTGCCTTCGGCGCGCGGGCGCCGTGCCGGCCTCTCGTCGCCGCTGGAGCGCTCGAAGGAGCGCGGTGCGCGAGCCTCCTCGCCGCCACGTTCGTGGCGCGGCTTGCGATCCGGCCTGCGCTTGCTGTCCGGTGCGGGCGCAGCGCGCTCCTCGGGAGCGGGGGCACCGACGCGCTCGACCAGCACGCGCCGGCCCTTCGGGTCGGCGATCGGCGTATCGCGCCGGCGCCGGACCTCACCGGAAGCCTCGCGCTCCTGCCGTTCCAGCTTCGGGTCGGCGCCGCGGCGCGGCGGCGTCTTGCGCTCGCGCTGTGGCTCTGTTTCCGCATCGCGCCAGACGGTGCGGGTCCACGGCTTGTCGCCGCGCAACTCGCGCACAGCCTCGCGGCGCGCTTCATGTTGGTCCTCGGCGGCGTCGCGGCGTCGGCGCGGGCGGTCGTCGCCGGCCGGAGCCGGGCGTGGCGCGGCGGGCAGGGCGTCGCGGCGCGGCGACTCGAAATCGGCGCCGGCCTTGGCGGCAAGCTCCGTGCCGAGCTGGTCCTGCAGCACGCGCGAGCGGATCTCGTCGGCCTCGCCCTCGGCCAGTTCGCCGAGCTGGAAGGGACCGAAGGAGATGCGGATCAGCCGGTTCACGGTCAGCCCGAGATGCTCGAGCACGGTCTTGACCTCGCGGTTCTTGCCCTCGCGCAGATCGACCGTCAGCCAGGTGTTGAAGCCCTGCTGGCGCTCGAAGCGGGCGATCACCGGCCCGTACTGGATGCCGTCGATGGTGACGCCGTCCTTCACCGTGTCGAGCACGTCCTGCGTCACCTCGCCGAAGGCGCGCACGCGGTAGCGCCTGAGCCAGCCCGTCTCCGGCAGCTCCAGCACCCGCGCCAGCCCGCCATCATTGGTCAGCAGCAGAAGGCCTTCGGTGTTGATGTCGAGCCGGCCGATGGTGAGCACGCGCGGCAGGTCTTCCGGCAGCACGTCGAAGACGGTCGGCCGGCCTTCCGGGTCGAAATTGGTCGTCACCACGCCGCGCGGCTTGTGGTAGAGCCACAGCCGGGTGCGCTCGCGGGCCGGCAGCGGCTCTCCATCGATCAGCACGATATCGGTCGGCTTCACGTCGAAGGCCGGGCTTTCCAGCACCCTGCCGTTCACGCTGACGCGGCCTTCCTCGATCATCGCCTCGCTGTCGCGGCGCGAGGCGACGCCGGCGCGCGCCATCACCTTGGCGATCCGCTCCGGCTCTTCCGCGGTGATCAGCTTGCGCTCGGGCGCATCCTCGCGCGGGCGGCGCGGACGGTCCTCATGGCCTTCGAAGCGTGGCGCGCGCGGGCGCGAAAAACGCTTCTCGCCATCGCGGCCCTCGCCACGCGGCGGCCGGTCGCCCTGCGGCCTGTCGCGGCCGGCGAAGGGGCGCTCGCCCGTGCGGGCCGGACGGCGGGGGCGCTCCTCGCCGGAGCGTTCGCGGAAGCCGCGGCCTTCGCCCTCGGCCCTGACGCGGGCCGGCCTGTCGCCGTCGAAGCGGCGCGGGCGCGCAGCCTCGCCCTCGCCGCCAGCAGGGCGCTCGAAGCGGCGGGCCGGGCGCTCATCGCCAGCCGAATGACCGCGGAAGGGCTTGCGCTCGCCGTCGCGCGCGGGGCGGTCGTCACCGGCTGGGCGGCTACGGAACGGCTTACGCTCGCCATCGCGCGCGGGTCCACGGCCTTCACCGCCGGGGCGGCTGCCGAAGGGCTTGCCGCCGAAGCCTTTGCCACCGGAGCCGGGTCCACGGCCGCCGGCGCCACCGCCCTTGCGTGGGCCGCGGCCTCTGTTGTTGTCGTCGTCTTTCATGGCTGCTCCTGAGCCGGCCGAGCACAACCGCTTTGCGGGAGAGGCCTGGCTCGCTTATTCGCTATAACCGGCGCTTGTAGCAGAGGCTTTCCCTCGCTGCGAGCGCCAAAGCTGGGGTTTATGATGTCGAAACCGCAATCATCCTCCGCGTTCGACGCGATGGCGCTCGCCTTCGACGAGGCGAAGGCGGCCGCGTTGCGCGGAGAGGTGCCGGTCGGCGCGGTGGTGGTGCGCGACGGCGCGGTCCTCGCCAGCGCCGGCAACCGCACGCTGGAGCTGAAGGACCCGAGCGCTCATGCCGAGATGCTGGCGCTCAGGCTCGCCTGCGAAGAGATCGGCAGCGAGCGGCTGATCGGCTGCGATCTATACGTCACGCTCGAACCCTGCCCGATGTGCGCCGCGGCAATCTCCTTCGCGCGGATCAGGCGGCTCTATTTCGGCGCGGGCGACCCGAAGGGCGGCGCGGTCGAGAACGGGGTCAGGCTCTATGAGAGCCCGACCTGCCACCATGTGCCGGAGGTCTATGGCGGTTTGCGCGAGACCGAGGCGGCGACGCTGCTGCGGGAGTTCTTCCGCGAGCGGCGGTAGCGACCAGCGTCAATCTCGGGCGGAGCGAAGCGTAGACCCGAGAATCTCAGGACCAGAAGGCAATGGTTTCCGAGATGCTCGGGTCAAGCCCGCGCATGACGCGGGGATGTCAGCTCAGGTGTCCGACGAGTCGATGCCGAACTTCTGCGCAAGTTGCGCGCGGTCCATGCAGGAGACGTCATAGGTCACCCGCCGGCCCTTGAATTCCGGGCGCTTGCTGAATTCCTTGGTCATCGAGCGCGTGATGTCGTCGATCCGGGCTTCGCAGGCTTGGATGGACGTGAACTCCATCTCGCTGATCCGGCTGGTGGCGCAATGTGCTTCGCCGGTGACGCAGGCCATGACGACCATGGTGAAGGCATCCATGCAGGCGCTCCTGTTGCGGCCGGTCGACGCTGCGCTCCTATGGTTAGCGCTTGGTTAAGACCGGCAATGTGCCCCCGCCGGTCCTTAAGCAAGATACGCGCCGTTATGCAAGGCTGCGCCAACACAAATAGGCACCGAGCGCCAGCAGGCCGGCGAAGAAGCAGATCTTGAACGTGGCGGGCGAGATGCGGCTGCGGATGAACTGGCCGACGCCCATGCCGGCCAGCGCCGGAACAAGCGCGAGCAGAGATTGCCAGGCGACGGTGCCGTTGAGCGCGCCGGCGCCGATCAGGCCGAAGGAGAGGGCGAGCGTCGAGACGATGAAGGAAATGCCGAGCGCCTGCACCAGCTCGTCCTTGTCGAAGCCGAGCGCCTGCAGATAGGGCACGGCCGGCAGCACGAAGACGCCGGTGGCGGCGGTGACTACGCCGGTCGTCAGTCCGATGATGGGGCCGAGCCAGCTTTCCCAGCCCGGCGGCACGCGCAGCTTCGCCGCCTTGAGGCCGACCAGCGCGTAGAGCACGAGCGCAAGGCCGAGCCAGAGTGTCGGCGTGCCGTCCTTTTGCTGCTGCAACAATCCGGCGCCGGCCCAGGTGCCCACGCAGATGGCGGCCAGCATGGGAGCGAGCCGCCTCAGTATCGCGCCGAGCTTCGGGCCAGTCGTGATCTGCCAGCCATTGGTGACGAGATTGGGCACCACCAGAAGCGCCGCCGCCTGTGCCGGTGCCATCACCACGCCGAGGATGCCGACGGCGATGGTCGGCAGCCCCAGCCCGATCACGCCCTTGACGAAGCCGGCGAGCACGAAGGTCGCGGTGACGAAGAGGAGGAGAGTCGTGTTGTCCATGTCCTGCTTGTGGCATTGGCTGTGCCGACTGTCGCTGCCCGATGCTACGGCGGGCGCCGTAGTGTTCCCGCTTGCGGCCCGGCGGCGATGGCGCATCATGCGGCGATGAGCACGCCAAGTCGCTATTCCGGCCCCTATCTCGCGGAGATCGCCCATCTGATGGGCGATCCGGCCCGCGCCAACATGCTGCACGCGCTGATGGATGGCCGTGCGCTGACGGCCAAGGAACTCGCCTGGATCGCCGGCGTCGCGCCGCAGACGGCGAGCGGTCACCTCGCCAAGCTGATGCAGGGCGGGTTGATCGACGTCGCCGTGCAAGGACGCCATCGCTACTACAGGCTGGCCGGGCCGGAAGTCGCGGCGGCGCTGGAAGGCCTGATGGTTCTGGCCAATTTGGACGGGACGAGCCGGCGCCTGCCGTCGCGTGTCGGTGCGGAGTTGAGCGAGGCCCGCACCTGCTACGATCATTTCGCCGGGCGGCTCGGCATCGGTATTCATGACGCGCTGATGGCCGGCGGCCACCTCGCCGTCAGCGAGGGCGGCTATGCGCTGACGCCGTCGGGCAACGCGATTTTTTCCGCTCTCGGCGTCGATCCGGGTGCGAGCAGCCGGAGCCGCCGTGCGGCGCTGCGCCCCTGCCTCGACTGGAGCGAGCGCCGCCCGCATCTCGCCGGCCATCTCGCTGCGGCGCTGGCCTGCCGCTGCTTCGAGATGGACTGGGTCCGTCGCCGCAAGGAGAGCCGCGCCGTCGTCCTGACGGAGGAGGGCAGGGCGGTGCTCGAAAACGCGCTCCCCGGCTTCCGCTGCGATGCGCCGGAGCCGCTCAGCCCGGTGGTTCGAGAGCCCACTCCAGCGCTCGCTTGACCTCGTCCTTGATCGGCTCGGCAGCCGCGAGGATCGCTTTCGCCTTGAAGAAGTCGAGTCCACCGATGCGGTCGGCGCCCGCCCGGATCAGAATATCGGGCGGCTGCTGCTCGATCATGCGCTGGACCAGCGTGCGGGTCAGGATCTGCGAGGCGCCGACGATCGCCTCCATTGCCCCGGGGATGCGCGTGTCGCTCGTCGCCGTCGTCGGTGCGCTGACATCGATCGCAACGACGACGCGGCCCGGCGCCAGAAACTCCCGATAGGGCAGGGGATCGATGGCGCCACCGTCGATCAGCACGCGCCCGCAAAGCGCGACCGGCCGCACCAGCCCGGGAATGGCGAGCGAAGCGGCAACCGCCGGCGTCAGCGGCCCCTCATGCAGCATAACCTCTGCATGGCGGTGGTAATCCGCCGCAACCGCGCTGAACGGGATAGCCAGTTCCTCGAAGCGGTCGGGCACGGCTTCCGGCCAGAACAGGTCGAGCAGGCGCTCGCCATCGATCAGGACGGGGTTGCCGAGCCCGCGCACGAGATCGGTAAGGCGGCCGATGCGGGCCTCCAGCAGCCTTGCGACTGCGCGCGCCCGGTCGCGGAAGGTCGCAAGCACATGCTCGCGCAGATCGCGACCGGAGAGGCCGGCGGCATAGGCAGCGCCGATGATGGCGCCGATCGAGCAGCCGGAGATCCGCGCGGGCTTGAGACCGAGCTCGTCGAAGGCCTCCAGCACTGCGATGTGGCTCAGGCCCCGCGCCCCGCCGGCGCCGAGCACCAGCGCGATCTCGGGCGTGCCGCCGGAGGCTCGCGAGAGGTCGGCGTTGCTGGAACGTGGCATGTCTTCCGTTCCGCGCTTGGCCTCAGGCGACGGCCTGGGCCAGGAAAGGCTTCAGCGCCGCAAGCGTCGCCTGCGGATTCTCTTCCGGCAGGAAGTGTCCGCTGTCGATCGCCTGACCTTCCGCCTGCGGCGCGAAGGTCTTTCGCCAGATTTCGAGCGGGCTCGCGCCCTTGGCCGGGATGCCGGCTTCGCCCCAGAGAACCAGCGTCGGGCAGAGGATGCGCTTGCCCGCGGTGAGATCCGTCTTGTCGTGCTCGACGTCGGTGGTGGCGCCGGCGCGATAATCCTCGCAGGCGGCATGCGTGCGCGACGGGTCGCTGAACGATTCCGCGTAGGATTGCATGGCCAGCGGATCGAACAGGTCGAGGTTCTTCGCCCGGCTCCAGCTCGCGATGGTGCGGTCGAGCCAGCTGACGGGATCGGATTTGAGTAGATTCTCTGGGATCGGTTCCGGCTGTGCCAGGAAGGTCCAGTGATAGACCTGCATGGCCCGGGCCGCGTTCATGCCCTCCCACATCGAGACGGTAGGCAGGATGTCGAGCAGCACCAGCCGCTCGACCCGGCCGGGATGGTCGAGCGCCAGCCGATAGGCGACCCGCGCGCCGCGATCATGGCCGATCACGCCGAAGCGCAGATGGCCGAGCGCCTGCATCACGGCGACGATGTCCTCGCCCATGCCGCGCTTGGTGTAGGTCGCCTTGCCGCCGTCGCCATGCGGCGCGGCCGACCAGCCATAGCCGCGCAGATCGGGGCAGATGACGGTGTGGGTCTTCGCCAGCTCCGGCGCCAGCCGGTGCCACTCGGCATGGGTTTGCGGGAAGCCGTGGATCAGCACCAGCGGCGGTCCTTCGCCGCCGACGCGCGCGAAGATCTTGCCGACCGGCCCGTCGATCCAATGCGCCTTGAAACCCGGGAAGAGACTGTCGATGTTCGCCATGGCCGGGAGCATAGCTCCGGCCGAGGCGTCCTGTCAGCCTTGCTCGCGCTTCACCGCCTGCCAGCCGATGTCGCGGCGGCAGAAGCCTTCCGGCCAGTCGATCCTGTCGACCGCCTCATAGGCGCGCGCCTGCGCTTCACGCACGCTCTTGCCGAGCCCGACGACATTGAGCACGCGCCCGCCATTGGCGACGAGATCGCCATTCGCCAGCTTGGTGCCGGCATGGAAGACGAGCACTTCGTCCAGCGCCTCGGCTTCTTCGACCTTGCGGATGACGCTGCCGGTCTCGGGCTTTGCCGGATAGCCCCTGGCCGCGAGCACGACGGTGAGCGCCACTTCGTCCCGCCAGCGCAGGTCGACATTGTCGAGCACGCCGTCGCAGCAAGCGAGCAGCGCCGGCACGATGTCGCTCTTCAGGCGCGGCATCAGCACCTCGCATTCGGGATCGCCGAAGCGGGTATTGTACTCGATCAGCTTCGGTCCCTGCGCCGTGAGCATCAACCCGGCGTAGAGCACGCCCTGGAAGGGAGTGCCGCGCTTGGCCATGCCGGCGAGCGTCGGCCGGATGATCTCGGCCATGACGCGCTCTTCCAGCGCGGGCGTCATCACGGGCGCGGGCGAATAGGCGCCCATGCCGCCGGTATTGGGGCCGGTGTCGCCATCGCCGACGCGCTTGTGGTCCTGCGCCGAGGCAAGCGCCAGCGCATGGCTGCCGTCGCAGAGCGCGAAGAAGCTCGCTTCCTCGCCGATCATCCATTCCTCGATCACGACCTCGGCCCCGGCGCTCCCGAGCCCGCCTGCGAACATCATGTCGATGGCTTCGTTCGCCTCATCCAGCGTCTCGGCCATGATCACGCCCTTGCCGGCGGCAAGCCCGTCGGCCTTGATCACGATCGGCGCGCCCTTGTCCGCGACATAGGCCTTGGCGGAGGCGGCATCGCTGAAGCGGCCGAAGCCGGCGGTCGGGATGTCGAATTCGGCGCAGAGCTCCTTGGTGAAGCCCTTCGAGCCTTCGAGCTGCGCGGCGGCCTTCGACGGACCGAAGACCTTGATGCCGGCCTGGCGGAGATCGTCGGCGATGCCGGCGACCAGCGGACCTTCCGGGCCGACCACGACGAGGTCGATCCCCTGCAATCGGCAGAAGGCGACGACGGCGGCGTGGTCGGCGACGTCGACCGCGACATTCTCTCCGCATTGCGCCGTGCCGGGGTTGCCCGGCGCGATGAAGAGCGTGTCGCAGAGCGGCGAGGCCGAAATCGCCCAGGCGAGCGCATGCTCGCGTCCGCCCGAACCGATCAGAAGAATCTTCATGGCGCCATCTCCGCTGACCGGGTTTCTATTGCAGGAAGCTCAGCCCTCATCCTGAGGAGCGCTCGGCCGGAGCGCGTCTCGAAGGATGTTCCAGCGCGCGCTGAAGCATTCTTCGAGACGCCGCGTTCCGCGGCTCCTCAGGATGAGGGCTCGGCTGGGCATAGCCGCCCGGCGCCGTGCGGGCAACGCTTCTGCTGTGCGGGCCGGGCCGTTATGGTCCGGTCATGAACACCGAATCGCCCCTGCCGACCGGCAATGCTCCCGAATGGTCTGTCTCGGACCTCTCCGGCGCGCTGAAGCGCACCATCGAGGACGCCTTCGGCTTCGTGCGCGTGCGCGGTGAGATTTCCGGCTATCGCGGCCCCGTCGCCTCCGGCCATGTCTATTTCTCGCTCAAGGACACCAACGCCAAGATCGACGCAGTGATCTGGAAGGGCGTGTTCGGCCGGCTGAAGACGCGGCCGCAGGAAGGCCTTGAAGTCATCGCCACCGGCAAGATCACCACCTTCGCCGGCAAGTCGAGCTATCAGATCGTCATCGATTCGCTGGAGCCGGCCGGCATCGGCGCGCTGATGGCGCTGCTCGATGAGCGTCGCAAGCGGCTTGCGGCGGAGGGGCTCTTCGCCGAGGAGCGCAAGCAGCTCATCCCCTATCTGCCCTCCGTCATCGGCGTCGTGACCTCGCCGACAGGGGCTGTCATCCGCGATATCCTGCACAGGCTGGAGGATCGCTTCCCCCGCCAGGTCCTGGTTTGGCCGGTCAGGGTGCAGGGCGAGACCAGCGCCGCCGAGGTCGCCAACGCCATCGCCGGTTTCAACGCGCTGCCGGAAGGCGGGCGCATCCCGCGGCCGGACATCATCATCGTCGCGCGCGGCGGCGGCTCGCTCGAAGACCTGATGAGCTTCAATGAGGAGATCGTGGTCCGCGCGGCGGCGGCCTCTGAGATCCCGCTCGTCTCGGCGGTCGGCCACGAGACCGACACGACGCTGATCGATTTCGCGGCCGACCTGCGCGCGCCGACGCCCACCGGCGCGGCCGAGAAGGTCGTGCCCGTGCGGGCCGAACTGATGAGCTTCGTCGCCGATCTGTCGCGCCGCCATGCCGGCGCGATGCGCCGCCTGTCGGATCGCCGCCGCAGCGATTTGCGAGCGCTCGCCCGCGCGCTTCCGGGCCCCGAAGCGGTGCTCTCCGGCCCGCGCCAGCGGCTCGATCTCGCCGCGACGCGACTGGCGCCTGCGCTCGCCCGCAACGCCCGGGCTCATGAACAGGTGCTGCAGGCCCTGTCGCGCCGGCTGGAGGCGCGTTCGCCCCGCGTCGCGCTCGCCCGGCTGCGGGCGGAGCTCGCCGGTTTCGGTCGCGTCCTTGCCGCGGCCAGGGGCAATGCCATCGCCGGCGAACGCACACGTATCGCCCATGTCCGCGACCGGCTGGCGACGCTGGAAGCGCGGGCGTGCAATGCCTTCGGCCAGAGCCTGGTCCAGCGCCGAGAACGCGGCATTGTGCTGGCGGAACGGGCCGAGCGCGCCTTCGGCCAGGCGCTGCATCGGCGCGCCGACCGGCTCGCCTCGCTCTGGGCGCTGATCCGCTCGCTCGGCCCGGAGGCTGTGCTGTCGCGTGGCTACGCCCTGATCCGCGACGAGGCGGGCGCACTGGTGCGCAGTGTCGGAGCGGCCCAGCCAGGGCAGGCTCTCTCGGTCCAGCTCGCAGATGGCAGCTTCGGCGTCACAGTCTCCGGGACCGAGCCCGGCGGCGCGAAGCCCTCAGCCTCGCGTCCCGTGCGTAAGGGACCAGCCACCGGCACTCAGGGCGATCTGTTCTGACGATCAGGGCATATTGAGGAAGGTGCTGACGCGCTTCAGCGCATCTTCCCGCGCGGCCATGTTGGTGCCGACGGTGACCTTGCCGGTGCCGCTCGCGGAATAGGCGATGTTCTCGCGCTCCCTGACCTCGAGACGCGGATGATCAAAATCATGCAGCACGCCGGGATAGAGCACGATGCCGACGTGCTCGCCGCGCGCCTGCGCAGCTTTGGCGAGGTAGCCGCAGGGCGCAGCCGGGGTCCAGTCGTCGGCATCCCCCATCAGGATCAGCAGGGGGAGACGGGCGGAGAAGGACGGGGATTCCGATTGCAGCCGGCAGGCCGGGTAGAAGGCGACGGCGCGCTTGAAATCGGGCTTGCCGTCAGCGGGGGCACGTTCCATGCGGATCGCAGCCAGCACGGTCGAGCCACCGCCCGACCAGCCGAGGAGCGAGATCATGCCCGGCTTGATGTCGCTGCGCTGCTGCAGCCAGGCCCGCGTCGCGGTGGCATCGGCCACGCGCTCGCGCCCGGCCCGCACCGTCAGATCCTTGACGCCGCATTGCGAACCGAGCCCGCGTGAGCCGTAGCTGTCAGGCATGAGCACCGCAAAGCCGGCGGCGGAGAGCCTCTCGCCCCAATCCGTATGGCGAACCGACAATCTGCCTTGCTCGCGCCACAGGCCGCCGCAACCATGCAGGGCGACGACGGCCGGGAACGGGCCAGGGCCTGCCGGGCGATAGAAAACGCCGTCGAGATGGCCTCCGTCCATCGGAATCGACACGCGCTCGTAGCCTGCGGCCATGGCGGCCGGGGCTGCAAGGAGTGCAAGGCTCATCAGACACGCCGCGAGGCGCTGCAGACTGGACATCGTCGACCAGAGGGTTATCACAAGCGGCGGAGTATCCCGGCTTTCCGTTTCCCGATCAATGATTTGATGCGAATTTGATGAACATCAGCGAGCGTCTCCCTCCGAGCGGCCCCGAGGCGGTCATCGATTACGGCCCCGGCGAGTTCCGCGTCGTGAAGCCCGGCGCCTTCGTGCGCTGCGCAGTGACCTCGGCGCCGATCCGGCTGGAGGATCTGCGCTATTGGTCGATCGAGTGGCAGGAGGCCTATGCTTCACCGGAAGCCGTGATGCTCAGGCTGCGCCGGGCCGGGCGCGCCTAGATCGCCGCGCGTCCTGTCGGGCGCGGTGAATGTTGATCTATGCATTTGTTATCGCATCGGATTCCGAGTGGTTTCCACTTTTCGGTCCGCCGCTGTTGACGCGTCTGCGAGCAGGTTTTCGATCGCCGCTTGTTCGGCGAAGACCAGCCTGACGGGCAGCACGACGAGCCGATCGGCCTCTGCATTGGGCCAGAGGGCGGCAAGCTTGGTCCAGTCCTTCTCGGTCGTGGCGATCAGCGCGCCGCGCGTCTTGGCTTCAGAGATGGCTTCGGCAACATCGCCATCCGTATAGGGGTGGTGATCGCCGAAGGCGCGCTCGGCCACGATCGTGGCACCCGCCTCGCGCAACGTCGCTGCGAATTTCTCGGGCCTGCCGATCCCCGAAAGCGCCAGGACCTGCCGCTCGCTTAGCTGCTGCGCCGCGCTGGCAAGCGGCTCCAGTCGCGCGCTGATGACAGGGTGCCCCTGTGCACGCACGGCAGCCGCCACGCGCTGGCCTGCTTCGCCTTCACCGATGACGATTGCGGCGTCGATCTCGCCGATCTGGTCGACCAGCGGCGCCCGCAACGGGCCGGCAGGCAGGCAGAGCGCATTGCCCACGCCGCTTGCTCCGTCGACCACGGCCAGCCTCAACCGCTTCGCGAGGGCGGGATTCTGTAGCCCGTCATCCATGACGATGACGCTGGCGCCGAGCCCGTGGGCCAGCCGCGCGCCCGCGAGCCGGTCGCGGGCGATGACGGTGCGGACATGGCGCGCCATCAGCATCGGCTCGTCGCCGACATCAGCTGCGGCATGCCCGGTGGGATCCACCTCGACGGGGCCGGCGAGCCGGCCGCCATAGCCACGCATCAGGACGAAGGGCGTCTCGCCGCGCCGCGCCAGCATGTCCGCGACGGCGATCGCGGTCGGCGTTTTGCCGGCACCGCCAGCGACGAAGTTCCCGATGCAGATGACGGGGACGGGCAATTCGGCGCCGGGTTGGCGCATGCGCCGCAGCGTGATCCAGCCGTAGAGCCAGCCGAGCGGCCGCAGCAGTGTGGCCGCAAGCGTCGGGCGCGTCTGCCACCAGAAGCGCGGCGCGCTCGGCATCAGGCCGTGGGCTCACGCTGTTCGAGCGCGGCGCGCATCAGCAGGGGCTCGATGGCATGGAGCGTGCGGTTGAGGGCGCCGCCGAGCTGGCTCGCGGTCTGCGCCGCGGCCCGGGCTGCCTGGCGGGCGCTTGCCGGGTCGCTCAGCCAGCGATGCACTGCGCCGGCCAGCGTCTGCGCGTCGGGGACGGAGCGCGAGCCGCCATCCGCGTCGAAGGCCGCAAAGATCTCGGCATTGTTGTGGACATAGGGGCCGTGCAGCAGCGCGCAGCCGAGCTTGGCGGGTTCGATCGGGTTGTGCCCGCCAATGCCTTCGACGAGCGAGCCACCAAGGAAGGCCACTTGCGAGAGCCGGTAGAACAGCCCGAGCTCGTTGACCGTGTCGGCGACATAGAGATCGATGTCGCGCTCCGGATTCTCGCCGGCGGCCCGGCGCGACACGGCGACGTCATTGGCCTGTGCCAGCGCCTCGATGTCAGGGCCGCGCTGGGGATGGCGCGGCGCGATGATGGTGAGGAGCTTCGGCAAATAGGGCTTGATCGCGAGATGGGCGGCGAGCACCAGCTCGTCCTCGCCCGGATGCGTGCTTGCGGCGATCCAGACCGGCCGGCCGGTTGTCATGCCGTCGAGGATGGCCAGCATGTTGGGTTCGGCGGGCGGGGCCGGTACGTCGAATTTGAGATTGCCGGCGACGCTGACGCGCGGCGCTCCGAGCTGTGCGAGCCGCTCCGCATCGGCTTGCGACTGGGCAAGGCAGGCCTCGAAGCACGAGAGCAGGAAGCGCGAGGTCCTCGGCATCTTGTACCAGCGCGCGAAGGAGCGCTCGGACATCCGCCCGTTGACCATGACCACCGGGATCGAGCGGCGATGCGCCTCGATCAACAGGTTCGGCCAGATTTCGGACTCGCAGATCAGGCAGAGCTCGGGCCGCCAATGCTCCATGAAGCGGCGCATGTAGCGGGGGACGTCGAGCGGCAGGTATTGATGGATGACGCCGGCCGGCAGCCGCGCCGCCAGAAGCTTGGCGGAGGTCACCGTGCCGGAGGTGACGAGCACGGCGAGGCCGCGCTTCTGCAGCTTTGCGATCAGCGGCAGCAGCGTCACCGTCTCGCCGACGCTGGCGCCATGCAGCCAGACCAGCGGCTTGTTCGGCCGCTTCACGCCGGGATAGCCGCGCCGCTCCGAAATCCGCTCCGGGTCTTCCTTGCCGCGGCGCTTGCGCATCAGCAGCAGCCCCGCTGCAGCCGGCTCGAGCAGCGCGGTCGCGTAGCGATAGGCCCTGAAGATCGCGCCCTTGCGGCTCATGCCGGCGCTCCGGCGGTTTGCTGTTGCTCGCGCAGGCCGGCGCCGGGGTCGCGGCTGCCGACGAGCGCGTAGCCACGGGCGTGGACGTCGTCGAGGCTCGCCTGCAACGCGAGGCGCGCTTCTTCCAGCGCGGCCTCGTCGGCGTCGCGCGCGACCAGGATCGGCTCGCCGACGACGATGGCGCAGCGCCCGAAGGGCAGGCCGAGCGACGCACGGTCCCAGCTGTTGAAGTCGATCCGGCGGCTGGTGACGACGGCGACCGCGCGGATCGGCCGGCCGGAGGCGCGTGCCAGGGTAATGATGCCCGGGCCGACGACGCGGGCGCGCTTGGGTATGTCGGCGGTCAGCACCATCGTCTCTCCGGCGGCGAGCCGGCGCAGCATGGCGAGGAAGGCCGGGGCCCCGCCCTTCTCGCGGACCTTGTGCCCCGGCCGTGCGCCGGAGCCCCGGATTGCGCCGATTCCGAGCTCGCGCAGCGCCACCGCGTTGAAGCCGCCATCACCATGGCGAGAGACCAGCGAGCAGGCCGGCATCCACTCCGGCCGCGCGAAGGGGATCATGATGTGCTGGCCATGCCACATCGCGAAGATGAGCGGCAGCTCCGGCCGAACGTGATCGTATGCGTCCGCAGGTTCGAAGACGATCTTGTTGGTACGTTGCACGAGGCGCAGATAGCCGGCCAGCAATCGGCCGAGCGTTTCCTGCGCCATTCGCGTCTTGAGGATGGAAAAACCCATCTGCCTGATGCCGAAATTCTGCGCTGGCTCAGCCCCTGGCCGCTTCCGGGTCGAGAAGTCGGTGGAGGTGGACGATGAAGTAGCGCGTCTGCGCCTGATCGACCGTCTGCTGGGCCTTGGCCTTCCAGGCCATATGCGCGCTGGCGTAGTTCGGGAAGATCCCGACGATGTCGAGCTTCGCCAGATCCTTGAAGGTGATGCCGTCGAGCGAGTCCAGTTCGCCTCCGAAGACGAGATGGAGAAGCTGCTTCTGATCCGGTTCCACGCTCATCGATATCTCCTGCGGGGGCTTGCGCCGCCCCAATAAGCCATCCCGGCCGCGCATGCGAGCCGGCCGTGCGCCAAGCTTCCAAAAAAACGTCAGACGGGCTGCGGCCGTCCGTCGCGCAACCGCTCGACAGCATGCCGCAACGGATTTGCGAGCGCATTGTTGCTGGCGATCAGCATCCCGTGAACGGGGTTGGGTCGGTTATAGGCGACGGATTGCCCCGCCGCATCGCTCAACAGTCCGCCGGCTTCGCTCAGGACCAGATCCGCGGCCGCCAGATCCCAGTCGCGCGCATCCGGCGAGATCAGCCCGGCATCGATCGTGCCGTCCGCGATCCGCGTCAGCCGCAGCGCAAGCGAGGGAATTTTGCCGGCAGGCTCGAAATCCTCGGATTGAGCCAGCGCGTCGAGCATGGGCTTGGGCCCGGCTATCTTCGAACCGGCGAGACGGGTTGCCGGCGAGGTGCGGATGGCTTCGCCACTGCGCCGGGAGCCGGCCCCGCGCACGGCGGTGTAGGTCGCATCGCAGGCGGGGGCGTGAACGATGCCGAGCACCGGCGTGCCCGCATCGAGCAGCGCGACGCAGACCGCCCAGTCCGGTGAGCCGCTCATATAGGCGCGGGTGCCGTCGATCGGATCGACGACCCAGACGAAGCGGTGTGTCAGGCGCTGAGCGTCGTCGACGGTCTCCTCGGAAAGCCAGGCGGCTTCCGGCAGCAGCGTAGAGAGACGGATGCGCAGGAAGGTGTCGACGCCGATATCGGCCTCGGTCACCGGTGAGCCGCCGCTCTTGGCCCAGGTACGTGCCGCCGTCTGTGCGCCGGGCCGGAAGAGATCGAGTGCGAGGGTGCCGGCTTCCAGGCAGCTTTCGCAGGCCGCCTTCATCAGCTCGGCCGCGATCGGTAGCGTCATTGCACTCATGCCCCTCCGTATCGGCCGCAAAAGTCGCTGTTTCAAGCCGAAAATGCGGTCACGCTGCGAAAGATTCCGTCAAGCATCCGACGGGAAACCGGCCCGTCAGGGCGCCGAAGCGGCGAAAACACCATCCTTTAACCCAACCCCTTAAGCGCTCGGACACGGCTGCCGCCCAATCTCGCATGGCAAGCACGAGAGCCCCGGCATCGACAGAGGGCTCCGCTGCAGCAGGGATTGAGAGAGGCGTTATAACCGATGGCCAGCGTCACGCCGGCCGCCGGGGAGGGTGGCTTTGCGCCGCGTCTTCCCGGCGGATCGACAACCACAGCGATCGTTTCGCACAACCCGATGCCGGCTCGCCCGGTGGCGCCGGCGATCGAACGCCTGGGCTCCGTGCGTATTCTGCGCGGCTCGGGCAATTGGCGCGGGGTTGCCTTGCGTCTGGCAAACCCGGCGGGAGACGACGAGCTCTTCGAGCTGGCTCTGACGGCTGGCGATGGCCGCTCCATTGTGGTGGCCTGCGCCGATGAGACCGATGCCGTCGCGCTCTGGCGCGATTTCGGCCGGGCGAGCGGCCTGCCGCTGCTGCTCGAGACCGCCGATGGTGCGGTGAGCGAGCCGTTCCCGCAGATCGGCCGTGTTGCGCTTGGACCCGTGCGGATCCGGCGTCGTCACGGCCTGCTCAACGGACGCCGTCCCCGTTTCCTGACGCGCCGCAAGACCGGCCGATTGACGGAGCTTCCGAACATCGTTTCAGGCGACAGGCTGACCGACTAGCCGGCCAGTGCCGCGCTGCCGATCGTGTCGAGCGCCAGTCCGGCGGCCAGCAGCAGCCCGGCATCGCGGTTCGAGCGGAACAGCATGAGGGCTTCCGGCGCGCTCGCGCCGGCGATGCGCGCGACCTGGCGGCCGAGATGGCCGGCGAAGGCGGCAAGTCCCAGCCAGGCGAAGAGGCCGCCTCCGACGAGCCAGATCGCGACGCCCGTCAGGGACACCGCCAGGCCGAAGCAGAGCGCCACGGCTTCGCGCGTGTGGTCGCCGAAATAGCGTGCGCTCGACTTGATGCCGGCGATGACATCGTCCTCGATGTCCTGCATCGCGTAGATCGTGTCGTAGCCGACGGTCCAGGCGATGGCTGCCGCATAGATCAGGTAGGCGGGCGGATCGAGCCGCCCGAACACAGCGCTCCAACCCATGAGGCCGCCCCAGGAAAAGGCGAGCCCGAGCACGAACTGGGGCATGTTCGTGATCCGCTTCATGAAGGGATAGATCGCCACGATCGCGAGCGAGGCGATGCCGAGCAGGATCGTGAAGTGGTTGAACTGCAAGAGCACCGCGAAGCCGCCGAGCGACTGCACGACCATGAACGCCGCCGCCGCCTTGGCCGTCACCTGGCCGGAAGGCAGCGGCCGGCCGCGCGTGCGCGCCACTTCCGCATCGAGCTTCCGGTCGACGATGTCGTTGAAGGTGCAGCCGGCGCCGCGCATCAGGATCGCGCCGATCAGGAAGAGCAGGCAATGCCAGGGGTCGGGATAGGGCCGGCCGGCGGCGATCGCGGCGAGCCCGGCCGCCCACCAGCAGGGCAGGAGCAGGAGCCACCAGCCGATCGGCCGCTCCATGCGGGCGAGCTTCAGGTATGGGCGGGTCGCGCGCGGCGCACGTGTGTCGACCCAATGTCCCTTGAGCGCATCGGGAAGGGCGGTGTCAGCCCCGGCGCCGGCATGGAGTGGTGTCGGCTCCGGCATGGCCGGCCCTCGCCTGTCAGAGCGCGCCTTGCGGGACGCGCATGCCGCCGCCGGCGCCGCCGGTGATCGAATCGGCGCCGCCGAAGGGATTGGCGCCCTGCGCCTGCTGCTGAGCCTTGCGCTGCATCGCGGCCTGCTGCTTCACTGCGTTGCAGGCTTGCGTGCGGAACGTCACGACCTTCTCGTTGTCGGTCTTCATGCCGTCGATGAAGGTAGGCGGGATCTGGCACCAGTCCTGGTTGGCGGTCGCGAACTTGATCGCGGCCTCGCCATTGTTGACCAGACGGCCGAAGGTGCTGCAGGCATCCTGCGGCGTCATCTTCTTCTTGGCCTTCTGTGTGGCCTGAAGCCTGGCGACGATCGACTGACGCTCGGCGAGCAGCTTCTGGATCTGTTCACAGCCGGAGATCTGGGCTTTGGCCGGTGCGGCAGACATGACAGAAGCTACGGCAAGGCCGATCGTCGCGACCACGCCACATGCCAATCCGCGCCGCATCATATCCCTCTCCAGCTTGCCGGCCGATCCGG
Source organism: Allobosea sp. 10L422 (assembly GCF_056395345.1). Classification (NCBI taxonomy): domain Bacteria; kingdom Pseudomonadati; phylum Pseudomonadota; class Alphaproteobacteria; order Hyphomicrobiales; family Alloboseaceae; genus Allobosea; species Allobosea sp. 10L422. Next base: position 79,566 of record NZ_JBFTJI010000011.1, read on the forward strand.
CCGGTTCTTAAATATGTCCTTAACAGCTCGCGCTGTTAACGCGACGACCCTTGCGAGTCTACTCTTCCTGTGTCGGGAGCTGCTCGCTGCTAGTTCAGGATTGTGGCGTTTTTCATGCCACTTTCCACAGACAAGATCAGTCGCGGAGGCGCCTGCCCACATGTCCGTTCCCGATTTCGCCCGCCATCGGCTGTTCATCGACCGCTCCTTCGCGTCGGGGACGGCGCTTCCGCTGGAGCGGGAACAGGCGAATTACCTGCTCAACGTCCTGCGCTTCAAAGCCGACGACACCGTCCTCATTTTCAATGGGCGCGACGGCGAATGGCTGGCGCGCCTGGTGCCCGAAGGGCGCAAGCAGGCGACGCTCGCCCTCGTCCGGCAGGTCAAACCGCAGCCGCCGGAGAGCGATCTCCATTATCTCTTCGCACCGCTGAAGCACGCCCGCCTCGACTACATGGCGCAGAAGGCCGTCGAGATGGGTGTCGGGTTCCTCCAGCCCGTCATCACACGGCGCACGCAGGTGTCGCGGCTCAATCTCGACCGCATGCGCGCCAACGTCGTCGAGGCTGCGGAGCAATGCGGCATCCTGAGCCTGCCTGCGGTCGCGGCGGAAAAGTCCCTCGAAGCGGCTCTGGCGGGTCTTGCGCCGGAGCGGCTCCTGATCTTTTGCGACGAGGGAGCGCAGGAGGCGAGCCCGATCGCGGCGCTGGCGGCGCTGCAGCCGTCGCCGCTCGCCGTGCTGATCGGGCCGGAAGGCGGCTTCGACGAGTCCGAACGGCGGCTGATCCGGGCGCGCGCCAATACCTTGCCGATCTCGCTCGGTCCCCGGGTCCTGCGCGCCGACACCGCGGCGGTTGCGGCACTCGCCCTGGTCCAGGCCACGCTCGGGGATTGGCCACGGCGCTGAGCGAAGCCCCGCCTCGGCCGGCTGAAAGCCGGCTCAACGCCCAGCGAGATCTGCTGCAGGCGCCGGGCGGCCTTTCGCGAATGCAAGAGCCGGGTCGTTGTCGAGCGTGCGGCGCTCGCCTATGTCTGTCGTCCCGAACCTGCGGCTTGCCGGCTTTCGCCGGGGACCAGCAGGTTGCCAATGCCTGTTATGCCGGAGCGCCCATGGCTCGCGACGTGTCCGATTCGACCCCGATCGGTTCGAAGGATGAACTGATCTCCTGGATCGCCGCCGGCGAAAAACCGGAATCGGCTTTCCGGATCGGCACCGAACACGAGAAATTCCCGTTCTACCGCAGCGACCTCGCGCCGGTTCCCTATGAGGGCCGCGCCGGTGCGGGCGGCATCCGCGCCTTGCTCGAAGGAATGCAGCAGCGTCTCGGCTGGGAGCCGATCGTCGATGCCGGCAACATCATTGGCCTCGCCGGCCCCGAGGGTGGCGGCGCGATCTCCCTGGAGCCGGGTGGCCAGTTCGAATTGTCCGGCGCGCCGCTGGAGGACATCCATCAGACGCAGGCCGAGCTCGCCGCCCATCTCGCCGATGTAAAGACGGTCGCCGAGCCGCACGGCATCGGCTTCGTCGCACTCGGCGCCTCGCCGCTCTGGACCCGTGCCGAGACGCCGGCGATGCCCAAGGGCCGCTACAAGATCATGGCGAACTACATGCCGAAGGTCGGCACGATGGGCCTCGACATGATGTTCCGGACCTGCACGGTGCAGGTCAATCTCGACTTCTCCACCGAGGCTGACATGGTGCGCAAGCTCCGGGTCTCGCTCGCCCTGCAGCCGCTGGCGACGGCGCTCTTTGCCTCCTCGCCCTTCCTGGAGCACAAGCTCAACGGCTTCCAATCCATGCGCTCCGAGATCTGGCGCGACACCGACAATGCCCGCTCCGGCATGCTCGCCTTCGCTTTCGACGAGGGCATGTCCTATGAGGGCTATGTCGACTGGGCGCTCGACGTACCCATGTATTTCGTCAAGCGTGACGACATCTATCACGACGTCGCTGGTGCTTCCTTCCGCGATCTGCTTGCCGGCCGGCTGCCGCAGCTGCCGGGCGAACGCGCCACAATGTCGGATTGGGCGAACCATCTCTCGACGCTGTTCCCGGAAGTCCGGCTGAAGCGCTTCCTCGAGATGCGCGGCGCCGATGCCGGCCCGCCCGAAATGCTGGCGGCCCTGCCGGCCTTCTGGGTCGGTTTGCTCTATGATCAATCGGCTCTCGATGCCGCCTGGGACCTCGTCAAGGGCTGGAGCGCGCAGGAACGCCAGGCCCTGCGCGACGCTGTTCCGAAGCAGGGGCTTGCAGCGACGGTTGCCGGGCGCAAGTTGAACGACATCGCCGCCGAGGTTCTGGAACTCTCACGCGCGGGTCTTGCACGACGGGCAAGGCAGAACGCATCGGGCCAGGACGAGAGCGTTTTCCTCGCGCCTCTCCAAGAGATCGTGGCGCATCGCCGGAGTTTTGCCCAGCTCCTGGAAGAGCGCTTCCGCTCGGCCTGGAACGGCAGGGTCGAGCCCGTCATGACGGAGCTGGCGGTGTAGCCTCTCGCCGGACTGACGCCGGAAATCGCAATTTCCGGCGCATTTTGTTGTGGAAATTAACCAGTTGGCGGAAACTTCATGCATAACCTAAGGGTATGAAGCAGATCGCCGCCAGCTTTGCCGGACTTCTTCGCGACGAGCGTGGCGCCACCGCGATCGAATACGCCTTCATCGCCAGCCTGGTTTCGATTGGCATCGTCGGTGCTGCCACGCTGATCGGCACACGCCTCAGTGTGCTGTTCGAGGCGATCATTCCGGGCCTGACCAGATAGCCTGCGACCGGGCAGCTCTCGGCCTACTCTGCCGCCACCTTGAAGCTCGCCAGATTATCCAGGCTCTGGATGATGTGCTCGGCCAGCGCGTTCGACAGCACCGAAGGGTCGAAGCGCGTGCGCAGCAGCCCGATCTTGCACGAGGGTAGGGTGGCGTATCCTTCGGACGGGCCGAGGATGCGCATGCCCGGCCGCACCGCGCTTTCCGGCAGCACCGAAACCGCAAGGCCCGCCAGGACGGCCGCCCCGACAGCCGTCGAGTTCCAGCTCGCATAGAGGACGCGGAAGCGGCGACCCTTCGACTCCAGCGCGTCCACTGCCGCCTGGCGCCAGTTGCAGGTCGGCCGGCCGAGCGCCAGGGGCAGCGGGTCTTCCTCATGCACGCCGTGGCGCGCCGAGGTAACCCATAGTAGCGGCTCGATCCGGATGATCTCGCCCTGTCCGCGGCTTTCGACATGGGTGATGATGGCAAGGTCGATGTCGCCGGTCGCGATGCGTTCGGCCAGCATCGGCGTCGGCTCGCACACGACGGTGACCTCGGCGCGTGGATTCGAATGGGCGAAGCGCGCGAGAATCTCCGGGAGATAGCGGTCGGCATAGTCGTCGGGCACGCCGAGGCGGATGCGGCCTTTCAGATCCGCATCGGCGAAGGAAGCCACGCATTCGAGATTCAACCGGACGATGCGGCGCGCATAGTCGAGCAAACGCTCGCCATCCTCGGTCAGCTTGGCATGGCGGCCGTCGCGCCCGAAGAGGGGGCGGCCGACGCGCTCCTCCAGGCGCTTCATCTGCATGGAAACGGCCGACTGCGTCTTGAAGACGATCTCGGCGGCGCGGGTGAAGGAGCCGGTATCGGCGATGGCGACGAAGGTCTTGAGCTGATCGGCATCGAGCACATGCGCCATTGGCGATCCCCATCCACTGCTCATCAATATCAGTGTTGCGAGACATCATAACCATTCGTTTGGCTGATGACCAGTGCCTCGCTATTGTCTGCTCACTCTCTGAGCTTTCCAGTCAATGGCGCGTCCGGGCTGGACGGAGATGCCGAGCCAACTTTCCCTTCCGTTCCGATCCAGGAGGCTGTCATGCTGATCATGACCTTTGTCGCGAAGCCGCTCTCGACCATCTCGTCGGGCGTCACGCGCGTTGCCATTTCCGGTCTCGGCGGGATTGCTCAACTCGTGCGTGCCCTCATTCACCGCCGCGAGGTGATGCGTCTGACCGAGCTCGACGAACGCGGCCTCAAGGACATCGGCCTCGTGCGTTCCGATATTGCCGGTGCGCTGGCGACGTCCTGGTACAAGGATCCGTCGGCCGTGCTTCAGGATCGCTCGGAGGCGCAGGCGGGTGCCGCCGCGGCGCGGCGCGAGCACGCCCAGCTCCATGCTCCGGCACGGCCGAAGCTGGCCGCCAATGCAGATCTAGCGGTTGTACGCTGCGCCTGACCCCTTGGCAGCAGCGCCCCTGCGGGCGGAAGCTTCGTGCTTCCGCCCCTTTTTATGCGATTTGAGCGGCTTTTAGCTGCTATAACGCAAACTTCATCATTTCGACGGAAATCTGTCGCGCCGCTCGGATAGCGGCGGCATCGGATCTGGGCTGTCGGCATGAAACTGTCTTTGCGCCTCAAGGATCTGCGGATTCGCACGAAGATCGCGATCCCGCTCATTGTCATGGGAATGATCGGATTGGGCACGGCGATCTATGCCGGCCAGGAATATGCCCGCATCCAGAAAACGTATTCGGATCTGATCGACCAGCGCGCCACGGCGATCCTCGATTCGGCGCAGTCGACGCTGGCGACGAGCTACATCCTGCGCGATCTCTACAAGGCGATCGCCTATCCCGAATACATGAAGCAGAACGCCACCGCGATCGAGGATGTTCGCAAAGGCTATGATCTCGCGCTGCAGCAGCTGGTCAATGCCAAGATCAGCTTCCCCGATAAACATGCAGAGTTCGATGTGCTGGCGCGGCGGATCACCGAGCTCAAGGCCAAGATCGACGACGTCACCAAGCAGGCGGCGCGCGACGAGGATTTGCCGGCGCTCTCGGTAATGTCCGAGCTCGACCGGGCTTTCGGGGGGATCATCGCCGACGCGGTGAAGCTCAACGGTGAGATCAAGAGCGATACGCAGACGACGGCTCAGGTGCTCGACACCCAGGCCAAGCAGCTCGACTGGCTGATGCTGGTTTTGACCATCGTCGGCACGCTGATCGGGCTTGCCGGCGCGATGATGCTCGCCCGCCTGTCGATCACCAGTCCGCTCGATCAGCTCAAGGAACGGATGGCCGATCTCGCGGCGGGCGACTACGCGGTCGAGATCGAAGGGCAGGCCCGGCGCGACGAGTTAGGGGCCATGGCGCGGACCGTCCAGGTCTTCAAGGAGAATGGTCTCGCGGTGCAGCGGCTCGAGGCGGAAACGGCGGAGAGCCGCGAGGCCTCGGAGGCGCAGCGCCGCTTCGTCGAGCAAGAGCGCGCCGCCCATTCGCAGGAGCAGGTGCGCCTGGCCGCCGAGCAGAGCCAGGTGATGGACGCGCTCGCCGAAGGGTTGGATCGGCTCTCGCGTGGCGACCTGACCTGCCGGATCGATGCAGAACTTGCCGCGGAATACGAGAAGCTGCGCGACGATTTCAACCTGGCTGTCGGCCATCTCGCAGAGACGATCCGGACGATCCAGGCGACCTCCGGCGACGTCGGCAATGCGGCTCTGGAGATCAACACCGGCGCCGACGATCTCTCGAAGCGCACCGAGGAGCAGGCTTCCTCGCTCGAGGAAACCGCGGCGACGACCGAGGAGCTCGCGGCCTCGGTCAAGGCTTCCGCGCATTCCTCGCAACAGGCGGTCGCGCTGGCGGACGAGGCGATGGATGTCGCGCGCAAGGGCGGTGCCATCGTCCAGGACGCGGTCGATGCCATGGCCCGCATCGAGACGGCATCGCGCAAGATCTCGGACATCACCAGCGTGATCGACGAGATCGCCTTCCAGACCAATCTTCTGGCGCTCAATGCGGCAGTCGAGGCGGCGCGCGCCGGCGATGCCGGCAAGGGCTTTGCGGTCGTAGCCTCCGAGGTTCGCACGCTCGCCCAGCGCTCGAGCGCGGCTGCCAAGGACATCACGGCGCTGATCACCGAGTCGGGCGCGGAGGTGGCACAGGGCGTCGGTCTGGTTCGCTCGGCGGGTGCCGCGCTCGAGCGCATCGTCGAGGCCTCGGGCAAGGTGTCTGCCACGGTCTCGGAGATTTCCGCTGCCGCGACCGAGCAGGCGCACGGCATCGACGAGATGAGCCAGGCCGTGGCTCACATGGACGAGATGACGCAGCAGAACGCGGCTCTTGCCGAGGAGAGCGCGGCTTCCGCCACGGCCCTCGCCAGTCAGATCCAGCGCCTCAACGATCTCGTCGCCAGTTTCCGCACGCATGATGGCGTTGCCGAACTGCGCAGCATGGCCGCGGCCATGGCGGCACAGGTCGGCGAAGGACGGCTGCGCGCCTGACGCCTGCCTGATCAGCCGGTCGGGATTGGCCGGCGCTTTCCGGCTTTCGGCGGCCGTCCGGCTTCAGCGGCGTCCCTGGCTGCCGCCGAGCATGGCGTCGAGGATCGACTTCAGGGCGTTCTGATGATCGTCCTGGATCTGGCGGCCGTGCTCGAACATCTGGTTGAGCGCGTCGAGGCCGATAGAGCCGGGGCCGGGAGCCTGCGAGGACGAGGGCGCCTCTTCAGGTTCGGGCTCCGGCTCGGGCGCGCGGCGCGGCGGCGGCGCGCTGCGCGATGCGGGGGTGGGCTCGGTTTGCGGAACGGCCGCGCCACCGAACATGCCGCCGAGAATCTGGCCGAGCGCGCCGCCGAACGGGTCCGTCGGGTTGGCTTGAGGACTGGTCTGCGGCTGGGCTCCCGCCTGCCCGAACATTCCCTTCAGGATCGCGTCGAACGGATTGGCCGGCATCTGCGGCTGTTGCTGCGGCGCGGGCTGCATGCCCGGCATCTGGCCGCGCATCATTTCGGCGAACTGGCCGAGAATGCCGCCGAGCCCTTCATTGCTGCTCGATTTGGACAGGCCGCCCATCAGCATCGCTGCAATGACCGGGAGCATCTGCTTCAGGATCGCTTGGCTGACGCCGCTGGTCGCCGCCGCCTGCGCTGCGATGGCCTGGCTGACCTCGCGCGAGCCGAAGATCTGGCTCAGCACGTCGTTTCCTGCCGATTGCGCACCGGTGGGGATGCCGCTGCCGGCTGCCTCGAAGAAGCGGGCATAGGGCGAGGCCGTCATCATCTGGGCCAGCGCGCCGAAGGCGAATGGGTCCTGCGTCTGCCGTTGCAGCCCCATCGAGAAGGCCGGCAGCAGCGCATCAAGCGCGGCCTGGGTCTGCTGCAGGCTCAGTCCATATTGCTGGGCGAGATTCGGCACCGCTCGACCATTCTGTGCCGATTGCATGATATCGAACAGATTCATCATGGATGCCTCCCCAGGCCGGCGTTCAGTTCCGTGCCTGAGCGGACGATAGCAGGGTGTCCTTGTCTGGCAAATCGAGGGTGGCCCGGCGCTGCAGCGCTTCGCGCTCCAGCCGGGCGATGCCGCGATAGGCGAAGACCAGTGCCAGCACGCCGAAGGCGACCGCACCCAGCGCCGAGCCGGCAAGCGCGCCCTTGGGCCCGGCCATCTGCGCGCCGAGGAATGCGAAGGGCATGGTGCCGAGCGTCGCGCGGCCCCAGCTGAACAGCGTCGACAGGAACGGCATGCCGAGATTGTTAAAGGCGGCATTGGCGACGAAGAGCATGCCGACGAAGAGCCACATCGGTCCGGCGATCAGGCAGAAGAACTCGACCAGCTCTGCCGTAAGCCCCACGGCGTGGAAGGCGGAGACGATGACGCCGCGCAGCGAAAGCAGCAGCAGCCAGGAAACCAGCACGCACCCGCCAGCGAAGATCGCCGAATCTGTCAGGCCGCGCCGCATCCGGTCGAAGCGCCCCGCGCCCCAGTTCTGGCCGAGGATCGGGCCGACCGCGCCCGACAGGGCGAACACGGCACCGAAAGCCACTGGCACGAGCCGGTCCATGATCGCGAGCGCCGCCACCGCCCCATCGCCGAAGCGGGCGACGACGCCTGCGAAGACGGCGTTGGCGATCGGGTTGGAGAGGTTGGTCAGAATGGCCGGCCCGGCAATGGCGAAGGTCCGGGCGCTGTCCTGGCGAATCCAGCTCAAGCGCGGCCGTGCCATCATGCCGTGGACGACCACGGTCGCGTGGAAGCCGATGGCCACGATGATGACACGCGCCAGCACGATCGCGATCGCCGCGCCGTCCGGCCCCAGCCCGAAGCCGAAGATCAGCAGCGGATCGAGACCGGCGGTGGCGATGCCGCCGCCGAGGGTCACGAACATTGCTCGGCGCGCATCGCCGACGGCGCGCAGCACGCCGGAGAAGCCCATGCCGATCGCCATCAGCACGTTTGAGGGCAGGGTGATGTGCAGGAAGGAGAGGGCGACCGCATAGGACTGGTCATGCGCGCCGATGGTGCGCAGCAGCCAGGGCAGCAGCGGCAGGGCGGCGAACGACAGCACCAGCGCAACCAGCGCCATCAGGACCATGGTCGAGGCGGCAATGCGCCGCGCGCCCTCGCGGTCACCGGCGCCGATGCTGCGCGAGGTCAGGGCGGCGACCGCGATCATCAGGCCGACATTCACCGAGATCATCAGATAGAGCACGATGGTGGCGAAGCCGACGCCGGCGGTGGCCTCGGGGCGCCCGAGCCAGGAGACATAGAGCAGCGACAGGAGGTCGACGACGAAGACGGCCATCAGTCCGATCGAGCCCGTCGCCGTCATCACGGCAACGTGGCGCATCAGCGGGCCTTCAACAAAGGCGGCCTGCGCCGGCCGGGTGGAAGAGCTGCTCACCGCTCGGGCTCTCCGACGCCGCCGACAGAGACCTCGGCCCCGCCATCGGCAATGACCTGCTCCGTCTCGGCATTGAGGGCCTTGGGCTTGCCCTTCGGCTTGACGATCGGCTCCGGCGTCACGCGCGGCACACGGTTCAGCGCGGCGGCGATCCCCTCGCTGAACTGGATCTCCATGCGCTGGGCATCGCGGTCGCGGACGTGGTCGATCACGAAATCGGCCTCGTCATGGCTCAGGCCGAGGGCCTCGAGCGTGACACGGCCGAAACCGAGCGCCGATTCGAAGGTTTCGCGCATCTGGTAGTCGACATTGGCCTTCATCAGTTCGATCGCGTGGATGCGGTCGAACGAGCGCACATGCACGCGCACCTGCGGAAACTCGGCCTTGACCATCTCGACGATGCGCAGCGCCGCGTCCTTGTTGTCGATGCAGACGCAGATCACCTTGACCCGGCCGGCGCCCGCGGCACGCAGCACGTCCAGGCGCGTCCCATCGCCGTAATAGACCTTGAAGCCGAAGCGGGCGGCGGCGCGGATCTGCTCGACGTCGGAATCGATCACGGTGATGTTGATGTGCTGGAGCAGCAGCGCCTGCGTCACTACCTGTCCGAAACGGCCGAAGCCGACCACCATCACCTGGCTGTCGCTGATCCCGTCGAAATCCTCCTCCATCGTCTCCGGCGTGACGCGCGAAAGCAGCACCGCATCGATCAGCTTGGCGACGATCGGGCCGAGCAGCATGCTGATCGCCGCGAGCGCCGTCGCCATCGCCGACTGTGACGGGGTCAACAGCCCCTGCGCAAGGCCGAGCGGCAGCAGCACGAAGGCGAACTCGCCGGCCGGCGAGAGCAGGGCACCGGCCCGGATCGCCTCCAGCCAGGAGGAGCAGGAGATTCGCAGGATCGAGGTGACCACGGCGATCTTGAACAGCACCAGCAGCGGCGCAGCCACCGCCAGCAACATCCAATTGGAGGCAACCAGCTCGAGGTCCAGCGACATGCCGACTGCCATGAAGAACAGGCCGAGCAGCACGCCACGGAAAGGCTCGATATCGGCTTCGAGCTCGTGCCGGAAATGGGAATCGGCCAGCATCACGCCGGCGAGAAAGGCGCCCATCGCCATCGACAGGCCGACATGCTCCATCAGCAGGGCCGCGCCGAGCACGATCAACAGCGCGGCAGCCGTCATCACGTCCTTCGCGCCGGTATTGGCGAGGATGCGGAAGAACGGGTTCAGCACGTAGCGCCCGGCCAGGATGATCGCGACCAGCGCACCGAGTGCGATGCCGAGGCTGACGAGCGCGCGCATCGGGCTGCCGGCCTGCGCGCCGCCGGTGGTGGCGAGCAAGGGCAGGAGCGCCAGGACGGGTGCGATTGCCATGTCCTGGAACAGGAGGATCGAGAAAGTACGCCGGCCATAGGCTTCGCTGGCGTCGCCTCGTTCCGCGAGCTGCTGCAGTGCGATCGAGGTGGCGGAAAGCGCCAGCGCCACGCCGACCGCGACCGCGCCTGCGGCGGACAGGCCGAAATACCAGCCGAAGAGACCGATGCCGGCGGCGCTGAGCGCCATTTGCGCCAGGCCGGTGCCGAGAATGTCCTTGCGCATCGAATAGAGGCGCGCCGGCTGCAATTCGAGGCCGACCAGAAAGAGCAGCAGCACCACGCCGATCTCGGCCGTGCTGCGGATGGCGTCGGGGTCCTTGATCACGCCCAGGACCGAGGGGCCGATCACGATGCCGGCGGCGAGATAGCCCAGAACCGCCGATTGCCCGAGCTTGCGGAACAGCGGAACAGCGACCACCGCCGCGGCGCAGAAGGTCAGGATCGGCGGCAGGAAGCTGACATGCGAGGTGGCGTCGGCCATACGGAACTCGTGATCGGAAACGGGCGTGCGATGGCCTGAAGCGGAGCTGCTGCGCGGGCGGCCAGGGTTCTATCTAGGCGCTCGGCGGCAAGACTGCGAGAGGCAATCGACATGGCTGTCCGGCCTGCGCCGCTTCGCTTCCTTGACATCGCCGCCATCCCGCCGAAAGAAGACCGGCATCATCCGGAGTTCATTTCGCGCGTGACCAAGCCGCCGCTCGCCATCCTGCTCTGTGCCCCGCGCGGCTTCTGCGCCGGGGTCGTGCGCGCCATCGACGCGGTCGAGAAGGCACTCGCTCTGCATGGCGCGCCGGTCTATGTCCGCCACGAGATCGTCCATAACAAATACGTCGTCGAATCCCTGAAGCGGAAAGGGGCGGTCTTCGTTGCCGAGCTCGACGAGGTGCCCGACGAGACGCGCCCGGTGATCTTCTCCGCCCATGGTGTCGCCAAGGCGGTTCCGGCGGCGGCGAAGGCGCGCAACCTCTTCGCTATCGATGCCACCTGCCCGCTGGTCACGAAGGTGCATCGCGAGGCCGAGGTGCATCACAAGCGCGGCCGCCACATCCTGCTCGTCGGCCATGCCGGCCATCCGGAGGTCATCGGCACGATGGGCCAGTTGCCGGAGGGGGCGATCACGCTGATCGAGACGCTGGAGGATGTCGCCGCGCTGACCCCGCCAGCCGCCCAGCCGCTGGCCTATGTCACGCAGACCACTCTCTCGGTCGACGACACCCGTGAAATCGTCGAGACGCTGCAAGCGCGCTTCCCGGAGCTGATCGCCCCGCACAAGGAAGACATCTGCTATGCGACGACGAACCGCCAGGAAGCGGTGAAGCGCGTGGCGCCGCAAGTCGACGGGCTGATCGTCGTCGGCTCGCCCAATTCCTCGAACTCGCAGCGCCTGCGCGAGGTGGCCGAGCGCGCCGGCTGCCCGGTTGCCCGGCTCGTCCTGCGCACCGACGAGATCGACTGGGCCGTCTTCGGCAATATCCGCAGCCTCGGCATCACCGCCGGCGCCAGCGCGCCCGAGGTGCTGGTCGAGGAGATTATCGACGCCTTCGCGGCCCGGTACGAGGTCCGCGTCGAGACCGTCTCGACCGCCGACGAAAACGTCTTCTTCCCGCTGCCGCGCGAATTGCGCGGCGAAGCGGCGCCGAACGCGGCCGAGTAAGGCCAGCAGAAGCATTTTCAAGCGAGGCGGATACCGCTTCGCGTGAAGAAAATGCGATGAACCGAAGAGCAAGAGAGCCTGATCTTGGCCGTCTATACCGAAGTTCCCGATGACGAGATGGCTGCCTTCGTGGCGCGCTATGGCATCGGCGACCTGCTTTCCGCCAAGGGCATCGCCGAGGGCGTTGAGAACTCGAACTACCTGATTCACACCACGCAGGGCACTTTCATCCTCACCCTCTATGAGAAGCGGGTGAATCCGGACGATCTGCCGTTCTTCCTTGGCCTGATGCAGCATCTCGCAGGCCGCGGCCTGATCTGCCCGCAGCCGGTGCAGGATAGCCGCGGCGAGATGCTCGGCCGTCTCGCCGGGCGCCCGGCCGCGATCGTCACCTTCCTCGACGGGCTCTCCGTCCGCCGGCCGACCGCTGCCCATTGCCAGGAACTCGGCCGCGGTCTTGCCTTGATGCACGAGGCCGGCGCCGATTTCACCATGGAGCGGGTCAACGCGCTCTCCGTGCCCGGCTGGCGTCCCCTGGCGCATCAGGCGGGGCCGGATGCCGACAAGGTCTCTCCGGGCCTCGCCCGCCGGGTCATGGCGGAGATTGCCGTGCATGAGGCGAGCTGGCCCAAGGACCTACCGCGCGGCGTGATCCATGCCGATCTCTTCCCCAACAACGTCTTCTTCATCGGAAGCCGGCTTTCGGGCCTGATCGACTTCTACTTCGCCTGCACCGACGCCTATGCCTATGATCTGGCGATCTGCCTGAACTCCTGGTGCTTCGAGGCAGACGGCTCGTTCAATCTGACCAAGGGCCAGGCGCTGCTCGCCGGCTACGAGACGGTCCGCCCGCTGAGCTTGGTCGAGATCGAGGCGTTGCCGCAGCTCTGCCGCGGCTCGGCTCTGCGCTTCCTGCTCACGCGCCTCGTCGACTGGCTCAACGTGCCGCCGGGCGCGCTGGTCAAGCCGCATGATCCGCTCGAATACGACCGCAAGCTCGCCTTCCACCAGCGCGTCGTCGACGCCCGCGAATACGGGCTGAAGCGGTGAGCGATACTGTCGAAGTCTGGACGGACGGAGCCTGCTCCGGCAATCCCGGCCCCGGCGGCTGGGGGGCGATCCTCACCTTCAACGGCGTCGAGAAGGAGCTTTCCGGCGGCGAGGCCCAGACCACCAACAACCGTATGGAGCTGATGGCAGCCATCGCCGCGCTCGAGGCCCTGAAGCGGCCCTGCACCGTCGCGTTGCACACGGACAGCCAGTATCTGCGGCAGGGCATCACCGGCTGGATCCACGGCTGGAAGAAGAACGGCTGGAAGACCGCCGACAGGAAGCCGGTCAAGAATGTCGAGCTCTGGCAGAGGCTCGAGACGGCGCTCGGCCGCCACAAGATCGAGTGGAAATGGGTCAAGGGCCATGCCGGCGACGAGATGAACGAGCGCGCCGACGCGCTGGCGCGCGCCGGCATGGCGCCGTTCAAGTCGGGGCGCTAGCGGCTCATCGAAAAGTGATCCTTGCGGCCCCGACGCGGCTTCGCGGCTCGGCTCGGACGATCGCCCTCAGCGCCAGCCGAGCGCCGGTGCGACGTGCTTCAGGATCGCCTCGATCACATGGGCGTTGTAGTCGACGCCGAGCTGGTTCGGCACGGTCAGCAGCAGCGTATCGGCTTCGGCGATCGCCTCGTCCTTCGCCAGCTCCTTGACTAGCTTGTCCGGCTCGGCTGCATAGCTGCGCCCGAAGATGGCGCGGGTGTTCTCATCGATGAAGCCGATCTGGTCGTCACCCTGGTCGCCGCGGCCGAAATAGGCGCGGTCGCGATCGTCGACCAAAGCGAAGATGCTGCGGCTGACCGAGACGCGCGGTTCACGCGCATGGCCCGCCTCCTTCCAGGCCTCGCGATAGGCGCGGATCTGCTTCGCCTGCTGAATATGGAAGGGCTCGCCCGTCTCGTCGTCCTTCAGGGTCGAGCTCTGCAGGTTCATGCCGAGCTTCGCCGCCCACACGGCGGTCGCGTTTGAGCCGGCGCCCCACCAGATGCGCTCGCGCAAGCCTTCGGAATGCGGCTCGAGTCTCAGCAGGCCGGGCGGGTTCGGAAACATTGGCCGTGGATTCGGTTCGGCGAAGCCCTGGCCGCGCAGCACGTCGAGAAAGACCTCGGCATGGCGGCGGCCCATATCGGCGTCGCTTTGGCCCTCGGCCGGTTCGTGGCCGAAATAGCGCCAGCCATCGATCACCTGTTCCGGCGAGCCGCGGCTGATGCCGAGCTGAAGCCGTCCGCCGGCGATGAGGTCGGCCGCGCCGGCATCCTCCGCCATGTAGAGCGGGTTCTCGTAGCGCATGTCGATCACGGCGGTGCCGATCTCGATGCGTTTCGTCCGGGCGCCGATCGCGGCCAGCAGCGGGAAGGGTGAGGCGAGCTGCCGGGCGAAATGATGGACGCGCACATAGGCTCCGTCGGCGCCCAATTCCTCCGCCGCGACGGCGAGATCGATCGACTGCAGTAGCGCATCGCCGGCCGAACGCGTGCCGGATTGCGGTGAGGGCGACCAATGGCCGAAGGAGAGAAACCCGATCTTCTTCATGACGCGCCTGTCGCTGGCTGCGGGCGCAAGATGCGCCCTGCGAGGGGACGGCTCGGCGGCCACTGCAAAGCGGTCCGCTCAAGCCTCCTGCCAATATAGGCGCTTGCATGGCCGTTGCGATTGCACAGGCGCAGGCGTGCCTCTGCGTCTATGCAGCCCGGCTTGTGTCAGATCATGCGAAGACGGCTGTCTGCTCGTCACGCCAGCGGCTGGCGATAGACGATGAAGCCCGACTTGTCGGCAACCTTGTCGTAGAGCTCCTGCGCCTGCAGGTTCGATTCATGCGTCTGCCAGTAGACGCGGAAGCAGTTCTTCTCCCGCGCCATGGCGTTCACGGCCTCGATCAGCTTGCGGCCGACGCCGGTTCCGCGCGCCTCCGGCACCGTGAACAGATCCTGCAGATAGCAGATGTTCCGTTCGCTCCAGGTCGTGCGGTGGATCACCCAGTTGGTGATGCCGAGCGCCTTGTCGCCCTGCAGCGCGATGAAGCCGCCCATCGGCTCCTGACCGCCGGTCAGCCGGTTGAAGGTAATCTCGTCGAGCTCGGGCGGCAGCGTCGCCTTGTAGAAGGTCAGATAGCCCCGCCAGAGCGGCGTCCAGGCGACGCGGTCGGCAGCGGCGAGCGGGCGGATGATGATATCGGACATGCAGGCTTTCCTCCGGCGTAGACGCTAGCCGGGGGGCCGGGCCTTGTCTCATGACAAGCCGCGATCGGATCGATCAACACCCGGAAGAAGCCATGAAAGGAGGACGGCGAGTTGGCGGGGCCGTCAGCGCTCGACCCCAAGCGGAAGTTAGTTGTCCACCCTGCGCGCTAGCACGGCCGCTTCTCCTGTATTCGGTAAACGGAGCATGCCCGAAACCTCGAAGGTCTCCCACTATCCCTTTAAGCCCGCCTCAAGCTTGGCCTGTTAAGCGGAGGAACAGGCTATTCAGGAGGCAATATTGAATAGAGCTCGTGCTTCATCCCTGGTCGTGTTGCTGTCAGGCTTCCTGGTACTGGGTTCGGCTTCGGCACTCTCGCAACCTGCCCGCGCTGACCTGTCGCCACGATTGGCGAGCTTGCTCGTGCTGCCAGGAATGACGATCGAGAAGTCTGCTGCCCAAATACAGAAAGCGTTCATGACGCTCGATGCCAACGGCGATGGCCTGATCGATGAGGCCGATGCCGGGTTGCACGAAGCCTTTCTTGGCGCCAACGCCAAATTTGCCGCCGCCGGACGGTATATGAATGCGGATGCTGACGGCGATGGCTTCGTCACGCGGGAGGAGTTCCAGGCGAGGTACAAGTACGATACGCGTTTCGACGCGGGGCACCTCCTCGCCAGCCGTCGAGAGCGACTGGAGCGCGATCTTAAGTCTTTCCAAGATGCCGATACGGATCGTGATGGCAAGGTCTCATGGGTGGAGGCGGGTGCCGCTCCAACGGGAACTAAGCCGGCCGACCTGTATGGCCTTCCCGTGCTGACCCGCGATGCCATTGCAGCATTTGGAGGCGACGCCCGTAGTGTCGATCTGCAGCGCTTCACCGAGAAAGCCACGGAGCTGATCAAATCGCTCGACGTCGACGGGAACGGTACGGTTTCGCCGGAGGAATACGGTGTTGTCGTGGCCGGCCTCCAAGCTGAGCGCAAAGCTGCAGAGGACCGCCAGGCGATCGCCACGCGTGGAGCTTGCCTGATGCCCAAGGCGTCCGAACGGGCAAAGGTTGTGCTCCTGTCGGCATACGAAACGGATTCGGTGTCGACAGCGACCATCGGCTCGCAGGATGTGACGATCGGTGCGGGCTCCATTCAGGTCGAGCCGGGCGAGCAGCCTCTCTATGTCGTCATAAGCACTTACGGCGGCGTCATCTGGGATTTCACCGGAGCGACCCAGCGCCTCGAACGCGTCGTTCTCAGCTCCAGCTCAGCCGGGCCCGGTTCCGCATCCGGGAAAAACCCTCTGGTCGGGGCAAAAGGGGTAGGAGCCGATAAGATGGTTTTCATGCCTCATACGGGATGCCTGCCGTATTTCAGTCAGACTATGCCGAACGGCTCCAAGACGGCTTTCAGTCAGTCCAAAGGCCCCGAGGCAGCAGTCGCGATCGTGCGCCGAGAGACGGGCAAGGAACCTGTCGTGGCAGCCCAATACGAAGTGTCCGGCTTCTCAGTCCCATCCGGCACCGTCAAGATGCCGCCGGAGGCTACAAAGTCGCGGGCGGCCGCGGCAAAGCTTGGCAGCCCAGTCGCGGGGATTGACTTCAGCAAGGTTGAGCCTTCGCTCCTCGATGGCGCCTTTTCCTTCTTCCCAGGCGGTGTTGTCGCGATTGATCCTTCAACCGTCGTGGCCGTGCAGCCCGTCACAGCCTACGAGGTGCTGCCCAGCCAGCTCGGTTTGATCCAGCTCGTGCAAAAGGGAGTGCTGACCCGCAACCGGAGCGGCGCCTTCCTCATCCATAGCAAAATGCGATTTCCCGCCGGACTCTATGGTGCCCATTCGGCTCGCTTTGTGCTCCTCGATGGAGTTCCAGCCCCCGAGGGCACTCAGGGGCATTCGTGCCTCGCTCAACAGGCGACTGACACCCCAGTTGAAATCCAGAGACCAAAATGCTGAGCGTCCGCTCCCGACCGACCCGAAGCGGACGCTAGCCACGCCGCTTCGGGAGAACGTATGCGCGGTCAGCCGCCGCCCGCCGCGCTTCGGAGCTGGGACTCGATCTTCGTCAGATTGAACGAACCCGGCGTCTGGCTCGGCGGGTAATCCTTCATGGTTTGCAGGAACTTGGCCGCGAGACCCTGAATCGGAACGATGACGAAGACGCGCTCCAGGAACCAGTCATTGTAGACGTTGGCATTGTGTTGCGCCTTCTCGAACGGGTCGCGGCGCAGGTGGAAGAGCAGGGGGACGCGCAGCTCAGTGAAGGGCTCGCGCCAGACGCCGAACGCCTCGCCTCGGTTCTCGAGGAACACGACCTTCCAGTCCTGATAGCGGGCCGCAACGACCTGTCCGTCATCATTGACGTACCAGAATTCATTGCGCGGCGACTCCTTCACCTTGCCCGACAAGTAGTCGAACTGGTTATAGCCATCGATGTAATTCTTGTAGTTGCGCCCGTTGAGCTGCACGCCTTTCAGGAGTTTGTCCTTGATCTCGGGCTCCCCGGCGATTGCCGCGAAGGTCGGCAACCAGTCTTCATGCGCGAAGATGCCGTTCAGCGTCGTGCCCGCAGGGAACCTGCCCGGCCAGCGAACGAAGGCAGGAACGCGGTAAGCACCCTCCCAGTTAGAGTTCTTCTCGCTACGGAATGGTGTCGTGGCGGCATCGGGCCAGGTGTTGTAGTGCGGGCCGTTATCGGTGGAGTAAAAGACGATGGTATCGTTGGCGATGCCGAGATCGTCGACGAGCTTCAGCAGTTCGCCGACCATTCCGTCGTGCTCGACCATGCCGTCGGAATAGTCGTCCTGCCCGGATTTGCCGCGGCTCGCCGGCTTGATATGCGTGCGGAAATGCATCCGCGTCGCATTCCACCAGGTGAAGAACGGCTTGTTGGCACGGACCTGGCGCTGGATGAAGTCCTTCGCTGCCGCCAGCGTCTCCTCGTCGATCGTCTCCATCCGCTTCTTCGTGAGCGGCCCGGTGTCCTCGATCTTGCCGTCGGCGGAGGCCTTGATCACGCCGCGCGGCCCGAACTTCTTCCGGAACTCGGGGTCTTTCGGGTAGTCGGGGTTCTCCGGTTCCTCCTCGGCATTGAGGTGGTAGAGATTGCCGAGGAATTCGTCGAAGCCGTGCTGGGTCGGCAGATGCTCGTCGCGGTCACCCTGATGGTTCTTGCCGAACTGACCGGTCGCATAGCCCTGCGATTTCAGCACCGTCGCCATGGTGACATCGGTCTTCTGCCAGCCCTCGGCGGCGCCGGGCAGGCCGACCTTGGTCATGCCGGTACGGACCGGCACGTTTCCGCCGATGAAGGCCGCGCGGCCCGCGGTGCAACTTTGCTGCCCGTAATAATCCGTGAACGACACGCCTTCACGCGCGATCCGGTCGATGTTGGGGGTCATGTAGCCCATCATGCCGCGGCTGTTTGTTCCATGTTCCGATGTCATCGCCCCAGATCACCAGGATGTTGGGGCGGCGCCCGGACGGTGCGGCGGCTTGAGGCGCCGGAGCGGGCTGCTGCGCCTGAGCGCTGGCGCCAAGGCCGGTCGCCGCGGCAACAAGAGCCGAGCCCGAGAGCAAGATGTTCCGCCGGTTGATATCGGGGCCTTCTTTAGGGGTCGCAAATTGTTCGACCGATTTAACAGTCATATTGCCTTCTCCTCCATAATCTTGAACTTAAAAAGTCAAGCAGATGGCCATCAGAGGCTTGAACAATGCTATTCTCGGATTCTGGATCTTAGGTTGCCTCGGCGTCTGCCGCGGTTTAGGCACCGCGCGCCATCCTGCCGCCAGGCGGCATCGCGAGGAAGTCCGTAACAGTAACAATACGCGTGCCCATAAGGCGGCGTCCCGCCCATGTCGGGCATTCGCCGCGTTGGCCGCCTCGGCACACACAGCCCAACAGAAAAGCCCGCGCGATGACCTCGCGCGGGCTCTGCAATTGGCGGCCGGCAAGCCTTAGAGCTGGCCGAGCATCGTCTCGGCGCCGGAGGCGTCGGCCTTGCCGGCGGCTTCCTCGACGTTGAGGGATTTCACGACGCCGTCTTCGACCAGCATCGAATAGCGCCGCGAGCGCGTGCCCATGCCGAAGCCCGAGCCGTCCATCGACAGGCCGATTTCCGTGGCAAAATCGGCGTTACCGTCGGAAAGGAACTCGATGACGCCGGCGCCGCCGGTCGCCTTCGACCAGGCGTCGAGCACGAAGACGTCGTTGGTCGAGGTCACCAGAATGGCGTCGACGCCCTTGGCCTTGATCTCATCGGCCTTGGCCAGATAGCCGGGCAGATGGTTCTTGTGGCAGGTCGGCGTGAACGCGCCGGGCACGGCGAAGAGCACGACCTTGCGGCCCTTGAACAGGTCCTCGGTCGTCTTGGCAGCCGGGCCATCGACGGTCATGATGCGGAACGTCGCCTGCGGAAGCTTGTCACCCACCTGGATCGTCATTGCGTCTTTCTCCGTGAAGCCCGCGGCGGGAAGGCCGCTTCGCCTCAGGGATTAGGGCTTGCCGGCGGGGATGTCGAGTTCGAGCCGTATCTCGACGGGCTTGGGCGTCCCGCGAACGGTGAAGATCAGGGGGACGGGACCGGCAGCGCTCTTCGGCCGCTCGTTGATGCGGATCTGAGCGGCAACCGTGCCGTCGCCCTGCGGCGTCAGCCGGGATTTACCGAAGGACCATTGGCCGGGCCCCTCGACGAAGATGTCCTCGATCTTGCCCTCCGGGGGCGGCTGCAGGACGAGCCTGAGACCGGGATCGACGACGGTGTCGTCAAGCTTGGCCTCGAGGATCGAGGTCTTCTCCTTTTGCGGGCCGGGCTTCGCCGATACCGGCACGCGCGCCTCGAAACTCTCCAGCCGCGGCGATGTCACGGTCGTGACGCCCGGCTCGAGCCACAGGCTGGCCTCGCCTTTGGCCGGGATGCAGATCTTCTCGCAGACGGCATATTCGAGCTTGAGGACGACCAGGACGGGCCGGGACGGATCGACCGGCTGGACAGAGATCGGAATCACGACTTCCCCGACATAACCGATCGAGTAGCCGGCCGAATCCTGAAATCGCTCCGGAACGGGCCAGCGCACATCGAGCCCGCCGATATTGGTCGAGCCCGACCAGTCGAAGTTCGGCGGCACGCCGAACTCGCCGGGGCTGCGCCAATAGGTCTTGAAACCCGGAGACATGACGATCTCGACGCCGACGCGCTGCTTGCCCGTCGCAGTGGTCGGGCCGGCGATCAGGCGCAGCTTCGCATGCTCGCTCGCCGACCATGGCGACATCGCGGCCTCGGTCGGCGCCTCCTGCGCGTGCGCGGCGGCGCCGAGCGCGAGAGGCATCATGGCCAGCAGGGAAAAAATGCGGTTCACGACCCTGCATTATCCATTGCGAAACCGAAAAGCGAACAAAACCTGCGTCTCACGTCCTGAATTGGCTCCCGCAACCTTCATTCTTGCGCGCAAATGGGGCGCAATCGCGATGCCGCAACGAAGGACCGCCCCCGCGCATCGCTTGGACGCGGCGCGGATGTCGGGTTTGCGCGAAGCCGGAGGCGCCCGCTCACATCGAGCCTTGCCGAGCCTCCCCGACAGCGCCTAGCATACGGGGGATGAAGATCGGCTCACAACCCCGCCTCGGCGGCCGCAGCTATCTGGACGGGCAGTGCCTCATCGCGATGCCCGGGATGGCCGACACGCGCTTCAGCCGCAGCGTCGTCTATGTCTGCGCCCACTCCGAGGATGGCGCCATGGGCATCATCGTGAACAAGCCGGCCGGCGACACCAAGTTTCCGGATCTGCTCGTTCAGCTCGATGTCATTCCGTCCGAGGAGATCATCCGGCTGCCGAGCAGCGCCGAGCGCATGCAGGTCCTGCGCGGCGGCCCGGTCGAGACCAAGCGCGGCTTCGTGCTGCATACGGCGGATTTCTTCCTCGAATCGGCAACGCTGCCGATCGACGACGGCATCTGCCTGACGGCGACGCTCGATATCCTCAGAGCTATCGCCATCGGTAGCGGACCGGAAAATGCCGTCCTCGCTCTCGGCTATGCCGGCTGGGCCGCTGGACAGCTCGAGGCGGAGATCCAGTCGAATGGCTGGCTGCACTGCCCGGCCGATCCCGGCTTGCTGTTCGACGAGAGCATCGAGACGAAGTATCAGCGGGCGCTCAACAAGCTTGGGATCGAACCTGCATTCCTCTCCCGGGACGCCGGCCACGCCTGAGCTGCCAGCTCCGGTCATTCCGGGGCCTCGCGCCAGCCAGGGACCCGCAACCCAAGGACATGGGCCAAGGCCCCGCAACCCAAGGACACGGCGCTGATTCCGTTTCCGTTATGCTCGCCCTTGTGGCGAGCATCCGCGTTTTGAACATCGCACTCGAAGAATGAAGACGTGGCTGGTCGGGACAAGCCCGATCCTGACGGCGAGCGCCGCGTTCAGCCGTCTTTGGACCTCAGGCCTTCTGCCCGCTCGATGGCTCGGCCGCCTACGCCATCTCTGTCGCCGCCGCAGCCGTCGCCCCCATCAGGCGCCGCGCCTCGGCCGCGGTCATCGGCTGGCCGAAGATGTAGCCTTGCGCGTATTGGCAGCCGATCTGGTAGAGCTCGATGGCATCGGACTCGCTCTCCGCGCCCTCGGCCACGACATCCATGCCGAGATCGGAGGCGAGCTGCACGATCGAGCGCAGGATCACCGGCGGGCGGCCATTGCCCATCTGGCGCACGAAGCTCTGGTCGATCTTGATCGTGTCGAAGGGGAAGCGCTGCAGATAGGACAGCGAGGAATAGCCCGTCCCGAAATCATCGAGCGAGAGACCGGCGCCGAGGTCGCGGATGCGCTGCAGCATCTGCGCCGCATATTCCGGGTTTTCCATCACCAGGCTTTCGGTGATTTCGAGCTTGAGCGTGCCCGGCAGCACGCGCCGCCGCCCGAGAACGGTCTTCACATCGTGCAGCAGGTCGTGGCGCAGCAACTGCCGGCTGGAGACATTGACGCTGGCGAAGATCGGCGGGTCGACTTCGAGTGCCGCCTGCCAGGCTTCGAGCTCGCGGGCCGTCTTGTCCATCACATAGACGCCGAGATCGACGATCAGCCCGGTTTCCTCGGCGATGGCGAGGAAGTCCTGCGGCAKCARCCGSCCCTCGCGCGGGTGGTCCCAGCGCACAAGCGCCTCGAACCCGGCGATGGTGCGGTCCTCCAGCCGGACGATCGGCTGGTACATGACCTGGATCTCGTTGCGCTCGATCGCCCGGCGCAGGTCGCTCTCCAGTGCGAGCCTGTCGTTGCGGTCGGTCCGCATCGCCGGAACGAAGATCTCGATCTTGTTGCCGCCCTGGCGCTTGGCATGGGCCATGGCGAGCTCGGCGTTCTTCAGCGCATCGTCCTTGCGGGCAGCAGGCGAGGGGTCGAACAGGGCGAGCCCGATCGAGGGGGTCAGCACGATCTCCCGCTCGGCATAGGTGATCGGCGTCGAGACGGCCCGGCGCACGAGTTCGGCCAGTGCGAGGACGCGCTCGGGATCGCGCTCCGAGACCAGGATCATCGCGAAGGTGTCGCCGCCGATGCGGGCGAGTGTGTCCTGCGCCCTGAGCAGCCGGCCAAGGCGCCGTGCCAGCGTCAGCAGGATCGAGTCGCCGGCTGAGAAACCAACCGATTCATTGACCTGCTTGAAGCGGTCKAYRTCGATGACGAKYACSGTCGGGCGGATATTGTCGTCGGCGCGGSWGAARCCGAAGATSGCGCCSAGMCGGTCCTGGAACAGCTTGCGGTTGGGAAGCCCGGTCAGGTTGTCATGGACGGCGTCGTGCAGCAGCCGCTCCTGTGCCGTGCGCTGCTCGGTGACGTCGGAGAGCGTGCCGATGACGCGGATGACTTCGCCGTCCGAGCCGATGACGGGCCGCGCTTTGACGTTGAACCAGTGATAGGCGCCGTTGGCGGAGCGCAGGCGCAGGTCGAGGTTGAGCTTGCCGCGGCGTTGCTCCAGCACGGCGTCGAGCGTGACGCGGTAGCGGTCACGGTCGGCGACATGCATGTGCTCCAGCCAGCGTGCGGCCGAGCCTTCGAGCGAGCCCTTCGGCAGGCCGAGCAGCGTCTCGATCTGCGGCGAGACGAAGACCTTGTCGGAGCTGACGTCCCAGTCGAAGACGAGGTCGCCGGAGCCGGAAAGCGCCAGCGCCCGCCGCTCGGTGTCGGAGACGAGCCCCTGCGAGATCGCGCCGCCGGCGAAGGCGTGCTGGATCACGGTAAAGCCGATCAGCAGCACGATCAGCACGAGGCCGCCCAAGAGGGCAGGGGCCACGAGGTCGCGCTGGAACTGCCCGGTGACCGTGAAGCTCGCGGCGGTGACCCAGACAGCGAGCAGGAACCAGGTCGGGATCAGCATCACCGCCCGCTCGTAGCCATGCGTCGCCAGATGCACGACCAGGATGAAGCCGATCGCCGCGACAGCCGCGATCGAGATGCGCGCGATGCCGGATGCCATCGGCGCGTCGAAGACGGCAAGGCCGATCAGGCCGGCAAGGCCGATGATCCAGATCGCCGTGACATGGCCATAGCGCACATGCCAGCGCGACAGGTTGAGATAGGCGAACAGGAAAACGAGCAGCGTCGCGGCAAGCACGACTTCCGCGCCCGCCCGGTAGATGCGCTCGATCGCGGGCGTGAGTGGGAAAAGGCGCTGGAAGAACCCGAAATCGAGGCCGGCATAGGCAAGGACCGCCCAAGCGAGCGCCGCGGCAGCCGGAAAGATCACCGCGCCCTTGACCACGAAGATGATGGTCAGGAAGAGCGCGAGCAGGCCGGCGATGCCGATGATGATGCCCTTGTAGAGCGTCAGCCCGTTGGTCTTCTGGCGATAGGCTTCCGACTCGTAGAGATAGAGCTGCGGCAGGTTCGGAGACTTCAGCTCGGCTACGAAGGTCACGGTCGTGCCGGGGTCGAGCGTGATCAGGAAGACATCGGCGTCGGGGCTGGCTTCGCGGTCAGGCGAGAGGCCTTGGCTCGCCGTCACCGCCTCGATGCGCTTGTCGCCCAGATCGGGCCAGACAACGCCGGAGCCGATCAGCCGGTGAAAGGGCGCGACCAGCAGCCGGTCGATCTGCTCATCGGAATCGTTCGTCAGCGCGAAGACGATCCAGTCCGGCCGGGCGCCCGATTCGCGCGCCCTGACCGCGATGCGGCGGACGATGCCGTCCGGCCCCGGCGCGGTCGAGATCTGGATGACGTCGCCGTCCGACTTGTTGCGCTCGACGACATTGGTGAGATCAATCACCGGCACATCGACCGGGACGCGCACCGCATCGACGGCGCTGGCTGGCGTCACGGTCGCGAAACTGAACCACACGGCAAGGCCGGCGACGGCGAGGCCGATCCGGAGGATGCGCTCGGAAATGGACAAGCTGTGCTCGGCTATCAGGCGGGAGACAATCATTCGAACTTGAACGAAAATCCCTATTGGTCGCTCATGGCAAGGGCAAGGCAGAGCGTGGCTGTGGTCAACCGCTGCCTTCACGGCTTCGCTCCGGGCAACGCATCGCCCGAAAGCACCGCGTAGAGCAGATGGTCGGCCCAGACGCCGTTGATCTTGAGATAGGCCCGCGCCAGCCCCTCGTGCTGGAACCCGATCCGCTCCAGCAGCCGCCGCGACGGTTCGTTGTTCGGCAAGCAGGCGGCCTCGACCCGGTGCAGTGCAAGCTCGGAGAAGGCAAAGCGCACCGCGCCGCGCACGGCTTCGGCCATGTGCCCCTTGCCGGCATGGCGCTTGCCCATCCAGTAGCCGAGCGTGCAGGCCTGGGCGACGCCGCGGCGGATCAGGCCAAGGGTCAACCCGCCGAGCAGGATCTCGGTATGGGCTTCGAAGATGAACAGCGAATAGGCTTCGTCGCTGGCGATTTCGCGTGCCGCTCGCTTGGCGCGCAGCCGGAAGGAGGCCCGGGTCAGGTCGTCCTCGTTCCAGGTCGGCTCCCAGGGGGTCAGGAAGTCGCGGCTTTCGATCCGCAGCATGGCCCAGGCGGAGTAGTCGCTGGCCTGCGGCGCACGCAGATAGAGATTCGGCGTCCGTATCAACGGGCGGCTCGGCGGCTCGCTCGGGAAACGGAAGAGCGCCATCGCCGTTCAGTCCGCTGCCCGGGCAGCCTGACGCAGGCGCTTGGCCCCGGGAATACCGTGGATCGGGCCGATCGCCGCGATGGTCGGCTGGTGGCCGAGTAGCGAGCGGCCCGCAGCGCGCACATCCTCGAGCGTGACCGCGTCGAGACGGGCGGCAAGTTCCTCGCGCGGGATTGCCCGGCCGAAGATCAGCACCTGCCGCGCCATCTGCTCCAGCTTGCCGCCAGGACTTTCGAGCGAGGCGAGCAGCCCCACCTTCATCTGCGCGCGGGCTCGCGCCACCTCGACCTCGCTGACATCCTCCGCCGCCTGGCGCAGGCAGCCGAGCGCAACTTCGATCAGCTCGTTCGCATCCTCAGGCGCGGTGCCGGCGCCGATGCCGAAGACGCCGCAATCCGAGAAAGGCCAGTGGAAGGCATCGATCGCATAGGCCAGGCCGCGCTGCTCGCGCACCTCCTGGAACAGGCGCGATGACAGCCCGCCGCCCAGCACCGAGGCGAAGATCTGCAAAGCGTAATGCGCGCCGCCGGTAAAGGACTTGCCGGGCAGGCCGAGCACGAGATGGACCTGCTCCTCGTCGCTGCCGATCCTGGCTTCGCCGCCTCGATATGTACCGGCCTCGCGTTCGGGCACTTCCGCGGGCTGCGCCGGCAGATTCGATAGATGCTCACGAGCGAGCGCCACCAGTTCGTCATGACCGACGGCGCCGGACGCGGCGAGCACCATATTGCCGGCATGGTAGTTGCGGGCGAGATAGGCGCGGATCGCATCCGGCGTGAAGCTCTGCACTGTCGCGGCCGTGCCGAGGATCGGSCGGCCGAKSGGCTGGTCSGGRAAGGCCGCCTGCAGGAAGCGGTCATAGACGAGRTCGTCSGGCGTGTCCTGAACGGCAGAAATCTCCTGCAGGATCACACCCTTCTCGCGTTTCAGCTCCTCCTCGGTGAGGGCCGGCGAAGTGACGATGTCGGCGAGGATGTCGACGGCGAGTGCGAGATCGGTGCCGAGGACGCGGGCGGTGTAGCAGGTGTATTCGACGGATGTCGCGGCGTTGAGATCGCCGCCGACGCCCTCGATCTCCTCGGCGATCTCGCGGGCATTGCGCCGCGCCGTGCCCTTGAACGCCATGTGCTCGAGCAGATGGGCGAGGCCGTGCTCATGCGGCAGCTCGTCGCGTGATCCAGCTCCGATCCAGATGCCGAGCGAGACGGTCGCGGCATGGTCCATGCGCTGCGAGACGATGCGCAGGCCCGAGGGCAGGGTGGTCAGCTGGACATCGGGGTCATGCGCGCCTTCTTTCCGCGCGGGCGCGGCGAGTTCGACGATCTCGACCGGGGGCGTCGCGCTCACGCTGCCGCTCCCCGAACGGCGCGCGCATGCTCGCGCACGAAGGTTTCGACCTTGCCGAGATCGTTCGGCAGCAGCGTCACCCGCTCCTTGCGCTCCATCAGATCGGAGAGATGGGCGGGCAGCTCCGGCTCGACGCCGCTCGCGGCCTTCACGGCGGCCGGGAACTTGGCGGGATGGGCAGTGCCGAGCACGATCATCGGCGTCGCCGGATCGCGCTTGAGCGCCAGACGCGCGGCGCCGACGCCGATCGCGGTGTGCGGATCGAGCAGATAGCCGGCCTCGGTCCAGCTCTTCCTGATCTCGGCGGCGACCTCCTCCTCGCTTTGGGAGGCGGCATCGAACTCGCTGCGGATGCGCTGGAGCGGTCCGTCCGCGATCTCGAAGCGGCCGGATTGCTGCAGCGACTGCATCAGCCGGCGCACGGCCGCGCCGTCGCGGTCATGCGCTTCGAACAGCAGCCGCTCGAAATTGGACGAGATCTGGATGTCCATCGAGGGCGAGGTCGTCGCCGCCACGCCGCGCATCTCGTAGACGCCCGTTTCCAGCGTCCGCGCCAGGATGTCGTTGCTGTTCGTCGCGATGGTCAGCCGCTCGATGGGCAGGCCCATCTGCTTGGCGACCCAGCCGGCGAGGATGTCGCCGAAATTGCCGGTCGGGACCGTGAAGGAGACCTTGCGCTCCGGCCCGCCCAGCGAGACGGCCGAGGTGAAGTAATAGACCACCTGAGCGGCGATGCGGGCCCAGTTGATCGAGTTGACGCCCGAGAGCCCGATCTCGTCGCGGAAGGCGTGATGGTTGAACATCGCCTTCACGAGGTTCTGGCAGTCGTCGAAGGTGCCTTCGACCGCGATGGCATGGACGTTCGGCGCGTCGACCGTCGTCATCTGCCGGCGCTGCACATCGGAGACGCGGCCCTGCGGATAGAGGATGAAGACATCGACGCTCTTCAACCCCTTGAAGGCGTCGATGGCCGCGCCGCCGGTGTCGCCGGACGTCGCGCCGACGATGGTGGCGCGCTGGCCGCGCTGGCCCAGCACATGATCCATCAGCCGGCCGAGCAATTGCATCGCGACGTCCTTGAAGGCGAGCGTCGGGCCGTGGAAGAGTTCCAGTACGAAGAGGTTGTCGCCGATCTGCGTCAGCGGGCAGACGGCCGGATGGCGGAAGCCGGCATAAGCCTGATGGATCATGCCGGAGAGCGCGCCGCTCTCGATGTCGCCGTCGGTCAGCGCGCCGAGCACGCGTTCGGCCACGGCCGTATAGGGCTTCCCGGCGAAGCCGGCGATCTCCGTTTTCGTGAGCGCCGGCCAGGCTTGCGGCAGATAGAGGCCGCCGTCGCGGGCGAGCCCGGTCAGCAGCGCGTCGGAAAAGCTCAGCGCCGGGGCTTCACCCCGGGTGGAAACATGCAGCACGATCTTGGCCTCGGTGATCTCAGCTTGATGCTATAGGCCGGTCCGGCGGTTTCGGCAAAACCTGAACGACATCAGGTCGGTGCGGACCCTTTCCGCGCCTGCCAGGCATAGGCGGCGAAGACGCCGAGCAATGTCAGCGCCAGGCCGAACCAGGTCAGGGCGTATTGCAGGTGATTGTCGGGGATGCGGTCGATGAGCTCGCGCACATCCACCCCTGCCGGCGGCCTCATTCCGTCGCCTTCGCGCTCGGCTTCCAGATAGAACGGCGCCGGCGGCAAGCCGAGGGACGCGGCGATCGCCGCGGGGTCGCGCGTGTAGAATTCGCGGATCGCCGGCAGGTCTTCCGGCGTGAAGCTGTTGCGGGTTTCGGGCGCCCGCAGGAAGCCCGTGACCGTGTCCGGCCCGCTCGCCGGGCCGATCTGGCCCATGCGGCTTTCCGGCACGAAGCCGCGATTGACCAGAATGATGCCGCCATCCGCGAGCCTGAAACCCTGGAACACCCAGCGGCCGAAGCCGGAGAGCTGCCGCGAGCCGGGCGGCCCGGCGGCGATCGTGGTGCGGACTCCGGCGATCGGCCCGTCGACATAGGTGCCCTTCGCGGCGACGCGGGAGAGATCGAGCGCCGCTGCATCGAGCTTGGCCCATTCGGCGCTCGGCGGAATCGCGCCGGGCGCTCCGGCGGCTTGTGCCTGCAGGCGCTCGATATAGGCGTGCTTCTCCTGCATGCGCTGGAGTTGCCAGGTTCCGAGCATGCAGAGGATCGCCGTTCCGATGATCGTTAGGACGGTCGGCAGGAGCAGCCCGGGTTTCCGGTCGCTTGCGGTTTGCGCGGTCACTTCGCCCGCCTGCCTTCCTCGGCTTTGTTGGCGTATTGCAGCGCGACTGCCAGCCCCTTCATCGGCCTGAGCAGGGCAAGGCAGATGACCAGTGCCAGCGGCAGCCACATCATGAGGTGCAGCCAGATCGGCGGTTCATAGGCGATCTCGACATAGAGCGCCGCTCCCAGAACAATGAAGCCGGCGATCAGCATGATGAAGACGGCAGGGCCGTCGGCCGAGTCGGCGAATTTATAGTCGAGGCCGCAGGCGCTGCAGCGCGGCTTCAACTTGAGGAAGCCGTCGAACAGCGCCCCCTCGCCGCAGCGTGGACAGCGGCCCGCCAGCCCCGTCGAGTAGGGCGAAGGAGGTGTGGGTTCAGAACCGGCCATCATAGCCTCCGAAGCGCGAAAGGCGGCCTCGCGGCCGCCTTTCGTCAGACGAGAACCGCGAGGGCGCGGTACGGCGCGTGATCAATGCGCGGCGGCTGCGTGCGCGCCGGCGCCCCAGACATAGATCGAGGCGAACAGGAACAGCCAGACCACGTCGACGAAGTGCCAGTACCAGGCGGCGAATTCGAAGCCGAGATGCTGCTGCGGCTTGAAGTGGCCGAGATAGGACCGGTAGAGGCACACGGCCAGGAAGATCGTGCCGATGATGACATGGGCGCCGTGGAAGCCGGTCGCCATGAAGAAGGTGGCGCCGTAGATGTTGCCCTTGAAGGCGAAAGTGGCGTGCGAATACTCGTAAGCCTGGCACAGCGTGAACAGGACGCCGAGGATCACGGTGAGCCACAGGCCCTGCTTCAGGCCGGCGCGATCATTGTTGATCAGCGCATAATGCGCCCAGGTCACCGTGGTGCCCGAGGTCAGCAGGATCAGGGTGTTGAGGAGCGGCAGGTGCCAGGGATCGAAGGTCTCGATGCCCTTCGGGGGCCAGACGCCGCCGGTGAAGTCGTAGCGGAGATAATTGATCGTCTCGCCCGAGAACAGGCTGGCGTCGAAATAGGCCCAGAACCACGCGACGAAGAACATCACCTCGGAGGCGATGAACATGATCATGCCGTAGCGGTGATGGAGCTGGACGACGCGGGTGTGGTGGCCTTCCTTCTCGGCCTCGCGGATCACGTCCATCCACCAGGCGAGCATGGTGTAGAGCACGCCGAGCAGGCCGGCGCCGAACACGAGCGGGCCGATATGCATGCCGCCGACCGGCAGCGCCTTCATCCACATCACGGCGCCGATCGCCATGATCGTCGCGCTCGCGGCGCCGACGAGCGGCCACGGGCTCGGATCGACGAGGTGGTAGTCGTGGTGCTTCGTATGGGCCCCGGCCATCGTATTCAGTCTCCGCGTACGACGTCTTGTCCGCGCATTTGCTCTAGCGCGTTCTACAGTTTCGAATTGCCCGCGTCACCCTTGACGGAGCCAGCCTTGTCCTCGGCGACGGGCTGGCCCGACTTCGAGGCGAAATAGGTATAGGACAATGTGATGGCGTGGACGCCGTCGAGTTCGCGATTCCCAGCGATTTCGGGGTCGATATAGAACACCACCGGTGCCTCGAAGCTCTCGCCGGGCTTCAGCGTATGCTCGGTAAAGCAGAAGCACTGGATTTTGACGAAATAGGCGGCCGCCTTGTCCGGCGCGATATTGTAGGTCGCGATGCCGGTCACAGTGCGGTCCGAGCGATTCGTCATCTTGTAGAACACGGTCTGGGTCGCGCCGACCTGGACTTTGATCTCCGGGCTCTCCGCTTCGAACTTCCAGCCGAGCCCCGGCGCGACATTGGCGTCGAAGCGCACCGACATCGTCCGGTCGAGGATCTTGCCGGCACCGGCCGTGCCGACCTTCGGCGTGCCGCCGAAGCCGGTGACCTTGCAGAACAGATCATAGAGCGGCACCGCCGCGAAGGACGCACCAAGCATGCCGAAAGCGACGCCGACGCAGACCAGTGCGGTGCGCGCCGGGTTGCCCTTGGGTTTCTGCGGGACGGGATTCGCCATCACAGCGGCCGGTTCAGGATGGCGGGGCCGGTCTTCACCAGCGTCACCACGAAGAAGAAGATCACGAGCCCGCCGAGCACCAGCGCGAGCGCGATCGAGCGGCGGCGGCGGCGCGCCATATCCTCGGGCGAGAACGGTGCCGGTGCCGGCTTCTGGGGGTGTTGCTCGCTCATCCGATCACCTTCGGCAGGGCCCACATCAGGCCAAAACCGTTCTCGACGAGCAGCACGGCGAAGAGCAGGAAGAGATAGACGATCGAAAAGCCGAACAGGGACCAGCAGGCCTTGATGGCAGCCTGACCTTCCGTACGGCGCCAGACCTGGATCGCGAGCCAGACCATCGCGAGCCCGGTGGTCACCGAGACGATCAGGTAGATCAGGCCGCCGAAGCCCATCAGCGCCGGCAGCACGGCGACAGGAGCCATGATCAGCGAATAGAGCACGATCTGCCGCCGGGTCGCGGCGGGGCCGGCGACATTCGGCATCATCGGGATGCCCGCCCGCGCGTAATCCTCGGACTTGACCAGCGCCAGCGCCCAGAAATGAGGCGGCGTCCACAGGAAGATGATCGCGAACAGCACCAGCGAGTGCCAGCCGAAATTGCCGGTCACCACGGCCTCGCCGATCATGGGCGGGAAAGCGCCGGCGGCGCCGCCGATGACGATGTTTTGCGGGGTCCAGCGCTTCAGCCACATCGAGTAGACGACGGCATAGAAGAAGATGGTGAAGGCCAGCATGCCGGCTGCGAGCGCATTCGCGATCAGGCCGAGCACCAGCACGGATCCGACCGACAGCGTCAGGCCGAAGGCGAGCGCTTCGGAGGGCTGAATCCGGCCCGCCGGAATCGGGCGCTTGGCCGTGCGGCTCATCAGCGCGTCGATGTCGGCGTCGTACCACATGTTGAGGCAACCCGACGCGCCCGCACCGACTGCAATCGCCAGCAGCGCGGCGAAGCCGAGGACGGGGTGCACGGAGCCCGGGGCTGTCGCCATACCGGTCAGCGCCGTCACCACGACGAGCGACATCACCCGCGGCTTCAGCAGCGCGAAGAAGTCGCGCGCCTCGCCGGTGGAGGTGGTCAGGCCGTCGGTGCGGGTTTCGAACGCAGCAGACATCAGTCGGATCGTCTTCGTACTCTTGTGAACGGCGCCCGTGGGCGCAGGGTGTTCGCGGCTGTTGTGATGCCGCCCGTCTCCGGAACGCCTCGCAAGGCGCTCGGGGGAGGGGCGGCGGCGGACCGTGGGGTCCGCCGCCATTTTGTCTCAGTGGTCCGAGCCGGTGATGCGCGGCAGCGTCTCGAACTGGTGGAAGGGCGGCGGCGAGGACAGSGTCCACTCCAGCGTCGTYGCGCCTTCGCCCCACGGATTGTCGCCGGCGAGCTGCTTGCGGCTGAAGGCGACGAYGAYGCCGTAGAGCCAGATCAGCAGGCCGAAGGCGAAGATGTAGGAGCCGATCGACGACCAGAAATGCCAGCCCGCGAAGGCATCGGGATAGTCGACATAGTGACGCGGCATGCCGGCGAGGCCGAGGAAGTGCTGCGGGAAGAACAGCAGGTTCGCGCCGATGAAGGCGACCCAGAAGTGCAGGCGGCCGATCCAGTCCGGCATCACATAGCCGCTCATCTTCGGGAACCAGTAGTAGAAGCCCGCGAAGATGCCGAACACGGCGCCGAGCGACAGCACGTAGTGGAAGTGGGCCACGACGTAATAGGTCGCGTGCAGCGAGCGGTCGACGCCGGCATTGGCCAGCACCACGCCGGTGACGCCGCCGACGGTGAACAGGAAGATGAAGCCCATCGCCCAGACCATCGGGGCGGTGAAGCGGATCGAGCCGCCCCACATCGTCGCGATCCAGGAGAAGATCTTGATGCCCGTCGGGACCGCGATGACCATCGTCGCGAATACGAAGTAGCGCTGCGTGTTGAGCGATAGGCCGGCGGTATACATGTGGTGAGCCCACACGATGAAGCCGACCACGCCGATCGCGACCATGGCGTAGGCCATGCCGAGATAGCCGAAGATCGGCTTCTTCGAGAAGGTCGAGATGATGTGGCTGACGATGCCGAAGGCCGGCAGGATCATGATGTAGACTTCGGGGTGACCGAAGAACCAGAACAGGTGCTGGTACAGGATCGGATCGCCGCCGCCGGCCGGATCATAGAAGGTCGTGCCGAAGTTGCGGTCCGTCAGCAGCATGGTGATCGCCCCGGCGAGGACCGGCAGCGAGAGCAGCAGCAGGAAGGCGGTGACCAGCACGCCCCAGGCGAACAGCGGCATCTTGTGCATGGTCATGCCAGGCGCGCGCATGTTCAGGATCGTGGTGATGAAGTTGATCGCGCCGAGGATCGAGGCGGCGCCTGCAAGGTGCAGCGACAGGATGCCGAAATCGACGGAGGGGCCGGGGTGGCCGGCGGTCGAGAACGGCGGATAGACCGTCCAGCCCGTGCCGACGCCATGCGCGCCCGGGGCGCCTTCCATGAACATCGAGATGATCATCAGCACGAAGGCTGCGACGGTGAGCCAGAACGAGATGTTGTTCATGCGCGGGAAGGCCATGTCCGGCGCGCCGATCATCAGCGGCACGAACCAGTTGCCGAAGCCGCCGATGACCGCGGGCATGACCATGAAGAAGATCATGATCAGRCCGTGGCCGGTGACGAASACGTTGTAGCTCTGGCCRTTSGCGAAGATCTGCASGCCGGGMTRCWKCAGCTCGATACGCATCATGATCGAGAGGAAGCCGCCGACGAGGCCCGCGATGATCGAGAAGATCAGGTAGAGCGTGCCGATGTCTTTGTGGTTGGTCGACAGAAGCCACCGGCGCCACCCGGTCGGGTGGTCGTGATGGGCCTCGTCATGGCCGTGAGCGTGCTGAGCCGCTGTTGCCATCGTGTTGTCTCCTCGGCGAATTACTTGGACGCGGCGGCGAGCTTGCTGCCCGCATCCTCGGCATTGGCGAACTTCTGCTTCGCTTCGGCGAGCCAGGCGGCGTAGCGCTCCTGGCTGACGACGCGGAAGGCGATCGGCATGTAGGCGTGGTTCTGGCCGCAGATGAACGAGCACTGGCCGTAATAGATGCCTTCGCGCTCGGCCTTGAACCAGGTTTCGTTCAGGCGGCCGGGGATCGCGTCGATCTTGATGCCGAAGGACGGCACCGTGAACTTGTGGATGACGTCGGCGCCGGTGACCTGGACGCGGACGATTTTGCCGACCGGCACGATCGCTTCGTTGTCGACGGCGAGCAGGCGCGGGGCCTCGGCCTCGGCGATCTTCTTGCTGGCGATCGCCTCGGCGCGCTGCTTCTCGTCCAGCATCAGCGAGTCGAAGCCGAAGGCGCCGTTGTCCTGCGCGTATTCATAGGACCAGTACCACTGCTTGCCGGTGACCTTCAGGGTCAGGTCGGCCTGCGGCACCTCGAGCTGCAGCTTCAGCAGCCGGAAGGAGGGAATCGCGATGACGACGAGAATCAGGACCGGGATCACCGTCCAGCACACTTCGAGCAGGGCGTTGTGCGTGGTCTTGGAGGGGACCGGATTCGCCTTCTCGTTGAAGCGGAAGACGACATAGATCAGCAGCGCCAGCACGAAGAGCGTGACCACGCCGATGATGATGTTCAGCCAGTCATGAAACCAGTGGATGAACTCGGCGACGGGGGTCGCTGCGCCCTGCAGGTTCATCTGCCAGGGGGAAGGCATGCCGGTGCCGGCGACGGCCGGGACGGTCGCCAGCGCGGCGACGGCAAGGGCCGTGACGGCCGCGGTTGCAAAGGTCCTGCTCAGAAATCGCATCGATCCGACATGCTCCTCAATCGACCTGCATGGGAACCGACCGGCTTTGCCCCACGCACGAAGGGGCGACCGCGAAGGTCGCCTCGTTCTTCGGCATTGCGATAAATCAAAGATCACGCTTGCGCCAGTGGGGCAATGACACGGTCCATCATCATCTGTGCGGCATAATCGCGCGAGGCCTTGACGGAACCGCGCCCGCACCCGCGTGCACGCCTTGACAGGGCCGGGTCTGCATGGTCCCAACGCATTTTATGTGAGTAGCGGCGGGATTCTCTGGCGCGGTCGGCGTTTTGCCTGAATCTTGCGCTTCTTCTGCGGTTTCTGGACGGGTTTCGAAGGATGGCAGGGATGAAGAGGATCATCGGGGCGGCAGGCGCCTTGGCGCTGGCGCTCATGGGGACGAGCCTCTACGCCGGCTCCGCGCTCGCGCAGGGTGCGGTGCGTTCCACACATGGCGATTGGCAGATGCGCTGCGAGGTGCCGCCCGGCGCCGAGGCGGAGCAATGCGCGCTGGTCCAGAACGTCGCGGCCGAGGATCGGCCGAATCTGACGCTCCTCGTCATCGTGCTGAAGACCGCCGATCAGAAGAGCCGGCTCCTGCGTGTCGTCGCGCCGCTCGGCGTGCTGCTGCCGTCGGGCCTCGGCCTCAAGATCGACGACAAGGACATCGGGCGCGCCGGTTTCGTGCGCTGCCTGACGACTGGTTGCGTCGCCGAGGTCGTCATGGACGACAACCTGCTTGGCCAGCTCAAGGGCGGCAAGAGCGCGACATTCATTGTATTCCAGACGCCGGAGGAGGGGGTGGGCGTGCCCGTCTCGCTCAACGGCTTCGGCCCCGGCGTGGAGGCGCTGCCTTGATCGACCAGACTTTGACTGCGGGCCGCTGGCTCGCCCTGCCGCTGCTTTGCCTGGGCCTCGCCGGGTGCGGCTCCTCCTCATCGTCGTCAGGCGGCAGCACGGCGCTCAACATGCTGATGTTCCAGTCCACGAAGCCGCCGGTGCCTGACCAGCTGCCGAAGGAAGAGGACCGGAATGACACTGTCTGCCCGGAGGTGATCATCGCCGATGGCGGCGCCGCCATCCGCGCCCAGGCCGGCCAGGACAGCAGCGGTCTGCGCTACCAGGTTTCGATCACGAATGTCGCGCGCGAATGCACGCCGACTGGCAATGGCGGCTTCCGTCTCAAGGTCGGTGTCGAGGGCCGTGTGCTCCTTGGCCCGGCGGGGAGCCCGGGCAGCTACGGCGCGACCTTGGGCACGACGGTGACGCGCGGCACGACGACGGTTGCGCGCCGCAGCTCGCGCGTCGGCGGCACGATCCCGTCGGGCCAGAGCGGTGTCGATTTCTCCTTCGTCGAGGACGGCATCGTCGTGCCGGCCGGCAAGGGCGATGTCGAGATCATCGTCGGTCTGGGCCAGGGCGGCGCTGCCGCTCCGGCGCGCCATCGCCGCCGCTAAAGGCCGATTTGCCGTGAAAGAAGGCGCCGCCCGGATTGACTGGGCCGGTGCCTCCTGTATCTCTGCCCTAGCCGCATATCCCCGCGGAAGAGACCGGGCCTGATCCGTCAGGGCCGGCGCCGAAGGCGCAACCGCCCCGGAAACGCTCAGGCAAAAGGACCGCTGGGGACTTGGCGCTCTGGAAAGCGGTGGACAGCGATGTCCGCCCACCGACGGGTGTAACTCGTCCGGCCTGACGGCTGGCGGGGAAATCTCTCAGGTCCCAAGACAGAGGGGGCGCGTTCCGGACGATTCCGTCCGGAGCCTGCGCTCGATTCTGGGAGGGGCATGCCATGGCTGCCGAGGCTCTTGAGGCCACAACCGACACCGCCAGCGCGCCCGCGCCGCTGAAGACGCCGCTTCATTCCCGCCATGTCGCGCTCGGCGCCCGCATGGTGCCCTTCGCCGGCTACGACATGCCGGTGCAGTATCCGTCGGGCATCCTGACCGAGCACAACTGGACACGCGAGAAGGCCGGGCTCTTCGACGTCTCGCATATGGGCCAGGCTTTCCTGATCGGGCCTGACCACGAGACGACGGCGAAGGCGCTGGAAGCGCTGATTCCCGCCGATATCGTCAATCTCGCTCCCGGCAAGCAGCGCTATTCGCAGCTCCTCAACGATGACGGCGGCATCCTTGACGATCTGATGGTGACGCGCTCGATCGATCCCGATGAGGACGGCGCGCTTTATCTGGTCGTCAACGCCGCCTGCAAGGACGCTGACTACGCCCATATCGAGGCGCGCCTGCCGGCCAATGTGAAGCTGGTCCGCGCCGAACATCGCGGCCTGATCGCGCTTCAAGGCCCGGGCGCGGAAGCCGCGCTCGCGAAAATCGCGCCGGAAGCCGCCGAGATGGGCTTCATGACCTCGCGCACCATGAAGGTCGCCGGCATAAAGGCCAATGTCAGCCGCTCCGGCTATACCGGTGAGGATGGCTACGAGATCTCCGCCGCCGCGACCAAGATCGGCGAGATCTGGGACACGCTGCTGCTCGACGCCAGCGTCAAGCCGATCGGCTTGGGCGCCCGCGATTCGCTGCGGCTTGAAGCCGGCTTGTGCCTCTATGGCCACGACATCGACACCACGACGTCCCCGATCGAGGCCGCGCTGAACTGGTCGATCCAGAAGCGCCGTCGCGAGGAGGGCGGCTTCCCCGGCGCCGCGCGCATCCAGCGCGAGCTGGCTGAGGGCGTCTCGCGCATCCGCGTCGGCCTCAAGCCGGAAGGTCGTGCCCCGGCTCGCGAGGGCACGGAGATCGCGACGCCGGAAGGCGACGTGATTGGCACTGTGACCTCGGGCGGCTTCGGCCCGACGCTGAACGGCCCCTGCGCCATGGGCTACGTCGCCAAGGCCCATTCCGCGCCGGGCACCAAGCTCAATCTCATCGTGCGCGGCAAGCCGCTGCCGGCGGTGGTGGCACCGATGCCTTTCGTGCCGAACGGCTACAAGCGCTGACCTGATTTTCGATTTTTCGCCAGGAGGAAACCATGGCCGAGACCCGCTACAGCAAGGACCACGAATATATCCGCATCGACGGCGATGTCGGCACCGTCGGCATCTCCGACTACGCCCAGTCGCAGCTCGGCGACGTCGTCTTCGTCGAGCTCCCGGCCCTGGGCAAGGCGCTGGCCAAGGGCGGCGAGGCCGCGGTGGTCGAGAGCGTCAAGGCCGCTTCCGAGGTCTATGCCCCGGTTTCCGGTGAGGTTGTCGAGGTCAATGCCGAGCTCGAAGCGGCGCCGGGCGCTGTCAACGAGGACCCGGCCGGCAAGGGCTGGTTCCTCAAGATCAGGATCAAGGACGCGGCCGAGCTCGACGGGCTGATGAACGAGGCCGAGTACCAGAACTACGTCAAGACGCTCTGAGTACGAGCGCCACGTCATTCTCGGGCAGCGCGAAGCGGCGACCCGAGAACCTCGTGACGAGAATCTCGTGACGAGAAGATGCTGGTTGAAGAGATGCTCGGGTCAAGCCCGAGCATGACGTCGTTGAAAACCGCGCAGAGCACAATAGGAACCCCCATGCGCTATCTCCCGCTCACCGATACCGACCGCGAGGACATGCTCGCGCGGATCGGCGTCTCCAATATCGACGCGCTGTTCAGCGACGTGCCGGCCGGCAAGCTGCTGAAGGGCCCGGTCGATCTGCCCCGCGCCAAGGGTGAGCTCGAGGTCGAGCGCGTCCTCGGCAAGATGGCCGGCAAGAACACCGCCGCCTCGGCCGTGCCTTTCTTCGTCGGTGCCGGTGCCTATAAGCACCATGTGCCGGCGACGGTGGATCACCTGATCCAGCGCTCGGAATTCCTGACCAGCTACACGCCCTACCAGCCCGAGATCGCGCAGGGCACGCTGCAATATCTCTTCGAGTTCCAGACCCAGGTCGCTGCGCTGACCGGCATGGAGGTTGCCAACGCCTCGATGTATGACGGCTCGACCGGCACCGGCGAGGCCGTGCTGATGGCGCATCGCGTCACCAAGCGCCGCAAGGCCGTGCTCTCCGGCGGCCTGCACCCGCACTACACGGCGGTGGTCGAGACTCTCTCCGAGATGGCCAATGACGAGGTCGTGGTGCTCAAGCCCGACGTCTCGGCCAATGAGGACATACTCTCTCAGATCGACGACAGCGTCTCCTGCGTCGTCGTCCAGTCGCCGGACGTGTTCGGCAATCTGCGCGACCTCAAGCCGATCGCCGAGAAGGCCCATGCCCATGGCGCGCTGCTGATCGCGGTCTTCACCGAGGTCGTCTCGCTCGGCGCGGTCGTGCCCCCGGGCGCGCAGGATGCCGACATCGTCGTCGGTGAGGGCCAGTCGATCGGCAATGCGCTGAATTTCGGCGGTCCCTATGTCGGCCTCTTCGCTGCCAAGTCGAAATATATCCGCCAGATGCCGGGCCGGCTCTGCGGCGAGACGGTCGATTCGACCGGCCAGCGCGGTTTCGTGCTGACGCTCTCGACCCGCGAGCAGCATATCCGCAGGGACAAGGCGACCTCTAACATCTGCACCAATTCCGGCCTCTGCGTGCTGGCCTTCACCATCCACATGACGCTGCTGGGCCAGACCGGTCTCGCCCGTCTCGCCGAAGTCAACCACGCCAATGCGGTGAAGCTCGCCGACCTGCTGGCGGGTGTGGAGGGCGTCACCGTGCTCAACGAGAGCTTCTTCAACGAGTTCACGGTGAAGCTGAAGAAGCCGGCCGCCGAGGTCGTCGAGGTTCTGGCTGCCAAGGGCATCCTGGCTGGCGTCCCCGTCTCGCGCCTTCTGCCCGGAGCCGGGCTGGACGACCTGCTGATCATCGCCTCGACCGAGGTGAATACCGATGAAGACCGGGCGGCCCTCGTGGCGGCGCTCGTGGAGGTGCTGTGATGCTGAACCGTCAGGGACGTCCCACCCAGGCCGGCGAGGCCTCGCACCAAGAGCACCTTACCTTCACCGGCAACAAGGCTCTCCAGCAGATCGAGCCGCTGATCTTCGAGATCGGCCATCATGAGGCGACCGGCGTCGACATCGACAAGCCGGCCCCGTTCAAGTCGCGGCTCGGCAAGCATGCCCGCCAGGGCGAGATCGGCCTTCCCGGCCTCTCCGAGCCCGAGACGATGCGCCACTTTGTGCGTCTCAGCCAGAAGAACTACGGTATCGACACCGGGCTCTTCCCGCTCGGCTCCTGCACGATGAAGCACAATGCCCGCCTCAACGAGAAGGTGGCGCGGCTGCCGGGCTTCTCCGACGTGCATCCGCTGCAGCCGCTCTCGACCGTGCCCGGCGCACTCGAGCTGATGCTTGAACTTTCCCGCTACCTGATGAC
Organism: Allobosea sp. 10L422; assembly: GCF_056395345.1. Taxonomy (NCBI): domain Bacteria; kingdom Pseudomonadati; phylum Pseudomonadota; class Alphaproteobacteria; order Hyphomicrobiales; family Alloboseaceae; genus Allobosea; species Allobosea sp. 10L422. The sequence continues at coordinate 119,231 of NZ_JBFTJI010000011.1, forward strand.
GCTGACCGGCATGCCGGCGGTGGCGCTCTCGCCCAAGGCGGGCGCCCATGGCGAGGCCTGCGGCATGATGGCGATCAAGGCCGCGATCGCGGCGAAGGGCGAGGGCGCGACCCGCAATGTCGTGCTCGTCCCCGAATCGGCCCATGGCACCAACCCGGCGACTGCGGCCCTGATCGGCTTCTCGGTGAAGGCGGTTCCGGCGCGTCCCGACGGCACCGTCGCGGTCGAGGATGTGAAAGCCCTGCTCGGGCCGGACATTGCCGCGATCATGCTGACCAACCCGAACACCTGCGGTATCTTCGAGCCTGAGATCGTCGAGATCGCTGCGGCGATGCATGAGGCCGGCGCCTATTTCTACTGCGACGGTGCCAACTTCAACGCGATCGTCGGCAAGGCCCGTCCCGGCGATCTCGGCGTCGACGCCATGCACATCAACCTGCACAAGACCTTCTCGACGCCTCATGGCGGCGGCGGTCCCGGCGCAGGCCCGGTCGTGCTCTCCGAGCGTCTGGCGCCCTTCGCGCCCGTGCCCTTCATCCATGTCGAGAACAACAAGCCGCATCTGATCGAGACGCGCGGGGAAGCGCCCGCCGGCAACAAGCCATTCGGCCGGATGACCGCGTTCCACGGCCAGATGGGCATGTATGTCCGCGCGCTCGCCTATATGCTCAGCCACGGCTCGGACGGCATGCGCCAGGCTTCCGAGGATGCGGTGCTGAACGCGAACTACATCCGCGCCGGCCTCGCCGATTTGATGTCGCTGCCCTTCCCGGACCACCCGTCGATGCATGAGGTGCTGTTCGACGATGAGTGGCTGAAGGGTTCGGGCGTTTCGACCCTCGATTTCGCCAAGGCGATGATCGACGAGGGCTACCACCCGATGACGGTCTATTTCCCGCTCGTCGTGCACGGCGCCATGCTGATCGAGCCGACCGAGTCGGAATCGAAGGCTGCGCTCGATCTCTTCATCGCCACACTGCGCGATCTCGCCATGGCGGCCAAGGGCAACGACAAGGAGCGCTTCACCAGCGCACCGCATCACGCTCCGATCCGCCGCCTCGACGAGACCCGCGCCGCCCGCCAGCCCGTGCTGAAATGGGAGAAGCCGGCGCCGGTCAAGGAAGCCGCCGAGTAGGCGCTTCATCCGTCCTGACGATATTCGTCAGCATAGTGAAGGGCGCTGCTCGCTTCTTAAGCCTTCCTTGACTATGTCGCGGAATGATCCCCCGGTGCCGCTCTGTGCGGCCCGGGGGTTTTCATGTCTATGCGTCCCTCCATCCTCGCTGCGGCGGCCGCGCTTCTGCTGGCCTCGACGGCGATCGTGCGTGCGAACGAGCCGAGCTACGGCCCGAACACCTATGACCGCACGCTCGAGGCGTTGATTGCCCATGAGGATGTCGCCAATCGCGGCGGCTGGCCCAAAGTGCCCGGCAGCGCCAGCACCCTGAAGCCGGATTCGCAAGGTGCCGATGTCGTCGCGCTGAAGCAGCGCCTGCTCGCCAGCGGCGATCTCGCGCCCGAGGCCGTGGCGGGCGACACCTACGATGCCAACGTGACCGAGGCCGTGAAGCGCTTCCAGCGCCGCCACGGCCTGTCGGATCTCGGGACGGTCGGGCGCCTCACGCTCAAGGCGATGAACACGCCTGTCGAGGCGCGCCTGAACCAACTCACCGCGACGCTGGAGCGGCTCAAGGGCAACGGCTTCAACTTCGCCAGCCGCTATGTCGTGGTGAACATCCCCGGCGCCAGCGTCGAGGCGGTCGAGAACGGTACGGTCGCCCAGCGCCATCTCGCCATCGTCGGCCGCCCGGACCGGCCTTCGCCGGTTATTCAGGCCAACATCACCTCGGTCAACCTGAACCCGTACTGGACGGTGCCGATGTCGATCGTGAAGGCCGACGTCATCCCGCATATGCGCAAGGATCCGGGCTTCATCGCCAAGTCGAACATGAAACTGCTCGGAGCCGAGAACAAGGAAATCGACCCGAAGAGCGTCAACTGGGCGGCCCTGACCAATCCCTATTTCTACGTGCGTCAGGAGCCCGGGCCGACCAATTCGCTCGGCCAGCTCAAGATAGACATGCCGAATGGCGACGCTGTCTACATGCATGACACGCCGAAGAAGACGCTGTTCCGCAACGACGTACGCTTCAACTCCTCCGGCTGCGCCCGCATCGAGGGTGTGCGCGATCTCGCCGCCTGGCTGCTGGAAGGCTCGGAATGGACCCGGCAGGGGATCGAGGACGAGATCGCCAAGGGCGAGCGCAAGAACATCCCGCTCAAGAAGTCGGTGCCGGTCGCCTGGGTCTATCTGACCGGCTGGCAGGGGGCGGACGGGCAGGTCCAGTTCCGCGACGACATCTATGGGCTCGACACGCCGCAGGGCATCGTCACCTCGACGATTCAGCCACGCAAGCCGAAGCCGAAGGTGGCGTCAGAGCCGCCGGCGCGGCCGGCGGTGGCGCCCGTGACGGCGGCGCGCAACGCCCCGGCTCCGGCGGCGACCGCGAGCAACTGAAAGGCGGCACCTGCCGTCATTCTTCGGCGAAGCGAAGGAGAAGACCCGAGAATCTCGGGCCGGAACAGGCGCGAGAGCCTCCTTCGGCATGAGATGCTCGGGGCAAGCGCGAGCACGACGCTCGATCTTCGTTGATCCCTGAACGAAAAACGCCGCGCTCCTCGGGAGCGCGGCGTCAGATCTTATCCAATCAACCGAAGCTCAGTTGAGCTTGGCCTTGACCTCGTTGAGTCCAGCAGCGAAGGCGGCGTCACTGGCCTTGCCGGCCATCTGGCCGCGCAGGATGGTCTCGGCCGCCTTGGTGGCAGCCTCCGCAGCCGCGGCGCGAACCTCGGCCTCGGCCTGGCTCTCGGCCTGTGCGATTTTCTCCTCCGCGGACTTCGTGCGGCGGGCGACGAAATCGGCGAGCTTGGCCTCGGCTTCCGCTGCGAGGCGCTTGGCCTCTTCATTGGCGGAAGAGACGATCTCGGCGGCCTCGGCCTCGGCGGCTTTGCGCTTCGCGTCGTACTCGGCGAGCAGCTTCTCGGCCTCCTGACGCAGGCGGCGGGCTTCCGCCAGCTCCTGCGCGACCTTCTCGCCGCGCGCGTCGAGTGCCTTCACGATCATGCCCGGCACGCCGAACTTGACGAGAATGGCGAGGAAGATGACGAGCGCGACGCCGACCCAGAAAGTATCCATCTGATCTCTCCTCAGCCGCGCGTCAGGGCCTGGTCGACAGCCGCCGACGCCTCGCTGGCGCTGGGAGCCTGACCGGTGAGCTTGGTGACGATGGCGACAGCGATGTCGCCGCCGAGATCGCGCACATTGCTCATGGCATTGACCTTGGTCTTGGCGATGGTTGCCTCGGCCTGGGCAAGCTTGGCAGCAAGCTCCGCCTCGGTAGCGTGGCGCTGGGCCTCGCTAGCCTTCGCGCCCGTCTCGCGCGCCGTCTGGGCGATGCCCTGGGCGTTCTTGCGAGCTTCGCCGAGAGCCTTTTCATAGGCCTGCGCCATGTCCTCGGCCTTGGCCTGCATCTGGGTGGCCTGGTCGAGATCGCGGCCGATCGTCTCGGCGCGCTCTTCCAGGATGGAGCCGAGGCGCGGCAGCGCGACCTTGGACATCAGCCAGTAGAGAGCCGCGAAGGTGATGGCGAGCCAGAACAGGTTGCTCGCGAAGTGAGCCGGGTCGAAGGGCGGGAAAGACGCCTTCTCGCCGCTCAGGCCGTGTTGCTGCTCGGCAGCCTGCGCCGCGCCAGCCAGCAGAGTGGCGAACGAGGCGACAGCCACCGGCCATCCTTGTCCGACGAACCCTGAAGATCGAACCGGCATGGGGTGCCTTTCAGCGCAGAGAAAAGGAAGCGCCGCGCACGTGGCCGAAGCAGGGCCGGCGCGCGCGACGGGAACGCGATCGACGTGAAGCGTCAGACCACGAAGAGCAGGACGAGCGCGACGACGAACGCGAAGATGCCCAGACCTTCGGCGAGCGCCGCGCCGATGAAGGCGCGCGGGAACTGGCCGTCAGCAGCCGACGGGTTGCGCAGGGCGCCCGAGAGGAAGTTGCCGAAGATGGTGCCGACGCCGATGGCGGCGAGGCCCATGCCGAGCGAAGCGAGACCAGCGCCGATGAACTTGGCTGCAACAGGATCCATGATGTTTCTCCAGTGTGGAAGGCTAAAGGGCGGGTTGAACTTTTGCGAGCGCGGCTTGGGCTCAGTGGCCGGGATGCAGCGCGTCGTTGAGATAGACGCAGGTCAGGATCGCGAAGACATAGGCCTGCAGGGCCGCGACCAGAACCTCGAGCGCGGTGAGGGCCACCGCCAGCAGCAGCGGCAGCGGCGCGATGGCGTAGTTCAGCGCGGCGCCAGAGCCCAGCAGCACGACGACGAAGCCGCCGAAGACCTTGAGCGCGATGTGGCCGGCGAGCATGTTGCCGAACAGACGAAGCGAGAGCGAAACCGGCCGCGACAGGAAGGAGACCGCCTCGATCAGCACCATGAAGGGCAGCAGCCAGCCGGGCACGCCCGACGGCACGAAGAGGCCGAAGAAATGCGTGCCATGCTTCACGACGCCGTAGATCACCACGATGCTGATGACGAGCAGCGCCAGGGCGGCGGTGACGATGATCTGGCTGGTGACGGTGAAGGAGCCGGGCAGCAGGCCGAGCAGGTTGCTCGCCAGCACGAAGGTGAACAGCGAGAACACGAAGGGGAAGAACTTCAGCCCCTCCTTGCCCATGACGCCGGTCATGGTCGAGGCGACGAACTCATACATCATCTCGGCGAGTGATTGCAGCCGGCCGGGAACGACCGCACGCTGGCTCGAGCCGTAGATCATGATCGCGGAGACGACGGCGAGCACGATCACCATCCACAGCGAGGTGTTGGTGAAGGACAGGTCGAGGCCAAACGGCTTCAGCTCCACGATCGGGTTGATGTGGAATTGGTGGATCGGATCGATTCCGCCGCCAGCCGCCATGGTTCTGTCCCTCGTCGCGCGGCTTTGCGGGCCGCCTCTTCGGTCAATCTTTCTTCGGATCGCCGTTCGACCGTGAGGTCGGGCGCGAACCGAGCCGATAGACGGATCTGAAGCCCGCGATGGTTCCGATCGCCATGAAGGCAATCAGCAGGAACGGGGACGTTCCAAGCCACCGGTCGCCGAGGTACCCGATCAGGGCGCCCGCGATGATGCCGCCTGCGAGATCCGTCGCGGCGCGAAAGCCTGAGGACATCGCGCCCGCGAGGGCCTTGTCCTCTCCAGCCGGGCTCGCGCCCGGCTTTTCGTTCTCTTCCGCCCGTTTGATCGCGGACTTCAGGGAACCCAGTCTTGCGCGCAACTCCGAGTCTGAGGCGTTTGGGTCGGGTTCGGACATGGTCTTGGCCTCCGTCTTGACCGCGTTTACGCCGCGATCCAGCGAAAAACCACTATAACCACGACCAAACCCGCGCATCGAGCCGTCGTCAGCACGGCCTCCTTTATTGACAGCCCCCGGCGCTGTCAAGGCACGTGGATAACACCTAACATATTGGAATATTTAGAAATTCGGGCTAAGTGCGACATTCTTGCCGCAATGCGGTGCCGATTGTGGCATTTTTTCAGCCGGGAGAACGGCGCCCTCAGCCGGCGTCGCGGATGCGCTCTGCGGTGGCCAGATCGACCGAAACCATCTGGCTGACGCCGCGCTCGGCCATGGTCACGCCGAASAGCCGCTCCATSCGCGCCATGGTGATSGGGTTGTGGGTGATSARRATGAAGCGYGTTTCAGTGTTTCGSGCCATRTCGGCGAGCAGATCGCAGTAGCGTTCGACATTGGCGTCATCGAGCGGTGCGTCGACCTCGTCGAGCACGCAGATCGGCGAGGGGTTGGTCAGGAACACCGCGAAGATCAGCGCGGTTGCCGTCAGCGCCTGCTCGCCGCCGGAGAGCAGCGTCATCACCTGCGGCTTCTTGCCGGGGGGGCGGGCGAAGATCTCGAGCCCGGCATCGAGCGGATCCTCCGAATCCACCAGCTTGAGCTCCGCCTCGCCGCCGCCGAACAGCACGCCGAAGAGCCGCTGGAAGTGGCTGTTGACGATCTCGAAGGCGGCAAGCAGCCGCTCGCGCCCCTCGCGGTTCAGCGCTCCGATCGCTTGCCTCAGCCGGCGGATCGCCTCGGTCAGGTCGTCGCGCTCTCCGGAAAGTCCCTCGCGCTTGGCCTTCACCTCGGTCAATTCATCCTCGGCCCGCAGATTGACGGCGCCAAGTCGCTCGCGTTCGCCCTTGAGGTTGGCGAGCCGTCGCTCGACCGTTTCCGGCTCCGGCAGCGCGTCGCCAGGCTTGATTCCGGCGATGGCCTGCAGGCCGTCGAGGCCGGTTTCCAGCCCGTCTTCGATCTGGCGGGTGATGTCGGCGACGCGCTGGCGGGCGGCTTCGAGCCTTGCTTCCGCCGAGGCGCGGCGCTCGCGCGCGCCGGACAGCCCTTCGAGGGCGATGCGCGCCTGCCGGTCGGCCTCCGCCAGCGCGGTTTCGCCGGAGGCAAGCCGGTCGGCTGCCTCGCGGCGAGCACCTTCCGCCTGCTCGATCTCGGCGAGGAGGCGGCGCCGCTCGGTCAGGAAGGTGTCGGGCGCTTCCAGCAACGTCCTCTGCTCGGTGCTGGCGACGTCGATCCGGTGCCGTGTCTCTTCGGCGCTCTGGAGGCTGGCTGCCGCGCGCTCCTTCCAGGCTTTGACGTCGGCGGCGATCGCGGCGCGGCGCCGCATCCGCAATTCGGCTTCCCGGGCCAGGGTCTGGACCCGGGCGCGGGCGTCGGAGGCGGCGGCGCGGGCCTCGCCCAGCACCACCCGCGCCTTGAGCAGCGTGTTTTCCAGCGCGGCGGAGGCGGGCAGGGCGGCAAGCCCTGCTTCTTGCACCGCCACTTGCTGAGAGGCCTCGGACACGGCCTGGCCGAGCCGCTTGATCGCTTCGGCCAGGGTTGAACGCTTGACCAGGGTCTCGGCCGCCTTGCGCTCGGCGACCGCAAGCTGCTCGCGCGCCTGATCGACGCTCCGGCGCGCCAGCCGCGAGACCTCGATCGCGGCGGTTTCCGCCTGCGCAGCCGCGCGCGCCTCGGCGCCGACGGCGTCCAGAACCCGGCGGGCGGTCTCCGCCGCCTCGCGCGCGGCCTTCGCCTCACGCTCAAGATCGACGAGGCGATTCTTCTCGGAAAGCCGTCTGGCGGCGGGGGAGGGAGCGTCGGCTGCGCTGGCGAAGCCGTCCCAACGCCAGAGATCGCCTTCGCGCGAGACCAGGATCTGGCCCTGCTTCAGCTCTCGCCGGAGGGCGTCCCCCAATTGGCGCGCGACGACGCCGATCTGCGCGAGCCGCCGCCTCAGGGCGGCGGGGGCCTGGACATGAGCAAGCAGCGATTCGGCTCCTGTCGGCAGGTCAGGGTCGCCGCTTCCTGCTCCGGTATCGTCCCAATGTGCCGGGGCGGCCGCTTCGGTCGAGGCGTCGAGATCGTCGCCGAGCGCGGCACCCAGCGCGACCTCGTAGCCCTTGGCGACGCTGACGGCTTCGAGGATCGCCGGCCAGCGATAGCCCGCTGCCGGGGCAAGCAGCTTGCGCAGTGTGCCGATCTCGGTGTCGAGCCGCTGGGCTCTGCGGTCGGCCTCGGCAAGCGGACCGCGCAGCGCCGCTTCGCGCTCGCGTGCTGCCGCGACAGCTTCGCGTGCCGCCCCGACATCGGATTCCGCTCTCTTGGCCGCCTTCTCAGCCGTCGCAAGAGCTTCGCGCAGCCTGTCGAGCAACGTCTTCGCATCGGACGCATCGAGCGCTTCGAGGTCGCGGCGCAGCTTGTCGCGCTCGCCGCCGGCGCGGACCTGCCGCTCGCGCGCTTCGCGCAAGGAACGCTCCAGCGCATCGCGTCTGGCGGCGAGATCGGACAAAGCTGCCTGCGCGCTGGCCTGCTCGGCCTCAGCCGCTGCGAGGGCTGCTTCGGCCTCGCGCTGCGCTGCCGTCGCGGCCTCGGCGCCCGATCCGGCGCCATCGCCCTCGCGGGCGAGTGCGGCATCCTCCTCCGACAGCCGCGCGAGGCTCTCGGCGGCATCGCGGCCGATATTTTCCTGCCTTGCGAGATCGGCCTGCAGTTCCGCAAGACGGCGCCCGAGATCTTCGGTTCGCTGTCGCGATCGGCGATTCTCGGCTTCGAGTTCGTCGAGGCCGCGCTTCAGCCGAACCAGCGCCGCTGCGGCAGTCGCCTCGCCCTCGCGCAATGCCGGCATCGCATGGGCTGTGATGGCCTGCCGCTTGGCGGCCTCGGCCTGAATGCCGGTCTGGTCGGCGACGCCTCGCACCGCCTCTTCGAGCACATGCGATGCCTGCGCTTCCTGGGCGCGGGCATCGTGCAGCGCGATCAGCGCCAGGATCGCCTCGGCGCGTCGGATGTCGCCTGCAAGGCTGCGGTAGCGCCCGGCCTGCCGCGCCTGCCGCTGCAGGGCGTCGATCTGCCCGTCGATCTCGCCGAGCACGTCCTCCAGCCGGGTCAGGTTCTCTTCGGCGCCGCGCAGCCTGAGCTCGGCCTCATGGCGGCGACTGTGCAGGCCGGCGATGCCGGCGGCATCTTCCAGGATGCGCCGGCGCGATTGCGGCTTGGCGGAGATGATCTCGCTGATCTGCCCTTGCCGCACGAGGGCCGGGGAGCGCGCGCCGGTCGCGGCATCGGCGAAGAGGAGCTGCACGTCCTTGGCCCGCACCTCCTTGCCGTTGATGCGGTAGGTCGAGCCTTCCTCGCGCTCGATCCGGCGGGTGACTTCGAGGACTTCGGCCTCGTTGAAGGCGGCCGGAGCCTTGCGGTCACTGTTGTCGAGGGTGAGCGAAACTTCGGCCATGTTGCGGGCCGGGCGCTCGTTCGAGCCGCCGAAGATGACGTCGTCCATCCCCGAGCCGCGCATGTTCTTGAACGAGCTTTCGCCCATCACCCAGCGCAGGGCTTCGACGAGGTTGGACTTGCCGCAGCCATTCGGCCCGACGATGCCGGTCAGCCCCGGCTCGATCAGGAACTCGGTCGGCTCGACGAAAGTCTTGAAGCCGGCGAGCTTGAGGCGCGTCAGGTGCATGGTGCCACCGCGCCGGCCTGAAAAGCCTCAGCCCTCATCCTTCGAGACGCTGCTGCGCGGCTCCTCAGGAAGAGGGCTGAGATGACTGCCTCGCGCTGGGAGCGCAAGCGGATGGGAGGCCCCTCAGTTGGCGAGGAGCGGCTCCAGGATCTTGTCGAACTCGGCGATCGAGAGCGCACCGGAACGCTTCTGCCCGTTGATGAAAAAGGTCGGCGTCGAATCCACGCCAGCCTTGGCCCCGCCATCCTTCACGACTGTGACGGCGTCATAGATATCCTGCCGTTTCAAGCAGGCCTCGAAGGATTCCTGTGTGAAACCGGCCTGCTTGACCAGCGTGGCCAGCGCGTCCACCGGCTTCTCGGTGAAGGCCCAGTTGCGTTGCTGCGCGAAGAGCAGGTCCGTCATCGGGTAGAACTTGTCGTTCCCGTTGCAGCGCGCGAGCATGAAGCCGGCCGTCGCCAGCGGGTCGAGCGGGAACTCGCGCAGCGTGAAGCGCACCTTGCCGGTGTCGATGTATTTCTTCTTCAGCTCCGGCCAGGTCGTCTCGTGGAAATGCGCGCAGTGCGAGCAGGTCATCGAGGCGTATTCGACGATCGTGACCTTGGCGTCGGGGGAGCCCAGCCAGACATCGCCGAGCGGGCCGGCATCGGGAAGCTTGGTCTGTGCCCGCACGGCGTTAACGCCGGCGAGCGCGGCGGCCGCGATACCGGCTGCGCCGGTCAGGAGCTGTCGCCTGTTCGTCATCGTGAGCAATCCCCGAAAGGTCCAAAAGCGGTTGCGGAGCTTGAGTATTTTCAAGCGAAGCGGACACCCGTTCGCTTGAAGCAAATGCGATGAATCGCTCTATAGAGGCCAGCGCGATTGTGGCAAGAGCACATCGTGCCGCTGCGCGCATTGCTCACGAAGCCGTGTCATGGTCTCGCGTTTTCGCACTGAGTGCGACGGCCCGGCCGAGCCGCGCCAGCGCTTCGCGCAAGCCCTCGTCAGCGACGCAGGCGACCTGCTCGTCGATCCGCGCCGCTGCTTCCTCGTTGAGCTTCGGCGCCGGTTTGGGCGCCACGGGCCGGGCGACCGGCCCCTGCTTGAGCACGAGCTTGCCGACGGCGCGCCAGCCGAGATGGGTGTTGACCCGCTCGATCACCAAGGGGCCGAGCTGCTGCATCTCCAGCGCGAAAGCGCCTTCGACGCGCACGACCATCGTTGCCGGCTCGGTCGCCTCGCCAGGGGCGGGCCGGCGCCGCGGCCAGTCGATCTTGAGCGGGCGCGAGCGCGCCGCCAGCCTCTCGCCGACGATCTCAGGCCAGAGCGAAACGACGGCACGCCCCGCGAAGCCCTGCGCGGCGAGCGCGGGCGCGATGCAGTCGTCGATCAGCTCTGCGAGGTGCTTTGCGGCCATGGCTCAGTTTGCGCGAGCGGGCGGCGGCCTGGCAAGTCGATTGCGCGGCGCGGGGCATCATCATGTCCGAACGCGTGGCCATTTCTGCCTCACCGGGTTGAAACTGACAGTTGAAATTAACTCGCCTACAGCATTTCAGCGCTAAATGCCGCAATGGCAGGTCCGGCGGGAACTGTCGCCGAGGGCGGTGACGTACTCGGCTTGAGTTGGGCCTACGCCTGAAGGTTCGAATGCGATGCCGAATTGCTCCTGCGCCACTGTTCATACCCTCGGCTGCGATGCGCCCGATGATCCGAACCGCCGCCAGTTCTTCACGGCGGCCGTCGCATTGAGCGCTGCCGGTGCGATGGCGCTGCCTGCCGTCGAAGCTGTCGCCGCTACGCCTTCGCCGGAAAAGCGGAAATTCATGGAAGAGGCGACGCGGCTCGCGATCGAATCGGTTGAGAAGGGATGGGGCGGTCCCTTCGGCGCCGTTATCGTCAAAGACGGTGAAATCATCGGACGCGGCCAGAACCGCGTGCTCCTCACCGGCATTCCCGTCCTCCATGCCGAAGTCACCGCGATCATGGATGCTTCGGCCCGCCTCAATCCCAAGGCGCTGCTGGGCAGCGAATACGGTGCCGGCACGATCCTGGAAATGATCCCGCGCGAGGCAGGCTCTCCCGATCCGGTGCCAGAGCGCGCGCGCATGCTCAAGGGATGCGAGATCTACATCAACGGCGCGCCCTGCCCGATGTGCATGAGCGCGATCTACTGGTCTCGCATCGACCACGTCTATTTTGCCGCCAGCCTGAAGGACACCAGCGCAATCGGCTTCGACGACGCGTTCCAATACGAGGATTTCGCCAAGCCGTGGGGCGACAGGCGGATCAGGGTGACCGAGAACTTCGAGCGAGAGGTTGGTCTCAAAGCCTATGCGGCGTGGACCAACAAGACGGATCGTCACCCCTACTGAGGCGCGTGGTCGAGACCGGCCGCTATGCGGCCGCGGAAAGTCAGAAGGCCGAGGACAGAAATGATCCGGCTCCGCGAAAGCGGGACCGGGGCGCAATGACTGACGCCCGTTTTCGATCCCAGCGACTGTTCGGCCTTTCGCGACGTCGGCTCCTCGCGCTAAACCCGGCGCATGGACGCCTCCGTTCCGATGGCCCGCGCGGTCGATCTGCTCGCCTGGTATGACCGCCATCGCCGCGCGCTGCCCTGGCGCGCCGTGGCGGGCGAGCGCCCTGATCCCTATCGCGTCTGGGCCTCCGAGATCATGCTGCAGCAGACCACGGTCGCGGCGGTCAAACCGTATTACGAGCGCTTCATGGCGCGCTTCCCGACCGTAAAGGCCCTTGCCGAAGCGCCTTCCGAGGATGTGATGCAGGCCTGGGCCGGCCTCGGCTACTATTCCCGTGCCCGCAATCTCCACGCCTGCGCCCGCGCGGTCACCGAGAATCACCGCGGTCGCTTCCCCGATACGGAGGGGGGGCTGCGGGCCTTGCCGGGCATCGGCGCCTACACGGCCGGAGCGGTCGCCGCCATCGCCTTCGACCGGCCGGCCGCGGCCGTCGACGGCAATGTCGAGCGCGTCATGACGCGGCTCTTCGCCATCGCCGATGAACTGCCGGGCGCGCGGCCGCTGATCCGGGAGAAGGTTCTGGCGATGCTGCCGATCGATCGGCCCGGCGATTTCGCGCAGGCTCTGATGGATCTCGGCGCGACCATCTGCATGCCGCGCAACCCGGCCTGCGGGCTCTGCCCCTGGCGCGATCCCTGCCGGGCGCGGGCGGACGGCATGCAGGAGAGCTTTCCGCGCAAGGCGGCGAAGAAGGCGGGCAAGATCCGCTACGGCGCTGCCTTCGTCCTGACCCGTGCCGATGGGGCCATCCTGCTGCGCACGCGCCCCGCCAAGGGGTTGCTTGGCGGCATGGCTGAGGTGCCGACCAGCGAATGGCGCGCCGATTACGAGCTTGACGGCGCCGCGCAGGATGCGCCGCTGCCCCTGCGCTGGACCCGGCTGGCCGAGCCGGTGCGCCACGTCTTCACGCATTTCCCTTTGGAACTGACGGTGTTCACCGGCAGCGTTCCGGAGCGGACTCTAGCTCCCGCTGGCATGCGCTTCACAAAGCTGGCGAATCTTGCCGGCGAGCCGCTGCCGAGCGTCATGCTGAAGGTCGTCGAGCGCGCGGGGCTCTACCGCTCGAAGACGCGATAGGTCATCGTCATCGTCCTGAAGCTTTTTGACCTCAGCGCCGCGGGAGCCGTTCTTCAGGATGGTGGCCATGACAGCCCCGCTACGATCTCACGAGCCAGAGTGGGCGCGCAGCCGGCGCGCGCATCCTCTGAACGAATGATGGCAGGAGTTTTGGCCGGCGGGCGGTCAGCCCGCCGCCATCTGCGCCCTGATCTCGCCGCGCAGCGCGTCGAGCACGGTCAGCCCGCCTTCGCGCTCGACATGCCAGAAGGTCCAGCCATTGCAGGCCGGTAGGCCCTGTGCCAGCGCGCCGACCTTGTGGATCGAGCCCACGGCAGGGCCGAGGATCAGCGTGCCGTCGGCGCGGATAACGGCCTTGTGGCGCCGCTTCTCGTCATGGACGGTCTCGCCGGCCTTCACCAGCCCGGCTTCGACCAGGCTGAGGAACGGCACGCGCGGCTCGCTGCGCTTGGAGGGCGCGGTGGAGAAGGCTTCCGGCGCCAGCGGCGTCACCGCGGCGATGCGCTCGCGCGCAGCCTTGGCATAGGTCGCATCGCGCTCGAGGCCGATAAAATGGCGGCCGAGCGCCTTGGCGACGGCGCCGGTCGTGCCGGTGCCGAAGAACGGATCAAGGATCACGTCGCCAGGATTGGAGGCCGAGAGCAGGACGCGGGCAAGCAGGGCTTCCGGCTTCTGCGTCGGGTGCACCTTGGCGCCGCCAGCGTCCTTCAGGCGCTCATCGCCTGTGCAAAGCGGCAGATACCAGTCGGAGCGCATCTGCAGGTCGTCATTGCCGCCCTTCAGCGCTTCGTAGTGGAAGGTGTATTTCGAAGCTTCGCCGCGCGCCGCCCAGATCAGCGTCTCATGSGCGTTGGTGAAGCGCCGGCCRCGGAAGTTCGGCATCGGRTTGGCYTTKCGCCAGACGATGTCGTTCAGCATCCAGAAGCCGAGATCCTGCAGCGTCGCACCGACGCGGAAGATATTGTGGTAGCTGCCGATGACCCACAGCGCCCCGTCCGGCTTCAGCACGCGGCGCGCGGCGGCAAGCCAGGCGCGCGTGAAGGCGTCGTAATCGGCGAATGAGGCGAACTTGTCCCAGTCGTCGTCGACGGCATCGACGAGGCTGTCGTCGGGCCGGCGCAGATCGCCGCCGAGCTGGAGGTTATAGGGCGGATCGGCGAAGATCAGGTCGACGCTTGCCGGCGGCAAGGCGTTCATCGCCGCGACGCAGTCGCCGACGAGGATCTGATCGAGCGGCAGTTCCTGCGGAACGCCGATTTGTTCGGGAAGGCTCCTGGCCTTCATCCGAGCCCCCAGCGCTGGCCGTCCGGTACGCGAAACCTGAATCCGGACGGGAGCGCTGGCGGTCCCGGTACGCGAGATACCCATGACGCCAAGACCGTTACGCAACTTCAACGAGCGCGATATTGGCCGGACAGGGTAAAGGCCGGGTTTCCGCTTTGAAAAAAATGCGTCCCGTTTTGGGGCTGCAGATTTTGCCTAGCTCGTTGGCAAACAAGGGAAATTCGTAAACGGGCGTTAACCCGCGGATTGCCGCTAGGGCAATCTGGCAGGGTTCCCGTCATGCTCGGGTTTGACCCGGTATCTCCTGCCGAGGACGGCCCTGGGGCCTCCTTCTGTCTGAGATTCTCGGGTCCGGGCTTCGCTTCACCCGAGAATGACGCCAGGCAATCCTTACCGGAACCAGACGCCCTTCACCGGGGCGAAGGAATAGCGGTGCTCGGGGCAGGGGCCGTGCTCGGCGATGGCCTTGCGATGCTGCGGCGTCGCATAGCCGACATGGCCGGAGAAACCATAGGCCGGATAGCGCCGGCACAGCCGCGCCATCATTCGGTCGCGCGTCACCTTGGCGACGATCGATGCGGCCGCAATGGAGGCCACGGCACCGTCCCCCTGAATGATCGCCTCGCAGCTACAGCTCATCTGCGGCGGATCGTTGCCGTCGACCAGCACATGCAGCGGCGCCAGCGGCAGCGCGGCGATCGCCCGGCGCATCGCCAGCAGCGTCGCCTGTCGGATGTTGAGCGCGTCGATCTCGACCGCTGTGGCGCTGGCGACAGCCACTGCAAGCGCCCGCTCCATGATCTCGCCGAAGAGCTCCTCGCGGATCGGTGCCGGCAGCTTCTTCGAATCGTCGAGCCCATGCGGCACGCGGGCCGGATCGAGGATGACGGCCGCCGCCACGACCGGGCCGGCGAGCGGCCCGCGCCCAACCTCGTCAATGCCGGCCAGCGGCCAGAGGGCGTTAGCGATGGCGTGTGTCTCGCGGCTGAAATCAGCGGGCATGGCGGGCTTATGCAACAGAGTGCCGCCGCGAGCTAGACCGCTGTCGTCCTCCTCCACCATCATCCCGGACAATCTGCCATGGGCGGCGCCGATCCGGGATCCATGCCCAAGCCTTCAATCAGAGGCGCTCCGGCAATCAGAGGCGCTCCGGAATGGATCGCGGTTCTACGCTTCGTTGCGCCCGGTACGACCTCCGCGCGTGTCCATTCAAAACAGGCTCAGCTGCGCCTTTTCCTTCTCGGGCCTTACGAACAGGTCGGTGCGCAGCCTCCGGCGCGCCGTGTTGAAGCCGATACGCTCGGCCGCAAGCTCGAAACGCCGACCGATCATCCAGGCATAGGGACCTGAGCCGACCATGCGCTGTCCCCATTGCGAATCATAATCCTTGCCGCCGCGGGTCGAGCGGATCAGCGACATCACATGCCGAAGCTTGTCGGGATGATGCGTCAGCAACCACTCCTGCACGATGTCGCGCACCTCGAGCGGCAACCGCAGCAGCACATAGCCGGCCTCCTGCGCGCCCGCCGCCTTGGCGGCGTCCAGAATTCGCTCGATCTCATGCTCGTTGATCGCCGGTACGATGGGCGCAACCAGCACCGTCACCGGGATGCCGGCTTCCGACAGCTTGCGGATCGTCTCGAGCCGCTTCGGCGGCGAGGCGGCGCGCGGTTCCATGCCCCGCGCCGTCTTGGGATCGAGCGTCGTGACCGAGAGCGCGACCTTGACCAGGCCCTTCTCGGCCATCGGGGCGAGGATATCGATGTCGCGCTGGACCAGGGCCGATTTGGTGACGATGCCGACCGGGTGGTTGAACTTCGAGAGCACTTCCAGGATCTGGCGCATGATCCTCAGCTTCTTCTCGATCGGTTGATAGGCGTCGGTATTGGTGCCGATCGCGATGGTGCGCGGCTGATAGGAAGGAGAGGAGAGTTCCTTCTCCAGCAGTGCCGCGGCGTCGGGTTTCGCCGTCAGCTTGCTCTCGAAGTCGAGGCCGGGCGAGAGGCCGAGATAGGCGTGGGTCGGCCGCGCGAAGCAGTAGACGCAGCCATGCTCACAGCCGCGATAGGGATTGATCGAACGGTCGAAGGAGATGTCCGGCGAGTCGTTGCGCGTGATGATGTTGCGCGCCTTCTCATAGGCGATCTCGGTCTTGAACGGCGGCAACTCTTCCAGCGAGCCCCAGCCATCATCCTCGGTGACGCGCTGCTCCGCTTCGTAGCGCCCTCCCGGATTGACGGTGGCGCCCCGCCCGCGCCGTCGTTCCGGGTCGATGCGGTGGCCGGCATAGGCGAGCGGGTCGGCCGGCGCGACGACTGGCGCCGAGATGGTCGGCTCCCTGTCGTGCCGCCGCAGCGGCTGGGCCGATGGATAGGGCCTTTCGGTGGGTCTGGCCTGTGGCATGGCTTTCGAACCGGTTCACTGCCGGGAATCGGCATTTTGTGATCTCGGATAGAGTGAACATAACAAGAACAAAATGCAAGAGCCGGATTGCGGCGTGCTGCGCTGCGGCATAGAACCTTGCGTATGCTCACAGCCGTGATCCGCGCCGATGGTTCCCCACGAGCTCTCGCCGCCACGCTGGCCGTGCTGATCCCGGCGGTGGCGGAAGGGCTGCTCGGTCATGCGGTGATCGTGGATACGGTCGGCGCTCCCGATTTCGAGCGTGCCGCGGACACGACCGGCGCATGCTATCTGCGCACCGGCCCGGCCGCGGCCTGGCAGGGTGGGGCGGCCGCGGCGCGCGGCGATCGGCTCGTGCTGTTCGAGGCCGGCGACGTGCCGCAGGCGCACTGGGCGCTGGTGGTGGAGCGCTATCTGTTGCTCACGCCGGATCTGCCGGCCCTGATACCGCTTCACGCAGTCGGCGCTGCGCTGCGCGAGCGCGTCGCGCTGTCCTTCGCCGGGCGCAGGCTCCGGTCCGGGCTCGTGTTGCCGAAGGCGATGGTCCTGGAAGGGCGCCTCGACCAGGCGCCGCAGCGCCTGCCGGTGTGGCGCGAGCGCGCAGGGTAGGGCGGTGTCCGAGGCGGCATGACATCGGGCCGCGTGCCTCCTAAGCTGGAGGCGTCGGGAGGCTGATATGACGATACCGGGCGAGATTCTTCTGGCGAGCGATCTGTCCTCGCGCACCGACAGGGCTGCGGAACGCGCAGTGCTGCTGGCGCGCGGATGGCAGGCAAAGCTCGCGATCCTGCATGTCACGAATGCGACGGAGCAGGGGAGCGCCGGTCTTGCGGCCGAGGCCTGGCGCGAGGAGCTGCCCTCGGCGGCCGGCGAGGCGGAACTGCTGGTCCGTAACGGTTCGTTGCCGGACGTGCTGGCCAAGGTCGCCGCCGAGCGGGGCAGCGGACTGATCGTGACCGGCGTCGCGCGCTACAACGACGTCCGCGACTACGTTGTCGGGACGGCCGTTGACTATATCGTTCGCAGGGCGGCTGTTCCGGTCCTGATCGTCCGCCGGCGCGCCGATCGCCCTTACGGCACGATTGTCGTCGGCACGGATTTCTCGGAGGGCTCGCGCCGGGCTCTGCTGGCGGCTGCGGAACTGTTTCCGCAGGCGCGCCTCCTGCTGGTTCATGCCCATCCCGGCCCCGGCCCCAGGACCGATTTTCAAGGCAAGGGCGATTTCCTCCGCGCGGAGGCCGAGGCCGGGATGAAGGCCTTCCTCGACGCGGCAAAGCTTCCCGAGAGCCTCATCACGCGGCTCAGCACCCAGAGCGTCGAGGGCAATGCCGCCGCGGCCATCGAGCATTGCCGCGCCGCGGCCGGAGCAGAATTGGTCGTCGTCGGCCGCTACGGGCAGGGTGGCTTTGCCGAAGCGGTGATCGGCAGCACGGCCGAGACGATCTTGGGCACGGTCCGGGCCGATATCCTGATCGCGCCCGGCGCCTGATCGCCGGCGTCGGCTCACCGGCTCGGCTGTTCGAAGGATCCGTGTGCGAATGCCTATACGGGGTTCCGGAAGGTGTCGCAGCTCTGCAGCGAGCCCGACTGGAAGCCGGTGTTGAACCACTTCGTCCGCTGCGCCGACGAGCCGTGCGTGAAGGAATCCGGCACGACTACGCCCTGCGCCGCCCGCTGGAGCTTGTCGTCGCCGATCGCAGAGGCGGTGCGGATAGCTTCCTCGATATCGCCTTGGTCGATCCGGCCCATCGCCTGGATATTATGCGCCCAGACGCCGGCGAAGCAGTCGGCCTGCAATTCGATCCTGACCGAGATCGCGTTCGAATCGCGCTCGGAGGAACGCTCGCGGATCTGGTTGGCCTTGGGCAGGATGCCCAGCAGGTTCTGGACGTGGTGGCCGACCTCGTGCCCGATCACATAGGCATAGGCGAAGTCGCCGCCGCCGCCGAGCTTGCGCTGCATCTCCTGAAAGAAGGAGGTGTCGAGATAGACCTTCTTGTCCACGGGGCAGTAGAACGGCCCCATCGCCGATTGCGCCGTGCCGCAGCCCGAACGGTCGACGCCGGAGAACAGCACGAGCCGGGGCGGCTGGTAGCGGATATTGGCCTGCTGCGGCAGGATTTTCGACCAGACGTCCTCGTTCTGCGCCAGCACGGCCGAGACGAAGCGGCCCATCTGGTCCTGCGGCGGGCCGGAAGAGCGGCGGGTTTCCTGCGTCTGCTCGCGCCCGCCAATGCCGCCGATCATTTCGGCGCCGCCGATCAGCAGGCGGGGATCGATGCCGAGCGCCCAGCCGAGAAGGCCGAGCACAACCATGGTGCCGATGCCGATGCCGCCGCGCCCGCCAGGCATGCCGGCGAAACCGCCGCCACCGCCGCCGCCGCGCCGGTCCTCGAGATTCTCGGACTGGCGATAGTCTTCCCACTGCATGGACGGTTCCTCGACGAAACGCCCCGCAATCTCGCCGGGAGATGCGGGGAACTCAAGTCGTCTTTGCAGGCCCCGCCTGAACGAAGCCTGATCGTTATCCTCTCACTCAGTGATAGCCGCTGTCGACCCTGACCTTGCCGCGGAAGGTCCAGTACACGAAGGCCGTATAGAACAGGATCATCGGCAGGAGGAAAGCGACGCCGATCAGCACGAAGATATGGGAGGAGGGTGCGGCCGCCGCGTCCCAGATCGTGATGTCGGGCGGCACCAGATAGGGGAAGTTCGAGATCGACAACCCGACGAAGCAGAGCAGAAAGATCGCGACGGTCAACGCGAAGGGCGTGAACTCATGCGCGCCATGCAGCCGCCGCCAGGCGAGGTAGCCGCACAGCGCCGTCAGCAGCGGGAACGGCCAGAGCCAGACGAGATTGGCCGGGGTGAACCAGCGCTCGGCGATTCGCGGGTGGGCATAGGGCGTCCACAGCGAGACCAGCGCCGCGAAGGCCAGGAGGCCCAGCAACAGGATCTTCGCCTGCCGCCGGGCCCGTTCGGCGACGGGGCCGTCGGTCTTGTAGAGCAGCCAGGTCGCGCCGAGCAGGGCGTAGCCCACGATGACACCGGCTCCGCACATCACCGTGAACGGCGTCAGCCAGTCGAGCGGCCCGCCGGCGAACTGGCCGTTCTTGACGGTGACGCCCTGGATCAGCCCGCCGAGCACGAGCCCCTGCGAGAAGGCAGCGACGGCCGAACCCAGCCAGAAGGCGAAGTCCCAGCGTCGGTGATGCGGCTTGGCCACCCAGCGGAACTCGAAGGCGACGCCGCGGAAGATCAGTGCCAGCAGCATCAGCGTGATCGGGATGTAGAAGGCCGGCATGATGATGGCGTAGGCCTGCGGGAAGGCGACCCAGAGGCCGCCGCCGCCCAGCACCAGCCACGTCTCGTTGCCGTCCCAGAACGGGGCGACCGAGTTCATCATCTGGTCGCGCTCGCCCTCGTCCTTCGTCGTCGGGAACAGGATGGCGATGCCGAGGTCGAAACCGTCGAGCACGACGTAGAGCATCACGGCGGTGCCGATCAGCACGGCCCAGATGACCGGAAGATACCATTCCATCGTCGTGGCTCCTCAGATCGCCGGCTGGATCTTGTCGTCGCCGGGCTGGCCGTCGCCGAAGATGGTGGCGGCTTCGCCCTGCACGGCCTTGAGCGTGCGCTTCGAGGGTTGCTCGGGCGCGTCCGGGCCTGCGATCTCGTCCGGTCCCTTGTCGATCAGGCGGTTGATCAGGAGGATGCCCGCCGTGAACACCACCGAGTAGACGCAGACAAACAGGAAGAGCGAGATCGCGACCTGGGTGGTCGTCACCGGCGAGACGGCATCGGCCGAGCGGATGATGCCCGTCGCGAGCCAGGGCTGGCGGCCCACTTCCGTGACGAACCAGCCCGAGAGGATGGCAAGGAAGCCGACGGGCCAGGTGTATTGGGCGATCCAGAGCCAGCGCCGCGATTCGAACACTGTGCCCTTGCGCCAGAGCCAGGCGCCGATCCAGCCGAACAGGATCATCAGCACGCCGATCCCGACCATCGCCCGGAAGGCGAAGAACGGGATGAGAACCGGCGGCCGGTCCTGCACGGCAAAATCCTTCAGGCTCGGGAAGAGCGCATTCATGCTGCCATGGGTGACCAGGCTGGCGACGCCGGGAATCGAGACCTCGAAGCGATTGAGCTCGGCCTTCTCGTCGGGCCAGGCGAAGAGCACGAGGGCGCCGGGCTTGGACGAATCCCAATGCGCCTCGATCGCGGCCAGCTTGGCCGGCTGGTAGGTCGCGGTGTCGCGGCCGTGGAAATCGCCGATCACCGCCTGCAGCGGCGCCGTCAGCGCGATCATCAGGATCGCCATCCGCACCATCGTCTTGGCCGATTCTGTGCGGTGCCCGGCGAGCAGATGGCGCGCGCCGGTCGCCAGCACGACGAAGGCGGTCGTCAGATAGGCCGCGGTCATCATATGGGCGAAGCGCAGCGGGAATGTCGGATTGAAGACGATCTTCACCCAGTCGACGGGATAGGCGATGCCGTCGCGCACCTCGTGTCCAGCCGGATACTGCATCCAGCTATTGGCCGAGAGGATCCAGAAGCCCGAGAGCGCCGTGCCACCCGCGACGATCACCGCCGAGGTGAAGTGCAGCCAGGGCGGCACGCGCTTCCATCCGAACAGCATCACGCCGAGGAAGGAGGCCTCGAGGAAGAAGGCCGATAGCACCTCGTAGCCGATCAGCGGGCCGACCACGTTGCCGACGGCCGTCGAGAACCGGCTCCAGTTGGTACCGAACTGATAGGACAGCACGATGCCGGAGACGACGCCCATCGCGAAGGATACGGCGAAGATCTTGGTCCAGAAGCGTGCGAGCAGATGAAACTTCTGGTCGCCCGTCTTCAACCAGAGGCCGAGCAGTGTCGCGATATAGGCGGATAGCCCGATGGTGAAGGCTGGAAAGACGATGTGAAATGAAACGGTGAAAGCGAACTGGATGCGTGAAAGCTGAAAAGCGTCGATTTCCATCGCAAGACTCCGGCCAGCTACCGCCTCGGGGCGGCTTGAAACGATCCTGCCGAAGGCAGCATCGTCGCTCTCGGCCAGATTAGTCAAATCCGAGGCTGGGCGAGAGGCGCGGATGTCGCAGTCGCCGGTCGTGATGTCGCAGGGGAGGGGGCCTGCAACCTCGGCGTGCAACCGTCCCGGCGCGGAACTGCGCGCACTGTTGCACCCAAACGGAATGGTTCTCTGGGCGCGCGGAGACGTTGCCTCTACTCGTATTCGCCCTCGATATCCCTGCCGGTATAATCCTTCATCAAGGCTGTCGCGATCAGGCTCAGGATTGCGCAGGCGAGAATGTAGAAGGCGATCGCATAGGCCGTTCCATACTTGGCAAACAGCCAGGCGGCGATGAGCGGAGCCGGGCCGCCGGCGATCACAGAGGCGAGCTGATAGCCGAGCGAGGCGCCGCTATAGCGCAGGCGGCCGGTGAAGGATTCCGCGATCAGTGCCGCCTGCGGTCCATACATCATGTCATGCGGCACCAGCGAGATCACGATGGCCAGGAAGATCAACAGCGCCGAGCCGGTGTTGAGCATCCCGAAATAGATGAAACCGAAGGCGCCGGTCGCCGCAGCGCCGATCATATACATGCGCCTGCGTCCGATCAGATCGGAGATGTGGCCGAAGAGCGGGATCGAGACGAAGGACAGGACCGAGGCCGCCAGCACGGCGACGAGCAGAAAATCGCGCGAGACCTTCAGCGTCCCGACGCCGTAGGCGAAGATGAAGGCGGTGAAGATGTAGAAGGGCGCCTGCTCAGCCATGCGTAGCAACGCACAGAGCAGAATCTCCTTGGGGTGGCGCTGAACCACCTCCAGCATCGGCGCGCGCTCGACCTTGTTCTCGGCGACGAGCCTGCGGAATATCGGCGTCTCCATGATGCCGAGCCGGATCCAGAGGCCGATCGCGACGAGCACGAGGCTCAGCAGAAACGGAATGCGCCAGCCCCAGGTCAGGAACTGGTCGCCGGAGAGCCAGCTGAAGGCGAGGACAGCCAGATTGGCGAGGAACAGGCCGCAAGGCACCCCGAACTGCGGCCAGGATGCGATGAAGCCGCGATGATCGGCTGTCCGCGCCCATTCCATCGAGAGCAGCACGGAGCCGCCCCATTCACCGCCCACCCCGACGCCCTGAATGAAGCGCAGCACCGTCAGGATGATTGCGCCCCAGATGCCTATGCTCTCATAGGTCGGGACGAGCCCGACGAGAAATGTCGCGATTCCCATCAGCATGAGCGTGGCGATCAGCGTCGATTTGCGGCCGATGCGGTCGCCATAATGGCCGAAGATCGCCGCGCCGATCGGCCGGGCGACAAAACCGACCGCATAGATGGCGAAGGCCTCGAGCGTGCCGACGAGCGGCTCCGATCGCGGGAAGAACAGCCGCGCGAAGACAAGACCGGTCACCGTGCTGTACAGGAAGAAATCATACCATTCGATTGCGGTGCCGATTGTGCTTGCGACGATGGCACGCCGCAGTTGCCTATCATGCTCTTGCTCGGACAGTATGCCGGCGCCAAGATCGATGACAGCCATGGTCAGCCTCCACGCATTGGTTCACCGCGCAGGCCGCTGCAAAATCAAGTGATATTATATCGCAAATCGCCGGAAACGGCTATTTCTCATGCCTTGGCCGCGGGGCAATCGCTTCAAATTGATCGACCGCGCATGATTCCGGCCATTCGGGGCCTCGTGATGCGGAGCTGCTGCCGGAAACCGAGATTTCGAAGTGGGACTTTGGCGAGATTTCCGGTTCCTCCATCACCGCATTTGGCGGCCCGACTTCGGTTCCGGGAGCCTATGCGAGCGCAGCCTTGAGCGCGCGCAGGTCGCGCCAGGCGAGGCGCTTTTGCAGCGGCTGCCGCAAGAGATAGGCCGGGTGCAGCGTCGCAATGGCGCGAATGCGGCGCGAGCCGGTATCGTATTCCACCCATTGCCCGCGCGAGCGCAGGATGCCGCTGAAGCCGAGCAGCCCCTGCGCCGAGGGGCCGCCAACACAGACCAGGATGTCGGGGTCGGCGAGCTCGATCTGGCGCTGGATGAAGGGCAGGCAGATCGCGACCTCCTGCGGCGTCGGCGTGCGGTTGCCCGGCGGACGCCAGGGCAGGAGATTGGCGATGTAGACGTCGTTCTGGCGGCTGAGGCCGATCGAGGCCAGCATCCGATCGAGCAATTGGCCGGAGCGGCCGACGAAGGGGAAGCCTAGCCGGTCCTCATCGGCGCCCGGCGCCTCGCCTACCATCATCACCCGGCCTTCCGGGTTGCCATCGGCGAAGACGAGATTCTTGGCTGTCGCCTTCAAGGCGCAGCCTTCGAACTTCGCGAGCGCTTCCTTCAACTCGTCGAGCGTGCGCGCCTCGCGGGCCAGCGCGCGGGCGTTGAGGGTTGCGTCGTCGGGCGCCGTGGCGGCCGCCGCGATCGGCCGGGCGGGAGCGGCCGGACGGCCCGGCAACGAGCGCAGGCGAGGTTGGCCGGCGCCGGCGGAGGGGGGCGGCTCGGCGAAATGATTGCGCGGCGCCTCGTCGAGCGCCTCGGTCACGCCCATCTCGGCGTACCAGCTCAAAATCTCGTAAGGGTCTGGCGCGTCGGGGCCGGCTGTATCGGACAGGCTCATGGCCGCATCCTATACGCTGCAACGCCGCTTCGCGAGCCAACGCAGTTGCAAAATGGAACGGGCACTTGGATAGAGGGGTCCAGACTGGACGGAAGCCGAGCGTTGAACGAGTCGGCATAATAGTTCATATATAAACTAATCGCGCGACGCGGGTTGCCAAGGCGGAGGGCAGGATGGATCTCAAGGAAGCGCAGAGCGAACCGCGCGAGAGCATGGACTATGACGTCGTCATCGTCGGCGCCGGTCCTGCTGGTCTGGCGGCTGCGATCCGGCTGAAGCAGCTCGACGAGAACATCTCGGTCGTCGTGGTCGAGAAGGGGGCCGAGGTCGGCGCCCATATCCTCTCCGGCGCCGTCATCGATCCGATCGGCCTCGACCGTCTGGTGCCCGACTGGCGCGACGATCCCGAGCGCCCCCTGACCACAGAGGTCAAGGAAGACGTCTTCTATTTCCTGACCCAGCCGAGCGGTCTTCGCCTGCCGAATTTCGGCATGCCCTCGCTGATGAACAATCACGGCAATTTCGTCGGCTCGCTCGGGCTGGTCGCGAAGTTCCTGGGTGCGCGCGCAGAGGCGCTCGGCGTCGAGATCTATCCCGGTTTCGCCGCCGCCGAGCTGCTGTTCAACGAGGACGGTTCTGTCGCCGGCATCGCGACCGGCGACATGGGCATCGCCAAGGATGGCACCGTCTCGGACCGCTTCACCCGCGGCATGGAGCTGCGCGGCCGCTACACGCTGCTGGGCGAGGGCGCGCGTGGCTCGCTCTCCAAGATCGCGATCAGGAAATTCGGCCTGGACGCCGGCCGCGAGCCGCAGAAATACGGCATCGGCCTGAAGGAGCTCTGGCAGGTCAAGCCGGAGAAGTTCCACAAGGGCCGGGTCCAGCACTCCTTCGGCTGGCCGCTCGACAATGGCACCGGCGGCGGCTCCTTCCTCTATCATTTCGACGACAATCTGGTCTCGGTCGGTTTCGTCGTGCATCTGAACTACCAGAACCCGACTCTCTCGCCCTTCGACGAGTTCCAGCGCTTCAAGACCCATCCGCTGATCCGAGACACTTTCGAGGGCGGCAAGCGCATCGGCTATGGCTCGCGCGCCATCACCGAGGGCGGTTTCCAGTCGGTGCCGAAGCTGACCTTCCCGGGTGGCACGCTGATCGGCTGCGCCGCGGGCTTCGTCAACGTTCCCCGCATCAAGGGCAGCCACAACGCCATCCTGTCGGGCATGCTGGCGGCCGAGAAGCTGGTGCCGGCGCTCCAGGCGGGCCGCAGCCATGACGAGGTCGTCGAGATCGAGACGAGTTGGCGAGACAGCGCCATCGGCAAGGACCTGAAGCTCGTCCGCAACGTCAAGCCGCTCTGGTCGAAGTTCGGCACGCTCATCGGCATCGGGCTCGGCGGCGTCGACATGTGGCTGAACCAGCTCTTCGGCTGGTCGCCCTTCGGCACGCTGAAGCACGGAAAGCCCGACTACGCGACGCTGAAGCCGCTCGCCGAGGTGACGCCGATCACCTATCCGAAGCCGGACGGCAAGATCTCCTTCGACAAGCTGTCATCGGTCTTCCTCTCCTCGACCAATCACGAGGAAGACCAGCCGGCTCACCTGAAGCTGACCGATCCGTCGGTTCCGATCGCGAAGAACCTGCCTGTCTATGGCGAGCCGGCACGGCTCTACTGCCCGGCAGGCGTCTACGAGGTCGTCTACGAGAATGCCGAGACGAAGAGCAATCCGCGCTTCGTGATCAACGCGCAGAACTGCGTCCACTGCAAAACCTGCGACATCAAGGACCCCGCCCAGAACATCACCTGGACGGTGCCGGAAGGCGGCGGCGGGCCCGGCTACGCGAATATGTGATCGGCTCTCTCTGAGAGTCCTGCGAACAAGGGCGCGCTGCGAGGTGCGCCCTTTCATGCTTGGAAATGGTGGTTCGGCCTTTGCGCACGGCCGGAGCTGCCGGCTCCGGCTTGTCCGCGGCGAAGCCGAAGAGAAGAGCCGTTGCGGCAGAGTTCAGATCAGTCTTCATCCTCGGAACGGTCCCGACAATGATCGCTGCCTGAGCTGCAAGCAGGGGAGATAGAGAGTCGCTATCCTTGTGCCGGCGGACAATGTTTTCTCGCTGTACGCCTCCGGGAAAAACGGGTCTTCGGGGACTGTTGCGCCGCCGCTACGAAGCCGCCGCATTCGCGCAGGGCCCCGCTTGCCCGCCCGCCCGGAAACCGCCATCTTGGCGGCCTACGCGAGCCATCACGGTCCGCCGAAGGAGCGCCCGGAGCATTTGGGCGGCGGACCGAGGGAGAACAGCAGTCGTGACATTTCTGAAGAAGGTGCGTGCCTCCGGTACGGCTGCTGCCTTGTCGTTGTTGATGGTCTTGCCCGTGGCCGCTGCGGCCCAGGGAGCGACCGCGCCGCGTTCGTCTGATTCGCTGGAGCCAGCCGACAGCCTCGAAGGGAATTATCTCGCCGCCATCGTGGCGGGCGCCTCGCGCGATCTCGGCGCGGCCTCGGTCTATCTGCGCGAAGCCGTGCGGGAAGATCCGCGCAACAGCGAGTTGCTGGAGCGCGCCTTCGTCGCCTTTCTCGCCGATGGCGCCATGCCTGACGCCTTCCGCGCCGCCGACAAGCTGATCCAGCAGGATCCGAGCAATGGCCTGGCGCAGCTCGTCATCGGCATCCGCTCGATCAAGCAGAAGAGCTACCAGACCGCCCGCAATCACCTCCAGCGCGGCGGTCGCGGCCGGGCGGCCGACATCACGGCGACGCTGCTCTCCGCCTGGTCCTACCTTGGATCGGGTAACGCCAAGCGCGCCATCGAGACGCTGGAGCGTCTGAAGGGCGAGCCCTCCTACAACCTCTTCCGCGACTATCATGCCGGCCTGATTCTCGACGCAGCCGGGCGCAAGGCCGAGGCCGAAAAGCGGCTGAAGGCCGCCTACGACGCCGAGAAGACCACGTTGCGCCTCGTCGACCTCTGGGCGCGCTTCCAGGCCCGCAGCGGCGATTTTGCCGGCGCGGCAGTCACTTACGCCGAGTTCGACCGGCTGCTGCCGAATCATCCGATCATCCGCGAAGGCATGTCGCTGGTGTCGAAGAAGGAGGCACCGCCGCGTCAGATCCAGACCGCGCAGCAGGGCGCGGCCGAAGTTCTCTACGGGCTCGCCAGCGCGGGCAACCGGCAGGGCGACGAAGCCGCAGCGCTTCTCTATCTGCGCATGGCGATCTACCTGGATCCCGGCCATGACCTCGCCATCCTGACGCTGGGCGACATCCTCGAGCGGGCTCGCCAGCCCGAGGACGCGGTCGCGGTCTATGACAAGATGCCGGCCTCCTCGCCGCTGCGGTCCAACGCCGAGATCCAGGCGGGCCTCGCGCTGGAGAACCTAGGCAAGCCCGATGAGGCGGTGAAGCACCTGGAGAAGGTCATCGCCGAGCGGCCGGACGATGTCGATGCGCTCGCGGCGCTCGGCAACATCTATCGCTCGCGCAAGCAGTTCGCCGAGGCGGCCGCCGCCTACGACAAGGCCATCGACAAGCTCGCGTCCCCCGGCCGCGCCAACTGGGATCTGTACTATTTCCGCGGCATCGCCCGGGAACGCATCAACCGTTGGCCGGAGGCCGAGGCCGATCTGCGCAAGGCTCTTGAACTCCTGCCCGATCCGCTCGGCCGCGAGCGCGCGCTGGTGTTGAACTATCTCGGCTATTCGCTGGTCGACAAGCATCTGAAGCTCGACGAGGCACTGGGCATGCTGCGCCGCGCCGTGGAGCTGCGTCCGCGCGACGGCTACATCATCGACTCGCTCGGCTGGGCCTATTACCGGCTCGGGCGCTATGAGGATGCCGCGCGCGAGATCGAGCGCGCGGCTGAGCTGCGCCCCTCGGACCCGGTGATCAACGACCATCTCGGCGATGTTTATTGGCGCACCGGCCGCCAGCTCGAGGCGAAGTTCCAGTGGAATCACGCGCGCGATCTCAAGCCCGAGCCGGAGGATCTCGAGAAGATCCAACGCAAGATCGAGCACGGGCTGGAAGGCCCGTCCGCCAACGTGACCGACGACGCCAAGAAGGACGGCGGCTGACGCCGATCCCGTCGCCGGGCTGAACCGGGAGCGGCCGTGGCTCTACCGCTGACGACGCGTGCGCGCGCCAAGGTCAATCTCGACCTGCGGGTCCTGGGCCGGCGCGCGGACGGCTATCACGAGCTCGAAAGCCTGGTTGCCTTCGCCGGGGTTGGTGACGAGCTCACGTTGGAGCCGGATGCGCCGCTATCTCTGTCGATCACCGGCCCGCGCGCGGCGGGGCTGTCTGACGCGGACGACAACCTCGTCCTGCGTGCTGCGCGGACGCTCGCGACCGCCCGTCCAGGCCTGCGTCTGGGGCGCTTCCATCTCGTCAAGCGACTGCCTGTCGCTTCGGGGATCGGTGGCGGCTCGGCTGACGCGGCCGCGGCGTTGCGCCTCGTCGCGCGGCTGAACGGCATCGCTCAAACCGATCAGGTCCTGCTGGACATCGCGGCAAAGATCGGCGCCGACGTGCCGGTCTGCCTCGAATCGCGGGCGCGGCTGATGGCCGGCATCGGTGAGAGGCTTGGGCCGGTGCTCCGCCTGCCGCCACTCTTCGCTGTGCTGGTCAACCCGGGCGTTCCGGTCGAGACGGCCGCGGTGTTCCGCGCTCTGGGCCTGACACCGGGGCAAAAGATCGCGGTCTCGCGCACCGCGCCTGATTCTGTGTCGACAGGGGCGTTCCACCACGCGCTCGCAGCTTCCGATAACGATCTGGCGGCTCCGGCGAGGCATGTCGCACCCGTGATCGACCTCGTTCTCGAGCGGCTAGCGGAATTGCCGGGCTGCCGAGTGGCGCGCATGTCCGGCTCCGGCGCGACTTGCTTCGCCCTGTTCGACGATTGCAGGGCTAGCGCCGATGCGTCACGAGCGTTGGCAAAGACACAGCCGGGCTGGTGGGCGAAGCCGACTCTGCTGCGCTGACGTCGTCCGTCATGCTCGGGCTTGCCCCGAGCAACTCTCCCAGAAAAAGGCTGGTTTCTGAGAGGGACGGGTCAAGGCCCGGACCTATGCCGCCTCAGTGCGCCCGCGCCACGCAGAAATCGACAGCGGCGTTGAGCGCCTGCTTCATCGGCGAGGCTGGGAACAGGCCAAGCGCATCCTTGGCCATGCGGGCATAATGCTCGGCGCGCGCGATGGTGTCGTCGAGTGCTTTGTGCCGGCGCATGATCGCCCGTGCTTCTTCCAGGTCGCCCTCGCGGATCTCGCCGTCCTGAAGCGTGCGCTTCCAGAAGGCGCGCTCTGTCTCGTCGCCGCGGCGGAAGGAGAGCACGACGGGCAGGGTGATCTTGCCCTCGCGGAAATCATCGCCGGTGTTCTTGCCGAGCTTCGCCGCGACGCCGCCATAGTCGAGCGCGTCGTCGATGAGCTGGAAGGCAATGCCGAGATTGAGCCCGTAGCTGCGGCAGGCGGCGGCGTCCGCCTTCGAGGAATTGGCGATCACCGGGCCGACTTCGCAGGCGGCGGCGAAGAGCTCGGCCGTCTTGCCGCGGATCACCGAGAGATACTCGTCCTCGGTCGTCTCGGTGTTCTTGGCGACGGAGAGTTGCAGAACCTCGCCCTCGGCGATGACCGCCGCGGCCGTGGAGAGAATATCGAGCGCCCGCAGTGAGCCGACCTCGACCATCATCTTGAAGGCCTGGCCCAGCAGGAAATCGCCGACCAGCACGCTGGCTTCGTTGCCCCAGAGCATGCGGGCGGCGAGCTTGCCGCGCCGCATGTCGCTCTCGTCGACGACATCGTCGTGCAGCAGCGTCGCGGTGTGCATGAACTCGACGGAAGCCGCGAGCTTGACATGGCCTTCGCCCCGATAGCCACAGAGATCGGCCATGGCGAGCGTCAGCATCGGCCGCAGGCGCTTGCCGCCGGAGGAGATCAGGTGGTTCGCGACCTCCGGGATCATCGTGACCTCGGAGCCGGTGCGCGACAGGATCATCGCATTGACCCGCTCCACATCGGCACGCGTCAACGCGACCAGCGGCTCGATGCTCGCCTGATTCGATTCCCGTTCCTCAAGGGAGACGACGACACCCACAGAAGCACTCCGAGTCCGATCCCTGCGCCGGCACGACGCGCGCCAGCCATGCCACAACCGTTGCATGGGACGCCAGCCCCTGCAAACCGTCGCGACGCCGCAGCTTGCGCGAAGGGGGCGGGTTGGGCTCCATGGGGCGATGCACGAACTCATGCGCACCAACGACCTCATCCTGCTCGGCGCCGTCGAGGCCCTGCTGGAATCGGCCGGGCTCGATTGCCTGATCGCAGACCAGCATATCAGCGCCCTCGAGGGCATGACCGGCGCCTTTCCACGCCGGCTCCTTGTGCGCGAGGCGGATAAGCGCCGGGCGCGGGCCCTTCTGGTCGAAGCCGGCTACGGAGCCGAGCTGCGCAATGAGTGAGGTGGAGACGCCGTTTGCGTTGGGTGAAATCGTCGAGGATCGGCTGCTCGACGGCCGGCTTCGCCTGCGCCAGCCGCGCAAGGGCCACCGCGCCGGCACCGACGCCATCCTGCTCGCGGCTGCGCTGCCCGTGCTCGATGGCGGAACGCTCCTCGATATCGGCGCGGGCGTCGGGACGGTGGCGCTCGCGGCTGCGCTGCTGCGGCCGGCATTGCGGATCGCATTGCTGGAGCGCGACCCGGAACTGGCGGCTCTGGCGACGCAGAACTTGGCATTGAATGGCATGGCAGATCGCGGGATTGTCATCGCGGCAGACGTCACAGCGCCGGCGGCCGAACTGCAAGTGGCGGGACTGAAGCCGGCTTCCTGCGACGCGGTCGCGATGAACCCGCCTTTCTATCCGCAGGGCGGGACGCGTGCCTCGCCGACTGCCAACCGCCGGGCGGCCCATGTGGCGGAGAGCGATCTTGGGCCCTGGCTACGTGCCGCGCGGCGGGCTCTGAAGCCGGGCGGCCTGCTCGCGATCATCCATCGGGCCGAGGCGCTGCCCGATCTGCTCGCCGGCCTCGCCTCCGGCTTCGGTGCCGTCGCGATCCGGCCGGTCTACGGCGTCGCCGACAAGCCAGCGATTCGCGTTATCGTCACGGCGGTGCTGAACAGCAGAAAGCCGGCAGAGCTGCTGCCGGCTTTCGTGATCAATGAACCTGATGGCCGGTTCACGGCCGAGAGCGAGGCCGTGCATCGTGGGCGGGCGCGCCTCGACTCTTACCAGTAGTAGCGCGGCGGCGGCGCGAAGATCGGCGGCGGAGGCGGCGGCGCGTAATAGCGCGGACCGTAATAGCGGCGCGGGCCGTAGTAGCGCGGCGGGCCGTAATAGGGGCGCGGCGGGCCATAATAGCGGCGCGGGCCGTAATAGTACTGCGCCTGTTGCACCATGCCGCCTGCGAGATCGACCTTCGGCGCAGCCGCGACCGGCGCCGCGGAAGCCGGGGCGGCGGTGAGGGCTGCAATGCCCAGCGCGCCGGCCGTCACGGCGGAGAAAAGCATCGTCTTGAACATGATATCCTCCGTGCGATGGCGTCGACGGTCTCGCCTTGCGCTGACCAACGCCGTCCATGGGAGGGGAAACTATCCCCCTTAACCTGAACGGCGCGAAACCGCGCCGTTCAGCGAGCCTTCATTGAGCCGCGAATCATGGCTGCAATGCGTCAACCTCAGCGGCAGACCCGCACCGGGCGGACCACCCAGCGCCAGCCGTTCCACACCCGCCGTTCCGACCAGAAGCAGCGCGGACGATAATAGGGGCGCGGGCCATAATTCCGGCGCGGGCCGCGATAGTAATATTGAGCCTGCTCGATCAGGCCCTGGCCGGCCTGCGCCGTCTGGCCGGCGGGAGCGGCGACCGGTGCTGCCGAGGCCGGGGCGGCCATCATGGCGAAGCCGCCGAGCGCGCCTGTCACGGCAGCGGCGAGAAGCGTTGTCCGGAACATCGTGTTCTCCATCGATTGCCGCCGGCCGTGCCGATGGCTGACTTGTCGTCCCTTGTGCGAAGCTAGGCCGTCACACCTGAACGGCGCGAAACCGCGCCGTTCAGCTTGCCTTCATCGAGGCGGTTGGCCGTCTTAGCGGCAGATGCGCTGCTGGCGCACGATCCAGCGGCGGCCATTCCAGACGCGGCGGGATTCGGTCCAGCAGCGACGGACATGCGGTCGGCCCGGGCCGTAATGCGGGCGGCCTTGGTGCCAGGCCTGCTGGACGAGACCGGTCTCGGCGCCTGAGCCCAACGCCGTGCCAGCCGAAATCGGAACAGCGGAAGCGGGGGCGCTGCTCATGGCGGCACCGAGCAAGGTTGCCGCGCCAAAGGCGGCGGCAATGATGCGGGTTGTCAACATGGGCTATAACTCCTTCATTATTCAGCCGCTGCTCATCGATCCAATGCTCGCCCCCGAACATTGCTGATCATGCGGCGTCTCGTGGTTAGCAGACGGGTTATGAACGAAATCTGTCCGGCTGCGGTTCCGGCCTGCGCTTGACCCTGATCGGTCCGAACCCTAATCACCCCGCAATTCCCTTGTTATCGGAAGGTTGCAGGCATCTTGTCCGCCCCCGCGCCACATTCGCTTTCCAGCATCCCGGCTTCTTCCCCGGCGATGGACCCGACCCGCTCCTTCCAGGGGCTGCTGCTGACCTTGCAGCGCTTCTGGGCCGAGCGAGGTTGCGTGGTGCTGCAGCCGTACGACATGGAGGTCGGCGCCGGCACCTTCCACCCGGCGACGACTTTGCGCGCGCTCGGGCCGAAGCCGTGGAAGGCGGCCTATGTCCAGCCCTCGCGCCGCCCAAAGGACGGCCGCTACGGCGAGAACCCCAACCGGCTGCAGCATTACTACCAGTTCCAGGTCATCCTGAAGCCGTCGCCGCCGGATCTGCAGCAGCTCTATCTCGACTCGCTTAGGGCGATCGGCGTCGATCTCGGCCTGCATGACGTGCGCTTTGTCGAGGACGACTGGGAGAGCCCGACATTGGGCGCCTGGGGGCTCGGCTGGGAGTGCTGGTGCGACGGCATGGAAGTCAGCCAGTTCACCTATTTCCAGCAGGTCGCGGGCGTGGAATGCGCGCCGGTCGCGGGCGAGTTGACCTATGGTCTCGAACGCCTGGCGATGTTTGTCCAGGGCGTCGAGAACGTCTACGACCTCAACTTCAACGGCCTCGATGGCGAGGACCGCATCTCCTATGGCGACGTTTTCCTGCAAGCCGAGCAGGAATATTCGCGGCATAATTTCGAGCACGCCAACACCGCGATGCTGTTCCAGCATTTCACGGACGCCGAAACCGAGTGCAAGGCGCTGCTCGCTGCCGGTGAGCCGGCGTCTGGCGACAACCAGCCTCGCCACCAACTTGCCCTGCCGGCCTATGATCAGTGCATCAAGGCCAGCCACATCTTCAACCTGCTCGATGCGCGCGGCGTGATCTCGGTCACCGAGCGGCAGAGCTACATCCTGCGCGTGCGCGAGCTCGCCAAGGCCTGCGGCGCGGCCTGGCTGAAGACCGCCGGCGGGGGAGCAATCTGATGCCCGATCTCCTGCTCGAACTCTTCTCCGAGGAAATCCCGGCGCGCATGCAGCGCAAGGCCGGTGAGGACCTCAAGAAGCTCGTCACCGATGCGCTGGTCGAGCGCGGCCTCGTCTATGAGGGCGCCAAGGCCTTCGTCACGCCGCGCCGTCTCGCGCTGCATATCGCCGGATTGCCGGTGCGCGGCCGCGACGTGCGCGAGGAGCGCAAGGGCCCGCGCGTCGGCGCGCCCGATGCCGCCGTGCAGGGCTTCCTCAAGGCTGCCGGCCTTGCCTCGCTCGACCAAGCGACCATCGTCAGCGATCCGAAGAAGGGCGACAGCTACGTCGCGATCATCGAGAAGCCCGGCCAGGAAACGGTTCAGGCCATCGCCGAGATCGTCCCCGCCGTGATCCGCGCCTTCCCCTGGCCGAAATCGATGCGCTGGGGCAAGGCTTCGGCGGCCGGCGCCAGCCTGCGCTGGGTGCGCCCGCTGCACTCCATCCTCTGCACCTTCGGCGCCGAGACCGAGGACCCGGAGGTGGTGCCCTTCGAGGTCGACGGCATCGTCTCCGGCAACACGACCTACGGCCACCGCTTCCATGCGCCCGGCCCGATCACGGTGAAGCGTCTCGACGATTACGTGACCTCGCTGGAGAAGGCSAAGGTCGTGCTCGATGCCGACCGGCGCAAGGARATCATCCTYACCGACGCCCGCAACCTCGCCTTCGCGCARGGGCTSGAYCTCGTCGAGGACGAGGGGCTGTTGGAGGAGGTCGCCGGCCTCGTCGAATGGCCGGTCGTGCTGATGGGCTCCTTCGAGGAGCGCTTCCTCGACATCCCCGGCGAAGCGATCCGCGCCACCATCCGCGCCAACCAGAAATGCTTCGTGCTGCGCGACCCGGCGACAGGCGATCTCGCCAATCGCTTCATCCTGGTCTCGAACCTCCTCGCCAGCGACGGCGGCGCGGCGATCACCGCGGGCAATGGCCGCGTCGTCCGCGCGCGCCTCTCGGACGCCGCCTATTTCTGGCAGACCGATCGCGGCTCGCTGCCCGACCTCGACACCTTCAAGGAGAGCGCCGAAAAGCTCGGGCTCGATCTCGCAAAACCGCTCGACCAGCGCATGGCCAAGCTCGACAAGCTCGGCGTCGTCTTCCACGCCAAGCTCGGCACGCAGGGCGAGCGCGTCCAGCGCATCGCCGCGCTGGCGAAGGAGTTGGCGCCGATCGTCGGCGCCGACCCGGGGAAGGCCGAGCGCGCCGCCAAGCTCGCCAAGGCCGATTTACCGACCGAGATGGTCGGCGAGTTCCCGGAATTGCAGGGCCTGATGGGCCGGAAATATGCCGAGCTGCAGGGCGAGGACGCTTCGGTCGCCGCTGCGGTCGAGGAGCACTACAAGCCGCTCGGCCCGTCCGACCGTGTGCCGAGCGATCCGGTTTCGGTTGCGGTGGCGCTGGCCGACAAGCTCGACACGCTGGTGGGCTTCTGGGCCATCGACGAGAAGCCGACCGGCAGCAAGGACCCCTATGCGCTGCGTCGCGCGGCGCTGGGCGTGATCCGGCTGGTGGTTGAGAACGGGGTGCGGCTGGGGCTTATGCCAGTCCTCAATCCGCTTCGCACCAGCAAGATGGTTGCTGGTGTTTCGGAGAAGACTGCCGAACTAGAAGCTCTCGCTGCAAAGCTGGTAGAGCTGGACGCGGAAGAAGCTTTGCACTCTTTTAAAAGTGCTCGAGCCCGTGCGGTGGGCATCGAGACCTACATCAAATGGGCAGGATCTCGTTGGTATTGGAGTGAAACCTATGATCTCCTCTCCTTCTTCCACGACCGTTTGAAAATCATGCTCCGCGACCGCGGCGCGCGGCATGACCTTGTCGATGCGGTGATCGGCGACGGCCCGTCAGACAACGACGACCTGCTCCTCATCACCCGCCGCGTCGCCGCGCTCGGCCGCTTCCTCGACACCGAGGACGGGAAGAACCTCCTCGCGGGCTACAAGCGCGCCGCCAACATCCTCAAGGCCGAGGAGAAGAAGGACGGGGAGGGCGCTTTTTCCGCGGCGCCCGAATTGCAGTTGATTGCAGAAGCCGGCCTGATCGAGGAGAAGGCGCTCGCCGTCGCGCTGGCGCAGGCGACGCCGAAGGCCGAGGCTGCCGTCGCCGCCGAAGACTATGAGGGCGCGATGGCCGCGCTGGCGGAACTGCGCCCGGCGGTCGATGCCTTCTTCGACAAGGTCACGGTCAACGATCCCGATCCGGCCCAGCGTGCCAACCGCCTGAAGCTGCTCAACCAACTCCGTCAGGCGACACGAGCCGTGGCGGATTTCGACCGCATCGCAGGATAAGGCGCGGTAGGGGTGAGGGCCTGCCGTCGGTCGCCCTTGCCCTCTCCGCAGCTGCGGTTGGTTCCGTGCCGGACTGGTTTTCCGTCCTTCCCTCACCCCTACCCCTCTCCCATCCGGGAGAGGGGTCTTCGTTTGCGGCCCCGCGTTCATTCGGAAACCGCCCCGTCTCCTTCGCCGGCAAACCCCGCACCGGAACCTATTCCCACCCTGCAACGTTCTCTCGGCGGGGCTGACAGGTCGCGAATCCGTCGCGGCAGGGCTCCCGGGGGGCCGGCCACCGGCCGAGATAAAGGGCTGAAAGCATGTCCATTCTGATTTCGCTGCTGATCACCGTTCTCGTGATCGGCCTTGTGCTCTATCTCGTGCGGATGCTGCCGCTCGACGGGCAGATCAAGAATGTCGTGCAGATCATCGTCATTGTGATCGGCATCATCTCTCTGCTGCGCTATCTCGCTGTTTTCTAAGGCGATTGACGGCGTCCACGCGCTGGTACAGACTTCTTGAGGTCCAGAGGGCCCCGGACGCTCCCGTCCCGGGGCCCTTCCTGTTTCAGGGCGAGACCTGCGATGAACGCGCCGAACCGTAACGGCCATATCAGGCTGACCTCCCATCCCGAGCCCGGCAGCGCTGCCGTGCGCTTCCCGATCCGGTGGGGCGCCCCCACCGCCGCCGAGCGCGGCCCGATCATCGCCTCGACCACCAACCCGGCCGACCGCAACGTCATCGGCGCCCATGGCGGCTCCTATTCGGTCTACCGCGCGCTGGCGATCTCGGCCCGTGCGATGAACCCCTCGCAGCGCCCGGACCTGACCAACACCTATCCGACGGCCGAGATTTCGCCGCAGCCGCAATGGGCCGATCCGAAGAAGATCGTTTCGCTCGATCCCTTCGGCCATACCGTGGCGAAGGATTTCGGCAAGCTGATCGGGGAGGGCATCGACATCCGCCCCTCGATCGCGATCACCAAGGCCAGGCTCAACCTGCCCGAGATTCTCGCCGCCATGGGCGCGCATCGCCTCGCCGCAGACGGCAACATCCTGCATCCGTCGGGCGACATCTCCGTCACCAAGATCGCGGTCGATCCGGTCTGGTATCTGCCGGGCATCGCCGAGCGCTTCGGCGCCACCGAGAACGAGTTGCGGCGCACGCTTTTCGAGCAGACCGGCGGCATGTATCCCGAGCTGGTGACGCGGCCGGACCTCAAGGTCTTCCTGCCGCCGATCGGCTCGATCACCGCCTATGTCATGGGCGAGGTCTCCGCGCTCGCCGACCCAAAGAAGCGCATCGCCTGCCGCGTCCATGACGAGTGCAACGGTTCAGACGTCTTCGGTTCGGACATCTGCACCTGCCGGCCCTATCTCATCCACGGCATCGAGGAATGCGTGCGGGAAGCGCAGAGCGGCGGCGTCGGCCTGATCGTCTACAACCGCAAGGAGGGCCGGGCGCTCGGCGAAGTCACCAAGTTCCTCGTCTACAACGCGCGCAAGCGCCAGGAGGGCGGCGATTCCGCCGCGACCTATTTCGAGCGCACCGAATGCGTCGCCGGCGTGCAGGATGCCCGCTTCCAGCAGCTCATGCCGGATGTGCTGCACTGGCTCGGCGTCACCCATATCGACCGGCTGATGTCCATGTCGAACATGAAATATGACGCCATGGTCGAGAGCGGCATCACCATCGGCGAGCGCGTCGCGATCCCGCCTGAGCTGATCCCGCCCGACGCATCGGTCGAGATCGAGGCCAAGAAGGCTGCGGGCTATTATTCGCCGGACGGCACACCCGGCGACAATGCGCTCAAGGCCACCGTCGGCCGTGGCCTCGAGAAGTTCTGATCCTGCCCCGCATCTACCCGAGTTGACGATGCCCGACCGCGATACCGAGGCGTTCCGCGCCCTGTTGAAACCTGCTGCCGTCCGCGAGCGCGCGCGGGAGATGCTGGAGCTCGGGCTTGCCGGCCAGCTGCTGCATTTCAGCGTCCAGACCGAGCGGCTGGAAGCCTGCGCCGACTATGTGCTTGAGACAATCCGGGCGAACTATCCCACGCTCGAAATCCCCTTCCATGCGCGCTGGCGCCACTTCGTCGTCGCGGGCGATGATCGCTGGCAACGGCTCGATCAGGCCGCCGGCTTCGCGGACTCCGCCGCTCGCGGCCGCGCTGCCTATGATCTTGCCGTGGTCAGCGTCCTGCTCGATGCCGGTGCGGGCCCCGACTGGCGCTACCGCGATCCTGCTACGGGCCGCGAGATCGGCCGGTCCGAGGGGCTGGCGCTGGCTTCGCTCGACATGTTCGCCGCCGGCCTGTTCTCCAGCGATCCTGCCGATCCGCTTCGCGCCGACGCCGCAGGGCTGAAGCGGCTCGATGCGGCGACGCTGGCACAAGGTTTTCAGGTGGGTCCGGACAATCCGCTCTTGGCGCTGGAGGGGCGGGCCGCTCTGCTCAACCGCCTCGGCGAAGAGCTGGAGCGACAGGGCCTGTCGCGCCCCGGCGAACTCTTCGGCCGTTTCGCAGCTGCCGCCGACACCGGCACGCTGCGAGCTGCGCATATGCTCGGCGAGGTGCTCGCGACCTTCGGCGGCATCTGGCCCTCGCGCCTGACGCTCGCTGGTGTTGCGCTCGGCGATACCTGGCGCCATCCCCTGATCGCGCCGGGCGAGGTCACGGAAGGGCTCGTGCCTTTCCACAAATTGTCGCAATGGCTGACCTACTCGCTGATCGAACCGCTGCAATGGGCCGGCATCGCCGTCATCGACATTGACGATCTCACCGGCCTGCCCGAATACCGCAATGGCGGGCTCTTTCTGGATAGCGGCGTGATCGCGCTCAAGGACGAGGCGGATCGGGCGAAGGCGCATGAGGTTTCCTCGCCGCTGGTCGTCGAATGGCGAGCTTTGACGGTGGCGCTGCTCGACGAAATCGGACTCTTGATCCGCAAGCGCCTCGGCCGCTCACGCGAGGATTTGCCGCTCGCCAAGGTGCTCGAAGGTGGTACCTGGGCTGCCGGCCGGCGGATCGCGCGTGAAAAGCGTGTGGATGGCGGTCCGCCCTTGACCATTGTCAGCGATGGCACGGTATTTTGACGAGCAGAGTTTCGAGAGAAAAAGGGGTAGCCGGCGTATGACTTCGAGCCAGGACGGCGTCACCGTCGTTGATCACCCGCTCGTCCGCCACAAGCTGACGCTGATGCGCGAGAAGGACCGCTCCACCAAGAGCTTCCGCCAGCTTCTCAATGAGATCGGCATGCTGCTCTGCTATGAGGTGACGCGCGATCTCCCGACCGAGATGATCGAGATCGAGACGCCGCTGCAGAAGTCGATGCAGCCGGTCATCTCTGGCAAGAAGATGGTTTTCGCGCCGATCCTGCGGGCGGGCGTCGGCTTCCTGGACGGCATGCTGGAGCTGGTGCCGGCCGCGCGCGTCGCCCATATCGGCCTCTACCGCGATCCCGATACGCTCCAGGCGGTCGAGTATTATTTCAAGGCTCCATCCGACATCGCAGACCGCATGATCGTGGTGATGGACCCGATGCTCGCGACCGCCAATTCCGCCGTGGCGGCGGTGGAGCGTCTGAAGGAGCGGGGCGCCCGGGATCTGCGGTTCGTCTGTCTGCTGGCGGCGCCCGAAGGCATCGCTCATCTGCGCAGCGCGCACCCCGATGTCCGAATCTGGACCGCCGCGATCGATGAGCGCCTCAACGATCACGGCTACATCGTGCCGGGTCTCGGGGATGCAGGCGATCGCATGTTCGGTACGCGCTGAGCACCGGGAAGGCCCATGCCGCCACGGGCAAGGGCCTTTCCGGCCTTCGCACCGGGCGAAAAGTGGACGTCACTTTTCGGAATCGATGCGACAACAATGGATTGATCGCCGTCATCGCGTCCGGCCGGACGCGCGGCAATCCAGCGTCATTCGATGATTTCGACCACGCGGCGGGTGCGCGGCTCGACGACGACGGCTTCGCCGTTCACGATCGTGTAGTGATAGCCGGGTGCGCCATATGCCGCGGGCACATTGCGATAGACCATGCCGCGCGCCGGTAGCACCGTGCCGATCACGACCGGTTCGCCATAGCGATATGACCGCATATGCTGCGCCGTCACATAGTTCCGGAAGCCTGCGTCGTCGTTGATCATCGTGCCGCCGGCGGGATCCCGCCGAAGAGGTGGCGCGAAGACGTCGAACGGCATCATGTTCGTCTCGGTGCCGACAAGGGCCGGGTCATGAGTGAAGCCGCCGCTTGCGGGGTCGCGGATGATAGGCCCCATGCTTTGTGCGAAAACGGTTGCGGGAATGGCTGCAAAAGCCGCAGCCAACAGAATCCGCTTGATCATGATCGACCTCCGATAACTGCCTAGCCCCAAAGCCAGAATGCGCGCCTTCTGCGGCAGTTCCGTGCCGCGGCGATCACAAAAGCGAGAATGGCCCGCCGAGGCGGGCCATTCCGTAGAGACTGGCGTCACTGGATGATCTGGACCACGCGGCGCGTCTGCGGYTCGACGATCAGGGTGCGATCGTTCACCACCGTGTAGTTGTAGCGCGAGGCGGACGCTCCGTACTCGGCCGGTACGCGGTGATAGACGACGCCCTGCGCCGGCAGGACGGTGCCGACAGCCACCGGCTCGGCATAGCTATAGGACGGAACGCGCTGCTCGACGACATAGGTGCGGAAGCGGGGCTCGGCAGCATCGCCGACGATCGCGCCGACCACGGCGCCGCCGACGCCGCCGACGACAGCGCCCACCGGGCCGCCGACCACAGCGCCGCCAACCGCACCGGCCGCCGCACCGCTGGTCGCGCCACCGACCGCACCGCCCGAAGGCTGGCTCTGGGCGAAGGCAACGGCAGGCGTAATGGTCAACGCGGCAACAAGAGCGAGCTTCTTGATCATGGCTTTCTCCTTTCGAAGTGAACTTCGGGAAGGA
The DNA here is from genome assembly GCF_056395345.1 of Allobosea sp. 10L422. Taxonomy (NCBI): domain Bacteria; kingdom Pseudomonadati; phylum Pseudomonadota; class Alphaproteobacteria; order Hyphomicrobiales; family Alloboseaceae; genus Allobosea; species Allobosea sp. 10L422. The sequence continues at coordinate 159,974 of NZ_JBFTJI010000011.1, forward strand.
AAACTGCAGCAAGCCGAAACAGTTCCCCAAAAATGGGGTCACGAGATGTTAACGTTTGCGATCGTCGGCGAGAAGATGAGCCGCAGCAATGACTTGTCAGTTCATTGCGGAAGGCGGCGGGTTCGCCCATCGGGCGCAGATTATCGCTCAAAATGAAAACGGCGGGCACGAGGCCCGCCGCGAAGACGATCGAACTGGGTTGGCCTCACTGCTTCGGGGCGGCCGAGAGAGCAGGCGTCAACTTGTCGGCATCGCGCTTGATCAGCGTGGCGAAGCCGGCCGGGGTGCGCTCCTCAGCCGTCGGCAGAACGGTGCCGAGGTCGAGCAGGCGCTTCTTGGTGCCTTCGTCGTTGAGCGCCTTGTTCAGCGCGTCGACCAGCTTGTCCACGGCCTCCTTCGGCATGCCCTTCGGGCCGGCGATGCCGTTCCAGGCTTCGATCTGGTAGTCGGGCAGGCCGGCTTCCTTGGTGGTGGGAACATCGGGCAGGGCCGGCGAGCGCTGGGCCGAGGCGACGGCATAGGCCTTGATGGTGTTGGCGCGGACCTGCTCGGCAACGGAGACGATCTGGTCGCACATGAAGTCGACCTGGCCGGAGACGAGGTCGTTCAGGGCAGGACCCGTGCCGCGATAGGCGACGGCGTTGATCTTCGGCGTACCGAGGACGCCCTTGAGCAGGGTGCAGGTGGTCCAGGAAACCGAGCCGAGCCCGGCATGGGCTTCGTTCACCTTGTCCGGGTTCGCCTTCACATAGTCGGCGAACGCCTTGAGGTCCTTCGGCTCGAAGCTCTTCCGCGCCACGATCAGGATCGGCGTGCCGCCGGCGAGCCCGATCGTCTGCATGCCGTTGATTGGGTCGTATTTCAGTCCGGGATAGGTGGCGGGCGCCGCCGAGAAGGTGCCGAGATGGCCCATCGCGATGGTGTAGCCATCGGGCGCGGCCGTCACGGCGCGCGCGATGCCGGTCGTGCCGCCGGCGCCTGCGACGTTCTCGATGACGATCTGCTGGCCGAGCGTCTTGGACATGTGGTCGGCGACGATGCGGGCGATGATGTCGGTCGGGCCGCCGGCCGCGAAGGGCACGATCATGGTAATCGGCTTCGTCGGATAGCCCTGCGCCTGCGCGCTGCCGGTAAAGGCCAGCGCCGCTGCCGCGACGAGGCCGAGAACGAACTTCTTCATCAGCATTCCTCCCAGAGATTGCTTGAAATGAAATTGATGGGGTTGGCGCCGGGGCGGCAACCCCGTCATTCGGTGAAGACTTCGTCGCGCTTCTTCGAGATCGCAGGCAGCAGAGCGATCGCGAGCACGAGGACGGCGACGATCAGCAGGCCGAGCGAGATCGGCCGGTTCTGATAGTCGATGAAGGTGTAGAACGAGCCGCGCGAGATGATCAGCGCCTGCCGTAGCTTCTCCTCCATCAGCTTGCCCAGCACGAAGCCGAGCAGCATCGGGGCGGGCTCGAAGCCGAGCTTGATCAGCAGGTAGCCGAACAGGCCGAACAGCGCCGTGAAGGCGACGTCGAGCGGCTGGTTGTTCACCGAGTAGATGCCAATGCAGCAGAAGATCAGGATCGCCGGGAACATCAGCCGGTATGGCACCTGCAGCAGCTTCACCCACATGCCGACGAGCGGCAGGTTGATGATGAGCAGCATGAGGTTGCCGACCCACATCGAGGCGACCATGCCCCAGAACAATTCGGGGTTGCGGGTCATGACCTGCGGGCCGGGAATGATGCCGTGGATCGTCATCGCGCCGACCATCAGCGCCATCACCGCATTCGGCGGGATGCCGAGGGTGAGCAGCGGGATGAAGGCGGTCTGGGCGCCGGCATTGTTGGCCGATTCCGGCCCCGCCACGCCCTCGATCGCGCCCTTGCCGAAGCGCGAGGGATCCTTGGCGATCTTCTTCTCGACGGTATAGCTGGCGAAGGGGCCGAGTACGGCGCCATTGCCCGGCAGGATGCCGAGGATGCCGCCGATGAAGGTACCGCGCAGTACCGGCGCCGCCGATTGCTTGATGTCCTCCCAGCCCGGCAGCAGCCGGCCGATCTTGTTTTTGACGACGTCGCGCGCCTCGGGGCTCTCGAGGTTGCGCAGCACTTCCGCGAAGCCGAACACGCCCATCGCGAGCACCGAGAAGTCGATGCCGTCGGAGAGCGCCGGTATGCCGAAGGTCAGGCGTTCCTGCCCCGTCTCGAGATCGGTGCCGACGGTCGAGAACAGCAGGCCAAGCATGATCATGCAGAAGGCCTTCAGGATCGAGCCGCGCGCCAGAACCACCGCGAAGCACAGGCCCATCACCATCAGCGAGAAATACTCCGCCGGGCCGAAGAGCAGCGCCATCTTGGTCAGTGGCGCGCCGAGCGCAGCGATGAACAGGGTCGCGACGCAGCCGGCGAAGAAGGAGCCGAGCGCCGCGGTGCCCAGCGCGACGCCCGCACGCCCCTGCTTGGCCATCTGGTGGCCGTCGAGTGTGGTAACGACCGAGGTCGCCTCGCCCGGGATATTGACAAGGATCGCGGTGGTCGAGCCACCATACTGCGCGCCGTAGTAGATGCCCGCGAGCATGATCAGCGCGCCGGTGGGATCGAGGCCGAAGGTGATCGGCAGCAGGATCGAGATCGTCGCGATCGGCCCGACGCCGGGTAGGACGCCGATCAGTGTGCCGACAAGGCAGCCGACGAAGCAGAGAGCGATGTTCTTGAGCGTCAGCGCGACGCCGAAGCCGAGCGAAAGATGGGCAAGCGTATCCATCATCGCTCAGATACCCAGTAGCCAGGGCGCGAGCGGGATCGGCAGGCTCAACGCGTATTTGAAGAGAAGAATGCAGGCGGCCGACATCGCCAACGCGAAGATCAGCAGCTCCTTGAACTTGCGGTCATCTGCCGCCAGCCCTGAGAAAAAGATGAGTAGCGGCCCGGAGACGAGCAGGCCGAGTGCCGGGATCTGGATCGGGCCGAACTCGAAGCCGCGGATGGTCAGCCCGAACAGGCAGGCGCCGCCGAGCGCGAAGAAGATGCCCTTCCAGGACCAGCCCGAGAGGCTCTCGCCGTTGTAGCGCAGCGAGGCGACGGCCAGCATGATGCCGAGCGCGCCGCAGATGGCCGCGAAGGCTTTCGGCAGCATGCCGGGACCGAGCTGGCGCAGCGTGCCGACCGGAAGATCCCAGGCGAAGATGTAGGCACCGATCGCCAGCACCACCATGAACAGGCCGCCGGCCAAATCCTGCGTCGATCTTATGCGCAAACCCTGCGCCCGTTCTATCTGATTGAGACTCATCAGGCTCCTCCGACTGGCGATCCGGGGCGGGTGTTCCGCTTCTGCGTTTTGGGGGAAGGGGTGAGGACGCTGTGGCGCTCGTCGAGCAAGGTCACGCTTTCCCGCAGGATCGCAAGGAAATCGTCGCGTGCAGGCAATTTCTGCTGGGGACGCCAGGCGACGCCGACCAGTGCGCCCGGCGGTGGCGGATCGAGCAATGCGCCGCGCAGACGCCGCATCGTCACGCCGGGGAAGGAGAGGCGCGAGACCCAGTCCGGCGCCAGCGCCATGCCGAGCCCGGCCGCCACCGCGGACATCATCGCCGGCTTCTCGGTCGCCTCGATGGTGACGTTCGGCACCGCGCCGACGCTTTCGAAATAAGCCATGACCAGATCATAGGCGTAGGGCCGGATGCGCTTGGACGGCACCACGAAGGGCTCGCCGACGAGATCGAGCATCGTCAGGTGTTCGCGGGCGGCGAGCGGATGGGCCTCGTTGAGCACCACGAGCGGGCGCTCCACCCGCAGGATCTCGAAGGCGCAGTCCGTCGGCTTGCGCGGCGGACGGGTCAGCGCGAGGTCTAGCTTGCCGGACTCGAGCATTTGCACGAGTGCGGCCGTCATCGCCTCGACGAACTTGATCTCGATGCCCGGGAAGCGGGCCCGGAAGGCCACCAGCGCTTCCGGGACGAAGCTGGAGGAGGCCGCGTCGATCGCTCCGACGCGCAGGACCTTGCCCGAGGCGAGCGAGGCCTCGCGCACGGCGCGGGAAGCGTGCTCCATCTTGACGAGGATGCCCTTGGCCTCCTCGAGCATGATCAAGCCGGCGCGGGTCATCGCGACCTGGCGGGTGGTCCGTGTCAGCAGGCTGACGCCGAGCTCGTCCTCGAGAGCGCTGATCTGGCGCGACAGGGCAGGAGGCGCGACGCCGAGCCGCTCGGCCGCGCGGCCAAAATGCAGCTCTTCCGCGACCGCGATGAAACATCGCAGTTGCCGCACATCCATGGCCGTCCCCTGTTCCCCAGTATCGCTTCCCGCGATATCTCTGTCAGTGGCACGTGCCCTTAGCGCCTCCAGCCGACAAGTCGACCCTACCGTAATTCATAATTTTTTGGCAATAAACTCTTCGGGCTCATGCCGGCCGCGTGCGCCTCATGCGAAACAGCCTGCCGTCGATCAGGGCAAGCCCGGCGAAGATGGCCGCCATCCCCAGGAAGTGCCGCGGCTGCAGTGCCTCGCCGAGGAACAGCGAACCCAGCAGAATGGCGCTGACCGGGATCAGGAACGTCACCAGCATGGCGTTGGTGCCGCCGGCGCGGCGCATGATCCGGAAGAAGATGACATAGGCGAGAGCCGTCGAGAGCAGCGCGAGCCCAATAAGCGAGAACATGACCTCGGCGCGTGGTGCGGGCAGCAGCCAGGGCGGGTCGAAGAGGATCACCAGCGGAATGGTCATCAGCGTGGTCGCGCTGACCTGACCGGCGGCCGTGACCAATGGCGGCAGGCTGCGGAAGCGCCGGCCGAACAGGCCCGCGAAGGCATAGGACAGGGCGGCGGCGAGGCAGGCGAGTTGCGGCAGCAGCGCTCCCGAGAGCCCCCCGATCGCATCGGGGCCCATCAGGATCGCGACACCGACGATGCCGGCGCCCACGCCGGCGAGCTTGAGCCCCGTTGCCTTCTCGTCCTGGCCCAAGAGATGGGCGACGACGACGCCGAAGAGCGGCGTCGTGGCGTTGAGGATCGAGGCGAGGCCGCTGGCGATCTGGGTCTGTCCCCAGAAGATCAGCCCGAACGGAATGAGATTGTTGAGCAAGCCCATGCCGAAGAAGGCGAGCCACATCGGCCTGCCGACACGCATCGACAATCCCGAAATCCGGACGACCAGAAGCAGCGCCGCTGCAGCCATGCCGACGCGCGCAAGCACCACGGCCAGCGGCGGCCATTCGGCGACGGCGATCTTGCCGAAGAAGAAGGCGCCTCCCCACAGCAGCGAGAGCAGCAGGAGCAGCAGCCAGTCGCTGAGATCCATGGCAGGCTGCGCGGCGGGGGAGGCGGACATGGCGAACCTGCTGAAAAAGGAACGAGCCGGAGCGATAGGCTCGCCCCGGCTCGTGCTCCACCCGTTTCCTGTCTCAGGCGGCTTCGGCGTCGCGCGCCTGCCACATCGCCTTGAAGGCCGGCCGCGCCTGGCAGGCATCGAGCCAGGCCTTGACGCGCGGCGCGGCGTCGAAGAGCTGCGTCGCCGGCTTCGCATAGCGGATGATCTCCGCGACATTGATATCGGCAACGGTGAAGCGGCCGCCCATGACATAGCCGTTGCCTTCGGCCAGCGTCTTGTCGAGCACCGCGAAGGGGCCGGGCAGGGCGGCAAGGGCCGCCTCGACCAGCTCCGGCCTGCGCTTCTCCGGCGGATAGGCGGCAAGGTGGAACTGCAGGTTGAGCGCATGGGTCTCGCACTCCGTCGCCGCCCAGAGCGACCACATCACCGCGAGGCCTTCCTCCTGTGCGTTCTGCGGTGCCAGGGGCCCGCCATGCTTGCGCGCGAGATAGAGATTGATCGCCAGCGATTCGTGCAGCTTGAAGCCGTCATCGTCGATGCTCGGGATGTGGCCGTTCGGATTGATCTTCAGGAACTCGGCGCTGCGGGTGTGCAGCGGCACGCCGGGTGCGTTCTGATCCGGCACGCGATAGGCCTGGATAACCGGCACATGCGTGAAGGGCAGGCCAAGCTCGTTGGCGAGCCAGATGACGCGCGTCGCGCGTGAACGATAGCAACCGTAGATCGTCAGGGACATCGGCGGGATTCCGGTGAGAGATGGCGTGCGGGCGACCTGATCCGGCGAGCAGGCCGATTCCGTCGCAGCGACCTTAGGCGCACGCTGGCGTCGCGCCAATGCGGGATGCCTCGGTCGCGGCATCGAAAAAACCGTTTGACGCAGGCGTTTGGCGGGTGCATTGGCCTCCTGCTTCCGGCCTTCGCGGCCGGCTGCTCACAGGAAACCCCGACCCGATGCCAAGCGACAGTCCCAGCCGACAGTCGAAGCCGTCTGCCGCCGCCTCGCGCGCCTGACCGGGTTACCCGGCTCGCCTGCGATCCGGCCCTGACGGCCCGATCGCAAGGAATAGAGCCATGAATGATACTGTCGCCACGACGGACCTCCTCGCCGTGACGCTGGCCCAGACGCTGGCGCAAGAGCACGTCGCCGACATCGTCGAGACGCTGAACGAACAGGACGAGGCGACGATCGCCCATGTCCTGGCGGAACTGCCTTTCGACCGCGCCGTCGAGGTGCTCGATCAGCCCGAATTTACCGCTGCGGCCGAAGCGTTGGCGATGCTGGCGGACGAGCGCGCCGGTGCGCTGCTCTCCGCCATGTCGGCGGACCGCGCGGCCGACGTCTTCCAGGAGTTCGACGAGGAGACACGTCAGCGTTTGAGCGGCCGCATCGACCGCCAGACCCGCTCCGATCTCAAGAAGCTGCTGGCCTATCCCGAGCACAGTGCCGGCTCGATCATGACGACCGAGTTCGTCAGCGTGCCCAGCAACTGGTCGGTGCAGCAAACGCTCGATCATATCCGCCGCGTCGAGCGCTCGCGCGAGACGGTCTACGCGATCTACGTGCTCGATTCGGTGACGCGCAAGCTGGTGCGCGCGGTCTCGCTGCGGCGCCTGATCGCCGGCGATCCCGAGGCGCCGGTCGAGTCGGTCGTCCCGGCGCACAAGCCGATCACCGTCGCGCCCGAGGTCGATCGCGAGGACGTGGCGCGGCTCATCACGAAATACGACCTGCTCTCCGTTCCGGTCGTCGATGCGGACGAGCACATCATCGGCATCGTTACCTTCGACGACGTCATCGACGCGATGATCGCCGAGACGACCGAGGACGTGCAGAAGCTCGGCGGCATGGAGGCGCTCGACCAGCCATATAACGAGATCAGCTTCCTCTCGATGATCCGCAAGCGCGCGGGCTGGCTCTCGATCCTGCTGGTCGGCGAGATGCTGACCGCCTCGGTCATGCAGTATTTCGAGGGCGAGCTCGAGAAGGCGATCGTGCTGACGCTGTTCATCCCGCTGATCATGAGTTCGGGCGGCAATTCCGGCTCGCAGGCGACCTCGCTGATCATCCGCGCGCTAGCGCTGCGCGAGGTCACGCTGAAGGATTGGTGGCGGATTGCGCTACGCGAATTGCCGACCGGTCTCACGCTCGGCGCCATTCTCGGCGTGATCGGCGTGGTTCGGATCATGGTGTGGCAGTGGCTCGGTCTCTACGATTACGGGCCGCACTGGATGCTGGTCGCCGCGACGGTGGGCGGCGCACTGGTCGGCATCGTCACCTTCGGCTCGCTTGCCGGCTCGATGCTGCCCTTCGCGCTGAAGCGGCTGGGCTTCGACCCCGCCAGCGCCTCGGCGCCTTTCGTGGCGACGCTCGTCGACGTTACCGGCCTAGTCATCTATTTCGGCGTCGCTGCCGCGATCCTGACCGGCACCCTGCTGTAACCGGAGGGGGTCAGCCCGCCGTCGCCACGCGGTTGCGGCCTTCCCGCTTCGCGCGGTAGAGCGCGGCATCGGCAGCCTCCAGCAACTCCGGCCACATCTCCGGCCCGACGCTGGCGGCGGCGATGCCGATGCTCGCGGTGATCGCGACCTCCGCGCCGGTATCGAGCAGAACGGGCTCGGCTTCGATCAGACGCCGAAGCCGCTCGGCCAGCTCGACGAGCATGTCGGGATCGGCCGCGCTGCCATCCAGGACGAGGACGGCGAACTCCTCCCCGCCAAAGCGGGCGATGACGTCCTCCTCGCGCAGTCCGTCCTGTAGGCGCTGGGCGAGCGCCCGCAGGGCGGCGTCGCCGGCAATGTGGCCGAGCTCGTCGTTGATAGCCTTGAAGTGATCGATGTCGAGCAAGATGAGCCCGATCTGCCGGTCCTTTTTGGATGTACGAGCGATTCGCTCGACGAGTCTTTCGAGGGCGCCGCGGTTCATGACGCCGGTCAGCCCGTCGGTGTCGGCCTGGCGCCGGAGGCGGGCCGTCAGCCGCAGTCTTTCGGTGTCGAGCTGCTCGCGTTCGATCAGCCGCCGACGCAGGGTTTCCAGCGCCTGGAACAGGTCCCGCATCTCGCTGCGCAGCTGGCCCGGCGCGGCGGGTTGGTGCAACCTGCCGTTCGCCAAATCGACGACGCGGGCGCGCGCAAGCATGAGCGGCCGGAAAAGGAAGCGCCGGCTGACGAACAGCAGCGCCAGTTCGACCGCGACCACCAGCGCCATGCCGATGGCCGCAACGATGAAATCCGCCCGGGCATGGCGATAGGTTGCATTGAAGCGGTCGGCGACAGCAGCGATGAAGCGGTCGCGCAATTGCCCGATAGGCTGGAAGCTCGGCACGAGCACATCGGTGAAGGATTCCGGCGTTCCGCGATATCGGCCCGCGTCGAGCTGCTGCCGCGTGTCGTCGAGCAACCGTATTCCCTGGTTGAAGAAGAGCTCTTCGGTGGCCTGATGAGCCTGAGCGACAAGCGGAGCCGCACGCGTGCTGGTTTGCGAGCTGGTGAGCCGCCACAGCTCGAGGACGCGGCCGCGCACCTGGTCGAAGGCGGCTTGCGACGGGCCGGCCAGCGGTTCGCCGCGCACGATCGAAATGACCAGATAGGAGCCCAGACGGCCGGCATAGTCGCGAAGCTCGCCGAGCATATAGGCCACCAGAGCCTGGCCGATCAGCGCTGAATCGCCTGCCAGAAGCTTGTCCATCGCGGCATTGGTGAGCGGGTGGGTCGCGTCGTAAACGGCGAACATCGAGAAGATCGCCTTTTCCACGGCATCGTGGTCACGTTGCGTCAGCGGACGCGCCAGCAGAGCGTCGACCTGCCCGCGAGCGCCGTCGAGTTGCGCGCGCATAGGCGCGACATCGGGAGCGAGCGAAGCCGGGATCCGCGCGATCGCGGCGTCGCTCGACGTTCGGAAGGCTCGCAGCCGCTCTCGCACCGGGTCCGGCTCCGTCGGCTCGCGCCCGAGAGCCGAATTGGTTGGGCCTCGCTCGGCCGAGACATGGTAGGCGGCATCGAGCACCACCCGAAAGGCGTCGAGGCGGGCGAGCGTGCGGGCGCTGCTGCTGAGCGCGCCGTAATGATGCCAGAGCAGGCTCGCTCCCAGCATCATGGAGCAGGCGAGCACAAGCCCGATCGCTGCGAGCGCAGACTGTGTGAGGGTCAGTTGCCGGACGCGCATGATGCGACGCGTGGGTATCCTCGCTCTCGGGAACGGCTCCGTCAGCCTTCCGTGGGGTCGCGCTCCAGCTCGATATCACTCCGGACAGATTGTGGAAAGTGCAGTGCACAATGGATCCCTCAGGCGTCGTCGCGCGCCTGAGAGGTCGACGTGGGAGCCGGGCGGCGGCCTCAGCTCGCGAGCACGCGTTGGGGCGGGAACGTGATCTCGACCAGCGTGCCTTCCTTCTTGACGCTGGTGATCGACATCGCCGCGCGATTGGCCTCGACCAGCGCCTTGGTCAGCGGCAGGCCGAGCCCGGTGCCGCCGGCACGGCGCGTCGTCGGCACCTGGCGGAAGGGTTCGAGCGCGAGCTTCAGCTCGTCGTCATCCATGCCGATGCCGGTATCGCGCACCCGCAGGATCGCCTCGCCCTGGTCGCCGAGCGCGGTCGAGATGATGACCTGGCCGCCGGCATCGGTGAACTTCACCGCATTGGAAAGCAGGTTGATCGCGATCTGGCGGATCGAGCGCTCGTCGGCGACGACGGGCGGCAGCTTCGGCGAGAGCCCCGAGCGCAGCACGACGCGGCCGCGTTGCGCTTCAGGCTGCAGCAGCGCCACGGTCGACAGCGCGATCTCGTTCAGATTGACGCTCGCGAAGTCGAGATCGAGCTTGCCCGCCTCGATCTTGGCGAGGTCGAGCAGGTCGTTGACGAGGCTGATGACGTAGCCGCCCGACTGATGGATGTCGCGCAGATATTCCTTGTAGCGCTCGTTGGCGATCGGGCCGAAGCGCTCTTCCGCCATGACTTCGGCGAAGCCGATGATGGCGTTGAGCGGCGTGCGGATCTCGTGGCTGATCTTGGCGAGCACGTCGGATTTCTGCGCGCTCGCCATCTCCGCCGCCTTGCGCGCATCGACCAGCTCGCCCTCGGTCTTCTTCCAGGCGGTGATGTCGCGCAGCACCGCGCAGAAGCGCGGCTCGGCACCATGCGCGATCTGCCCCATGGTCATGAACAGCGGGATCTTGCCGCCCTGGCGCACCCGGCCCTGCACCTCGCGCCCATCGTTCAGCACCGAGGCGACGCCGCCGCCCTTCAGGCCTTCGAGATAGTCGAGGGCCGGGGCATGGCTCTCACCGGCGAAGAGCAGCGTGAACAGTTCGCCGGTCACCTCGCGCTGATCGTAGCCGAACAGCGCCTCGGCCGCCTTGTTGAGCGACAGGATGCGCCCGCGATCATCCACCGTGACCACGCCGTCGGTCGCCGTGTCCAGCATGGCGGTGAGCTCGGCGATGCGGCCGTCGCGGGCCTCGGCATCGAGCTGGAGTGCCTCGACGCGCGCCGCCGATTCGGCCTCCTCAGCGGCAAACTCGGCCGCGAGCTCGGCTTCTTCCGCCTCTTCCGGCGTCAGCACCTTGACCTCGCCGCCGCCATTCGGATGGCGGAAGGCCATGAGCGTCGCCGGCTCGTCCAGCCAGCTCACGCTGGAGAGGACGGCATCGACGCTGACCAGATGACCGAGGCGATCGATCAGCTTCATCGCGCCGCCTTCTGCGCGCGATGCTTCCTTGATCAGGCGGCTGACATTGCCGCCGGCCTTCAGATCGGCGAGGTCGGCGAAGTCGAGCAGATCGAGCAAGGTGCGGTTGGCATAGAGCGCCTCGTCGCCGCGATTGACCAGGACTGCGATGGGCAGTCGGTCGAGTACGTCGGCATGGGAATTACGTTGCCGTGCCGGGGCCGGGGCCGAGTCGGCTTCGACCGCCGGCCTCTCGGCGGCGGCCACCTCTGCCTGCTCCTTGACCTGCAGCGGCGCGACCGGCGGCAGGCGCGGGCCGCCCGGCTCCTCGTCGCCGGCCAGGCGGGCGCCCAGCGCTTTGGCGATCTCGCGGAAGGCATTGCGCTCGGCCGAGCTCAGATGCGGCTTCGACGGCTCTAGAAGCGGACGTAGCGCCGTCACAGTGCCGCCGTTGCGCAATGGAACGATGTTGTCGGCAGGGGGCACCGACCCCGCAGCGGGCTGCTCGTCGTCCGGTCGGTCGGCGGAGGGAGCTTCGGATTCGTCGCGCGCTGCCGCGAGCGGCAACTCGTCGCTATCCTCAGGGCGGTTTTCCGCTTCAGGCGCCGCTTCGCGTTCCGCCGTGCTCACCATGGACGACTCGGCCGCCTCATCGGCTTGCGGCAGTTCCGCCTCTACGTCCGCGATGGTGTGCATTTCCCCGGCAGGTTCATCCTGCTGCTTCGCATCCTCTTCCGCTAGGGCCTCCGCTGGCCCAGCAGGGGCGTTCGCAGCAGCCTGTTCGGGCGCGACAGCGGCTGCAAGGAACGGCTCGCGCTCGTTCAAGCGGGCAATGCCGAAGCCGCGGAAACCGGCGAGTGCGCGGGCCGCATCGAGGACAGGCACGCCAGACAGCTCGACGCGCGCGCCTTCACCGGCGGTGTCCGTCTGCCAGAGCAGATTGTGGCCGCTCCAGGTCGTGGCCGTGCCGAGCCGCTCGATCAGCCCGCCATCGCGGTCGAGAATGGTGGAGCCGACGAGATCCTGCCAGCGTCGGCCGATCAGCCTGTCTGCAGCGTCGGCACCTGTCAGGAAGACGATCTGGTCGGACAGCTTGGTCAGCCGGGCTTCGCCGTCGCTCTGCCAGAGGAAGCGGATCGTCGACGGGCGGGGCGGGGCGGGCGAATCGGTCCCCTCGGACGGAGTGGCCGTCGCGGTTATGGTCGGCGTCGACTCAGCCTTCGGGGGTATCGTGATGCCGAGCCGGCGCAGCTCGGCAGCGGGGATGGCGATCGCCAGGACGGTCTGACCGTCCGGGCAGGGCAGGAGCTTGCAGCCGCAGGTGAGGGGGATGGCTGCGAAGCCGGAGGTCAGGCGCAGTCGTTCGAGGCGGATGCCAGCCGCGGAGGCAAGGCCACCCGCGAGCGCATCGAGCCGCTGACGCGCCTGATTCGGAACCGCGGCATCTGCCCCCTTGCCGCCGAGCAATGCCCACCCGGCGTCGTTCGCAAATCCGGGGCGCCCGGCGGTCGCGTCCCAGAGCAGCAGGGCGCCGCCCGCGGCAAAGGACGCAAGCGCAGCGTCTTCAGCCGCCGCCACGCCCCGTCGCGCCCAGTCCTCTCCGGATTCGCTCATGCCTGCCCGCTCGTTCGATCCGCGCCCGTTATGCCTAATGAAAGCTTAATAGCTCCCAAACGGCGGCGAATCCATGGAGCCGAAGATTGCTCTCCCGCTTCTCCTCGAAACAGCGTTAACATGCGCGGCGTCGCAGATGTCACGTTATTGTCATTGCGATGCAACAATGATATTGCAGTGCACAATTACGTAGGATTGGCTGACGAGGCGACAGGAGGATCCCATGAACGGCAAGCTGCCTTATGAAGTTCCGACCGAGATGAGAGAATTCGCTGAGCGTAGTGTCGAACAGGCTCGCAAGGCCTTCGACGGTTTCATTGGCGCGGCTCAGAAGGCTGTTGACAGCGCCCATGGCTCCGCCGAGAGCGCCCGAGCCAACACCCATGATGCGACCCGCAAGGCCATAGCCTATGCCGAGAATAACGTCGCGGCGGCCTTCGACTTCGCCCAGAAGCTGGTGAAGTCCAAGGATCTCACCGAAGTCATGCAGCATCAGTCGGATTTCCTGAAGTCGCAGATGGCGGCGTTGCAGGACCAGCTCAAGGATGTCGGCGCTGCCGCGCAGGAAGCTGCGGCCAAGGCTGCCGAGACCGTGAGCAAGGCCACCAAGGGCGGCCGCTGAGCCGCATTGGCCGGCGCTGATCGCGCCGGCACCGTATCGGGCCGGGCCTTGCGCCCGGTCTCCGCTGTTTGCTGCTGAAGGAGAGCCGTCATGGTCAAGCCTGCTCCCACCAGGACGACGTCCAAGGTCCCGGTCAGCCTGCCCCCGGTGAGGGCGCTATCGTCCTCATCCGCCGAGCCGCTTGCTGAAACGCCGCCGTCGGCGAATGCCGAGGCCCGCCCCGTCGCTGGCGCGGCGGTTCCGCCTCCAGCCGCTCCTGCGAGCCAAGCCGCTGCGAAACCCGCTTCTCCGACCGCTGCCGCTCCGGTGGTGACCCAGACGCCATTGGCGCCCGAGAAGCCGGCTTCACCCGCCATTCCGGCGCCGGCGCGGACCGATGCAACTGCTCCGGCCAAGGCGAATCAGTCTGATGAAGCGCCGGCTTCCGCGCTTGCGGTGAAGTCTGCCCCCGCCGAGAGGCGCATTGAGAAGCCGGCGGCGAAGATCCTTGCGCCCAAGATTTCGGCCAAGGCCCCGGAGGCCGCGCCGAAGGCAGAGGTCGCCAAAGCTGCCGTTTCTCCGAAGACCGCCCCGCAAGAGATCGCCCCGCGCGGCAACGCCGCGCCGGTCGGGGCGAAGCCGGCTCCAAAACCGGCGCAGGCGGTCGAAGCCGCCGCGCCGTCTGCCCCGGCGGTCAAGCCGGCCGAGCCGGTCTCCGCGCCCGTGGCGGCCAAGCTGATCCAGCCGGTTTCACTCGATTCGCTGCCGCTGCCGCGTCCGCCCGAGGCTGCCGCCGTCGCATCCGCGACCATCATGAGCCAGGCGCTGACGATGGCGCGGGCCTTCGGCGCCTTGCAGGCCCATATGCTCGACCATGCCTGCGCCGAACTCGAGGCGACGTTGCGCGATGCTCAAACCCTGGCGCGCAGCAACAGCGCCTCTGAGGCGATCACGCTTCAGGCCAAGGCAGTCCGCCGCAGCTACGAATCCTATGCGGAGCACCTGAAGGAGCTCGCCCGCGTCGCCAATACGGCGCTGCGCAAGGACTAGGCGCGACGACATCATCGGCGCACTGACGGGTGCGCCGAAATTCCTGCGGAAGAAATCGAATTCCGCGGTTGCAAAAACGGAACGTCGGCACTAGGGTCCGCGCCGCTGGTGACCCCCGCTGCGGCGGCAGGGTCCCATGCCCCGGGTACGGGCAGCCATAGCTCAGTTGGTTAGAGCGCTAGATTGTGGATCTAGAGGTCCCCCGTTCAAGCCGGGGTGGCTGTACCACCTTTTTGTTTTTCTCTCATCGTCATGCGGTGCGGTTCGCTGCCGCCGCATCCTCCCTCCTCTTGAAGAGCGGCCACGGCTTCGCCATATCGTGGACAAGCGAAAGGGTTCGCCTTTCGCCCGCGGGATGCTGCCGGCGGCGGGTCCCGATGTTCGTGAGGCGCCTTTCGAGGGCCTGGTAGAGATGACGCGTACGCCTAGCCTGTCCCACCCGTTCCTGCTCGGCTTCGACGATATCGAGCGTGCGCTCGATCGCGTCGCTAAGGGCGCGAGCGAGGGTTACCCGCCCTATAATATCGAGCGGTTGCCTCGGACGGAGGACGAGCCCGACTGTCTGCGGATCACGCTGGCTGTAGCGGGCTTCTCGCGCGAGCAGCTCGAGATCACGCTGGAGGAGAACCAGCTGACGATCCGGGGCCGGCAGAGCGATGACAAGAATCGGCAATTCCTGCATCGCGGCATCGCTGCCCGGCAATTCCAGCGGAGCTTCCTGCTGGCCGAAGGAATGCAGGTTCTCGGCGCCGATCTGTCGAACGGCCTGCTTGCAATTGATCTCGTCAGGCCGGAACCGGAACGGCTCATCCGGCGTATCGATATCATGAGCCGAAAGTAGAGGACGGGTCGCCGTCCGGCGTTGAAGGATGCGGCAGCGGTTTTCGCATCTGTTCATAATTGAAGGCGCAGTATCAGAACCGCATTCGCACTGCTCTGAAGGAGGGCGCGATGAAACAGGACAGAATCCTAATCCAGGCCGACCCGCTGACCCCTGCGGAATTCGCCGCGCTCGGCACCGGCGAGGTCGCCTACGTCAAGTCGATGACCTCTGACGAGCTGATGCGGATCTTTCCGCAGGCTCCGAAGATCGAGTCCGGCTTGCTGCTCTTCACCTTGCTCTCGGCCGACGGCGCGCCGATCCTCGTCACGGATTCGCGCGAGGCCGCGACGGCCAATGCCTGGGAGCATGATCTGAAGATGGTCAGCGTTCACTGACGCTGACCAGGCTCCTGCCGCTCAGGGCGCGGTCGCCATCCCGGCGACCGCCGATTGCAGCCTCACAATATCGTCCGGCATGGACAGGCGGTGATCGCCGTCCTTGATCAGCGTCAGCACCACCGGATCGCCGCTGAGATGTTCGACGAGCTTCAGCGCCTGGCGCCATGGCACGTCGGGATCGCGCATGCCCTGCAGGATATGGACAGGGCAGCCGGCCTTGATCTCGCCGCCGAACATCAGGTGCCGGCGCCCGTCCTCTATCAGGGCGCGGGTGATCGGTGTCGGATCGGGTGAATACTCGGAAGGGCGGTGCCAGACGCCTTCGTCGAGGATTTCCCGGCGGATGGCGTCAGGCATCTGTGCCCACATCAGCTCCTCGGAGAAATCGACGGCGGGCGCGATCAGCACGAGGCCTGCGGGTTGCAGCGGCGTGCCGAACAGGCGGCGCGCCGCGAGCAGGGCAATCCAGCCGCCCATCGAGGATCCCACGAGGATCGGGCTCTGCCGGCATTGGGTCTGGATGACCGCAAGCGCGTCCGCCAGCCAATCCGACAGGGTGAAGCCGGCGAAGTCGCCTTCGCTCTCGCCATGCCCGCCATAGTCGAAGCGCAGATAGGCTCTCCCCGTGTCGCGGGCCCAGTCCGCCAGCGCCTCGGCCTTGGTCGCGCGCATGTCGGACCGGAAGCCGCCGAGCCAGACCACGGGCGCTCCCGTGCCGTCCTGGATGAGATAGGCGAGGCGGCGCCCGGTGGGGCCGTCTCCGACCTCGAGCCATTGCGGCGGCTGGCGCTCCACGGCAAATCTCCTGTGACGAATCACGCGGCCGCGGCGATTAAAGGCTGCGGCGGCTCTCCGATAGGGGCATATTCGCCCCAACGAATGAAAGTCCAGACCAAGAGAGCATGTCCTTCAAACCGGGTGCCCATCTTTCGCTGCCTTCCACCGAAACGCATCCGCTGGCGGGGCGGACGATCCTGCAGATCATTCCGGAGCTCGAGGCGGGCGGTGCCGAGCGGACTGCGGTCGACATCGCCAAGGGGCTGACCGATGTGGGCGCCCGCGCGCTAGTCGCGACCGAGGGCGGGCGTCTCGTCGCCGAGCTGCAGGCCAAGGGCGGGGTCTGGCTGCCTTTCCCCGCGGCCTCGAAGAACCCGATCGCCATGGCGCTCAACATTCGTAAGCTCCTGCTGCTCTGCCGGCAGGAGGGGGTGGAATTGATCCATGCCCGCTCGCGCGCCCCTGCCTGGGTCGCGCTCGGCGCGGCGCGGCTCCTGAAACTGCCCTTCGTCACCACCTATCAYGGCTCCTAYRMCAGCCGCTCGGCGGTGAAGACGCWSTATAATTCGGTSATGGCGCGCGGTGATGTCGTCATCGCCAATTCCGGCTACACGGCTGAGCTGATTCTCTCGAAGCATCCGATGGCGCGGGACCGGATCAGGGTGGTCAATCGCGGCACCAATTTCTCGGCCTTTGCACCGGCGGCGGTTGGGGCGGATCGGATCCAGGCGTTGCGCAAGGCCTGGGGCGTCGAACCGCATCAGCGCATCGTGCTGCTGCCCGGCAGGCTGACCGGCTGGAAGGGCCAGCGCGTCCTGATCGAGGCTGCGCGCCTGATGCGTGACGGCGGTGATACCGATACCGCCTTCATCCTCGCCGGCGACGCCCAAGGGCGCGACGGCTATGTGAAGGAACTCGACGGGCTTATCGCCAAGGCCGGGCTGGAAGGCCGCGTCCGGCGTGTCGGCCATTGCACGGATATGCCGGCGGCGATGCTTTCGGCTGCGGTCGTCGCCGTGCCATCGACCGAGCCCGAAGCCTTCGGACGCGTCGCGGTGGAGGCACAGGCGATGGGCGCGCCCGTCGTGGTCTCCGATCTCGGTGCGGTGCCCGAAACGGTGCTCGCCCCGCCGCAAGTCACTCCCGGCGAGCGCACCGGGTGGCGCGTCCCGCCCGGCGATGCGTCCGCTTTGGCGGCCGGTCTCGCCGAAGCGCTGTCGCTGCGGCCTTCCGCGCGCGATGCGCTGGCGAGGAGGGCGCGCGAGCATGTCGAGAAGCATTTTTCGCTGGAAGCGATGGTAACCGAGACCCTCGACGTCTATTGCGCGCTGCTGGAGCGTTGAGGCGTCAAGGCGCGGGCGAATGCCTGTCGCAGCGGTGTCATGCATTGACATCGCGCCTCTTTATGCAATGTGTCTGAATCAACGGCGCGGACTGCGCCAAATACAGGAGAATACCCCATTCGTCGCCCTTACCGTGCTGCCCCGGCCCCGACCAAGGAAGGCCCCCGCTCGAACCGTGATATCCGCGGAGTTCGCGAGGTACAGCTGATCGACGACACGGGCGCCAACCGTGGCGTGGTGTCGTTCTTCGAGGCGCTGAAGATCGCTGAGGATGCCGGTCTCGATCTGGTCGAGATCGCCCCGAATTCCGTTCCGCCCGTCTGCAAGATCCTTGATTACGGCCGCTTCCGCTTTCTCGAGCAGAAGAAGGCTTCCGAGGCGCGTAAGAAGCAGCGCACCATCGAGATCAAGGAGATCAAGCTCCGGCCCGGCATCGACAAGCACGATTACGATGTGAAGATGAAGGCCATGCAGGGCTTCTTCGAGGAAGGCGACAAGGTGAAGGTCACCCTGCGCTTCCGCGGCCGCGAGATGGCGCATCAGGATCTCGGCGTGAAGGTGCTCGAGCGCGTCAAGGCCGATCTCGTCGAGATCGCCAAGGTCGAGAGCGACTGGCAGCTCGAAGGCCGCCAGATGGTGATGGTGCTCGCGCCGCGCTGAGGCGTGACCGGGCGCGTTTCTGTTCAGAATGCGGAAAAAGGGCGCCTCTGGCGCCCTTTTTCATGCGGGCTTGAGCAGAAGCCCGTCGAGCATGGCGTTGAAGGCGTCGGTCGCCGCCAGCAGGGCGGATTCGGGTTCGGGTGCATGCGCGATCCATTGCGCCGCATGCTGGGTCGCGCCGACGATCAGCCGCGCGATGGCCTCCGGATCAAGCGGGGCCAGCACGCCTTCGGCCACCAACTCGCCGAGCCCGTGCGTCATCATGCGGATGCAGTCGTTCTGGATCGGCCAGTTCCAGGGATCGCCGAGGACGGCGGGCCCGTCGCGCAGCACGATCTGCTGGATTTCCGGTTCGCGGGCCATGGCGAGATAGGCTGCGCATTCGTCGCGAAAGCCGGTCCAGCGATCCTGCGCCTTAGCCGAGACGGCACGCAGCCGCACCGTCATCTCGGCATCGATCTGGTCGAGGACGGCGGCGAACAGGCCCTTCTTGTCGCCGAAATGATGATAGAGCGCGCCGCGGGTGAGCCCCGCCGCAGCGGTCAGATCATCCATCGACGCAGCCGCATAGCCGACCGTGCCGAACGCCTCGCGTGCGGCGGCGATCAGGCTGGCGCGGGTTTCCGCGATCATGTCGGCGCGAAGCCTGCGAGCCATCATTTCCCTTTCACATACGTCTCGTACGTTAATTGACATACGAGATGCATGCAATTATCCATTCGCATACGCGGCGTATGTCCGCTTCCTTCGGGACAATCATGCCTAATCCCTACCGTGAGATCTTCCGGGTGCCCGGCGCCCTCGCTTTTTCGTCCGCCGGCTTCGTTGCACGCCTGCCAGCCTCGATGGTCGGCCTCGGCATCGTGACGATGCTGTCGGAGCGGCGCGGCGAATATGCCATCGCCGGTGCCGTCGCCGCGACCTTCGCGCTCGCGAGCGCGCTGATCACGCCGCAGGTCTCGCGCCTCGTCGATCGCTATGGCCAGCGCCGCGTGCTGATGCCGGCTGCGACTGCCGCTGTGCTTGCGCTGAGCGGCCTCATCCTCGCGACCTGGGCGGGCGCGCCGAGCTGGCTGCTCTTTGTCTTCGCGCTGCTCTCCGGGCTGATGCCGAGCATCGGCGCGATGGTCAGGGCACGCTGGACGGAGTTCTACCGGGATACACCGCAGCTGCGCACCGCCTTCGCCTTCGAATCGGTGGTCGACGAGGTCATCTTCATGGTCGGCCCGATCGTGGCGATCGGGCTCAGCGTCAGCCTTTTTCCCGAGGCCGGGCCGCTCGCCGCCATGATCTTCCTGATCGTCGGCGTGCCGCTGCTCTGCGCCCAGCGCCGTACCGAGCCGCCTGTCCGTGCCGACTCCGTGGGGATGGATGCCTCGGTCATCCGGCTCGGCGGTGTGCGGGTCGTGGTGCTCGCGATGATTGCGGTCGGCGCGATCTTCGGTACGGCCGAGATCACCGCCGTCGCTTTCGCCGAGGCGCAGGGGCAGAAGGCGATGGCGAGCGTGGTGCTGGCGATTTACGCGGCTGGCTCTCTCATCGTCGGCCTGGTCTTCGGGGCGCTCAGGCTGAGGGCGTCGCTCGCTACCCAGTTCGTCGCTGCCATAGCGCTCGCGGCGGCGACCACTCTGCCTTTGCTGGCGGTGACCGGCCTGACCTCTCTGGCTCTGGTCTTCTTCATGGCCGGCGCGGCCGTCTCGCCTACGATCATCATCGCCATGGGGCTGATCGAGCGGCTGGTGCCGCCGCGCCAGCTCACCGAGGGCATGACCTGGGGCATCACGGGCATCGGCATCGGCATGGCCTTCGGCGCCTCGGCCGCCGGCGCTCTGATCGATGCTTTCGGCGCCCGCAGCGGCTTCTGGATCTCGGTCGCGGCCGGGGCCGTCGCGCTGCTCGTCACGCTCGCCGGCTACAGCCGGCTGCTGGGCGAATGGAAGGAGACGGCGGTTTGCGAGCCGGCCTGATCGGCCGGCCCGCTTGTCGGCAGGTCAGCGGATCGGCGGGCCGTATTGCAGGCCGCCCTGCGTCCACAGCTTGTTGACGCCGCGCGGCAGCGGGTTGCTGGTCTTCGGGCCGAAATGGCGGTCGAAGCTCTCGCCGTAATTGCCGACGGCCTTGATGATGCGCACCACCCAGTCATTGGTCAGGCCGAGACCCTCGCCGAACTTGCCCTCGGCGCCGAGCATGCGGCGGATTTCCGGGTTCTGCGAGGTCTTCGCCAGCTCTTCGACATTGGCCTGGGTGACGCCGAGTTCCTCGGCATTGATCGTCGCGAACACGGTCCAGCGCACGAGATCGAACCAGGCCGGGTCGTTCTTGCGAACCCAGGGGCCAAGCGGCTCCTTGGAGATGACCTCCTGAAGGAGCATGTGCTCGTCGGGATCCTTCAGCCTGCCGCGCGTGCCGGCGAGTGCGGAGAGATCGGTGGTATAGGCGTCGCAGCGGCCGGCCTCATAGGCCTGCACTGTATCCTCCAGGGTTGCGAAGGCGACGGTCTCGAACTTGATGCCGTGGGTGCGGCCGTAATCGGCGAGGTTCAGCTCCGTGGTCGTGCCCTGCGCGACGCAGACCGAGGCGCCGTTCAGGTCCTTCACCGTGTTCACGCCGAGCTTCTTGCGGACGATGAAGCCCTGGCCGTCATAATAGTTGATGGCGGTGAAGCTGACGCCCTGGCCGATGTCGCGGCCGAGCGACCAGGTCGTGGTGCGGGCGAGCACGTCGATCTCGCCCGATTGCAGCGCGACGAGGCGGTTCTTGCTCGAGAGCGAGAGATAGCTCGCCTTGTCCTGGTCGTTGAAGATCGCCGCGGCCAGCGCCCGGCAGACATCGGTGTCGAAGCCGCGCCAGATGCCGTTCTTGTCCTGCAGGGAGAAGCCCGGCACGCCTTCGCTGGTGCCGCAGATGATGTTGCCGCGCGCCTTGATCTTATCGAGGGTCGATTGGGCAAGCGCAGGGGCACAGGCTGCTGCCGTCAGGGCGAGGCCTGCGGCGAGGCTGAGCAGAAGCTTCTTCACGGGGGATTCTCCAGATGCGGAACGCGCCTGTTGACCTTACGTTGTGACAGGCGTCTGAAGGAAGTGCGCGGATGGCTGCTGTTTTTATCGGCAGCCTCGCTCGGCATTGCCGGCTTCGCACTTGCCAGAACGGCACTTTTCTGCGATAGGGCCGGCCTTCGATCGCCCGGCTGATAAGGGCTGCCGTGGCGGTCGTGCTTTGCTTCCTGAAAGCAAGACATTGGCGACGCGTTCAAAAAAGCGCGATGCCGCGACCATTGAGGAGCTGAAATGCCCAAGATCAAGACTAAATCGGCCGCCAAGAAGCGGTTCAAGATCACCGGTACCGGCAAGGTGCTCTACGCCCAGGCCGGCAAGCGTCACGGGATGATCAAGCGGACCAACAAGCAGATCCGCAATCACCGCGGCACGACGACCCTCTTCGAGGGCGACGCTGCCAACGTGAAGAAGTACTTCCTCCCCAACGGCTGACGCCACCTGACATTCCGGAGATCATGACATGGCTCGCGTGAAACGGGGCGTTACTGCCCACGCCAAGCACAAGAAGACGCTGAAGGCCGCCAAGGGCTTCTATGGCCGCCGCAAGAATACGATCCGCGCCGCCAAGGCGGCCGTCGATCGCTCGATGCAGTACGCGTATCGCGACCGCAAGAACAAGAAGCGCTCGTTCCGCGCTCTCTGGATCCAGCGTCTCAACGCTGCGGTGCGTGAGCACGGCCTGACCTATTCGGTCTTCATCGGCGGCCTGATCAAGGCCGGCATCGAGCTCGACCGCAAGACCCTGTCCGCGATGGCGATCGACGACGTGGCCTCGTTCACGGCCGTGGTCGAGACCGTCAAGGGCGCGCTGGGCGCCGAAGCCAAGGCCGCCTGAGCGGACTGGCATCGCTGAATTGGAAAAGGCCGGCGGTGACGCCGGCCTTTTTCTTTGAATTCAAGTCTGCACGCTGCCGTTGCCAGGCGGGTTCCAGCCTTCGCCTGCGCCCTCGACGATGCGGTCATATGCCTGCTCGGGCGTGTCGGCGTAACTGAACAGCTTCAGATCCTCCGGGCGGATGAAGCCGGCGGCCTCCATCCGGTCGAGGTTGAGCAGGCCCTGCCAGTAACCGGAATCGTAGAGCACGATCGGCACTGGGGCCATCTTGCCCGTCTGCACCAGCGTCATGATCTCGAACAGCTCGTCGAGCGTGCCGAAGCCGCCGGGGAAGACCACCAGGGCGGCGGCGCGCATGGCGAGATGCATTTTGCGCATCGCGAAGTAGTGGA
This sequence comes from Allobosea sp. 10L422, assembly GCF_056395345.1. Lineage (NCBI taxonomy): Bacteria > Pseudomonadati > Pseudomonadota > Alphaproteobacteria > Hyphomicrobiales > Alloboseaceae > Allobosea > Allobosea sp. 10L422. The sequence goes on from NZ_JBFTJI010000011.1 coordinate 182,503, forward strand.
AGAGGAAGGTCAGGTCGGGTGTCGACCAGGCATTCGGCTCCTGCTCATGCGGCAGGGTAATGTTGAAGCCGATCGAGATGGCGCCTGCTTCGGTGGCGCCGCGATTGGCCGCTTCCATGATGCCGGGTCCGCCGCCCGTTGCGATGACGTGATGGCGTCCGGCCTCGCCATCCAGCAGCGCGCCGCCCCGTTCGGACGCGATGCGGCCGAATTGCCTTGCCGCTTCGTACCAGGGATTGCCCTCGCGCACCCGCGCCGAGCCGAAGACGACGATGGTCGAGACGACCCCGCGCGCCCTCAGATGATCTTCCGCCTTCTGGTACTCCAGCATGAAGCGCACGCCGCGGGTCGAATCGCCCAGGATGAAATCCGGGTCGAGCGCGGCGAGCCGGTAGGACGGCGCTTCCTTCTGATGGGTGTTGTCGGGCAAGGCATCCTCCTGCATCGGCACCGGCCAAGTTCGACCGGTTCGGCAAAGCGTCGCTTCGCTCTGGCATATGCCGACCGTTCCCGCTAGAACGCGCCGTTCCCACGCCTTCAACGCTTGCGACCCGTTCATGACCGATATCGCCACCCTGGAACGCGACGTCCTCGTTGCGATCGACACCGCCGCCGACGAAGCCGCCGTCGAGGATGTGCGGATTGCCGCGCTCGGCAAATCGGGCTCGATCTCGGCGCTGCTCAAGACTCTCGGCGCGATGACGCCGGATGAGCGCAAGGAAAAGGGGCCGCTGATCAACGGCCTGCGCGACCGCGTGCAGGGCGCGATCGCCGCCCGCAAGGAGGCGCTGGGCGAGGCGGCGCTGGAGGCCAGACTGGCCTCAGAGCGCGTCGACGTGTCGCTGCCGGTGCAGGACGGCCCGGAGGCGCGGGGCCGTATCCATCCGATCAGCCAGGTCATCGACGAGATCACCGCGATCTTCGGCGATATGGGCTTCGCCATCGCCGAAGGGCCGGATGTCGAGACCGACGACCTCAACTTCACCAAGCTGAACTTCCCGGTCGGTCACCCCGCCCGCGAGATGCACGACACTTTCTTCTTCGAGCCTGACGCCAATGGCGAGCGCAAGTTGCTGCGCACTCACACCTCGCCGGTGCAGGTCCGCACCATGCTGGCGCAGCAGCCGCCGATCCGCGTGATCTGCCCGGGCAGGACCTATCGCAACGATTCCGACCAGACCCACACGCCGATGTTCCATCAGGTCGAGGGGCTCGTCATCGACAAGTCGGCCCATCTCGGCCACCTGAAGTGGATATTGGAAGAGTTCTGCAAGTCGTTCTTCGAGATCGACGACGTGAAGATGCGCTTCCGCCCGTCCTTCTTCCCCTTCACCGAGCCTTCGATGGAGGTCGACATCCAGTGCTCGCGCAAGGGCGGCGAGATCCGCTTCGGCGAGGGTGACGACTGGCTGGAGATTCTCGGCTGCGGCATGGTCCACCCGAACGTGCTGCGCAATTGCGGGCTCGATCCCGAAGTCTATCAGGGCTTCGCCTGGGGCATGGGCATCGACCGCATCGCGATGCTGAAATACGGCATGGCGGACCTGCGCCCCTTCTTCGAGGCGGATGTGCGCTGGCTCGCCCATTACGGCTTCCGCCCGCTCGACCTGCCGACGCTGACGGGCGGCCTCTCCTCATGATGCTGCTGGCGGGGCAGGGGAGGGCGCGATGACGCCTGCAGGCTGGGCGGCGCTGTTTGCCGGGCTGCTGAGCGCGACGAACCTGGCGAGCCAGGCGATCGCGCTGTGGCGCCTGCGTTGGCCCATGCAGCGCTCCGCCCTGCTCGCCGAGCTGCCGCCGGTCACGATCGTCAGGCCGGTGCGCGGCATCGAGGCCTTCAGCCGCGAGACGGCGGTCTCCGGCCTGGAGCTCGACTATCCCCGCTACAGCACGATCTTCTGCGTCGCCGACGCGCATGATCCGATCATCCCGCTGATCGAGGAGCTGATCGGCATCTATGGCACCGAGAAGGTCCGGCTGATCGTCGGCGACGTCCCCGTCAGCGCCAATCCCAAGCTCAACAACTGCGTGCGCGGCTGGGAAGAGGCGACGACCGACTGGGTCATCCTCGCCGATTCCAACGTGCTGATGCCGAAGGACTATATCCAGCGCATGCTCGCCGCCTGGCGGTCCGATACCGGCCTCGTCTGCTCGACGCCGGCGGGTTCCCGGCCACAAAGCTTCGGCGCCGAGGTCGAATGCGCCTTCCTCAACGCATTCCAGGCGCGCTGGCAATATGTCGGCGAAGCGCTGGGGCTCGGCTTCGCGCAGGGCAAGTCGATGCTCTGGAACAAGCCCTTCCTCGATGCGAATGGCGGCATCGCCGCGCTCGGCGCCGAGATTGCCGAGGATGCCGCTTCCACCAAGCTGGTGCGCGCGGCAGGCAGGCGCGTCCATCTCGTCGGGCAACCCTTCGAGCAGCCGCTTGGCCCACGTCGTCTCGCGGATGCGGTGCAGCGGCAGTTCCGCTGGGCACGGTTGAGGCGCGTCACCTTCCTGCCCTTCTTCATGCTGGAGCTTCTCTCCACACCGTTCCTTGCGGCCGTGCTGGCGGCCTTTGGTGCCTCCGCCGTGGGCTTGCCATTCTGGGCGCCGCCGCTGCTGGTGCTGCTGCTCTGGTATGCCGGCGACATCATTCTGTCGGCGAGCGTCGGCTGGTTCCTGAACTGGCGCACGCCGATCGCCATGCTCGCGCGCGACATCGCCTTCCCCGGCGTCTGGGCCTATGCCTTCGTCGGTGGCGAGGTGAGCTGGCGCGGCAACGCGATGAAGATCCGTGCCGACGGCGCCAACGAGCTCAACGATAAGGCCCCGAAGCTTTCGGCGGCGAACGCGAAGATTTCCGACTGATCCGAAGATACTGACCCGATAGCGCGATGAAATTCACGATTTCCTGGCTCAAAGAGCACCTCGACACCGACGCCTCCGTTGCCGAGATCGCCGAAACCCTCACCCGCATCGGTCTTGAGGTCGAGGCGATCGAGGATCGCGCCGCCGCGCTCTCGGCCTTCACCATCGCCTATGTCATCGAGGCGAAGCAGCATCCGAACGCGGATCGCCTGCGCGTTTGCATGGTCGACACCGGCACCGGCGAACCGGTGCAGGTGGTGTGCGGCGCGCCGAATGCCCGCACCGGCATGAAGGGCGTGTTCTCGCCGCCGGGCAGCTACATCCCCGGCAAGAAGGTCACGCTCGGCAAGGGCGTGATCCGCGGCATCGAATCGAACGGCATGCTGGTCTCGGAAGCGGAACTAGAGCTCTCCGAGGATCATGACGGCATCATCGAGCTGCCGGCCGACGCGCCGGTCGGCCAGCCCTATGCGGCCTATGCCGGGCTCGACGACGCCGTGATCGAGATCGCCGTGACGCCGAACCGCGCCGATGCGCTGGGCGTCGCCGGTATCGCGCGCGACCTGGCAGCCGCCGGCCTCGGCAAGCTCAAGACGCAAGCCATCCAGCCGGTGGGCGGCTCTTTCCCGTGCCCGGTCAAGGTCACGCTCGATTTCGCCGACGAGGACCGCAAGCTCTGCCCGGCCTTCGCCCTGCGTCTCGTGCGCGGCGTGAAGAACGGCCCGTCGCCGGATTGGCTGCAGGCGCGGCTGCGGGCCGTCGGTCTGCGTCCGATCAATGCGCTGGTCGACATCACCAATTTCATGACGCTCGACCGCAACCGGCCGCTCCACGTCTTCGACGCAGCCAAGGTTACGGGCAATCTCACCGTGCGCCGCGCCAAGGCGGGTGAGACGATCCTCGCTCTCGACGGCAAGACCTACACACTCACCGACGAGCAGGTCGTGATCGCCGACGAGCATGGCGTCGAGTCGCTTGCGGGCATCATGGGCGGCGAGGCCTCGGGCAGCAGCGAGGGCACCACCGACGTGCTGATCGAGAGCGCGCTCTGGGACCCGCTCAACGTCGCCCGCTCCGGTCGCGCGCTCGGCATCAACTCGGATGCGCGCTACCGTTTCGAGCGCGGCGTCGATCCCGATTTCGCGCGACCCGGCCTCGATCTCGCGACCGCGATGGTGATCGAGCTCTGCGGCGGCGAAGCCTCCGAGATGGAATTCGTCGGCGAACTGCCCGCCAGCACGGCCGCCATCGAATTCCCCTGGTCCGAGGTCAAGCGCCTGACCGGGCTCGATCTGCCCCAAGTCGAGATGGAGCTGGCGCTAACCTCGCTCGGCTTCCACGTCTCGGGCGCGGGTGACCGCGTCAAGGTCGCTCCGCCGTCCTGGCGCGGCGATGTCGGAGGCAAGGCCGATCTCGTCGAGGAGATCGTCCGGATCGCCGGTCTCGACCGCGTCGCCTCGACGCCGCTGCCGCGTATCAAGGGCGAGGTCGTCAAGCCGGTGCTGACCGTGCTGCAGAAGCGCACGCGCATCGCCAAGCGTACGCTTGCGGCGCGCGGTCTCGTCGAGGCCGTGACGTGGTCCTTCATCTCGCATGACGAGGCCAAGCTCTTCGGTGGCGGCTCGCCCAAGCTCGCCCTCGCCAATCCGATCGCCGCGGATCTCTCCGATATGCGCCCCTCTCTGCTGCCGGGCCTGATCCGGGCGGCGCAGGCCAACGCCGATCGCGGCTTCCCCGATGTCGCCCTGTTCGAGGTCGGGCAGGTCTTCAAGAGCGATGAGCCGGAAGGCCAGCTCATCGCGGCGACCGGGCTGCGTCGCGGCACCGCCCGCCTCGACGGCGTCGGCCGCCATTGGGATGGCGGCGCCAAACCCGTCGACGTCTTCGACGTCAAGGCCGATGTCCTCGGCCTGCTCTCCGGTCTTGGCATCGCGACCGGCGGTTTGCAGATTGTTGCGGGCGGCCCGGCCTGGGCTCATCCCGGTCGCTCGGCCACGCTGCAATTCGGCCCGAAGGGCATCGTCGGTGCCTTCGGCGAGGTCCATCCCCGCATCCTCAAGGCGCTCGACGTCAAGGGGCCGCTTGTCGCCTTCGAGATCCATCTCGATGCGCTGCCGCTGCCCAAGTACAAGCCGACCAAAGTCAAGCCGAAGCTCGCTCTTTCCGACTTCCAGCCGGTGACGCGCGACTTCGCCTTCATTGTCGACAAGGCGGTGGCGGCCGGCGACATGGCCAGGACGGCGCAGGGCGCCGACCGCGCGCTGATCGCCAATGTCGGCGTCTTCGATCTCTATGAGGGGCCGGGTGTCGAAGCCGGCAAGAAGTCGGTCGCGCTCGCGGTGACGTTGCAGCCGACCGAAAAGACCCTGACCGAGGCGGAGATCGAGGCGGTCGGCGCCAAGATCGTTGCGGAGATGGCCAAGCGCTATAGCGCGACGCTCAGGGGCTGATAGTCCGGCGCGCACGTCATGCTCGGGCTTGACCCGAGCATCTCCTGCCAGAGATTCTGGGGTTTGCGCTTCGCTCCGCCCGAGAATGACGCATGCGCCACCATTGATCAGGATTATGTAATAATCCGCCAAAGCAATCCGTGAGCTTTCAGGGTATCGGCTGGCGCATTCTTGCATCGCCACGGTCCTATGAGCCTCACCGAACGTCCCGTTGCGGACAATCTGTTTCCCGGTTTTCGCCTGCTCGACGTCGAGACGTCGGGCGCGCGCATCCGTGTGCGCACCGGCGGGGAGGGGCCGCCGCTTCTGCTGCTGCACGGCTATCCGCAGACTCACGCGCTCTGGCACAAGGTGGCGGAGCGGCTGAGAGGGAGCTTCACACTCGTCTGCGCCGATTTGCGCGGCTATGGCGACAGCGAGAAGCCGAAGACCGACACCGAGCACACCCCTTATTCCAAGCGCGCCATGGCGCGGGACATGGCGGAGGTGATGACGGCTCTCGGCCATCACAGCTTCTTCGTCGGGGCCCATGATCGCGGGGCGCGGGTCACGCATCGCCTCGCGCTCGACCATGCCGAGCGCGTCATCCGCCTCGCGACGCTCGACATCGCGCCGACGCGCGAGATGTACGCACATACGACGGACGCCTTCGCCCGCGCCTATTGGCACTGGTTCTTCCTGATCCAGCCGGCCCCCTTCCCGGAGCGGATGATCGGCGCCGATCCGGAGGCTTACTGGCGCAAGAAATGCGGCTCGGGCTCGGCCGGGATGACGCCCTTCGCGCCGGAGGCGCTTGCCCACTACCTGCGCTGCTTCGCCGACCCGGCGACGATCCACGGCTCCTGCGAGGATTACCGCGCCGCCGCGACTGTCGACATCCGCCATGACGACGAGGACGAGGGCCGCAAACTGACGCAGCCGCTGCTCGCGCTCTGGGGCGCCAACGGCATTATCGGCAAGTGCTTCGACCCTCTGGCCTTGTGGCGCGAGCGTGCGCAGGATGTGCGCGGCCGCGCCCTCCCGGGCGGGCACTACCTCGCGGAAGAGGTCCCCGACCTCGTTGCCGCGGAATTCAAGGCCTTTTTCGGAGCAGCATCATGAGCGGGACCAATCGCGTCTATCGCATCGCCGTCATCCCCGGCGACGGCATCGGCAAGGAAGTCATGCCCGAGGGCCTGCGCGTGCTGGAGGCCGCTTCCAAGAAGTTCGGCTTCGAGCTGCGGCTCGACGAGTTCGATTTCTCCTCCTGCGATTACTACGCCAAGCACGGCAAGATGTTGCCGGACGACTGGAAGGAGAAGATCGGCGGTCACGACGCCATCTATTTCGGCGCGGTCGGCATGCCCCAGCAGGTGCCGGACCACATCTCACTTTGGGGTTCGCTGCTGCTGTTCCGGCGCGAGTTCGACCAATACGTCAACCTGCGCCCCGTGCGCCTGATGCCGGGCGTTCCCGGGCCGCTGGTGGGCCGCAAGCCCGGCGACATCGACTTCTTCGTCGTGCGCGAGAATACCGAAGGCGAATACTCCTCGGTCGGCGGCCGCATGTATGCCGGCACCGAGCGCGAGATCGTCATCCAGGAGACGGTGATGAGCCGCGTCGGCGTCGACCGCGTGCTGAAATACGCCTTCGAGCTGGCGCAGCGCCGGCCGCGCAGGAAGCTGACCTCGGCCACCAAGTCGAACGGCATCTCGATCACCATGCCCTATTGGGACGAGCGGGTGAAGGAAATGGCCAAGAGCTATCCGGATGTCGCGGTCGATCAGTATCATATCGACATCCTGACCGCGCATTTCGTGCTGAACCCGGACCGCTTCGACGTGGTCGTCGCTTCCAATCTCTTCGGCGACATCCTCTCCGATCTCGGGCCGGCCTGCACGGGCACGATCGGCATCGCGCCTTCCGGCAACATCAACCCGACGGGCGATCATCCCTCGCTGTTCGAGCCGGTCCACGGCTCGGCGCCGGATATCGCGGGCCAGGGCATCGCCAACCCGGTCGGCATGATCTGGTCGGGCGCGATGATGCTCGACCATCTCGGCGAGCGCGAGGCGGCGCAGGCGATCGAGGCCGCGATCGAGCGGGCGCTGGGCGATGCCCGCACCCGCACGCGTGATCTCGGCGGATCGCTTGGAACGGAGGCCGCCGGCCGGGCGGTCGAACAGGCTCTCTGATCGGCGACGAACAGGGACGTCAGGTTGCAACAAGACGAGCCCCGGCCGCTTCGACCGGGGTCATGTGGCTGAGAACGGATTTGAGCTCATGGATATTTCGTCGATTTCCATCGTCGACCCCCGGATGTGGGGTAAGCTTGCCGAAATCATCGCCCTCAACATCGTGCTCTCGGGCGACAATGCGGTCGTGATCGCACTCGCCTGCCGCGCACTGGCGCCGGCGCAGCGGACCAAGGGGATCGCGCTCGGCGCGGGCGTCGCGGTCGTGCTGCGCGTCGTCTTCACGGTACTGATCGCCTCGCTGCTGAACGCGCCCTTCCTGCGCATCATCGGCGCGGGGCTGCTGATCTGGATCGCGGTGAAGCTTATCGTCGAGGACGAGGGGCAGGACGAGAACTCCGTCGCCGCCAGCAGCAAGCTCTGGAAGGCGGTGCAGACCGTCGCCATCGCCGACATCGTCATGAGCCTCGACAACGTGCTGGCCATCGCCGCCGTCGCCAAGGATTCGATCCCGCTGCTCGTCGCCGGGCTGATCATCTCGATCCCGCTGATCGTGCTCGGCGCATCGCTCATCACCAATCTCCTGAGCCGCTTTCCGATCCTCGTCTGGGCCGGCGCTGCGCTGCTGGGCTGGGTCGCGGGCGAGATGTTCGAGAGCGATCCTTGGCTGGTCGAGCGGTTCGGCGCGGAGTTGCTGCACAAGCTCGAATATCCGGCCGCGATCCTGGGCGCTTTGCTCGTGGTCGGTCTCGGCTACTTCATCAAATCGCGCCGGCCCGATCCGGCTCACTGACGAAAAGAGGCACTCTGACCGATGGATTTTTCCTCCTCCACCTTCTGGATATCGCTGCTGCAGATCATCTGGATCGATTTGCTGCTCTCCGGCGACAATGCGGTCGTGATCGCGCTCGCCTGCCGTTCGCTGCCGGAGAACCGCAAGAAGGTCGGTATCTGGCTCGGCGCCGGTGCGGCCGTCGGCCTGCGCATCATCTTCGCGCTGGTGGTGACCTATCTGCTCGGCGTGCCCTATCTGAAGGTGATCGGCGGCGTCCTGCTGTTCTGGATTGCGATCAAGCTGGCGGTCGGCGAGGAGGAATCGCACGGTAAAATCGAGGCGAGCGAGAGCCTTTGGAAAGCCGTCCGCACCATCGCCATCGCAGACGCCGTGATGAGCCTCGACAACGTCATCGCCATTGCGGCGGCGTCGCGCGGACATGCCGAGCTGTTCATCTTCGGCCTGCTGCTCTCGATCCCGCTGATCATCATGGGCGCGCAGCTCCTGACCTCGATCATCGAGCGTTTCCCGATCCTGATCTGGCTCGGTGCCGCGCTGCTCGGCTGGATCGCTGGCGAGATGATCCTTGGCGATATTGCGGTGCTGCAGTGGCTGCAGGTGAACTGGCCGGATTGGGTGAAGCCGGTTTCGACCGATGTCAGCCCCATCGGCATCGGCCCGGCAAACCTGCCGCACTATGCGGCTGCCGTCATCGGCGCGCTCTTCGTCTGCGTCGTCGCCTATGTGCTGAAGCGCAAGCCGGTCGATCAGCCGGGCTGAGCTTCAGCCTCCGTCGAGGACAATTGCTGCGGCGGCCAGGATTTCCTGGCCGCCGTTTTTCATGGTGCGCAGGTGCCCGCGCGCTTGTGTCGGGTGCGACGGGTCGTCCACGCGAAAGGCTGTTTCCGACAGGAGCGATACCGCAAAGCTCTCCGGCGCTCGCCGGAAGCCGACGCCGAGTGCTTTCACATAGGCTTCCTTCGCCGCCCAGATCTGCGCGAAGGCGAGTGGGCGCAGGGCGAGGGGCATCGCTGCGAGGCGCTTGCGCTCGTCGGCATGCAGCACATCGAGCGGCGGAGCGGTCGGCGCTTCGATGCGCTCGACATCGACGCCGACCGGCTGACGCGCCAGCGCGATAGCAACAATGCCCGCCCGCGTCGCGACAGAAAGCTCGATCCCCGATGCCGCGGGCAGGCCGAGCAGCGGTCGCCCGGCCGGGTCATGCGCTATGGCGACATCCTCTTCCGTGCAGCCGAGCTGTCGGGCCAGCAAACGCCGCGCCGTTCCACGTCTCAGCTCGGAGCGCTCCGCCAGGTTACGCGGGCTTGCCCCCGTTGGGATCAGCCAGACGGCCGGGAGGGCAGGGGCCGCGCTGTCGGCGGAATCGAGCCAGAGCATCATTCGACTCTACCGGCACCGCCGCATGCTGTCGCGTTCTGCGCGCCATTCATGCGCCCGTCCCGGTGATGCGCGTTGACGAGCGCTGGGTGTTTCCCCTTTTGGAGGGCGATGCCGCCAGATCAGAACATGGAACCGACTGCCCAGAGGGCCCCGATCACGGGCACCGGCATGGTGCTGGGCATACGCAAGGTGTCCGTGCTGATGCCGGGCATCGTCGTCTTTGCGGTCGCCTTCGGAGCGGCCGCGGCGGCGAAGGGACTTTCCATGCTCGAGACGCTGTCGATGAGCGCCTTCGTCTATGCCGGCGTCGCGCAGTTGGTGTCGCTGGAGCTCTGGCGCCCCGAATGGAGCTGGGGCGCCATCGTCGGCGTTGCCGTAGTCACGGCGACGGTCAATGCGCGCATGGTGCTGCAGGGCGCGTCCCTCCAGCCCTGGTTCGCGAAGTACCCCAAGGCGCTCAACGCCTTCCACCTGTTCTTCTTCACCGATGCCAACTGGCTGATAGGCACACGCTACCAGGCCGAGGGCGGGCGCGATCTCGGCGTGCTCGTCGGGGCTGGACTTGCGCTCTGGCTGGTCTGGGTCGTGGCGACGGGCGGAGGCTACATGCTCGGCGCGCTGGTGAGCGATCCGCGCCGTTACGGCATCGACCTCGTCATGCCGATCTTCTTCGCCGCGATGATCGTGCCGCTCTGGCGTGGCCGGCGCGGCATGGTGCCTTGGGTCGTCGCCGGCCTCGTCGCGCTGGTSACGGCCAAGCTSGTCGAYGGCTATGCCTTCATCATCGTCGGCTCGCTCGCCGGCGCCGTCACGGGAGCGTTCCGCGATGACGCTGCCTGATCCCGGAACCTGGGGCGCCGTCCTCGCCATCGGCGCGATGGCGATCGCGACCTATCTCTGCCGCATCGCCGGCGTCGTCCTGATGAGCTTCATCCCGCTGACGCCGCATGTCCGGCGCGGGCTCGCAGCGCTGCCCGGCTCGATCGTTGTCGCGACCGTGCTGCCGCTGATCGAGCGCCTCGGGGCGGCCGCGGCCGTTGCCTTGCTGGTCGCGATCGGCACCATGATCCTGCGGCGCAGCGAGTTGCTGGCGCTGCTGACCGGCATGGCCGCGATCTCCGCCCTGCGCGCGTTCGGCTTCTGATCCATCACCCGCGCCGATTGCTTCCATCACATCACGTCATCCCGATATGCACCGGCGCATGTTGACGACGAAGGGCGGGGGGAGGACGGTGCGTCACAGTAAAATCAGCTAAAATGGAGCGCCGTCATGGCATGGTATTCTCAGACGTGGACCTGGTTCGATGGCGCCTGGCATGAGGGCAACCCCGGCCTCGTCGGTCCGCGCAGCCATGTGCTGTGGCAGAGCTCCTCGGTCTTCGACGGCGGCCGCTATTTCGACGGCGTCGCGCCCGATATCGATCTGCACGCCGCCCGCGTGAACCGCTCGGCGCTGGCGCTCGGCCTGAACCCCACGGTCACCCCGGACTTCATCGTCGAGAAGATGTATGAAGGCGCCAAGAAATTCGCCCCCGGCACCGCGCTTTACGTCAAGCCGATGTACTGGGCCGAGGCCGACGGCCCGTCCACCATCATGCCCGATCCGGAATCGACCCAGTTCGCGCTCTGCCTGTTCGAGGCGGCGATGCCGCAGCCGACCGCCGGCTTCTCGGTGACCAAGGGCATCTATCGCCGCCCGAGCTACGAGACCGCGCCGACCGATTCCAAGGCGGGCTGCCTCTATCCGAACAACGCCCGCGTGCTGAAGGCCGCGAAGGCCGCCGGCTTCGACAATGCGCTGGTGCTCGACATGCTCGGCCATGTCGCGGAGACCGCGACCTCGAACATCTTCCTCGCCAAGGACGGCGTGGTGAAGACCCCGGTGCCGAACGGCACCTTCCTGAACGGCATCACCCGCCAGCGCGTCATCAAGCTGATGCGCGAGAGCGGCGTGCCGGTCGAGGAGTGCAGCCTGCGCTACGAGGATTTCGAGCAGGCCGACGAGATCTTCATGTCGGGCAACTATTCGAAGTGCATGCCGGTGACGCGCATCGACAACCGCACGCTCCAGCCCGGCCCGCTCTTCCGCCGCGCCCGCGAGCTCTACATGGACTTCGCGCACAGCAAGGCCAAGGCCGCCTGAGAAGGCGGTTCGCCCCGTGACGGCGCGCCTCGCCACGCGGCTCACCGAGCGGCTGGGCATCGTCCACCCCATCCTGTCGGCGCCGATGGCGCTGGCAGGCGGCGGGGCGCTGGCAGCCGCGGTGAGCAACGCCGGAGGCCTCGGCCTCATCGGCGGCGGCTATGGCGAGGGCGCCTGGATCGAGCAGCAATTCGCCGCTGCCGGCAATATGCAGGTCGGCTGCGGCTTCATCACCTGGTCGATGGCGCGGAAGCCGGAGCTGCTGACGCAGGCGCTGGCTCACAGGCCCGCCGCACTGATGCTCTCCTTCGGCGACCCACGCCCCTTCGCCGCCGGGATCGCCGCGGCCGGTGTGCCGCTGATCTGCCAGTGCCAGACGCTCGATCATGTTCGGCAAGGGCTGGAGGCCGGTGCCGCGATCGTCGTCGCGCAGGGTTCCGAGGCCGGCGGGCATGGCGCCAGCCGCGCGACGCTGCCCTTCGTGCCGGAAGCGGCCGATCTCATCGCACGCGAAAGCCCTGACACGCTTCTGCTTGCAGCGGGCGGGATCGCGGACGGCCGCGGCCTCGCCGCCGCGCTGATGCTCGGCGCCGATGGCGTGCTGGTCGGCACGCGCTTCTGGGCGAGCCGGGAGGCGCTGGTCCACGAACGCCACCATGCGGCCGCGGTGGCGGCGACTGGAGACGAGACCGTGCGCTCCTCGCTACCCGACATCGTCCGCCAGCTCGATTGGCCGAAGCCCTTCGACATCCGCGTTTCCAACAACGCCTTCATTGCCAAATGGGCTGGGCGTGATGCCGAGCTGATGGGCGCTATCGAGACGGAGGCACCCACCTATCGGGAGGCCGTGACGGCGGGCGATCCCGACAAGGCTGCCGTCATATTCGGCGAGGCAGCCGGTCTGATCTCCGATATTCCAAGCGCCGCGGAGATCGTCGAGCGGATGGCGGCGGAAGCTGCGGCCCTGCTCGGGCGCGCGGGCCGATACCTCGCCTGAGCGTCAGCGCAACAGCTTCAGCAGGCCCGTCGCCTTCAGGCCGCCGATGGCGAGCAACGCGTAGAGCACCGCGGCGGCGGTCGAGATCAGCAGGACTGCCATCAGCAGCGGCTCGAAGGGAAGGGACGCCGTGAGCTTGATCACGAGCGGCGCGCCCCACCATGCCAGGAGGCCGCAAAGGGCCGCAGCGCCGCAGACGATCGCCGCGAACCCGGGCAGGCGTCGGTCGGGCACCGTCCAGTCGCGCCGCCGCGCCAGCACGAACAGCGCCAGCAGATTGACCCAGGCGCCGGCCGCTGTCGCGAGCGCCAGGCCCGGAGCGCCCCAGTCGCGCCAGAGCAGGAGCTTGAGCGCGAGGTTGCAGGCGATGGCGGCGAGCGCCACCAGCATCGGGGTCGTCGTGTCGCCGCGGGCCTGGAAGGCGGAGACCTGCGTGCGGATCATTACGATCGCCGGCAGGCCGAGCGCATAGGCGAAGAGCACGGCTCCGGCGGCGGCGCTTGCCTGCGCGCCGAAGGCGCCGCGCTGGAACAGCCCCGCGACCATCAGTTCCGGCACCGCGACGAAGGCGGCGACGAAGGGGGCGCTGGCGACGAGCGAGATCGCGATGGCGCGGTTCTGCGCCCGGTTGGCGGCAGCCTCGTCGCCGCGCGCGATCGCGCGGCTCATCGCTGAGAGCGCGACGGTGCCGACCGCGATGGCGATCAGCCCGAGCGGCAGCTGGTAGAGCCGCTCGGCATAGTAGAGCGCCGCATAGCCGCCGCGCGGCAGGAGCGAGGCGATGATCGTATCGGCGAAGATCGCGATCTGCTGCCCGGCCGAGCCGATCACGGCCGGGCCGAAGGTCTTGAGGAAGCGCCGGACGCCGGGATCCATATGCGGCCGCACGATCGTGCTGGAGACCTTGGCCCGCTTGGCCGCGATATAGAGCAGGGCCCATTGAGCCACGCCCGAGACCGCGACGCCCCAGGCCGCGGCATAGGCGGCGCTCGGGAACAGGAAGGGCACGGCCAGCGCCGCCATGATGAAGAGGTTGAACAGGATCGGCGCGGCGGCAAAGGCGGCGAAGCGGTCGACTGCGTTCAGTGTCGCGCCCAGAAACGTGACCATGGTCACGAACAGCAGATAGGGGAAGGTGATCCGCGTCAGCGCGACGGCGAGGTCGAAGACGGCGGGGTCGTTGACGAAGCCCGGCGCCAGCAGCGCCACCAGCCAGGGCATCAGCGGCAACGCCAGCACCAGCAGCACGATCTGGATCACGAGGAGGACGGTGAAAAGTCGGTCTGCGAAGAGATTCGCCGCCTCCTGGCCCTGGCGCTCGGCGACATGGGCATAGGTCGGCACATAGGCCTGGTTGAAGGCGCCTTCGCCGAAGATGGCGCGGAAATGGTTGGGCAGGCGCAGCGCCACCGAGAAAGCGTCCATCATCGCGCCGGCACCGAGCACAGCCGCCAGCATGACGTCGCGGGCGAAGCCGGTGAAGCGCGAGATCAGCGTGTAGCCGCCGACCGACAGGATGTTTCTGAGCATCTGCAACCTCGTCATGCTCGGCTTGACCCGAGCATCTCGGGACAGTGAGGCGCCTGAGCCTCTTCCTGAACGAGATTCGCGGGTCAAGCCCGAGAATGACGCCCTGTCATGTTCATCAACGGATCAGCGGCGGCAGGGCGTCGCCGCGCGGATGGTCGACGGTGCGCGCATCGAAGCCGACGCGCTCGCCGATCAGATAGAGCGGGCGGCGCTTCACCTCTGCGAAGATGCGCCCGACATATTCGCCGATCATGCCGAGCGACAGCAGCTGGATGCCGGAGAAGAACATGATCGAGACGATCAGCGACGGGAAGCCTGGCAGGTCGGTGCCGAACAGCAGCGTGCGCAGCAGGAAGTAGACCGCGCTGAACGCGGCGATCACCGCGATGGCAGCTCCCGACCACGTCGCGATCTTGAGAGGGACCGTGGAGAAGGAGGAGAGCCCGTCGAAGGCGAAGGAGAACAGATTGCGATATTTGAACTTGGATTGGCCGTGCTCGCGCTCGGCGACATGGAAGGGCACGCCGATCGAACGGAAGCCGACCCAGGCATAGAGCCCCTTCGAGAAGCGCGCCCGCTCCGGCAATGCGCGCAGCGCATCGACCGCCTTGCGGTCGAGCAGCCGGAAATCGCCGGCGCCTTCCGGCAGGTCGGTTTCGCCGAAATAGGAGAAGATCCGATAGAAGGCCTTGGCGAAATTGCGCTTCAGCGGGGTTTCATCCTCGCGGTCGGTGCGCTGTCCGTAGATGTTGAGATAGCCCTCGTGCCATTTCTCGAGAAAGGTCGGGATGACTTCCGGCGGGTGCTGGAGATCGGCATCCATGATGACCACGGCATCGCCCATCGCGTGGTCGAGGCCGGCGGCGATCGCGATCTCCTTGCCGAAATTGCGGCTGAAGGAGACGGCGCTGATTCGCGGATCGGCGGCGTTCAGGTCTCGGATGACCGGCAGCGTGTCGTCCCGGCTGCCATCGTCGACGAAGACGATTTCCCAGGAGGACACCTTACCTTCGAGCACGCTGCGCAGCCGGCCGACCAGCAGCAGCAGGTTCTCGGCCTCGTTGTGCACGGGCACGACGATCGAAAGCTCCGGCCAACGGGCCGCCCGGGGCGCGCGCTGAACCGGCTGAGATGCGGAATCCGACACGAACAACCTTTCCACGCGCCTCCTCGCCGAGGTGACGCGCGACGCACAGAACCTTAAAGCTTGCCGGCCGACAAGCCCGCCGCGCTATACCGCGATCCGGCTGAACGAGGGACAACAAACGGCATGGCGAAAGGCTTCATCCTCTGCGCCGACGATTTCGCCATGACCGAAGGCGTCAGCCGCGCGATTCTGGATTTGCTGGCGCGCGGCAGGCTGACCGCCACCGGCGCCATGACCAATCGCCCGCACTGGCGCCGGCTGGCGCCGAAGCTCGCCGCTTTCGCCGGTACGGCCGATCTCGGCCTGCATCTGAACCTGACCTGCGCCGCCCCGATCGCCACCATGCCGCGCCTTGCACCCGGCGGCGCCTTGCCGGGGTTGAAGGACGTCGCGCGTGCCGCTGCGGTCTCGGGTGTGGTCAGAGCCGAGATCGCCAGCGAGATCGCGCGACAGCTCGACGCTTTCGAGGATGCGATGGGCCGCCCGCCGGACTTCGTCGATGGTCACCAGCATGTTCACGTCTTGCCAGGCGTCCGGCGGGCGCTGCTCGATTTGCTGGCCCGGCGCTATCCCGCAGGTTCGCTCTATGTACGCGATCCGGCCGATCGGATCGCGGCAATTCGTGCGCGCGGCGTGGCGGTCGGCAAGGCGCTCGTAATCGCCGGGCTTGCGGCGGGTTTCCGCAGCGCGGTGCTCAGGCGAGAGTTGCGCGTCAACTCCGGCTTCGCGGGCGTGGCACCCTTCGATCCGCATCGCGATTTCAGCGCTGACCTCGCCCGCTTTCTGATCAAGCCCGGCAAGGTGCATCTCGTCATGTGCCATCCCGGTTTCGTCGATGCCGAACTGGCGGGGCTCGACCCGGTCACCGCGACGCGGCCCATCGAGCATGCCGCCTTGGCCGCCTTCGAACCGCCGCCGGACATGCCGTTGCGACGCTTCCACGAACTGGCGGGCTGACTGGCGTTCCGGGCCGACGCGCAAGCGATTTGTTTACCCGCATCGGCCAATGTTGCCGGAGGATTGGCTTGGCGTGCTGCCGCAAAATGCGCGCGCCGGATTGCGAGGATGTTCGGGGCGATGACGTGGTTCAGACGCGCCTCGGTTGCGGGCGAGTTGGCGCAGCCGATCGGGCGGGACCTGGGTTCGCTCAGCCGAAAGATCGCCGCTGCCGCCGTTGCGATCGTCGCGGTGACGGTTGTCCTCGTCGTCATGGCGATCGCGCGTTATAACGATGCACGCACCCGCGCCGATCTCGATCAGAAGGTCACGGCGCTGACCCTCATGGTGGTCAATGCGGCACCGTCGCTCATCCTGTCGCGCGACACGAACACCCTCGGCTACATCCTGAACTCGTTGCGCCGCGACCCCGATTTCGACGCCGGCGTGGTCGGGGATGATCTGTCCGCCCTGGCATCGGCGGGGCGCACCGAGGAGGCGCGTCTCGCGCTGACACCTCGCTGGTTGACCGCCGCCGTCGGCCAGGAGCCCTGGAAGGCCTTGGAAGGCCGCGACGAGATCGCAATCGAAGACGACGTCTTCGTGACCAAAATCCATGCCGTGCGCGTTGGCGGCCAGCAGAAGCTGATCGGCTATGTCGCCTTGCGCTTCGACAAGACCCGGCTCGTGGCACGCGCCGCCTGGGAGCAACTCGTCACCATTGGGCTCGGCCTTCTCATTCTGGTCGTGCTCGGGCCTCTGCTATGGATCTCGCTGTCGCGGACGATGCGCCCCCTGCGCAGCATGACGAAATCCATCGTCAGCATTTCCGACGGCAAGCTGGACACACCCATCGATGCGCTGGAACGGCGCGACGAGATCGGCGCGATCGCCCGTGCGCTCGGCGTGCTCAAGGTTCGTCTCGCCGAGCGTGCGACGCTGCAGGAGAAGCAGAGCGCGTCTGAGGATGAGCAGCGCGCGCGCCAGCAGGGCGTCGACATGGCCATCACCTCGTTCCGGAGCGAGGTCGGGCTCGCACTCGAAGCGTTCAAGAACAATGCGGAGCGGATGCGCGAGGCATCCGACGGTCTTGCACGGGTCGCGGCAGAATCGTCGCAGCGCGCTGCGCGCGCTGCCGACAACGCCCATGGTGCTTCCGGGAACGTCGAGAACGCTGCCCAGGCAGCCGAAGAGATGGGTGCGGCTATCCGGGAAGTTGAATTCCAGGTGCGGCGTGTCCGCACCGAGATCGTCGAGGCGGCTTCGGCCTCGCGCGATACGGCGGGTTCCGTGCGTGAACTTGACGAGACGGCGCGTGCGATCGGCGAGGTCGTCAACCTGATCCGTGACATCGCCTCGCAGACCAATCTGCTGGCGCTCAATGCCACCATCGAAGCTGCGCGCGCCGGTGAGGCAGGGCGGGGATTTGCCGTCGTCGCCTCCGAGGTGAAGTCGCTTGCGGCGCAGACCGCGGACGCGACCGACCGCATTGTTGCCCAGGTCGCCGCCATCCAGGGCGCCACCGGCCAGGTCGTCGGTGCGATCCAGAACATCGCCGAGCGCATGAATGCGATCGAGAAGTTCGCAAACTCGGTCGCCACCTCGATCGAGCAGCAGGCGATCGCTACCGGCGAGATCGCCAGCGGCGTTGCGATGGCGAGTTCGTCTTCGCTCTCGGTTTCCAGCGATCTCAGCGTGTTGGCCGATAGTGTCGAGGAAACCGGGCGCTCGGCCGAACAGGTGCGCGGCGCCGCCAGCGAGGTTTCGTCTCAGGCCCAGCGTCTCGATTCGACGGTCGACCAGTTCCTGCGCAGCGTCGCATCCTGAACGGCTGCAGGACCCGCTATAAAAAACGGGGCCGCGAGGCCCCGTCTGCATTTGGGCTTGCCGACAGACTCAGGCCTTGGCGGCGTCGTAGAGCTCCGCGACATACTCCCAGTTCACCAGGCTTTCGAGGAAGGCCTTGAGATAGTCCGGGCGGCGGTTACGATAGTCGATGTAGTAGGAGTGCTCCCAGACGTCGACGCCGAGGATCGGCGTGGCGCCGTGGACGAGCGGGCTCTCGCCGTTCGGGGTCTTGCTGACGGCGAGCTTGCCGCCCTTGACCTCGAGCCAGGCCCAGCCCGAGCCGAACTGGCCGATACCGGCCGCGACGAAGTCTTCCTTGAACTTGTCGACCGAACCGAAGGAATCCACGATCGCCTTCTCGAGCGCGCCCGGCACCTTGCCGCCGCCATTCGGCTTCATCCACTTCCAGAAATGGAGGTGGTTGTAGTGCTGGCCGGCGTTGTTGAAGACGGCCGGGTTCTTGCCGTAGGAGCCCTTGACGATCTCTTCGAGCGACTTGCCCTCGAATTCCGTGCCCTTGATCGCGTTGTTGCCGTTGGTCACGTAAGCGAGATGGTGCTTGTCGTGATGATACTCGAGCGTCTCCTTCGACATGAAGGGCTGGAGAGCATCATGAGCGTAGGGCAGATCAGGAAGAGTAAAAGACATGAGGCCTCTCCTTGGGCTATGAAAATCGCTTGAATGAGAATGGCTTGCCGTCGACGGACGGGGGCAGGGAGGCCCTGCCATTCCACGCGATAGTTAAGCCTCCCGGTGCCGGCCGACAACCGCTTCCACGGCGAAATGCGCATGTCTTCTCGACAGGCGGCCACAATCGCGCCAATTTCCTGCGCCTAAGCGGTCCGGATTGGAAACTCTCCCTTATTCAATACGTTAGATAGTCGCACGGCTTTGCGTCACTTCAGCGCCGGCGCGGCTCATGCCAAGGATGCGAAATTGATCGCGATATTTACCGTTCTGGGCTTCGTTCTCTTCGGCGGCGGCGTCTACGCCATCTATGACGGCTGGCCCTATCTGGTCCTCGAACGCGGCTTCACCCAGGTCATCATCGGTACGATCGCAAGCGGCACCGGGCTTATCCTCCTGTCGCTCGCCTGGGTGCTGCGCGAGGTTGTCGCGCTCAAGCGGTCGCTGGCGGAAGGCGCGCAGATGCGCGTGGATGTGCACCCGGCGCAGGCTGCCGCCGAGCCCGTCCGCGCGCCTTGGGAGGCTGCGCGCGAGGAGCGCATCGCGAAGCAGTCGGCGTTCGTGCCCGCGGCGGTTGGAGCAGCGGCCGGCGCCGTCGCTGTCGGTGCGGTGGCCGAAGCGCTCGTGGCGCCGGCACCGGAAACGGCGGCGCCTGCTGCCGATCGCGCGTCGCCCCCGGATCGGGACCTGTTCGGAGCACTCGTGGCAAAGCGTCTCGAAGAGACGGAGCCGCCGCATGGCAGCGAAGGGGACGCTGCGTCCCCGGAGCCTGCGGAGCCGCTCCCCGACATGTTCGAGGAAATCTCGTCCGGGCATGCCGAAGAGCCGAAGGACGCTCCGATTGCGATCGAGACGGAGAGCCCTGAGCCGGCTGAAATCGTCGCCGCGAAGATCCAGCCGATGGGCGAGGATGAGGCGCTGGCGCATGCGGTCGAGCCGGCTCACATTGATGCCGGGCCTTCGCCGGAGCACGAGACGACGCCCCCGGCTGGGCAGGACGAGGGCAAGCCTGCCGAACGCGATGCCGATCTCGACGAGTTCAGCGCGTTGCGCGAGAGCCTGGCCGGCCACCTGAACGAACCCGCCCAGCCCGGTCTCCGGGTCGAGCCGAGGCTCGAACCTGAGACCGATCCCTTCGCTGAGGCGGAAGCCTGGATGGACAAGGCCTCGCCCCGCAAGGAGCCATGGTTCGAGACCCCCGCACCGGCGGAGGAAGCCACTGCCGAGGCCGCTTCGCCGCCATGGCCGCCGCGGACGGAGGCGCCGGAGTTTGCTTCTGCTCCCGCGCCGGCAGGGGTGGAGCCCGATCCCGAACCTCACGCCGAAACCGCTCTGGAAGATGCCGCCCCGGGCGAAGGCGCACAGACGACGGCCGCCACGCACGCTGAGGCCGTCGAGGACGAGGCGGAAGACGATCAGGCTGCCGCGCCGGAGCGAGCCGCTTCCGATGAAGGCGTCGTCGGCGCCTATCAGGTCGGCGACGCCCATTTCACCATCTATGCCGACGGCTCGATCCGGGCGCGCACCCCCGACGGCGAATATAGCTTCGCCTCGATGGACGAGCTCAAAGTCTATCTCGCCAGCGAGAAGAGCCGGTTGGGCATGTGATCAGGCATCACCGGCGCCCGGCCAGCCTTCGCCAACCGTCTGGATTGCGAAGGCATAGGCCAGCGCCGTCTCTTTCAGGGAGTCGAAGCGGCCGGCGGCGCCGCCATGGCCGGCTTCCATGTTGGTGTGAAGCATGATCGGCCCGCCGCCTGTCATCGTGGCCCGCAGTCTCGCCACCCATTTCGCGGGTTCCCAATAGGTCACGCGAGGATCGGTCAATCCGCCCATGGCGAGGATCGGCGGGTAATTCTGCGCCGTCACGTTGTCGTAGGGCGAATAGCTGCGGATCGTCTCGAAGGCCTGCACGTCGCGGATCGGGTCGCCCCATTCCGGCCATTCCGGCGGCGTCAGCGGCAGGGTGTCGTCCAGGATCGTGTTGAGCACGTCGACGAAGGGCACCTCCGCCACGATACCGGCGAAGAGCTCCGGCGCCATGTTGGCGATCGCGCCCATCAGCATGCCCCCGGCGCTTCCGCCCTCGGCCACGATGCGGCCGCGGCTGGTGAAGCCCGCTTCGGCCAGAGCCTCCGCCGCAGCAATGAAGTCGGTGAAAGTATTGCGCTTGTTCTCGCGCTTGCCGTCGAGATACCAGCGCCAACCCTTGTCTGTGCCACCGCGAACATGGGCGATCGCATAGAGGAAGCCGCGATCGACCAGGCTGAGCGGCCGTGTCCGGAACGAAGCCGACATCGCCGAGCCATAGGATCCATAGCCGTAGAGGAGGCATGGCGCGGAGCCGTCGAGTGGCGTGTCGACGCGGTGCAGGATCGAGATCGGCACGCGCTCGCCGTCCTTCGCCGTCGCGAAGATGCGGCGCACCTTGTAGGTGGCGGGGTCATGGCCGGACGGAATTTCCTGCCGCTTCAGCAAGGTCCGCTCGCCGGTGGCGAGGTTGTAGTCATAGGTTTCGGCCGGCCGGGCCATCGACGCGTAGATGAACCGCAGCGTATCCGTGTCGAACTCGTAGCCGGGGTCCATGCCCAGGCCATAAGCCTCCTCGTCGAAGGCGATGCTGCTCTCCACTCCGTTGGCGAGATCGCGGATGACGATGCGGGGCAGCCCGTCTTCGCGTTCCAGCCGGATCAGGCGCCCCTTCAGGCAGACATGGCTCAGCATCAGCCGCCCCGGCCTGTGCGGCACGAGATCGTGCCAGTTCTCCGGCGCGGGCCCGGAGAGGGGCGCGCTGACGATCTTGAAGTCCTCGGCGTCGTCGGCATTGGTCAGGATCAGGAAGTCGTTGCCATGATGCTCCAGCGCGTATTGCCGCCCGACGAGACGCGGCGCGATCAGGGCAGGCTTGGCGTCGTCCTTGTCGAGATCGACCACGCGCGTCTCGGACGTCTCGTGATCGCTGATGGTAATCAGCAGGAAACGGCTGGACTGCGTCCGGTCGATATCGACGAACATGCCGGCATCCGCTTCGTCATGCAGCAGTTCGTCCGCGCTGCCGGGCGTGCCCAGGCGATGGCGCAGCACGCGCGACGGACGATGATCGGCATCGAGCGCGACATAGAAGAACGAGCGCGAGTCATTCGCCCATACGATGTCACCGGTTGTATCCTCGACCTGATCGGGCAGATCCGCACCGCTCTCCAGGTTACGGATGCGGATCGTATGTAATTCCGAGCCGGCTTCATCGGCGCTCCAGGCAAGCAGCTTGTGGTCTGGGCTGTGCGCGGTATCGCCAAGGTCGAAGAAGTCCTTCCCTTCGGACAATGCATCTGCGTCGAGCATGATCTGTTCGCGCGTCGCCTTCCGCTGATCTGACGGACCTCGCGCACGCCGGCAGATCAGCGGATGCTCTGCGCCTTTGCGGTAGCGTGAATAGTAGAGGAACGGACCATCCGGCTGCGGTACGCTGGAGTCGTCCTCCTTGATCCGCCCGCGCATTTCCTTGACGAGATCGCGCTGCAGCGCGCGCGTCGGCGCCATCAGCTTCTTGCAATAGGCGTTTTCTGCTTCGAGATATTCCCGAATGTCGGCTGGCAATGCATCGGGGCTGCGCAGGACGTCTTTCCAATTCGCTGCCCGCAGCCAATCATAGTCGTCGCGCAGGGGCACGCCATGAACGACGGTCTCCTTGGGCCTGATCTCGGCCCTTGGCGCCTTCGGCCGGCCGCCGCGGCGGGATGGCGGCGTGCCGCGAGCCTGACGATGCTGATCCGAGCGCATGGGAATTCTCCGATAGGGGCGGCGACAGGTAGAGAGCGGCGCAAGCCCTGGCAAGATGCCTGCGGAATCGTGTGTTTGATTTTGCGGTGCAATGAAATGAACTCGCGCAGGGGTTGAATTATAGAGCTTTCCAGAATTTCAATTGTTGGGAATTGTTCTCTTGCATGAATAGTCGGCATGGACTAAACGCTTATCTCGATCAGTCCGCGTTGTCCGATTCTGGGCGCGGTAGTGCTTGATCCGCTATCGCAAAGTTTGGTCAGAAAACAGGCAGAGCAAAACGGGCGATCCTCAGAAAAAACTGCTGCCAAGAACGATAAGGAGTGACATCGCCATGACCGAAAACGAGGGATCGGATTACATCGAGCTGACGGCGGATATCGTTTCCGCTTATGTTTCGAACAATTCCGTGCCTGCATCTGAACTACCTGCTCTGATCAGCGAAGTTCATTCTGCGTTGAATCGCGTCATCGGCGGGGCCGCCCCGGTTGTTCAGGTCGAGGCGCCGAAGCCCGCCATTCCGGTGAAGAAGTCCATCACGGCCGACTACCTGATCTGCCTTGAGGATGGAAAGAAGTTCAAATCGCTGAAGCGACATCTGCGGACGCAGTACAACATGTCGCCGGAGCAGTATCGCGAGAAGTGGGGCCTCCCGCCGGACTACCCGATGGTTGCGCCGAACTATGCCGAGGCGCGCTCGCAGCTCGCGAAGAAGATGGGCCTCGGTCAGCAGCGCCGGAAGCGCCGCTGAGCCGACATCCGGCCAGTCTGCTGGCCAGACGATCTGGCAAAGAGGAAGCCGCCGGGCACCCGGCGGCTTTTTTCATACCTGTCAGCCCGTGGCAGGAGCCGGGGATAGCGTGCCGCCAAGGCTTGTCAGTCTGGATTTAAGAATATAATCCTATTTCGGACGGCGACTCCCTAGCGGTGAGCGTCGTCTGAAATTGGGAACATATCATGAACATTCATGCTGAGAGTGAGGCTTCCCTGCGCGCCACGGCAGGGGCGCGGTTGGCTGAGGCCGCGGTTGCCGGGCTGGCACGCGTTCCTCTCGCCGCTCTGCGCGGCGCCACGCGTGGCCGCCAGCAGGTGGCGTTGGCGCGGCAGGTGGCGATGTATCTTGCCCATGTCACCTTTGGCCTCAGCCTGACGCGTGTGGGCGCCTGCTTTGGCCGCGATCGGACGACGGTGCGGCATGCTTGCGCTCTGGTCGAGGACCGCCGCGACGATCTGCGCCTCGAATGCGGGCTCAACGCGCTCGAAGCCGCGCTCCTGGCTGTGATGCACAGGCTGGAATGCCGGGCAAGGGAGGCGCGCCGATGACCGCTGGACAGGATCGCAACGAGCGGCAGCGGCTGCTCCGGCACCTCGCGCAGCCCGGATGCTATGCGATTGCGTCTCCGTTGGGATGCGGACGCATTGCGCTTTATCGTGAGGCGAGAGGTGCCAGCCTTGGCGCGGGCTACGCCTCGGCGGAAGTCGCCACCGCGCTGATTGCCGATGGTCTCGTCGGCTGGAGCGGCGCGGGCAAATCTGCAAGGCTCGCCCTCTGTGGGGAGGCGCAGGCTCGCCTGCCGGCTGAGGATACGGGCCCCCAGGCCGCAGATCCGAGCCGGCCCCTGCTGGATGAGCGCGAGAGTCCGTTGCTCTGGCTATATCGCCGTTCGGGGAAGGACGGGAAGCCGCAAGTGACTGACGAGGAATTCGCGGCCGGCGAACGTTTTCGCGCCGACATTACGCTGGCCCAGATGCTGCCGCGTACGACGATGAACTGGGACGCCGCCTTGACGCCGGAACAGCGGAGCCCGGGGCCCCGCGACGCGGCAGGCGCGTCCGATACTTCGCTCGCGGCCCGTCAGCGGGTCAGGCTGGCCTGCGACAAGCTGGGGCCGGAGCTGTCTGGTTTGGTCATCGACATCTGTGGCTTTCTCAAGGGGCTCGATCTGGTCGAGAGGGAGCGACGCTGGCCGGCGCGTTCGGCCAAGGTCGTGCTCCGCATCGCGTTGGCGACGCTGGCGACGCATTACGGGCTGGCTCGCCCTGCGCGGCCGGCCGGCCTCAGAAGCTGGCAGGCTGCGGACTCTCGTCCAGCTCTCTTTCCGGCAGCGGCCGAATGACGCCGCTCAGCCTGCCGCGGCAGCGCCGGCGTCGCGCTTGATCCGGTCGATCATCGCGCGCACGCCGTTCGAGCGCTGCGGCGTGAGATGGGCGGCAAGGCCCAGCCGCTCGTAGATGGCGAAGGCATCGGTTGCGAGAACCTCGGACGCAGGCCGCCCCGAGAAGATCGCCAGCGCCAGCGCGACCAGCCCGCGCACGATATGGGCGTCGCTGTCGCCGCGGAAATGCAGCAGGGTCTGCGGACCTGGACCGCCCTCACGCCGCGCTTCAAGCCAGACCTGGCTAGCACAGCCCCGCACCTTGTTGGCATCGTTGTGTGCGGCTTCGGACAGCGGTTCAAGGCTCTTGCCCAGCTCGATCAGGTAACGATAGCGGTCGTCCCACTCGTCGAGCAGCTCGAAATTGGCGACGATATCGTCGAGGCTTGCTGTCATGTCCTGCCTGGCCGCGATTGTTCCCTTCAGATAGGGCGCGCGACCTCTTCCCGCGAGGGGAGTTCCGCGTCAAGCGCGTAAAGCCCGGCCTCTTTGTGCGTTGCTAGCGCGTCGCCGGCTTGGCGGTCGCGGTCGTCATTGCGGTATTCAGGATGCGCTCGCGCAGCGCCGGATCGAGGCCGGCGAGAATCTCCGCCGCTTCGCGCGCGGCCGTGAGGCTACCGGCAGCGTTGCGCGCGCTCGCCTGGGCGCTTTCGACGGCGTGACGGACGGTCTGCGGCAGCGTCGTCTCGGCGGGCTTGTTGCCGTGAACCGGAGAGTTCACCGCGATCAGCCCGATGATCGCGACCTTGCGCAGGAAGTGAGCCATCTCGATCTCCATAGCTGATGCGCCTTCGGCACCGGACAAGCGAGATTAGGCAGAGATCCGGAAAAAACGCGTCATTCCGAACGCTCAAATGCGAGTCGAATGCCACAGCCGATCTTCAGGTTCCATTCACCCTGCTGCGAACATCGAATATCGACGCGGAAACGTCAGAATTTCAGTTAAGGTCATGAAAAATCTGGGATAATTCTTCTTTTCCGCTTCCGGTGGAGTATGTGGGAGCTTGCGCCTTAAGTCCCGCTTAAACCGCGCATGGCGAGATGCGTGACGCGGACGGGTGGTCCGCAGAGTTTTAGGCGTTGCGTTCCGTATGGCGATCACAGCACTGAGGACACAGGCGGCGGCATTGGTGCATGCATCGGTGCGGTCGAACCCGGCTGAACGTTTGCGCCACGAGCGCTTCGTTCTGTCGCGTCTGCTCGTCGGAGGCGGCGCGCTCAGCCTTGCACCAGCCTATCTTGCCTGGCGCGGCGCGCTCGGCGCTTTCGAGGCAGTCATGGTTGTGGCCGCGGCGCTTCCCGTCCTGGCCGTCGTGCTGCTCTCTCGCACCGGCCGGCTCGACATCGCGCACCTGATCTCGTCGGCGGCTCTGTCGCTCTTCATCATCGCGCTCGCCGGTGCGACCGGCGGCCTGTCTTCACCGTTGCTGCTGTGGCTCGTCGTCGTTCCGGTCGAGGCGGCCTTTTTCGGCTCGCGCGACTTCGTCTTGAGGGCGGGCTGGGTGGCCGTTGCGGCGCTGCTGGCCGCCATCGGCCTGCAGCATCTTGGCCTCCTGGCCGGGCCTGCCGTCTGGACGAGCGAAGCAATGTCGATGCTGGTCATCGTGGCCCTGGCGCAGGTGCTGATCGCGACCGCGATCATGCTGCGCCGGCGCGATGCCGAGCGACGCGCGCACCGCGCGGCGGATACGCGGGCGCAGCTCCTTCTCGATCATGTCGGCGATCTCGTGACCTGGCATGACGCCAACGGTTCCGTCGTCTTTGCGAATGCCGCCGCGCGCGCTCTCGCTGGCGCGGAGCCCCGCGAACTGCTGGGGCGCGGCTTGCTCGATCGCGTGCATGTCGCGGATCGGCCGCTCTTTCTGAAGGCGCTCAGCGATGCCGCCCACGGCGATGGCGCGGCGACCGCCTGCTTCCGCACGCTCTTCGTCCCGCGGGAGGGCGAGAATCGGCGGCCAGTCTCGCTCTGGCTGGAAATGCAGGCCTATCGCACCGGGGAGGCCGAGGGGAGGGACGGAACAGCCGTGGTCTGCGTGATGCGCGACGTCACGGCGCGCCGGGCGGCCGACGACGAGCGCGACCGCGGCCACGCCGAAGCCCTGCGGGCGAATGACGTCAAGGCGCAGTTCCTGGCGACTGTGAGCCACGAGCTGCGCACGCCGCTGAACGCCATCATCGGCTTCTCCGAGATGCTGGGGACCGAGGAGAACGGCTGGATCGATGCGGCCAAGCGGCTCGAATACGCCCGGATCATCCATGCGTCCGGCCAC
This sequence comes from Allobosea sp. 10L422, assembly GCF_056395345.1. NCBI lineage: Bacteria > Pseudomonadati > Pseudomonadota > Alphaproteobacteria > Hyphomicrobiales > Alloboseaceae > Allobosea > Allobosea sp. 10L422. The sequence goes on from NZ_JBFTJI010000011.1 coordinate 209,647, forward strand.
CACCTGCTGGAAGTCGTCAACACCCTGCTCGACATCTCGAAGATCGAGAGCGGCGCGATGGAGATCGAGCGGGACCCGCTCGATCTTGCCGAGCTTGCCCGCGACTGCTGCACGCTGATGGCGCTGCGCGCCCAGAACGGCGGCGTTGCGCTCGACCGTGTCGCGGGCCCGGCTCTTCCGCCGATCGAGGGCGACAAGCGTGCAATGAAGCAGGTCGTGCTGAACCTGCTGTCCAACGCGATCAAGTTCACGCCGGAAGGCGGGCGCGTCATGCTCGCCATCGTCCGCGACGGCGATATGATCGACCTGTCCGTTTCCGACACCGGTATCGGCATCGGGGCTGCCGACCTGCCGCGGCTGGGCGATCCCTTCTTCCAGGTCAAGGGCGCCTATGACCGCAACCATGAGGGCACCGGCCTTGGCCTCTCGGTCGTCCGTGGCCTGGTCGGCCTGCATGGCGGGCGCATGACTGTCGAGAGCGCTCTCGGTGTCGGCACGCGGGTCTCGATCCGGCTGCCGGTCGGCTGCTCTGAAGCCGTCGAGCCGCTGGCCAAGATCGTCACTTTCGCGCGCGCCCCGCGGAAGGGGCTCGAAACCAAAGAACCACTCCGTCTGACCGCCTGAAACCGAGCTGACCGATGTCCGTGACCATGGCCGCCCGTGCCCATTCCAGCGCTTCCCTGTCCGCCCCGGTTCGGCGCGCGCAGCCGGCGCGTCGCAAATCCTCCTGGCTCGGGCGGATCGGCCGCACAGTCGGACGGCGGCCGGGCCGGGCGATCCTGCTTCTCGCCTTCGGCATCGTTTCCTGTGCGATCGTCGCCAATGCGCTGATGTTCCAGAAGGCGCGCCATCCGGCGCCGATGCTCTCGGCTGCACCGGCCGCGCCGCCCCGCGCGGCGGCCGAACGCCGCGCCGAGCCGGCCCCCGCGTCGATCCCGGAC
>NZ_JBFTJI010000012.1:0-193490 GCF_056395345.1 Allobosea sp. 10L422
AGGATACAAGCCTCCCGCGCCAGAGGTCTTCATCCCCGCCATGACCGCGAGGGCGGCTGCGCAACCCGGACCAGCTACGCCGCCCGCGCTGGTGTCGAGACCAACCGTCCACTAACAATCACCTTGGACCAGCCGGCGGGGGCGGATCACGATGGCGACACGAAGGGCGTCACCAAGGGCATGGTGGAAACACCGGCCGGGTGTGACGCGCGCCTTTCCCGGCGGCTGATGGAGTTCCGCAAAGAACTGATCGCGTGCGTGCCCGGGTTCGATTCCAAGCCCTTGTCGTGGCGCGGCATGATGAACTCGCTGTCCTACAACATCGGCACCGGCGCGGCGTGCAAATCAACGGCGGCGCGGTTGGGTAAAGCAGGGCAGTACGAAGAGAGCTGCAGGGCGGCGACCGCGTTCAATCGGGCCGCGGGGAAGGTCATGATTGGCCTCGTCAAGCGCCGCACGACCGGCGACGCGAGCCGGATCGGCGAGCAGGAACTGTGTGAGGCCGGGCTTTGATCTGGGCTTGGCTGGTTGAAAAGTTAGGCGGCATCGGTGCCCGCCTGGCTGTGTTTGGCATGGTCCTGGCAATCGTCGCCTTCGGCTTCTGGCGCGGAATGGCAGCGATCGACGCGGCGCAGGAGAGGGCGGTTAAGGCCGCCGTGTCCGCTGAGCGGGGCTATTGGGTGACGCAAATCGCCGAGAGCAACGCGCTCGCAGAACGCGAGCGTCTGGAAATGTCGCGCCGCGTTCTTGCGGCTGAGACCGAACGAGCGGAGGCCGAAACGCAGGCAAAGACCGCATTTGACGAACTGGAGAAGAAGAATGCGGAATTGCCGGATGGCGATGGCTGTGGCCTTAGCCTTGAGCGCGGCAGCCTGCTCGACACAATCCGATAGGCCCGTTGTGAGAACGCAGCTGGTTGTGCCGGAATTGACCGCGGCGCAACGGAGTGACTGCCCCCGGCCCGTAGCCATCCCGCGGCGCCGGTTGACGCAAAAGGATGTCGTGTCGCTCTGGGGGCGTGATCGGCGCGAGCTTGTGTCCTGCGGCGCGCTCCATCGATCAACGGTGGCGACTATTGGCCTGCCGGTGCCGCGATGACCGTCGAGACCGATACCCGCGACCGGACAATCAAGCTCGAGGCGGACGTTGAGCACCTGACGGAGAAGCTGGAAGGCGTGTCCAAGAAGGTCGACGAGATGCACGCGCTGCTGCTGCAGGCCAAGGGGGCACGGTGGGCTATCCTCGCCATGGCAGCGATCGGCGGCTTTGTGTCGGCCAAGCTGTCCATGTTCTTTCCGTGGCTTTCCGTCACGCCGCGGTAGAGCGGGGCGGCTCGCCCGAGCTATCCCGATGCCCCCGAAATCGAGCGGCTGACCGCCGCAAGATGGCTTGGCCGGCCCAACCGGCTGCCTTCGGGCGTTTCCTCCCTAAACTTGGCCCCGTCAGCTCCGGCTGGCGGGGCCTTTTCTTATTTGAGAGCGCGGCGCGCCAGATAGCTCTCAGCGAAGAGCCAGGGGCAGCACCACAACCGCCGCTACAGCCACCACGATAGCCGCCCGGATCAGAACGCCGTTGATCCGATCCATTGAGGCCTCTGAGTTGTCGGGCGTACGCATGACAAGCCCTCCCGCAGACCAGCAGATTTGCTGATTGTGGGCGGGAGGGCAACGCCTTCTTCGACAGCTTCAGCCTAGAGCTGTGATGGCGCGGATAGAGGCGCATTGGCCCCGCTGGCCTCGGCGGCCCGGGCTTTTTGCGTTTTGGATGAGCCCCATTGGTGTCATGCTCGATAGTCCAATCCAGAAGCGCAGAGCCGGCTATGACGCACCCGTCCATCCAGGGCACATTGTTGAGACTGTCGCACCATTATCCTGATGCGAAGGATCTCCTGCGAGCGGTCCGCGAAGCCCACCCTGACGCCTCCAAAAAGGACGTCACTCTCGCGGCCCTCGACATCATCATCGAGGCCGCCGGGAGCCAGGAAGGGCTGCTGCGTCATCTCCACCAGCGGGCGAAGAACGAGGGGTAAGGCTTCGTCACCGCCCTGACTTCACATGGCGCGGCTGGATAGGCATCTTTCTCTTAGCTATTCTTTTGCTGGTCGCATAAGCTCCAGCTTGGCCTAGGATCATATTTCGCTTAGTTTTTGGTTGCGTTATGATTGGGCTTTAGTTGCTAATTTAGTAAATTCTGATGGTTCGCGGAGGGTTACCGTGGAACAATCAAGGCAATTGATTCAGATAAATTGCGCATCATCCGGGGAGGTTCCGGGCGCAGACGCTGTTTGCGCCGAATTGGAACTGATACTGCACAGCGTCGATTTCCAGGCTCCAGATCGGGTTCGATCATTCCTTCGATACATCGTCAGTGAAACTCTCTCCGGGAGAGAAGCAAGGCTGAAGGCCTATGCGATAGCGATAGCGGTATTTGGCCGAAACGAAGATTTTGACGCGATGAATGATCCGGTCGTGCGGATTGAAGCCGGCCGCCTGAGGCGTGCCTTGGAGCGATACTATTTGCTCGAAGGCAAAGGCGACGAAGTTGTCATCGAGGTCGCAAAGGGAAGCTACGTCCCCACATTCCGCTGGCGCCACGGCGGAAAGCAGCTTGCGCCTGAGCAAGAATTAGATCGACCGAATGGAGAAAGCTGGGTCGAGAGCTTCAATTTCCAGAAGATTGCCAGCGCGCCATCGGTCGCGGCTTGCGTTCTATTGCTCGGCTTAACGCTGTTTCTCGCCGTCGCGATGCGGACTATAAGGGATGATTCAGCGCCGCAGCTACCAACAACCGAGGTGACGGCCGCTCCGGAGATTATCGTAAGGCCGTTTGTTAGCCTGTCATCGTCGCCAGAGAGCGTTACATTCGCCGCTGCTCTGTCCGAGGAGGTTCTGAACCGTCTCGCGCAGCAGAAGCAGTTGCGGGTTTTTGGAAGAGACGGCCCGGCCGACCCGTTGACTAGACCGCGCAGTTATCAGGTCGCGCACCAGTACGTTGTGGAGGGTAGCGTTCGGCAGGCGGGCGATAAGTGGCGCATCATTACGCGCCTGATTGATAAACGCACGGCTGCGGTCAAATGGGCGAACTCCACAGATGGCGAATTGCGCGACGGATCCGGGGAAGCAATCCTGGCCGCCGATTTGGCCGACCTGGTCGCCCTTCAAACAAGAATGCGCGCTTCTCCGGCGGAAGCATTGGCGCGCACTGCAACGGTGCCTCCAAAGTTGGGGGCGGCATCCGATAGCGAAGCACGGTAAAGGGCCAACTCAACCCTTGGCCTTCAATGCCGCATAGCGGTCGATCTCTGCACGGAGATGCGGCACGGGCTTCTCCTCGCGGATGCTCTTGATACCGCGCAGGCCATCCTTCACGCCGTCCAGAGCTTCGTTGCGATCCCCGAGCTTCATGCCGGCGAGGTAGCGGATTTCGCACTCGTGTTTCCATTCCTCGGACCAGGTCGAGACCTCGCGGCCGGAGAGGATGGAGAAGGTTATAGGCGGGTTGTCAGGCGGGTAGGGCATCGGCTCGAATCGCGGTTCGTCGTCGCACCGGGGTAGACCAGCAGAGCCCGGCCGACCAAGGAACGATTCCACCGTCATCCCGTTCTCGACTCCGTCGAGTGGGAGTTGCGTCATGTGTGCCCAGCGAATTCTTCGATCGGGCCTACCCTCGGATACCATCAGCGGCCGGGCGATGCCGCGCGACGATGAGCGTCAGGGCGTCCTCGATCTCCGCGTTCTGCCAACCTATCGCGCCTACAGCGCAACCCAAGGATGGGTCGACACGGTCGACGAGGTCCAGTTGCTCGCCAGCGCCTTTGCCGATCGGCTCTCGGACGTCACGAGCATCCGGAGCTTGGGCGAACTGGACGATACTGACGCGGCCGAGGTCAACGCGAACATCGCTTCGATCGCCAAGGCGGCCGACGACCTCATCTGCGCTGTGATCAGCAATGCTGAATCTCGTGGACTCCAAGCGACAGGGCCGTGGATGGATATCCCCCTTTTCGAGTGCCGGGAATTCGAGGTCGAGGAGCGCGACCCGATCGGAGACCAAGCAGACGACGCGTACGGTCAATGAAGAAGTAGCTGGCGCCAATCGTCTGGTTGGAGTTGCGTTCAGCTTCATCCCTCACGATTCATGATCCGTTCTGATTTGTCGAATCGTCCCAGCGCTATGCAAATAGTCCCATAGTAACCTTCGCTGATCAGCGCCAAGCCCCGCTCAGCCATCCACCCGCGACGAACACGAGAGCCAAGAAGGCGTGGGCAATAGTGAATCCGTTGGCGCGGATCATGGGGCCGCGTGCCTAGCGGCCTCCCACAACGCCCTAACATCGTCCTCGCCGAAACGGATTAATTGGCCAAATACGGCGCCAATCCCGTTTGCTCGCGCCAGTGCGGCAACATCATCCGCAGGCACGCGCAAATAAGCAGCTGCCTCGGCCAAGTCATAGATCCGACCAAGCGGCCCGGGGCTAGACACCGCAGGTGCCTCTCCGCGTGCCGCACCTCGAGCTACGAGTCTCTGGTCAATGTGCTTGCTGTAGTGCATCACCTTGCCGATCGACATTCCGACCATGGCCGCAATCTGCTGGTGCGTCTTGCCGCTGATACGCTCGTCGCAGACCTTGGTCGCGCGCAGGTCGTGTGGTGTGTACCCTCGAAGGGGAGCGCCGGGGTCACTCGCTGCATAGGCGTTCCAGGCGTCGCGGAGGCGGTCGGTGTTGTACGCCCTGCCGTCTGGACGGCGGATATAGGGCTCGTTCCCAGCCGCTCCCCAGCCGTCAATTTCCGCGATCTGCTCCGCTGTCAGCAGGCTCCAATGTGGCTTGTTCTGGAGCTTCTTGATCTTGTGGCCGATGCCATCCTCGTCGCGGTCGGCAGGGCGTATTGTGATGAGATCTGAGATGCGCTGACCGGTGGCGCGCCCAAGGATGCCGAGTCGCTGCACCGCCGTCGGGCATTCCGGCGCCATTAGCGCGGACCATGCCTCTGGCGTCAGCGGCTTCGCGCCGTTGCCTTCCTCATCCAACGTGTCCACGTCCCGTGCCGGGTTGTCTTTCCGCAGCCCCTTCTGAACGGCGTATTTCATGAGCTTCCTAGCCATGACGAGCGTCATATTGGCCGTGGATGGTCGGTCTGAAAGCCTCTCCACGAGCGCCGAGACGTCGGCAATGGAGACGTCGCCAGGCCGGCGGTATTTCCACGCTGCCAGGATCGGCTTCGTAGCGCTCTCGTAGGTGCCGACCGTGTTTTCGCTTAGCTGACCCCACCTCGCCGTCAGCTTGTAGTCTCTGACCAAAGAGCGCATGTCGTAGAGGGCAGGTACGCCGTCCTGTTCCCGTCGGATACCCTCAATCTCGTCGTGCCATTCAGGCGTGCCGTATTCCGGCAGGCGTCTACACTCGCCTTCGTTCGGCTTGCCGCGGTTCGGCGTGTAGTACCAGTAGGTCTTTCTGGGCTTTCGAACGGCAAAGACGCCCGGGGGAAGCTCGCGCGGTTGATGATCCATGATTTGCAGCAATGGGCCTAGATATTGGGTACAAGCGCAGACGCATAATCACGAGGAATACCAGCGAGTCGAGCGGGTTCGGTGTCTGGTACGGTTCCCGCCATTGTTGGTATGTGCTGTGGATACAGCGAACAACTTTCCTCAATGCATGGCCGGCCCAACTGCGTTCGTTAGCCTTGGCATCCCGTCACAGGAGATGCGCTATGGATACGCTGACAACCCGGCCAGACCGCCTCATTCGGATGCCTGAATTCAAGGCCCGCATCGGCCTAAGCCGCACCACCATCTATTTCAAGGTGAAGGACGGCTCTCTGCCAAAGCCGGTCACGTTAGGCGGAAACACAATCGCCTGGCGCGAGTCTGAGGTTGACGCTTGGATGGCCTCCCTGCCGTATACGCAGGCTGAAGAAGGCTCCTAGCCCCTCAGCGCCACCCCCGGGCCGGTAGCCACGTCGCCGTCGGCTAGGAACTGGATGCCGGCGGCCTGAAGAGCGCTGATGACCGCGACGACGTTATTCTTCATCCCGACGGCCCGCCCGTCGCTGGCTTCCATCCGCTTGAGCGTAGGGACTGAGATGTTTGCGTTTGCGGCGAGCGCTGCTTGCGAGATGTTGGCCAAAGCGCGCGCTGCCGCGATCTGCCGTCCTGTCACTAGCTGATCCATAGGTATCATTTTTAACCATAGGGGTTGACTAAGGGTTCTCTGTGAGCTAAATGTATCACATCGACACCTTGGGAGCAACAGACATGGCTAGCATTGGCGGAAACTACAATCCCGACGCCGAACCGAGTTCTGGCTACACGCCCCTCCCGGCGGGTGAATACCAGATGGAAATCGTGGAAAGCGAGTACACGGCGACCAAATCGGGCACCGGCATGGTCTTGAAGTGCAAGGCGCAGATCGTCGGCGGCGAGTACGACGCACGACCGTTCTACATCAACTACACCCTCGAGCACGCCGACGAGGCTGCGCAAGAAATCGGCCAGCGCGAGTTTGCGGCCCTACGTCGCGCAACCGGCGTGCTTGCGCCGAAGGATACCAGCGATCTGCACTGGACTCCATTTGACGTCTGTATCGGCATCCAGCCGCACCACGAGACCGGCGATCCGGAGAACTACATCAGGGACTACGTCTATACCCGTAACGAGCCCGCCGAACTCCGGAGGGCCGCCTAGACGCCGGGCCAGCGACCGATAGCAACCCATTGCCGCCGCGCCGCAACAAGGCCTTCTCTGCAGGGGGCGGGTTTGCGCCTAGTGTTTTGGGGGCTCGGCTGCCATCAAAAAGCGGGAGACGGCGAGTTCCAGCGCCTCGCGCTCGCGACCCTCAGGGCTCGCCCGTTTCGCGCCGTCCAGTACTCTGATTCGCGACAGTGCCTCTCGATATTCGTGGGAGGTTGATACGTGCAGAAAATACCGGACGTCGTCGTTGTCGGCGTGTTGCTCATGCATATCGAGCCTCCTGACGCACGACCTTACGCCTTCCGGACGAGCGAGCGCTATCAAATCCAACACGCGACTTGGATTTGCGCCGCGCGCGGCCCGCTCTCGGCAACGGTGGCTGGCTTCCTGCTGGCCAAAATGGCGTCATTGGCCGTTAGGTGAGGCGTTATGATTGTTCTGGAGGTCGAGCTAAAATCCTAATTATTTCAAAGAGTGTGGCGGAAGAGAATGGGAGTCGAACCCACCAGAGACCGTCTGACGGCCCCTCCCGGATTTGAAGTCCGGACGCCCCACCGGGGACGCTTCTCCTCCATCGGGCATCCCCGGCTGCGGGCCGAACAGATCGAGCCTTTGCCGGTTGATGCGCCTGAGATCGCCGCGGCGGATGGTGAGGCCATGACGATCGAAGAATTCGAGTATCTGGATAGCCACCTTTCGGCCGTTGTCGAGCCTGTCGCGAAACTGCGCGGCGTTAAAGCCGGCCGGATCGGTGCCTGCAAGCTCCACGGCGATGCCGACCATCTCGGTCAAGGTCGCCCGCAGGAAGAAGTGGTCGAGCGCAACCTCGTGAACATCGCCGCGCCGGCCAGCTAGCCGGAACAAGCGGCGGATGTCCTCTTCGCGGTGGCCAAGCATCTGGCCGATATCGCGCACGCGCGGAGGCCGGAACCGCTCCTGCGCATCGATCAGCGGCGCGATCCGCGACCAGAGCGCCTCGTCCTCGGGCGAGAGCCTGACCTCGTGCTCAGGGCGCCGGACCCATGAACCGGCCATGACGAGCAAGCCGCTATCGGCAAATCGCCCCAGCACCATCCGGAAGAGCGGCGCAGGCAGGCGTGGCGCGACGGCAAGGCGCAAGCGCTCCAGGCCCATGCCGGGCAAATCGGGATGCTCGGCATGCCAGACGTCGAGCCGCTCGACCGTCGCCTGCGAGAGGTCCCGCCAGTTTTCGGGCAGCATCGCGAGCGAGCCGATCCGGACAAGACCAAGCCCGGCAGCCAGTTCGCCGTTCGCCGCGGCTCCGAGCGCGCGATCTCGGACGAAACCGTCGAGGTCGATGTGATGCGGCGGCAGGGACAGGAGCGCGCGCAGCGCCTCGGCCGGGTCGGACAGCCCGAGCGCCGCGAGCTGTGCCAGCCGCTCCGGGCTGCGGCGCCGGCGCTCCGGCGCGCGGAGGTCGAGAATGCGTCCGCCGCCGATGGTGCGCGAGGCGCTGGCGTCGCGCAGCACAAAGCGGTCGAGCGCCGAGGCGGCCAGAGGGGTGTCGAGGACGAGCTGAACGGGAGCCGTGGCGCCGGGGACGATCTCCTCCCCGAGCAGCACGATGCGCGCTCCGACCTCCGCCGCCGCATGGTGCAGCCGCACCGGCTGCCACATCGTCAGCGGCTTCGCCTCTGTGGGCAGCACCGTAACCTCTGCATCGAGCCGCAGTGTCGGTGCATGAAGGGAGGGTACCAGCACGATGTCGCCATGCCGGATGGCGTCCTTGGAAATGCCCGGCCCGGCGAGGTTGAGCGCACAGCGATCTCCCGCTGCGCCGCGCTCGGCCGGGCGGTTCTGGGCGTGGACCGAGCGCACACGTGCCACTGTCCCGGCCGGCGAAACGATGACGCTGTCGCCCACGGCGACATTGCCGGACAGCACGGTGCCGGTCACCACCGTGCCCGTGCCCTGGAGGGTGAAGCAGCGATCGACGGCGAGGCGGAAGGCGCCATCGCTATGCTGCGGCCGGCTCGCATGCGCTTTCTCGGCAAGCAATGTAGATAGCGCGGCGATGCCGTCACCGGTCACGGTCGAGACGGGCAGGATCGGCGCCTCCGCGAAGGGCGTCTTGGCGAGCAGGTTTGCGATCTCGTTTGTGGCAGCGGCCAACCGATCCGGATCGGCCAGATCCGCCTTGGTGAGCGCCACGACAGCCTGTCCGATGCCGAGCAGCCGGGCGATGGCGACATGCTCGCGCGTCTGCGGCATCACCCCGTCATCCGCCGCCACGACGAGCAGAAGCAGGTCGATGCCGGAGGCGCCGGCCAGCATCGTATGGACGAACTTCTCGTGGCCGGGCACGTCGATGAAGCCGATGATGCTGCCGTCCGCCTGCGGCCAATAGGCGAAGCCGAGCGCGATGCTGATGCCGCGCGCCTTCTCCTCCTTCAGCCGGTCGGTATCCACGCCGGTCAGTCGCCTGACCAGCGAAGTCTTGCCGTGGTCGATATGACCGGCCGTGCCGATGATCATGACCCGGCCTCCGCCGGGGCAGCGGCAACCCGTGCGGCTTTGATGAAGGGAGCCGCGAGCAGGCTGCCCTTCGCCTCGGCGGCGAGCAGGAGGGCGAGCGCGCGGCCGGCATCCTGCGGCACGCCCTGGCCGAGCAGGGTCGCGGCGCCGAGCATCGCTTCGGAGTCCGGGTCCCCTGCCGCCATCCCGCGCTGCCACCATTGCGAGGCCAGCGTCGCGTCGCGCTCAACGCCGAGCGCATCGTGATGCATCATGCCGAGCCTGGTCATGCTGGTGGCTATCCCGCTCTTGGCCGCGGCCTGCGCCCAGCGCAGAGCCTCGGCGCGATCGGTGACGCGCCCGCCTTCCAGCAACATCCACGACAGCATGTCCTGGGCGGGGGCGTCGCCCTGTTCGGCTGCGAGGCGGTAGAGGCGCAGCGCCTCGTCGTCGTTCTGCTCAACGCCATCGCCCTTGAAATGAAGGGCCGCAAGATTGCGCTGCCCGACCGGATCGCTGCCCTCGGCTGAAAGCGTCAGCCAGCGCAGGGCCAGCGCCGGGTCGCGGTCGACGCCGTAGCCTTCGGCGAAGCAGGCGCCGATATTGTTCTGGGCACGACTGAAGCCGGCATGGGCGAGCGGACCCCAGATCGCGAGCGCGGCCGCATGATCGCAGCGCTCGACAGCGGCGGCCGCCTCGGCCATGGCCGCCGCCACATCATGGCCGCTCTCGGGCACGCCCATGGAATCCTTGCGGAAGAAGCGCTCAAGCCAGCCCATTGCTCGGCTCCGCGTTTAGCGCAGCGAGCTGCGCGGCGAAAAGCGCCTCGTCCTCGAGACAGCGCAGGTCGAAGATCAGCGCTCCCTGCGCGATCCTTCCAATGATCGGCACCGGGACGGCCCGAAAGGCCGCAGCCAGCTTCTCGATGGCCGAACCGGTCGTCTTGCCGGCCGGGCGCAGCGCAAGACCAGCGCTCGGCAGCGTCTCCAGGGGCAGCGCGCCGGAGCCGATCTGGCTGGCGCAGTCGATGACCTCGACCTGCCAGCTTGGGCCGAGCGAGCCGATGAGGCCGGGCAGGAGACGCTCCGCTGCGGTTCGCAGTTCCGCCGCCGTCCGCGTGAACAGCCTGAGCGTCGGCAGGCGCTGCGACAGGCGGTCGGGATCGCGGTAGAGCCGTAGCGTGGCTTCGAGCGCCGCCAGCCTGAGCTTGTCGAGGCGCAGCGCCCGCTTCAGCGGGTTTTTCGCCAGCTTGGCGATCAGATCCCTGCGCCCGGCGACGATGCCGGCCTGCGGCCCACCCAGCAGCTTGTCGCCGGAGAAGGTGACGAGATCGGCGCCGCCCTTCAGCGCGTCCTGGACCGTCTTCTCCTTGCGCAAACCCCAGCGCGACAGATCGATCAGCGTGCCCGAGCCGAGATCGTCGACGAAGGGCAGGCCGTGCTGGTCTGCGAGCTTGGCCAGCGCCGCCGGCTCCACCTCGGCGGTGAAGCCTTGCACCACATAGTTCGAGGTGTGAACCTTCATCAGCAGCCCCGTCTCAGGGCCGATGGCTTCGGCATAGTCCCTGAGATGCGTGCGGTTCGTCGTGCCGACCTCGCGCAGCACGGCGCCGGCACGCGCCATGATGTCCGGCATGCGGAAGGCGCCGCCGATCTCGATCAGCTCGCCGCGCGAGACGATGGCCTCGCGGTTCCTTGAGAGGGTGTTGAGCACCAGCAGTACGGCCGAGGCGTTGTTGTTGACGAGGATCGCATCCTCGGCGCCTGTCAGTTCGCGGATCAGATCGCGCACATGGGCGTCGCGCTCGCCGCGCTGACCGGCTTCGATCTCGTATTCGAGATTGGTTGGCGCGCGCATGGCGGTGACCACGGCCTCGATCGCCTCCTCGGCGAGGAGGGCGCGGCCTAGATTGGTGTGCAGCACCGTGCCGGTCAGGTTGATGACCGGGCGCTGCGAGGGCCGCCCGCGCTCTTCCAGCCAATCCAGCGCCATGCGGCTGACCTGTTCGAGGGAGGCGGCGGGCGGCTGGCCGCCGGCACGCAACTGCTCCAGAACCTGCCGGATCGCATCGGTGGCCGCTGCCCGTCCATGGCGAGCGATGGCGAGTTCGCCGCCGGCACTGTGCAGCACGGTGTCAACCGATGGCGGGCGGAAGCGTTCGGGCTTGTTCATCAGGCTCCCTCCGGGAGACGCTTGATCAGTAGCCGAGCAGGAATGGGTTCACTCCCGCGCGCCGCCAGCCGGCCTCTTTCACCAGCAGGTCGAGGCCGAGGCTTGCGACATCGTCCGCTACGGGTTCCAACTCCATGTCCTTGCGCTGGTTCAGGATCTTCACATAGGTCCGGCACTCGTCGCAGATCTCGGCCTTGATCGTATCGGCGATGCCTTCGATCGCCTGATAGGCGATGCCTTTGGTCGACCCACACGAGACGCACTTGACCCGGACATGGTTCCATTGCGTCGCGCAGAGCGAGCACTGGACATAGCGCACGCCCTCGATATTGGCGTCGCCGACCACCGTGCTGCTGACGGGCGGTCCACCGCAGCAGGGGCAGACGCCGTCGGCGACAGGTTGCGGCAGGACAGGGTCGAGCTGCGCCGCGCGTTGCGCCGCGACGATCTGCACGGCCGCCGCGGCGAAGATGTGCTCGGCGAAGGCCTCGACCGGGACGGCATCCGCCAGAACCGCAGCGAACATCGCCCGCCGACCTTCGTCGTCGGCTTTGCCGGCACGATCGAGCGCGGCGCGGGCGAGATCGGGCATCGCGACATCGGCGAGCAGCGTCACGAGCCGCGCAAAGGCTTCCGAAGTGGTGGGATCGTCGGCCAACTCCTCACGCGGCAGGATCGGCATCGCGTGGCCGGCGCGTTGGCGCATCTGCGCCAGTGATGGCAGGGCAGGGGGCGGCAGCTCGCGCGCCAGCTTGTCCTGCACCTTCGAAAGCTCGGAGAGGAAGAGGAGATAGGCTTCGAGCTGATGGCCCGGAGCGAGCGCCGCGAAGCGCATCGCGCGCAGGCCGAACAGGCTTTCCGGCTTCGGCAATCTGACGAAAGGCGGCTTGTCGCGTTCGGCGATACCGACATCTTCGAAGGCGGCGAAGCCCGGATCGTCACTCATTCACTGTCCTCTCGAACCGCACCGGTCACGGGAGGCGGAGCGGCCGGAGCCGTCCCGCAATCGGATCTATTCGGCCGGGCCGGCGCTGTGGCCGCGCGGCGGTAGTTGACGTTCGTCGATCACGCCCTCCCGCGCCTCGTGCCGCAGCCAGAGTCGATGGTGCCGGAAGGCCCAGCCGCCCGTCACCTTGCCCTCGGTCATCGCGTTGATCGTACCGCGCACATAGAAGCCGGCATAGATATGGACGATGACGACGAGCAGCATCGCGATGGCTGCGAGCGCATGGATGATATGGCCGAAGCGCTGCTGCTCGATGGTGAAGCTGGCTCCGAAATACTCGTACCAGATCATCAGGCCCGTCCCGAACAGAACGAGGATCAGGAGCGTCATCAGCCAGAAGACGATCTTCTGGGCGCCATTGTACCTGCCGACTTCCGGGGCGCTTTCCTCCCGGCCCGACATCACCTCGCCGATATGGCCCATCCATCGGGTATCGGCCTTCGTCCAGAAATTGTAGCGGACCATCTGGATGAACAGGATGGCGAAGCTCGCCAGCAGCACGACGCCGATCCAGGGATGCAGGGCCCGCGTGTTGGAACCACCGCCGAACAGGCTCGACAGGAAGAACAGCGTGGGGTGGAACAGCGCGGCACCGCTGAACGCGAGCAGGATGAGCGAGATCGCGGTGATCCAGTGATTGACGCGCACGCGGCCGGGATAGCGGTCGACGGTCGTGCGCTCCTCTTCACGCCTCACGGCCACGGGCAGCCTCCTCGTCGATCAGATGCTCGGCCTCGCGATCCTCAGCGCGGCTGACATCGTTGCGTCGCGCCACCGTCGCATGGACGAAGGCGAASRYGGCGGCGAAGCCCACCGCTGCCATGCCGGYATATTTGGTCAGCCCCTTCCAGAGCTCGACCACCTGGCTGATCCGCGGGTTCGCCGGCAGGTTGGCGTAGAGCTGCGGCTGGTCGGCATGATGCAGCACATACATCACATGGGTGCCGCCGACGCCCGGCGGATCGTAGATGCCGGCGTTCCTGAAGCCGCGGGACTTGAGATCCGTCAGCCGCGTCTGCGCATGGTCGAGCATCGCCTGCTTGGTGCCGAACACGATCGCGCCGGTGGGGCAGGCCTTGGCGCAGGCCGGGGCCTGGCCGACCGAGACCCGGTCTGAGCAGAGCGTGCATTTATAGGCCTTGTGGTCGGACTGGCTGATGCGCGGGATGTTGAAGGGGCAGCCCTTCACGCAATAGCCGCAGCCGATGCAGTTCTCCGAGACGAAGTCGACGATGCCGTTGTTGTACTGCACGATCGCGCCAGGGGCCGGGCAGGCCTTGAGGCAGCCCGGATCGGCGCAATGCATGCAGCCATCCTTGCGGATCAGCCATTCGAGATTGCCGCTCTCGGGGTTCTCCCACTCGGTGAACCGCATCAGCGTCCAGGTGTTCGGCGTCAGATCATGCGGGTTGTCGTAGACGCCCCGGTTGATGCCGATCTCCTCGCGCAGATTGTTCCACTCGAGGCAGGCCGCCTGGCACGCCTTGCAGCCGATGCATTTGGAGACGTCGATGAGCTTCGCCACCTCGAAATCATGGCGGACGTCCGGCGGCCTGAAAGTGGTCGCCGAGATGCGGGCGAAGTCCTGACTCTGCAATCCTGCCATCGGACCCTCCCTAGCTGACCGCTGGCCCGTTGGACGGCTCGACATTCACCAGGAACGCCTTGAACTCGGGCGTATCGGTGTTGGCGTCGCCGACGAACGGGGTGAGGCTGTTAGGGCCGAAGCCCTTCCTGGCCGCACCGGTAAAGCCCCAGTGGAGCGGGATGCCGACCACATGGATGGTCTTGCCATCGCAGATCAGCGGTTTGATGCGCTTGGTCACCACGGCTTTGGCATAGACCGAGCCGCGGTTGGAGGAAACCTTCACCCACCCGCCCTTCTGGATGTTCTTTTCCGCCGCCAGCTGTTCGCTGATTTCGACGAAGAACTCCGGCTGCAGCACCGCATTGACCCAGACATGCTTGGTCCAGAAGTGGAAGTGCTCGGTCAGGCGGTAGGACGTCGCCGCATACGGGAACTTGTCCGAGGTTCCGAGCGCGGCGAGGTCTTCCTTGAAGATGCGGGCGACCGGGTTGCCGCGGATCTTCGGCGCCGTCACGTTGACGACGGGGCTTTCGAAGGGCTCGTAATGCGCCGGGAAGGGGCCGTCCCGCATCATGCCGCGAACGAAGAGGCGGGCCGATCCCTCGGGGTTCATGATGAACGGGCCCACATCCTGCGGCTTGGCCGTCGGCGCGATGTCCGGCACGTCGWASCCGGTCCAGGCCGTGCCRTTCCAYTCGATCAGCYTGCGCTTSGGATCCCASGGCTTKCCGTCGATATCGGCSGAGGCGCGRTTGTARAGGATGCGCCKGTTGGCYGGCCAGGMGAASGCCCAGTTCGAATAGGCGCCGGTATTGCCGGGATCGTTGGTGTCGCGCCGGGCCATCATATTGCCCCGCTCGGTCCAACTGCCCGAATAGATCCAGCAGCCGCAGGCGGTCGAGCCGTCATCGCGCAACTGGCCGAAGGTATCGACCTGCTTGCCCTTCTCCAGCAGCACCTTGTTCGGATCGGCCGGGTCCGCGACGGTGGAGACGACGTAGCCGTTCAGCTCCTTGGCCATTTCGTCGGGCTGCGGGTCCTGCGGATCGCGATAGGGCCAGTGCAGATTGACGATCGGGTCGGGGAAGGCCCCGCCCTCCTTCTGGTAGAGCGCCCGCAGGCGCATGTGGAGCTGCGCCATGATCCAGGTGTCGGCCTTGGCCTCGCCCGGAGGTTCCTGACCCGGCCAGTGCCATTGCAGCCAGCGGCCGGAATTGACCAGCGAGCCCTCGTCCTCGGCGAAGCAGCTCGTCGGCAGTTCGAAGACCTCGGTCTGGATCGACTCCGGCTTGACGTCGTTATGGACGCCTTCGTCTTTCCAGAAGCGCGCTGTCTCCGTCTGCAGCGGATCCATCACCACGAGGAATTTCAGCTTCGACAGCGACGCCGTGATCTTGCCCCGGTTGGGCGCGGACAAGAGCGGATTGAAGCCCTGGCAGAAATAGCCGTTGACCTTGCCCTGATACATCAGGTCGAAGGTGCGCAGCATGTCGTAGCCGGGCACGTCGAGCTTAGGCAGCCACTGATAGGAGAAATCGTTCTCCGCCGTCGCGGCCGGGCCCCACATCGACTTCAGGAAGCTCACCATGAACTTCCTGTAGTTCTGCCAGTAGCTCATCTGGTTGGGGCGCAACGGCTTGAAGCCGCGCGTCGACATATAGGTCGCGAAATCGACCTCCCTGTCCTTCGGTATCGCCAGATAACCCGGGATCAGGTCCGACATCAGGCCGATATCGGTCAGACCCTGGATGTTGGAGTGGCCGCGCAGCGCATTCATGCCGCCGCCGCGCACGCCGATATTGCCGAGCAGCAGCTGCACCATCGCCATCGAGCGGATGTTCTGCGAGCCCTTCGAGTGTTGCGTCCAGCCGAGCGCATACATCGACGTCATCGTCTTGTCGCGCGCCGAGCACTCCGAGATCATCTTGCAGATTGCCAGGTATTTGTCCCTAGGCGTGCCGCAAATGCGCTCGACCATCTCCGGCGTATAGACGGCGGTATGCTTCTTCAGGAGCTGGTAAACGCAGCGCGGATGTTGCAGCGTCTCATCGACCTGCACATAGCCGTCCGCACCGAGCTCATACTCCCAGGTCGAGCGGTCATAGTCGCGCTTGGCCTCGTCATAGCCGGTGAAGAGGCCGTCCTGATAGCTGAAGCCCTCCTTCACGATATAGGGCGCATTGGTGAACATGCGCACGTAGTCGTGCTGGATCTTGTCGTTGTCGATCAGGTACTTCATCACCCCGAGCAGGAAGGCGATGTCAGTGCCTTGCCGGATCGGCGCATAGAAATCGGCGACCGAGGCCGTGCGCGTGAAGCGCGGATCGACGACGATCAGCTTGGCGCCACGCTGAGCCTTGGCCTCAGTGACCCATTTGAAGCCGCAAGGGTGCGCCTCGGCGGCRTTGCCGCCCATGACGATGATGAGGTCGGTGTTCTTGATGTCCGTCCAGGAGTTGGTCATCGCACCGCGACCGAATGTTGGGGCCAGACTGGCCACCGTCGGTCCGTGTCAAACACGCGCCTGGTTGTCGAACGCCAAGACTCCGAGGCTTCGCACGACCTTGTAGGTCAGGAAGGCCGTTTCGTTGGTGGTCGCCGAAGCGGCCAGGAAACCGGTGGTCAGCCAGCGGTTGACCGTCGCGCCGTCCTGGTTGGTGGCGACGAAGTTCTTGTCGCGGTCATCCTTCATCAGCCGCGCGATGCGGTCGAGCGCCTCGCCCCAGCTGATCTGCTTGAACTCGCGCTGGCCGGGCCCGCGATATTGCGGGAATTTGGTGCGCGTCTCGGAATGGACGAAGTCGAGGAGGGCGGACCCCTTCGGGCATAGCGTGCCGCGATTGGTCGGGTGGTCCGGGTCGCCCTCGATATGGATGATGGCCGGGTGAGCGTTCTTGGAGTTGTCACCCAGGCTGTACATGATCACGCCGCAGGCGACGGAACAGTACGGACAGGTATTTCGCGTTTCCGTGGTGCGCGCCAGCTTGAAGGGCCGCACGGCCTGGGCAAGCGCCTCTTCGGCACCCCCGAACCCCAGCGCGGCGACGGCAGAACCGCCCAGACCCGCGCCTGCGGCTTTCAGGAACTGGCGACGCGAGAGCTCATGCAGCATCTCAACCTCCCAGGCGAACAAGAGCGTCTTGTTCCTCTTTGGAATAGTGAAACTCTGCCCTGAGGGCGTCAAGCTGCCCATCCGCTGGGCAATGGCACGCGATGCTAGACTTTAGGCGTACGCCTCGGTTGCGGGAGAGCGCGAGGTGGAACGCTGCGCGCCGTCGTGGCTCCAGGGGCTCGCGGGTGTCGCTTCGCAAGATTGGAGCGTGATCCGCTATATCGAAGTTATACAGGTGTTTAGCAGCTCTTGTGAGCGCCCCTGCGGCTCCGAAGCGGCGAGCGTTGCGTGATGATCCGAGGCTGAAGAGATCGATAGGGCGCGCCGGCCGGAGCGCGCGCGGTACGCCACATGACGCGATCGTGACTTGCGGGGCGGCGGGCCGTTGCGGCCCCGCACCATGCGAGGCTGTTCCGTGGACGGAATCAGGCGCTGAGCCGTTCGATCATCGGTGGCGGGTCATGAGGCACATTGACTTCCTGCGTCGCTGCGCCGCTCCACAATGATCTGAGCTGCGCGACGACGTACTGGCCGAAATGCTCGTAGGGGATGCGGATCGAGGTCAGCCAGGGCGCGATCCAGCGATTGATCGCATTGCCGTCGATGCCGATCAGCGCGCAGCGCTCGGGAATGGCGACGGCGCTTTCGGCCGCCAGGCGATAGGCGCCGTAGGCGATCATGTCGCTGACGCAGAGGGCGCTGTCCGGCCAGCCGCCGGCCGCGACCATATTCCGCGCGGCGGCATAGCCGATCTCGATATGCGACAGGCCGGGCGCGCTCGCACGGCGGATACGATCGACCCCAAACCCGCGCGCGATCAGTCTGTCGACGAAGCCGTCGGCACGCTCGGCTGTGCTGGAGGCGTTCTCGGCCGCCATCAGCACGGCCGTGCTGTCGATGCCCCGCGCGAGCAGGTAATCGGCTGCGTCCGCTCCGGCGGCGCGGTTGTCGATGCCGACATACGCCCCACCGCCCAGCGGGTTGCGCCGCGCCACGAAGACCATCGGATCGCCGCGCTTCGATGCGTCGGCAAGGCCGGGGCTGCTTACTGCGCTAACCATGACATAGCCGGCGACGAACTGATCACGCATCGCGCGCAGATAGTCGTCCTGCAGATCGGCCCGGTCATGCGTGTCGCAGAGGATCATCACGAAGCCGGCGCCGCGCAGCGCGGCTTCGGTCGAGACTGCGATCGCGGCCATGGCGGGATTGTCGAGATTGGGCGCCAGCATCGCCACGACGCGGCTGGCCCGGCGCTTGAGTGCCCGCCCGACCGGGTTCGGACGGTAGCCCAGCCGGAGGATGGCTTCCTCGACCCGGGCGATCGTATCGGCGGAAGCCCGGCCGGCCTTGCCGTTGACGATCCGGGAAACGGTCGCGACCGAAACGCCGGTGTCGTGCGCGACGGTCGCCAGCGACGCCAGGCTCTGCTGCGGTCTTGCGGCCTTCGCCGTCATGATCCTCCCCGATCCCTTCGCACGGCATTGACGCCGGTGGGTGGGCATAAGCCGGCCGCACGCAGCAATGGCGTGCGCGTCGCCCGTTGACAAGCAAGGCAAACGTTTGCCTTAGTAGTTGTCAAGACGCTCGTTGAGGCGTCGTCATTCAGGGATGGAACGCAGATGCAGAGGAAGCAGTGGATTTCCGCGCTCGCGCTGACGGTTGGCCTCGTCGCCGGTAGCGGGGCCTTCGCCCAGACCACGGTGCGTATCGCCTGGTACTCCGACGGCAATGAGGGCGAGGTCGTTTCCGATCTGCTGAAGCGCTTCGAGGCTCAGAACAAGGACATCAAGGTCGTCCTCGATCAGGTGCCTTATAAGGCGATCACCGAAAATCTGCCGGTCCAGCTCGCCTCGGGGCAGGGCCCGGACATCGCCCGCGTCGTCGATCTCGGGGGCATCGCCCGCTATGCGCTCGACATGCGCCCCTATCTGAAGGACGCCTCCTACTGGGAGAAGAATTTCGGCCCGTTCCTGCCCTGGATGCGCCCTGAGGGTGATTCCAGCGCGATCACCGGCTTCATGACGCAGCTCACCGTCACCGGCCCCTTCGTCAACAAGACGCTGTTCGAGCAGGCCGGTATCGCCATGCCCGGTGCGAAGGCGACCTGGGAGGATTGGGGTAAGGCGGCCAAGGCCGTGGCCGACAAGGTCCAGGCGCCGTTCCCGCTGGCGATGGACCGTTCCGGCCACCGCTTCTTCTCGGTCGCTGTCTCCGAGGGCGCCAAGGTCTTCGACGACAAGGGCGAGCCCGCGGTGGTCGACGAGGGTTTCAAGCGCGCCGCCAAGCGGGTCTATGACTGGCACAATGACGGCGTGATGAAGAAGGAGCTCTGGGGCTCGGTCTCCGGCACCGCCTATCGCGGCGCCAATGACGAGTTCAAGAACGCCCAGGTGGTGATGTACCACTCCGGCTCCTGGCAGATCGCCCAGTTCGACAAGACGGTCGGCGATGCCTTCGACTGGGTCGCGGTTCCCTCGCCTTGCGGCGCGGGCAATTGCTCGGGCATGCCGGGTGGCGCCGGCCTCGTCGCGATCAAGACGACCAAGAGCCCGGAAGCCGTCGCCAAGGTGATGGATTATCTGGCGAGCGAGTCGGTGCTGAGCGAGTTCTATGCCCGCTCGCTCTTCGTTCCCGGCCATCTCGGCATCGCCGCCAAGGGCCTCGATTACAAGGATGCCAAGCCGCAGGCCAAGGCCGCGCTCAAGGTCTTCTCGGATCAGGTCGCGCAGCTCTCGCCGGTCGCCTACAAGCTGCAGGGCTACGTCAACAACCGCGTCATCTTCAACGCGACGATCAGCCGTCTCGGCCAGGCGATCTCGGGTGAAGGCACGCTCGACGAGGCCTTCAAGCGGATCGAATCCGACATCGCCCAGCAGATCGCCGAGCGTAAGAAGTAAGACGGATGGCCTCCGCCGACATGAACCCGCGCCGCGAGGGGGCGGGCGCCGCTGGCACTCTCGCCGCGCCGCTCGCGCTGCTCATGCGTCTCGTCGACTGGCCGATGCGGGCGCTCCAGCGCCTGATCGGCGAGCGGCGGATGGCCTATGTCTTCATTCTGCCCAACCTCGCCTTCTTCTCGCTCTTCGTCTTCCTGCCGCTCGTCATCAATTTCATCTTCTCGGTGACGGGCGGGGCAGGGCTCTTCCCGACCGAGCGGCCCTATGTCGGGGCGCAGCAATACGCCTATCTTTTCGACTGCGGCTCCTTCCTCGACCCATCGTCCTGCCGCGAGGATCATTTCTGGCGCGGCGTCTACAACACCGCCCGCTTCACCGCCTTTCAGGTCACGGCGATGGTGCTGTTCTCGCTCCTGACCGCCGTCGTTCTGAACATGAAGATCCGGGCGCGCGGCTTCTTCCGCGCCGTCTACTTCTTCCCGGTGCTGCTCTCGCCGGTGGTGGTGGCGCTGACCTGGAAATGGATTCTCCAGCGCGACGGCCTGCTCAACGCCGCCATCACCTCGCTCGGCGGCGAGCGCATCCTCTTCCTGGTCGATCCGAGCTGGGCGATGTTCTGGATCGTCTTCGTCTCGGTCTGGGCCCATATGGGCTTCTACACGCTGATCCTGCTCGCCGGCTTGCAGGCGATCCCGGCCGATCTCTATGAAGCCGCCGAGATGGACGCGACGCCGCGCTGGCGCATGTTCTGGCGCATCACTCTGCCGCTGCTCTGGCCGAACATGATCGTCGTGATCGTGCTGGCGCTGATCAAGGGCGTGCAGACCTTCGACGAGGTCTTCGTGCTCACCGGCGGCGGGCCGGGCACCGCGACGCTGCTGGTGGTGCATTACATCTACGAGACCGCCTTCGCCAATCAGGTCCAGAATTTCGGTCTGGCGGCGGCGGCCTCCGTGGTGCTCGGCGTCGTGCTCTTCGCGCTGACGCTGGCCCAGCTCGCGGCGAGTCGCCGCAAGGGGGCCGCATGAGCCAGGCTGTTCACGCCAACAAGGCCGTCGCCATGATGACCGCGCGCCGCAAACCCGGCCGCTGGCATTGGACCGACATCGCGGCTTACGCCTATCTCCTCGTCGGCGTCGTGCTGATGTTCGGGCCGGTGCTCTGGCTCGGAATGTCCTCGTTCAAGACCCAGGCCGGCCTGCTCGAATTCCCGCCTTCGCTGCTGCCGATGTCGCAGAAGGAAGTGGTCGTTCCCGGCCAGTCCCAGAAGCTGCCGCTCTTCGAGGTCGAGATGCCCGATGGCAGCAAGCGCGTGCTCGCACAGGTGCGCCGCATCGGCATCCAGGCACAGATGGTCGATCCGGCCAATCCGGGCGAGACGATCCGCGTCCCCATCGACAAGCGCACGCCCGTGCGCGAGTTCAAGCTCGCCACGGAGAATTACACCGAGCCGCTGGAGCGCTTCGCCTTCACCCGCTTCCTCTGGAACTCGGTCTTCGTCACGTTGGTCGCGACGATCA
The DNA here is from genome assembly GCF_056395345.1 of Allobosea sp. 10L422. Lineage (NCBI taxonomy): Bacteria > Pseudomonadati > Pseudomonadota > Alphaproteobacteria > Hyphomicrobiales > Alloboseaceae > Allobosea > Allobosea sp. 10L422. The sequence goes on from NZ_JBFTJI010000012.1 coordinate 21,467, forward strand.
TCACGCTGATCATCAACTCGATGGCCGCCTATGCCCTGTCGATCTACGAATTCAAAGGCAAGACGGCGGTAATGCTGATGGTTGTCGGCACGCTGATGATTCCGATCACCATCATCCTCGTGCCGGTCTATCTGGTCATCACCAAGCTTGGTCTCGTCAATTCGCTCTGGGCGGTGATCCTGCCGGGAGCCGCGACACCGACCGGCGTCTTCCTGCTGCGCCAGTACATGCTGACTCTGCCGCGCGATCTGATCGAGGCAGCGCGCATGGACAAGGCCTCGGAGTGGCAGATCTACTGGCGCATCGTCATGCCGCTCGCCATGCCGGCGCTGGCCGTGCTCGCGATCTTCTCGATCATGTGGCGCTGGAACGAGTTCCTCTGGCCGCTCGCCGTGCTGACCAAGACCGAGGCCTACACGCTGCAGATCGGCCTCAACGCCTTCCAGGGCGAGTTGCAGACGCAGTGGCACTACCTGCTCGCGATGACCGTGGTGACGCTGCTGCCGGTCGCGCTCGTCTTCGTCTTCCTGCAGCGCTTCATCACCACCGGCATTGCCAACACCGGCATGAAATGAGGGAAGTGAGTTCCGCATGGCCGAACTGAAGCTCTCCGCCGTCCGCAAGGCCTATGGCGCGACGACGGTGCTCCACGGCATCGACCTCGCTGTCGCCGACGGCGAGTTCGTCGTGTTCGTCGGCCCCTCCGGTTGCGGCAAGTCGACCCTGCTGCGCTCGATTGCGGGGCTGGAGGAGATCACCGGCGGCACGATCGCGATCGATGGCGCTGATGTCACCGGTCTGCCCGCCTCCGAGCGCGGACTCGCCATGGTGTTCCAGTCCTATGCGCTCTATCCGCATATGAGCGTCTACGCGAACATGGCCTTCGCGCTGGAGAACATGGGCTTCAAGCGCGACGAGATCGACAAGCGCGTGAAGCGCGCGGCTGAGATGCTGCGGCTGACCGATTATCTCGAGCGCAAGCCCAAGGCGCTCTCCGGCGGCCAGCGCCAGCGCGTCGCCATCGGCCGCGCCATCGTGCGCGACCCCAAGATCTTCCTCTTCGACGAGCCCCTCTCCAACCTCGACGCGGAGCTGCGCGTCGCCACCCGCAAGGAGCTCGCCGCGCTCCATGCCGAACTCGGCGGCACGATGATCTACGTCACCCACGATCAGGTCGAGGCGATGACGCTGGCCGACCGTATCGTCGTGCTGCAGGGCGGGCGGATCGAGCAAATCGGCACGCCACTCGAACTCTACAACCGCCCCGACAACCTCTTCGTCGCCGGCTTCATCGGTTCGCCGCGCATGAACCTCCTGCCCGGCCGCGTGACCGCAGCGGGTAAGGTCGCGCTGGGCGAGGGAGGCCATGAGGTCGCCTGCGCCACCGGCAGCCTTGCCGCTGGAGCCAAGATCACGCTCGGCATCCGGCCGGAGCATCTGGCGCTGGCGCCGGAAGGGCAGGGGCTGCCGCTTGCCGTCGATCTGGTCGAGCGCCTTGGCGGCGAGAGCTACCTCTACGGGGCTAGCGCCGGCCTGCCGCAGATCACACTCCGGCTCGACGGCCAGAGCGAGCATGAGCGCGGCCACGTGGTTCCACTCGCCTTCCCGCAACAGAGCCTGCACTTGTTCGACGAAGCCGGCCACGCGGTCCGACCCTGAGACTCCGAGAGAGATCCCTATGAAAGCCCTCACGCAAGGCCGCTATCTCGGCCGCGATGGCGAAGCCGCCCTGTTCGATGTCGGGCTCGGCCATACGCTCGCCGTGCGTATCCTCGAAGGAGATATCGGCCGGGTGACGCTGAAGCCGCAGGACGGCTACCGGCTCGATCGCGGCTGGTCGATCGCGCCCGGTGGGCTGGAGCCGCCCTATGAGGGCCGTCCGCGCGACAGCCTCGCCGGCTTCGCCTGCCCGAAGGCGAGCGTCAGCGAGGGGAGCGGCAAGGTCACATTGTCCGCCGGCGGCCTCACGGCCGAGATCGCACTTGAGCCGTTCAGCATCGCCTGGCGCCGCGACGGCGAGGACAAGCCCTTCCTCCAGGACCGCACGACCCAGGCCTATCTGGTTTCGCCGCGCACCGGCGCGCTCGCGCATTTCATGGCGCGCGACTACACTGAGCGGCATTACGGCCTCGGCGACAAGGCCGGCCCGCTCGACCGAACCGGCCGCCGCTTCGCCATCGACGCTGTCGACCCCTGCGGCTTCGACGCCGAACTCTCCGACCCGCTTTACAAGATGCTGCCGTTCTTCATCGTCGATGGGCCGACGGGCGCGCATGGTCTCTACTACGACAACCTCTCGACCGGCAGCGTCGATTTCGGCTGCACGCTCGACAATTACCACGGCCTGTTCCGCTCCTGGAAAGGCGACGACGGTGATCTCGACTACTACGTCATCGCCGGCCCGGCCGTGCCGGATGTCGTCAGGCGCTTCTCCTGGCTCACCGGCGGACAGGCTTTTGCACCGCTCTGGTCCTTCGGCTTCGGCGTCACCTCGATGGCGATCGCGGATGCGCCGGATGCCGATGCCCGCATCAGCGATTTCATCGGCAAGCTCGAGACGCATCGCATCCCTTGCGACAGCTTCCATTTCGGCTCGGGCTACACCCAGATCGGCCATCGCCGCTACGCCTTCAACTGGAACCGCGACAAGTTCCCCGACCCGAAGGCGACGATGCAGCGGCTGAACGATGCCGGCATCTTCACGGTCGCCAATCTCAAGCCCTGCCTGCTGGACGACCATCCGCGCCTGCAGGAAGCGCTCGACGACGGCTTCCTGGTCAAGGACGGCAAGACCGGCGCGCCGGCCGTTGCCCAATTCTGGGATGGGCTCGGCTTCCATCTCGACTACACCAACCCGAAGGGCCGTGCCTGGTGGCGGGGCGGCATCGAGACAGCGCTGCTCGATTACGGTTTCACCACGGTCTGGAACGACAACAACGAATACGAGATCTGGGACGAGGATGCCGTCTGCGATGGCGACGGCCGCCCCTTCCGGCAGGCGCTGGCGCGGCCCGCCCAGCCTTTGCTGATGACCAAGCTCTCTTATGAGGCGCAGGCCGATCGCCAGCCCGGCAAGCGGCAATATGCGATCACCCGCGGCGGCTGCGCCGGCATCTCGCGCTATGCGCAGACCTGGTCGGGCGACAACGAGACCGCCTGGAAGACGCTGCGCTACAACCTGACGCAAGGCCTCAATATGAGCCTGTCGGGCATGTTCAGCATCGGCCACGATGTCGGCGGCTTCCATGGCCCGACGCCTGGCCCCGAGCTTTTCGTACGCTTCAACGAATTCTGCGCCCTGTGGCCGCGCATGGTGATGAACTCTTGGAACGACGACGGCGTCGTCAACCTGCCCTGGATGTACCCGGAGATGGTGCCGCAGGTGCGCGAGGCGATCTCGCTGCGCTACCGGCTGATGCCCTATCTCTACACGCTGATGTGGCGCGCCAGCCGCGACGGCACCCCGGCGATCCGCCCGCTGCTCTGGGATTTCCCGAAAGACCAGCAAGCGGTGAAGACCGACGACGCGTTCATGCTCGGGCCGGATGTGCTGGTCGCGCCCGTGCTGGAGGAGGGTGCCCGTGAGCGCAGCGTCTACCTGCCGGAGCACGAGGGTGGCTGGTATGACTGGCACGAAGGCAAGCATTTCGCCGGTGGCGCGATTGCAACGGTCGCCGCGCCGCTCGGGCGCCTCCCGGTCTTCGTCCGCGCCGGCGCGCTGATCCCGCTCGGCAACGCCGAAGGCATCGACGACCAGCGCGAGCTCCTCGTCTGCGGGGTCGTCGAGGGCGCTTCCGGCGAACTCTACGAGGACGATGGCGAGACCAGCGACTGGCGCGGCGCCGGCGGGACAATCATCCGCTTCTGCGTCCGGGGGGGCGAGATCGAAATCCATCAGGAGGGCGAGACCGAGCCCCGGTTCGATCGGATCGCGATCCGGCACATCGGCGCGAACGGCGCCGTTTAAGGCGCCTGACGCCGCGGAAATGCCGAGCCTTCCAGCCCGATTCATGTCGGGTTGGAGGGCTCTCTTTTTCTGACCCGCCCGCAAAATCGGGCGGGACGACAGAGTTTGACGCCTCGTCGGTTTCAGCTAGCCTGCCCGTCGAGAGAGCTTGCCTGCGTCACGCCGCAAGCGCACGCCGGAAAACGATGTCACGAGGCTGAGATAAATCTCGTTTGATATCGGTCAATGGCGGCGCTGATACTTGCTGATATCCATGCGGACAACGCGATTGTCGGCGCTTATTTCTGACAAGTATTTGATGATTTCTCGATCGATTGGGCCGAAGCCGCGCTGAAGACACCGCATCCGCACTGTGCCGGCACCGAACAAGCCATTCGCTCGCAAGCAGGCCGTTCCTGCTTCAGGGGTGTTGCATCGAAGGAGACGACTGGTCATGGCAAAGACGATGAAGGCCGCCGTGGTGCGGATGTTCGGCAAGCCGCTGACGATCGAGGAGGTGCCCGTTCCTGAGCCCGGCCCCGGCGCCATCCAGGTTGCGATCCAGGCATCGGGCGTCTGCCACACCGATCTCCATGCCGCCGAAGGCGACTGGCCGGTCAAGCCGAACCCGCCATTCATTCCCGGCCATGAAGGCGTCGGCTATGTCTCGGCCGTCGGTGCAGGCGTGAAGCATGTGAAGGAGGGCGATCGCGTCGGCGTGCCCTGGCTCTACACCGCCTGCGGCCATTGCCGGCACTGCCTGGGCGGCTGGGAGACGCTCTGCGAAAGCCAGCAGAACACCGGCTACTCGGTCAATGGCGGCTTCGCGGACTATGTCATCGCCGATCCCAACTATGTCGGCCATCTGCCGGACAACATCTCCTTCAACGAGATCGCGCCGGTGCTCTGCGCGGGCGTCACGGTCTATAAGGGGCTCAAGGTCACCGACACCAAGCCCGGTGACTGGGTCGCGATTTCCGGCATCGGAGGGCTCGGCCATATGGCGGTCCAATACGCTAAGGCGATGGGGCTCAACGTCGCCGCGATCGACGTCGACGATGCCAAGCTCGATCTCGCGCGGCGCCTCGGCGCTACCGTCACCGTCAATGCGCGCAATGAGGATCCCGGCACCGTAATCCGCCGCGAGACCGGCGGCGGCGCCCAAGGGGTGCTGGTGACGGCCGTCAGCCCCAAGGCCTTCGAGCAGGCGATCGGAGCGGTGGCGCGTGGCGGCACTGTCTCGCTCAACGGCTTGCCGCCCGGCGGCTTCCCGCTCGACATTTTCGGAATGGTGCTGAACGGCATCACCGTGCGCGGCTCGATCGTCGGCACGCGGCTCGATCTGCAGGAATCGCTCGACTTCGCCGCCGAGGGCAAGGTGAAGGCCACGATCACCACGGCAAGGCTCGAGGAAATCAACGACATCTTCGATCGGATGCACAAGGGCCAGATCGAAGGGCGCATCGTGCTCGACATGACGAACTGATCACCGGGCGGCCCAATCTCAGGCCAGGGGTGAACGCCCGGCCTGACGTTATCGATCGAACGGCGCAGCGCGATCCTGGAGGTGCCGTTTGAGCGCAGTCCCGCCGCCGAAAAGACGAAATGTCTTGTCGGCGGAGGGATATATGTTGCCCGCTTAGCAAGAACAGCGCCAAGCAATTGCGGCCGCGACCGTTGCGAAGACGTGTTGCGCTAGATCAAGGTCCTGAGGCGGGCGCGTTTTCGGGCGACGACGACAGTAGACAAGGAACAGTATTTCAGTTTCTATTTCTTCGATCTCAAATCTGGTGACGGCGCGGTTTGTGAACGCCCCGCACGCGAAAGGACGAGAGATGACGATGGAGACCGCGGGGGCGAGTGGCCCGGAAACCGCTTCGGAAAGGCCGACAAGGCGAGCCGAACTTCTGGCTTTCCTCACGCTGGCGGTGCTCATTTGGCCGATTGTGGCGATCGGTGTCGTCGGCGGTTACGGCTTCCTGGTCTGGATGTTCCAGCTGATTGTCGGTCCGCCCGGACCTCCGCATTGAGGCCGGGCCATGGAACGCACCGCCATTGATCGCGGGCGCCGCAACTTCCTGACCGGCCGGCGCCTCTCATTGCCCGACAGGGTTCGCCCACCCTGGTCCCGCGCCGCGTCGATCGCTGCGGCCTGTACCGGTTGCGGCGCCTGCCTGCCCGCCTGCCCGCAGCACATCATCGCGCTCGACGAGTCCGGCCGGGCCGCCCTCGATTTCACGGGAGGCGAATGCAGCTTCTGCGGCGCCTGCTCCGATGCCTGCCCCGAGCCGGTCTTCGATCGCGCCATGTCCGCCTTTGAGCATGTCGCCGTGATCGGGGCGGAATGCTTCGCCAGCCGCGGCATCGTCTGCCAGAGCTGCGGCGATGCCTGTCCGGAGAGCGCGATCCGCTTTCGTCCGCGGCTCGGCGGGCCGGCCGTGCCGGAGCTGGCTGCCGATCTCTGCAGCGGCTGTGGCGCCTGCATCGCGGGCTGCCCGGCCGGGGCCATCAGCGCCGGAGCGCGCCCGTCGGAGACACCCCATGGCTGAGCCATCGCGCCCGCGCTTCCATCACATTTCGAGCGCCGTCGTCTCGGCCCTGCCGGCGCGTGTCGATGCGGTGCTCGCCCGCATCCGCGAGTTGCCGGAGACCGAGGTCCATCGCGTCGAGAACGGCAAGATCGTGATCGTGCTGGAGGGATCGAGCACCGGCGTGATCGGCGACCGGCTGGCCGCGATCAGCCTGATCGACGGCGTGCTCTCGGCCAACATGGTGTTCGAACAGATCGAAGACCTCGAAACCCTCGACGACCCCGGAGTAACCCCATGACCCTGTCCCGTCGCGAGATGCTGAAGGCGCAGGCGGCTGGCGTCGCCGCGCTTGCCGCCAATATGAGCGTTCCGGCTGATGCCCAGCCGGTCAGCGGCGGCGTCGACACCTTGCAGATCAAATGGTCGAAGGCGCCGTGCCGCTTCTGTGGCACCGGCTGCGGTGTGATGGTCGGCGTCAAGGAAGGCCGCGTCATCGCCACGCACGGCGACATGAAGGCCGACGTCAATCGTGGCCTCAACTGCATCAAGGGCTATTTCCTTTCCAAGATCATGTACGGCAGCGACCGGCTGACCCAGCCGCTGCTGCGCAAGAGGAACGGCGCCTACGCCAAGGACGGCGAGTTCACGCCGGTCTCCTGGGAGGAGGCCTTCGACACCATGGCCGCCAAGGCCAAGGCGACGCTTAAGGCCAAGGGGCCGACCGCGCTCGGCATGTTCGGCTCCGGGCAGTGGACGATCTTCGAGGGCTATGCCGCGACCAAGCTGATGCGGGCCGGCTTCCGCTCCAACAATCTCGACCCGAACGCCCGCCACTGCATGGCCTCGGCCGCCTACGCCTTCATGCGCACCTTCGGCATGGACGAGCCGATGGGCTGCTACGACGATTTCGAGCATGCCGACGCCTTCGTGCTCTGGGGCTCGAACATGGCGGAGATGCACCCGATCCTGTGGACGCGGGTGACGGACCGCCGGCTCGGCCAGCCGCATGTGAAAGTCGCGGTGCTCTCGACCTACACCCACCGCAGCTCGGACCTCGCCGACATTCCGATCGTGTTCAAGCCGGGCACCGATCTGGCGATCCTGAACTACATCGCCAACCACATCATCTCGACGGGCCGGGTGAACAAGGACTTCGTCGGCAAGCACACCACCTTCGTGAAGGGTGCGACCGACATCGGCTATGGCCTGCGGCCCGACGACCCGCGCGAGGTCAAGGCGAAGAAGGCTGCGGATCCCACCGCGACGACGCCGATCGATTTCGAGGCCTATGCCGCCTTCGTCAAGGACTACACGCTGGAGAAGGTCTCAGCCCTCACCGGGGTCGAGCCCGGCTTCCTGGAGCAGCTCGCCGAGCTCTACGCCGATCCCAAGCGCAAGGTCGTCTCGCTCTGGACCATGGGCTTCAACCAGCATGTGCGCGGCGTCTGGGCCAACCAGCTCGTCTACAACCTGCATCTGCTGACGGGGAAGATCTCCGAGCCCGGCAACAGCCCGTTCTCGCTCACCGGCCAGCCCTCGGCCTGCGGCACGGCGCGCGAGGTCGGCACCTTCGCCCATCGCCTGCCGGCCGACATGACCGTGGTCAATCCCGAGCATCGCAAACATGCCGAGGAAATCTGGCGCGTCCCGAACGGGATCATCCCCGAGAAGCCCGGCTATCACGCCGTCGAGCAGGACCGGATGCTCAAGGACGGCAAGCTGAATTTCTACTGGATCCAGGTCAACAACAACCTGCAGGCCGCGCCGAACAGCAGCAACGAAACCTATCCGGGCTACCGCAACCCCGAGAACTTCATCGTCGTCTCCGACGCCTATCCGACGGTGACGGCGCTGGCCGCCGACCTGATCCTGCCGGCGGCGATGTGGGTCGAGAAGGAGGGCGCCTACGGCAATGCCGAGCGGCGCACCCATGTCTGGCACCAGCTCGTGCAGGCGCCGGGCGAGGCGCGTTCGGACCTCTGGCAGCTCATGGAGTTCTCCAAGCGCTTCACCACCGAGGAGGTCTGGCCGGCGGAGATCCTCGACGCCAACCCGAACTATCGCGGCAAGACGCTGTTCGACGTGCTCTATCGCAACGGCAATGTCGACAAGTTCGCGCTCTCCGAGATCAGCCCGGATTACGACAATCAGGAGTCGAAGGATTTCGGCTTCTACGTCCACAAGGGTCTGTTCGAGGAATACGCTACCTTCGGCCGGGGCCACGGCCATGATCTCGGCCCCTATGAGCTCTATCACGAGGTCCGCGGCCTGCGCTGGCCGGTGGTCGACGGCAAGGAGACGCTCTGGCGCTACCGCGAGGGCCTCGACCCCTATGTGAAGCCCGGCAAGGGCATCGACTTCTACGGCAACAAGGACGGCAAGGCCCGCATCATCGCGGTGCCCTACGAGCCGCCGGCCGAGTCGCCCGATGCCGAGTACGATCTCTGGCTGGTCACCGGCCGCGTGCTGGAGCACTGGCATTCCGGCTCGATGACCATGCGCGTGCCGGAGCTCTACAAGGCCTTCCCCGGCGCGCGCTGCTTCATGCACCCGGAGGATGCCCGCAAGCGCGGACTCAACCAGGGCGCCGAGATCACGGTGATCTCGCGCCGCGGCGAGATGCGCACCCGTGTCGAGACGCGCGGGCGTAACCGTATGCCGCCCGGCGTGGTCTTCGTGCCCTGGTTCGACGCCAGCCAGCTCATCAACAAGACGACGCTCGACGCCACCGATCCCATCTCCAAGCAGACGGATTTCAAGAAATGCGCGGTCAAGATCGTACCGGTCTCGGGCTGATGCGCTCGCGGACCTTCCTCGGGGCCGCCATGGCGGCGGGCCTCGTCCTCGCCTTCGGCGCCGCCTTCTCGCAGGAGGGGGCGCCGGTGAAGATCGTGCCGCGGCTGACTGGAACGGCCGACCCGATGGCGCTCGAACGGGTGCCGGCGCTGGGCCGGCCGATCGTCGACGACGTCAGGCGCATGCGGAACTATCCGGAGCAGCCGCCGGTGATCCCGCATTCGATCGACGGCTACCAGCTTACTCTCAACACCAACCGCTGCATGGACTGCCACAAGCGTGAGTTCACCGAGGGCTCGGGCGCGCCGATGATCAGCATCACCCATTTCCAGGATCGCGACGGGCAGGTGCTCTCCGACGTGACGCCGCGGCGCTATTTCTGCACCGCTTGCCATGTCCAGCAGACCGATGTCGCGCCGCTCGTCCAGAACCGGTTCCAGGACGCCAAAGACGTCGGCCGGAAGCCTTAGGCGGGACGGATCATGGCCAGACTCAAATCCTTCTGTCTCTGGTGCTGGAGCGTCGTCGTGCGCTTCTGGCGCATCATCAGCCGGCCGAGCGCCTATCTGCCGCTCGGCTTCCTGACCCTCGGCGGCTTTGTCGGGGGCGTGCTCTTCTGGGGTGGCTTCAACACCGCGCTGGAGATCACCAACACCGAGAAGTTCTGCACCTCCTGCCACGAGATGCGCGACAACGTCTATCAGGAGCTGCAATCGACGGTGCATTTCTCGAACCGCTCGGGCGTGCGCGCGACCTGCCCGGACTGCCATGTGCCGCATAACTGGACGGACAAGATCGCCCGCAAGATGCAGGCCTCCAAGGAGGTCTGGGGCAAGATCTTCGGCACGATCTCGACGCGCGAGAAGTTCCTCAATCACCGGCTCGAGCTCGCCAAGCACGAATGGGCGCGGCTCAAGGCGAACGACTCGCTCGAATGCCGCAACTGCCATTCCTCGGTCGCGATGGACTTCACCAAACAGACGCGCCGTGCGGCCGAGATCCACAGCCGCTTCCTGGTGACCGGCGAGAAGACCTGCATCGACTGCCACAAGGGCATCGCCCATCTGCTGCCGGACATGACCGGCATCGAGCCGGGCTGGAAGGACGCGCCCGAGCTGCAGGGCAAGGGCAGCGCCTCCTGGCACGGGCCTGAATGGGCCGTGCGGACCTATCTGGCGGAGATGGAGAAGCGCTGAATCGACCGGCGCATTCGCGGCAGCCCGCGCCGGGCGTGGCGGTCGCGCGTGTCATCGTCCGGCGCAACGCCGATTGCCATGGCGGCGGAGGCCGTCATGGCAACGCCACGAAAATCGCGCGGGGCGCGGGGCGCGCTCAGCCGCCGATGGCCACCTTGATGCCGCCGAAGGCACCGAGGCCCGGAACCAGGAAGCCGACGGGGTTCTCCCAGCGCTTATCGAAGAGATTGTCGATGCGGCCGAACACGGTGACCTTGTCGGTCGCCTTGTATTCGGCCGCGAGATTGACCAGCGTCGCGCCCTTCGCGTTCATTCGGGCGACCGAGAAGTCGCGATTGCCGTCCACCCAGGAGCCGACGTAGAGCAGCGTCGCCGAGAGCGTGAGCTTGTCGGTCGGCGTCCATGTCGCGGTTGCGCTCGCCTTGTGTCGCGGCCGGCGCAGCAGCTCCTGTCGCGCGATCTCGTCCTTGGCGAGGGTGAAGGTGTAGTCGGCGCGGATGCGGAATTGCGGCGAAATCTCCAGCGCGGCGAAGGCCTCGACGCCCTTGGTTCTGGCCTTTCCGACATTCGCATAGGAATCGAAGGTGGCGTTGGTGACGATCAGGTTGTCGATGTCGTTCTGGAACCACGTCGCACCGAACTGCAGCTTCCGGTCGAAAAGCGGCTGCTCGAAGCCGGCATCCCAGCCGCGGCTTTCTTCCGGATTCAGGTTCGGATTGCCATGGAAATTGAACCCGGGGCGATAGTCGACGAAGAGCTCGTTGAGCGTCGGCGCCTTGAAACCGGTGCCGTAGCTCGCCTTCAGCTTGGTCTCGGTGCCGGGGATGATCAGCGCCGGGGCGATGCGGTAGGTGGTGTGGCCGCCATAGCTGTCGTCGTCGTCGCGTCGGATATTGGCCACCAGAAAGAAGCGGTCCTGGATATTGCCCTGATATTCGAGGAAGCCAGCCTTGTTGCCGTTGGAGGCGACGAGGCCCGTATCCAGGCGCTCGCGCTCGTATTGCAGGCCCATGAGCAGGTTGTGGCCCTTGGCGATCTCGAAATTGCCGCGCCAGTCGAGCTTGGTGCGCTCGCCCAGATTCTCGTTGGGCAGGCCGAGGATGCCGGTCGTTCCGTTCGCCGTCCGCGTTGCCCGGTCCTGGTTGGTGTAGGAGACGCCGAAGGTGTTGACGAAGCGCCCGCCGAACGGGTCCCAGACGACCTCGCCGCGGGTGAAGGCCTGGGCGTAGTTCTGCAGCGAGCGATAGGGCGCAGGCCGGCTCGGGAAGCCGGTGTCGCTGGTGAAACGCAGCTGCCCGTCTTGATAGCGGCCGATCCAGTTGAGTGTCAGCGTGTCGCTGAGCGCAACGCCGACGCGGCCTGAATAGTTGTAATTGTCGAAGGCATTGGGGTTGATGCGCCGGCCCGGCGGGACAAGGTTCGGTGGCGTCACATCGGTCGCGTCCGAGCGGAAGTGGGCGGCGTTGAAGGCGTAGTTGAAGCGGTCGTCGCCGCCGCTGAAGCCCGCAGACTGGTTGAATGTGCCGTGAGAGCCGGCCTCGACGCGTGCCGTTGCCTTTGGTGGACCCTCGCCGCGCTTCGTCGTGATCGAGATCACGCCGCCGAGCGCGTTGGCCCCATAGAGGCCGCTCTGCGGGCCGCGCAGCACCTCGATGCGCTCGATATCGTCCGTCAGCATCGAGCCGAAATCGAAGGAGCGATTGGGAGTCGCGGGGTCGTTGGCCTCGATTCCGTCGATGAGCACCTTGACGTGGTTCGAGTTGGTGCCGCGCATGAAGACCGAGGTCTGCCCGCCCGGCCCGCCGGTCTGCACGATGTTCATGCCGGGCACCGTCGCGAGCGCCTGCGGCAGGGTGCGGCGCTGCTGCTGCTCGATCTCCTTCGCAGTGATGACGGTGACGGAGCTCGCGATCTCGCGCGCCGGGGTCGGCGTCCCCGTGGCGCTGACCACGATCTCGTCGAGCGCGACCGGGCCGGCGTCGCTTTGCGCCAGGGCAGGGGCAGAGCAGGCGAGGGCGAGAAGGGAGGCGGAAAGCAGCAGGCGGCCGCGTCCTGCGGCTGGAGAGAAGACGTTCACGATGGAGACCTCGGGCGGTTGACGTCAGTGGCACGTCACCGCGAACGCGATCTCCCATCGGCCGCGCGGGAGGCGGCAAACAGTCTAATCAGCGATCGGCGCACCCCGTCCGAACGTGTTCGCGTGTGACCACGGTTGACGGCAGGTCTCCTGGCTCGCGGGTCGGTGCCTTCACGCCGCCTTCCCAGGTCCGAGGTCCCAGTGGCGTCTGGCGAAAGGCTCGCCGCTTACAGTTGCGGGGGCAGCCGCGGCATGGGGCAGAAATTCGCCCGCACCGCGTTCCCTTTTGATCCCGTGAAGGAACCGTCGCGGCGACGATTAGGGCGGAAATGCGGCCGCGTCAAACCGGCTTGGCGCTGCAGCGACAGCAGACCACCATCTGCTACAGTCCCCGGCGAGACGGGATCGGGCCAGCCGACGTTCCGGCCGGGGCTGCGCATCTTTGGCCTGAATTCCGGGGAAAGATGGGGCACCGGGACCTCGCTGATGCAGTTGCATCGTTGGTCGCCGGATTGTCGCAAGACTCACTCAGTGTCGTAAGTTCACGCCAGCGGAGACGGCATGGATTATTTCAGGCGCTTCACCTTTCTGTTCGCGACGCCGAATTTCGATGCCGAGGATCTCGAAGGGATCCGCTTCAACCAAATCATCGAGGAGATCGAGCGCTCGGGCTTCGAGGTCGTCAAGGCGCGCAAGCTCGAAGATGCCGAGATCGCGGTCCAGACCGATGCCGCCATCGGCTGCATGGTGGTCGACTGGGGCAAGAAGGGTCTTGAGGGCAAGACTGCCGCGCTGATCAATCTGATGCGCCGGCGCGGCCTCGATTTTCCGATCATCCTGCTCATCCGCCGCAAGCGCTTCGAGGACGTACCGGTCGAGGTGCTCGATTTCATCGACGGCTATATCTTCCTCTCGGAGGAGACCCCGCCCTTCATCGCCAAGAGCCTGATCAGCCGTCTCAAGCAATATGCCGAGACGCTGAAGACGCCGTTCTTCGGCGCGCTCGTCGATTATGCCGAGGAAGGCAACCATCTCTGGACCTGCCCGGGACACAATGGCGGCGTCTTCTACAGCCGTAGCCCGATCGGACGCGTCTTCATGGAGCATCTCGGCGAGGCTGTGTTCCGCGACGACCTCGACAATTCCGTGCTCGATCTCGGCGACCTGCTGACCCATGAGGGGCCGGCCCTGAAGGCGCAGAAGGAAGCGGCGCAAATTTTCGGGGCGGAGAAGACCTATTTCGTCCTGAACGGCACCTCGACCTCCAACAAGGTCGCGCTCGCCGCGCTGGTTTCGGACGGCGACCTCGTGCTGTTCGACCGGAACAACCACAAGGCGGCTCATCACGGCGCGCTGCTGATCGCCGGGGGCATTCCGGTCTATATCCCGACCGCGCGCAACGCCTGGGGGCTGATCGGCCCGATGCTCTGGGAGAGCTTCGACGAGGAGGCGCTGCGCGAGCGCATCCGCACCAATCCGCTTATCAAGGACCCGGACGCCTGGAGGAAGCCGCGCCCGTTCCGGGTCGCAGTGGTGGAACAGTGCACCTATGACGGCACGATCCACAGCGCGCAGATGATCCTCGACCGGATCGGCCACCTCTGCGACTACATCCTCTTCGACGAAGCCTGGGCCGGCTTCATGAAGTTCCATCCGCTCTATGCGGGCCGCTTCGCCATGGGCCTCTCCGGCCTCGGCCCGGAGTCCCCCGGCATCATCGCGACCCAGTCGACGCACAAGCAGCTCGCGAGCTTCAGCCAGGCGTCCCAGATCCACATGAAGGATCGGCATATCAGGGGCCAGAAGCGGCGCGTCGAGCACCGGCGCTTCAACGAGAGCTTCATGCAATATGCCTCGACCTCGCCGTTCTATCCGCTGTTCGCCTCGCTCGACGTCGGCGCGCAGATGATGAAGGGCCGTTCCGGAGAGGTGCTCTGGGACGACACGATCCGGCTCGGCATCGAGCTCCGCAAGAAGATCCGGGCGGTCAGGCGCGAATTCGAGGAGAAGGAGACGAGGCCCGAGCGGCGCTGGTTCTTCGAGCCCTTCGTGCCGGATCGGGTCAGCATCGCCGACGCCTCGCGCGAGGGCGCCGTCCATGATGTCGCCTGGGAAATGGTCGCGACCGACCAGCTCGCAAGCAATCCGGCCTATTGGCAGCTCGCGCCCCATGCGAGTTGGCACGGCTTCACGCGGATGGAGTCGGGCTTCGCCATGACCGACCCCAACAAGCTGACCCTGTTGACGCCTGGCTTCGACCGCGAGAGCGGGACCTATGCCGAGCACGGCATTCCCGCACCGGTCGTCGCGCAGTTCCTGCGCGAGAACCGGATCGTCGCCGAGAAGAACGACCTGAATTCGCTCCTCTTTCTGCTGACGCCGGGCGTCGAGGCGAGCAAGGCCGGCACGCTGATCAGCGGTCTCGTCGCCTTCAAGAAGCTGCATGACGACAACGCGCTGCTCGAGGAGGCCATCCCCGAGTTCTCCCGCCGCCGGCCGGGCCGCTATGCCGGCGTGCGGCTGCGCGATCTCTGCGGCGAGATGCACCGCTTCTTCCGCGACCATGACGTCAGCGGGCTGCAGAACCGGCAGTTCTCGCCCGAGCATCTGCCGGAGATGGCGATGTCGCCGCATGACGCGGCGCGCTGCCTTGTGCGCAACGATGTCGACTACCTGCCGATCGGGGCCATCGAAAACCGCATCGCGGTGACGCCTTTCGTCGTCTATCCGCCGGGCATCGCCACCATCGTCCCGGGCGAAAGGCTTTGCGCGCGGGCCAAGCCGATGATCGACTACCTCAAGATGTTCGAGGCGAGCTTCAACGCCTTTCCCGGCTTCGATGTCGAGATTCAGGGCATCTATCGCGAGGTCGATGCCGCCGGCCAGGTGCGCCTCCACACCTATGTCGTCAGCGAGCAGGCCCAGGGCTGAGGTCGCGACAAACCATGGAGAGCGACCTCCCCATCCTCATCCGCCCGTCGCGCGATACCGATGTCGAGCCGATGCTGGCGATCTATCGCCGGCATATCCGCCGCGGCATCGAGGCCGGCGTCGAGGATACCGGCACGCCGGAGCCCGACGATCTGCGCGACCGGCGCAAGAACCTGCGCAACCGCCGGCTGCCGCATCTGGTGGCGACGCGGGGCGGCGACGTCGTCGGCTATGCCTATGTCGTGCTGTTTCGCAAACGCCCGGCCTACCGCTTCACGGTGAAGCATTCGATCTACGTCCATCACGAACATCTCGGCCGCGGCGTCGGGCGGCTGCTGATGCAGGCCCTTATCGACGCCTGCGCCGCCGCCGGGTTCCGCCAGATGATCGGCTATATCGACGCCGAGAACACGGCGTCGTTGACGCTGCACGAGCGCTTCGGCTTCGCCCGCGTCGGCCTGCTGCCGGCGGTCGCCTATCGCTATGGCAAATGGTCCGACAGCGTCATGGTTCAAAGGTCGCTCGGTGCGGGCGCTACGCAGCCTATCCCGCCGGGTTGAGCCTGCCGCTCGACACCGCGCAGGACCGAAGGCGCATCATCGAGACCTGGCAGCCGGTACGGAGCGTCCGCCTCGAGCGATTTTCCGGAGCATCCATATGAGACAGGTCAAATGTGCACCGCCGCAGCGCCGTGCGTCGCAGACGCGGATTGCGGTTCCCGGGAAAATCGGGACAAGAAGACGGTACGCTGAATCGCCAGATCGCCTGATCGCAGACTCCGATGATCTGGCGGAGAACCGGGCAATCTAGGCTCAGGACCTGCCAATTTGGATCGATCTGTGATTCACGGTGTCCGGGAGGATGCTGTGATGGATGATTTTTTTCTGCTGTGCGAGCGTCAGATGGCGCAGATGGAGGCGTATTTTCCGCTCTCGCATGGCGTGCCACGGGTGGATGACCGGCGCGTGGTGAGCGGCATCGTCTACGTGATCCGCAACGCCATTGACGCGGTTGTGCGCGAGGCGGTTGCCGGTGTGATCCTTTGCAGCCTCCTTGCTGCCGTTAGCGTCTCGATAGAGCTTGCAAGGAAGCGAGCCGACAGTTTCGGCAATCAGGCGCACGGCCTGAAGAACTGCGGGAACCTTGAGGGCGGTATGCGCAGTAACCGAAACACCAGAAGCAGTCGGCAGCGCGCCGAATAGCTCAGCCACGACGGGATCAGAAAGGGGAATCGACTTCCTCTCAAATCCGAAACGAAGCGACTTCTTTACGCTGCCGACTAACTCGCGGAACACAACTCGACCTTCACCAACTCAACGGCGAAGATTCTGACACATGAATGTCAGTTCATCAAGATCGAAAGCCTATAATAGGTATAATATCCTATATAATTTTCCGATGTGCGCATGCCGCTATAGAGCGCGATGAGCATCGCCCAACGCTTTTCAGTTAGCTTCGGCGACGGATCGAACAGGGGCGCGGCGAGTATCTTCTGGAGGTCGGCTTCGCGAAAATAGTCGCGGTCCTCGTCAGGATCGCGATTGCTCTGATCGACGCGGACGCCCTTCGCGGGGGTGTCGGGAATGACGCTGTTGTTGACGCACCACGTCAGCATGGCGCTGAGCCGGGATAGCCACTTGTCATTGATGGTTGTGGCGTTGAGCGTCGGGAAGGGCTCCTTGCGAGCCTTGTTCGACCGGATCGCTTCGGGGAGCGTCTTGTCGGGGAAGCGCTTCGTATAGTTCGCAGAGGTTTCGAGCAGGGCGTTCTTGTAGGCCAGCACGTCCTGCCGGGTGATCCGATAGGCCGGCTTCGCCTCGGCGACAGTCGAGGGGAGTTCCGTCGCCGGGATCAGCATTGGATGCTTGGCAGGACCATCCGGCTCGCCACGGTCGCGCCGGTTCTGGTTTTCGATCGTCTCGGCTTTCACGCCGGCGAGCATCCGCGCGAGCGTTCGCCATTCCTCGGTGCCCTTGACCGGAACGGGGCTGCCATCATTCGCGAACTCGTCAACGGCCCATTGGATTAGGGCGGCAAGCTCGTCATCTTCAGCGCCACCGCTCGCCGCCCTCTTAAGCGCGTAAAAGTAGGTCGGGCGGAACATCGCCGCGTGTGCCGGATCATAGCCGGTCGGCAGGCTCCGGGCCGCATCGTCCTGTTCAAGCTCCCGGCCATAGTGGGCGAGGGCCATCTGCCGAACGCTCATGGGGCGGCGGCGGGACGGTGCGGCAGGGTTGAGGGCTGTCACGCGGTCGCGGGCCTGATCAAGTTCCATCTGCATGCGATGGATCGCAGAAGAGAGCAGGCGAATCGCGACGGTGCGGTCGGCCCCCAAGGGCTCAGTCAGTTCCCGCTTACCTACGATCGGGCGAAGCGGAGCGGGCACCGTTAGCCGAGCATAGTATCGGCCATTCCGGGGGAGCAGGTTCCTGATTTTGCCGGCCATCGTGCCCTCTGCCAGAGCGATTTTGTAGCAAGATTTGTAGCAGAGGTATGTGAAAAGCCGTTGGGGAACAACGCTTTTTCAGGACACTCAAGGGCTTAGGGGAAATGGCGGAGACGGAAACTGCGCGCCCCAGCCAAAAAGTTAACCCCTTGATTCAAAAACGAAACCAAGCACTTTGACCGCTTATGCTGTGTATCGCTCTGTGTAGCGTATGTCGAGCAGACGGCCGCCTCGATCCAAACGTATCCACGGCCCATTTCGCTCAATGCCCGAGCCGCCTCCGCAAAGGTGGGCAGGCCGGCTGGGCTCGAGTTGCAGAAGATTTAGAAGCGCGTCGGAGTCCGTGTGGCGGGTGCTTCGGGCGGCAGCGCGGGCAAGTCATTGTCTCGCAGGCGCTCCAATCGCCGAACGAGCGCCATCAAAGCCGCCGGTGCGAGAAAGGAGAAGATTGAGATTGCCCGAAGCCTTTTGGCAATCGAGATGGATCCTAGGACCGAACGGCATCGTGCGCTCTCGGCGGCGAGGTGTTCCAAGGCTTGCGCTTTCCTCTTGGTTTGCTGCGCGGTCGCCACGTGCAGTTTGCGATGGGATGAGGAGGCCTTGAGCTGCCTCAGCGCCGAGTATTTCTGAAGTGCAGCCAGCTGCTGATGAAGGCGGTGCTTCTCGGCTGCGTAGCGCGGCCGAAGCCAAGACGGCAAAAACCGGAAGTGTCGATGCTGATGGTCAAGCTGCTCCAACTGTCCGAGGATCTGATCAATGCCGTTCTTGTTTTCATCGGATTGTGCCTGATCCCTCCTAGCCTCCGCCGCCAAAGCCGGAACGGTAACGTCGCCTGCGTGCGCCTCGATTCGAGCCCTCTCGAACCGTGCACGCGCTGAGTGCTCGGCAGCCTCGAGGGATGCCTCCGCTCTAAGGCAAGGATTGATGGCCAATTCCTGAGCCCGTATCGACTCGCTCTGTAACCTGGCGTTCAAGTCTCGCAGCTGCTGGATCAGTCGCTGTCGTTCAGAACTTCCCGAAGTGCTCGACCCAGCTTCGCTTCCGCCTCCCGAGCGCTCAGCGCAGCGACGTTCTCCCGCAACTGGGCTATCGCGTCCAGGATCGCCGACAATGTGCGCATCATGGTTTCGAGAGACGAGACCTCCTGATCCGGCTGCGGAGACGTCAGCAGTAGCGCTGCGGCCTTCAGCGCCGCCACGTCCGCTCGCAACGACCTCGTGTCCGCGAGGATCATCTGAGGTACCGTCGGGGTTGCGTTCGATTGTGCCGTCATTTCCTGTCTCCATTTTCCGGGTGATATCCGCCTTGCGCGCGCCGCTGAGACGGCGCAAAGAGCCGATGAACCGGCCATCGGCTTCGATGACCCATTCGCCGGTTTTTCCCCCCGCAATCAGGGAAAGGCCCGATTGGTGAAGGACGGCGCACAAGCTGTCGGCGTCGTTCGTCGCGTTCCACGCGGCTTTGACCGTGGCCCGGAAGGCGGGCAGGTCGATGCCACCGCGCTTTAGCATCTGATGACCGCCATGCGTGAACGCCGCACGCGGCGGTTCTTCATCGGCGTTAAACGGAAAGCTCGCATTGAGTGCGTCCGCAACAGCGTTCTTCCCTTCGCGGCGCAGGCGAGCGACGACGCTCAGATGATGTGCGCCGAGCTGGAAGGTGTGGCCAAGCGCGGCCTCAGATTGCCGAGCGACATATTCATGCCGCTGATGATCGTGAGAACTCGACAGGACTTTCCCATCAGCAGGATTCACCTCGCCGACGCAAAGGTGCCAGTGCCGATTGAACGCTTCCTCTGTCGCGCGCTCCTTGGCATGCTCGATCAAGATCGCCCGGCTGGCATCGAAACGGAATTCGCCTGCCAGCGAATCCACAATGCAGAATACCTGCTCGCGAGTGGCGGGCTGCAACGGCGCGATGATCCAGTGCCTCACGCCATAGCGAGCGCCATGCTGGCGCGCATCGCGAAAGAGATCGGCCAAGTCGCGCTCGCTGCCGCGCAGGACGGCGATGGTTGAGTTCTCGCGGCCTCGGAAAAGATGGTTGGCCAGCCGCGTTCTCGATGCCGATGCCGCCACGCGCTCGGATTTAATGATCACTCGATCGGCCCCAGATGGCGGCTGGCCATCCGATGAAGACTGCCGGCGGCGATCCTGACTTGCTCCGCAGCTGCGGGGGCATGGTGACGGGCTTCGTCTGCGAAGTTCAGGACCTGGTTTGCGACCTGACGGACCGCTGCCCACTCGGCGCGCATGCGACCGAACTCCGTCTGGGGTCCCCTCGGCAGACTGGCGACGAAGCGTCGCAGAAGCGCAGATGAGGTGGTGCCCGAGCGCCTGGCTGCGTCGATCAAATTGCCACGCTGCACCTCGGTTGCACGGAACTTCACAAAAATGGGCCGTTTAGCCATGTGCTCCTTCCCTTGGGGGTCCACGGGGGCCTGCCCCCTGGGAAGCTGGCGGCCTACGGCCGCCATGGCTGGCAACAATCGATTCCTTTTATCGGCTGTTCCCACGCTTCACGGATTACGATGAATCCGACGCATGCAGCTCGCAAGAGTCTGTGGCCACGAAAATTCTGCTATTGAAGCAATGTCGTAGCTAGAGCAACGTCCCGGGCCCGCGCCTCGCGGAGCGCAGCACGCACCGCGACAACATTTTCTCCGACCTGCGATCGTGAGGTTCGAGCGTCAGATGACAACCCCTGTCGGGCGAAGGTCGAGAGTTGAGCGTGTCGAATGTGCTTTACGGCGGACGAGAGTTGCCGGAAGGGTAATGTGCAACAACGATAGCTTCACGGGGGGAATATGGCGGCCGATATTCTGGCAGAAGCAGCCAAATCGATAGAGCGGGTTCAGACCTTCGATTCGTCGCAACTCCCCCGGCGAGATGTCTTGGGTTCCAGTCTTTCATTTGACGCAGCTGTCGAGCCAGCCGAGCGCATTATCAGGCTTTTCCAGCAGCTGCCTATTGAGCACTTGAAAGACCTTCCCACCGCTCCGCTGACGCAACTCCGCGATAATGCGAATAGCTTCTTCAGCACGCTGGAGAGCATCATGAAGTTCTCGGCCGACACGGACGGGAGCCCGGCGGCCACTCGACAGCAATACATCTCGTCATTAACCAGCTCTTACGACCAGATTTTTTCGATTATCCATCCGCTAATTGGTTATCTGACTAGCCGCCAACGGGATTTCGGCGCTCTAGAGCGAGATGCCAGAGCCGCCGTGCAGTCCGCAACCGACCAGGCTAGCTCGGTCATGGAACAGCTCGGCAAGGACCGCGAGGAGGCGCAGCGCATCCTGGACGAGGTTAGGAAGGTCGCAGCCGAACAGGGCGTGTCGCAGCAGGCCATTTATTTCAAAGACGAGGCCGAAAAGCACGAAATATCGGCCCAGAATTGGCAATCCTATACGGTAAAGACGGCGATCGGACTGGGCATTTTTGCCGTGCTCAGCCTGTTCATTCATAAAGTGCCGTTCATCACCCCGACGACGACCTACGAAGCCGTTCAGGTCGGTTTGAGCAAAGTGCTGATTTTCGGCGTCATCGCTTACATGCTCGTCCTGTGCGCCCGTAACTTCCTTTCGCACAAGCATAATGGGATCGTGAACCGGCATCGCCAGAACGCATTGCTGACCTTCAAATCGCTCACGGATGCCGCCAGCGGCGAGGATCGCCGCGATATCGTGCTGACGCATGCCGCAGCCTGCATCTTCAGTCCGCAGGAAACAGGATACACCCGGGGTCCGAGCGGACAGGACAATTCGCCCTCGAAACTGATCGAGGTGCTGCCCAAGCTTTCGGGGTCGTCAGGCGGCAGCGCCGCCTGAGTGGAGCAACGTGCCGGAGGCAGTCGGTCCCGTGTCCCGCCTTTGGCGTCGCCATGCTGGCGCTCCTGCGGCTAACTTTTTTACCGGTCACGTTGACGACGGATTGCCGCCAGCCGGCCGTAGAATCCACGATTTTTCCGGCCCCGGCCCACTGGCGCCTGATATGCCGACTTCTCCGTAGAGGGCGGGTTTCCGACCGCTGGGGTGGCACAGGGGCGTCGACGCGGCTAAGATAGACGCTTAGACACGAGCCACGACCTTGAAGAAGCTGCAGGACGGCGAGTATCCCTTCCGTGAAGACTATTATCCGCTGGCCGCCATGGTGATGACCGAGGCGCCGCCGGACCTTGAGGTTTTCTTGGCAGCCCAGGCGAAAGCCAGCGGCATCGAGATTATCCGCGACGAGCCGGTGGAGCTGGTCTGCTCGGCGCCCGGAATGGAAAGCAACCGATTTCTGGTGTTCTGGCCGTACGGATCGGAGCGCATGCACCTCTTGGTGCCGAGGCATCTGGCCACGGGTCTTGCCTGAGGAGCCGCAACTGCAGCGAAACCTCCTGTTAAATCCTGCTCACAAAAAAGAACAATACACGAACATTGGCATTGCCCGGCGGGAAGGCTGGTGCCAGGCTGTCGGCAAATGACACAGACCAAGCGAATCGGCTCCCGCATGCGCCCCAGCCAGAAAACCGAGTTCACCCGCCTGCATGAGCAGGCCGGCATGACGTTCGAGGACACCTGCAGCTATCTGGAAATATCGCTGCGCACCGGCCAGCGGTACCAGAGCGGCGAGCGTGAGCTGAAGGGCCTTGCCCTGCGGGCGCTGAAGCAGGCCGTGGCGCGGCGCTGTGCGCCGATCGAGGCCAGCCGGCCGGCTTTCCGGTTCATCGACCTGTTCGCCGGCATCGGCGGGCTCCGCATGGGGTTCGAGACCATCGGTGGGCGCTGCGTGTTTACATCGGAGTGGGATCTGCATTCGCAGAAGACCTACGCCATGAACTTCCCGGACAACCATCCGATCGCGGGCGACATCCGGGATTTCTCGAAAGAGCCGGGCACCATTCCCGAGCATGACGTGCTGCTGGCCGGATTTCCTTGCCAGCCGTTCTCGATCGCGGGCGTGTCCAAGAAGAACTCACTTGGCCGGCCGCATGGCTTCCTGTGCGACACCCAGGGGACCCTGTTCTTCGACACGGCGCAGATCATCGCCCATCACAAGCCGGCGGCATTCCTCCTCGAGAACGTGAAGAACCTGGAGAGCCACGACGGCGGGCGGACCTTCGCCACCATAATGAACGTGCTGAAGAACGAGCTGGGGTACCAGGTGCAGCACCGGGTTATCAGCTCGGAGCCGTGGGTGCCCCAGAAGCGTCAGCGGGTGTTCATCGTCGGCTTCCGCGAGCCCAACGACTTCGATTTCAATGCGCTGAAGCTGCCGTCGGCCGAAAGCGGGCCGAAGCTGGAATCGATCTTGCTGCCGCCTGACCAGGTCGACCCGAAATACACCCTTACCCCCAAGCTCTGGCAGTACCTCCAGGACTACAAGAAGAAGCACAACGCGGCCGGCAACGGCTTCGGATTCAGCCTTTTTGGTCCAAAGGACGTCTCCCGGACCCTGTCAGCGCGGTACTATAAGGACGGATCTGAGGTTCTGATTGATCAGCCCGGCCAGCGGCCCCGGCGCCTAACGCCCCAGGAGTGCGCTAGGCTGATGGGCTTCGAGCGCCCCGGCAGGCCGTTCAGGATTCCGGTCTCCGACACCCAGGCCTATCGCCAGTTCGGCAATGCGGTGGTGGTGCCGGTGGTTGAGTTCGTGGCCGCAGCCATGCGTCCCTGCATCGAGGCCGCGTTGGCCAAACAGGCCGCGCGCCCGGCGCCCCAGGCCTATGTTCGTGAACGCGCCGAGCCGATCGCCGCCCATGGCTGACACGGTCTCGCCAGAGGTGCGCAGCCGGATGATGTCCGGCATCCGCGGGCGTGACACCAGGCCGGAAATGATTCTGCGGAGAGGGCTGCATGCGGTCGGCTTCCGGTTTCGCCTGCACGACCGGGCATTGCCCGGTCGGCCCGACATGGTGTTCCCGCGCCGGCGTGCCGTTCTCTTTGCCCATGGCTGCTTCTGGCACGGGCACGATTGCCACCTGTTCCGCTGGCCGGCATCCCGCGACGAGTTCTGGCGGACCAAGATCGGCCGGAACCGGGAGGTCGACCAGCGCGCTGGCGAGCAGCTCGAGGCGGCCGGCTGGCGCCATGGCGTGGTCTGGGAGTGCGCGTTGAAGGGCAGGACCCGGCTGCCGCTCGCAGACGTGATCGACGCCTGTGCCTCATGGCTGCGCAGCGACGCGCCGACGCTGGAAATCCGGGGCCTCGCATGAGCCAAGCGGACTTATTCGAACCCGCCGTTGGCGAAACCGCCTCACTCCTCATGCACGTGCTGAGGCGAAGTGATCAGGTGCTGGTCAAAAAGCTATCCAATAATGACCGGGACTGGGCACGATTTGCTAACAAACATCAGGCTGGCGTCTATATTCCACCGCCTCAGCGCGAGGGCGGATTCTTCCCGCCACTTGTGACAAAGGATCGTGGCGACAAAGGCGGTGAGCCGATTCGGGAAGTCTATTTCAGGACCGAATGGCCCGAGGTCGAGGAAACGCGGGACGATACACGTCTGGTCCACTACACGAGCAAGGGGGCGGAAACGCATATGACGCGGCTCCCCAAGGCCGCGTTTCGGGACCTGTCGCCAGCGTCGTTCCTCGTGATGGCCCGCAGGGGCAACGCAGAGGGAGCCACATTCGAGTGTCTGACAGTCGATTCGACGTCAGATGACGCCCTGCTGCTGGCGGATATTCTAGATATGCAGCCGGACTTCCGCATCGAGGTATTCGATCCCAGCCTGAAGCTCAGGCAGGAGCAGGAGAAAGTTCTGGGATTTGCGGACCAGGTGATCGCGGCCTGGCTGGCCGGCACGATCGTGGAGTTCGCCCAGACGAACGCTGTCATGCCAGCCACTGTTCAGCTCGCCAACGAGGCCAGAACCAAATGGCTCTCGGGAGCGGGTATAGGGAGCCTTGACCCTTGGCTAATGACAGCGCCCGGCGACGCGCTGCGAGAAATCAGCCGCGGCGTCGAATGGGAATTGTTTCGGGAATACCAGCGCCGGGAGCGGGCTGTAGCGCTCGTCAGGCTGGTACTCGGGGACGATGGCGGTTCCTTCACAACTGCTGCTGTGATCCGCGCCCTTGTCGACAGGCTGCCCGACATTGACGCCCTGATGTTGTCGGCCGCGCAGCAAAGGAAATCTAGGGCTGGGTACTCCTTTGAGCATCACATCGAAAGCATGCTTATTGATGGCAATGTACCGTTTCAAAAGCAGGTCGTCATCGAGGCCAAGAAGCGCCCTGACTTCATTCTGCCTTCTCTGTCCCACCTGACCCAACCGGCAGCGGGCAAAGCCGCAGGGCTTATCCTAAGCGCCAAGACTACTCTGCGCGAACGGTGGAAGCAGGTAGAGCGCGAGATGAAGGGCCGGGAGCTGTTTCTGGCCACTGTCGACGAGAGCGTAGCTGGAAATGCTATCGAAGAAATGCGAACAATGGGCATCACTCTCGTCGTACCGGAAGCGCTGAAGTCAGCTTCAAACAAGATGACCGAGTATTCGGATCATACAAATGTCATAAGCTTCAAGGCCTTTTTCCAAGAAGCCATCCGTCAAAGACTTTGTGAATGGTGAGAGGCGTGGAGATATAGAAATTATGTTTATAAGAAATATTGCTATTGAAAATTTCCGATTGTTGCGCGATATTACAGTTGGATTAGAGGATCGAACTACATTAATTGTAGGACGGAACAATAGCGGCAAAACATCGATTGCAGAGCTGTTCCGGAGACTTTTGGGCGACAAGTTACCATCGTTCAGGATCGAGGATTTTTCCCTAGGCTGCCACGAGTGCTTCTGGACAGCATTTGAAGCAAGCAACGCGGGGGCACCTGCGCCCGACGTCGCCGCACTCCTGCCCTCCATCAAGATCACGATCGACATCACCTACGACATTGACGCCCCTGACCTCGGCCCGTTGAGCGAGTGCATCGTCGATCTCGATCCGGACAGCAGCGACGCAAGACTCGTTCTTACCTATGGTCCTAGGCCAACCGCGCCTGCAGTGCTCTTCACAGATCTCGCCGTCGGCGATGATGTGGCGATCAACCGCCGGAACCTGTTTCGGGCGTTGGGCAGCCGCGTGCAAGCTGCCTACGCGGCATCGCTGGAGGCCGTCGATCCAAATGATCCGACCAATCGCAAGTCGCTGGAGCCGAAAACGCTCACGACGCTGATCCGGGGCGGCTTCATCAACGCGCAGCGCGGCCTCGACGACGACACGCATCGCGAGCGGGACGTGCTGGGGAAGGTCGTCGAGGTGCTCTTTCAGTCGGCTCTGACCGATCCCGTCGATCCAGAGAAGCGAACGACGGCCGAGCAGCTCAAGGAAGCCGTGGAGCAAATCCAGAGCGACCTACATGACGGCTTCAACGCCAAGCTCACCTCACTCCTGCCGACGTTCGACCTGTTCGGCTATCCCGGCCTCTCCGATCCAGGCCTCGTTACCGAAACCAGCTTTGACGTCGAGAAGCTACTGAACGATCACACCAAGGTTCGCTACGTCGGCGTCAACGGCATGACCCTGCCCGAAACCTACAATGGGCTTGGCGTGCGCAACCTCGTCTATATGCTGCTCCAGTTGCTGCGTTTCTTCCGCGAATATCAGGCCACGCCGACCGCGGCCGGGGTGCACCTGATCTTCATCGAAGAGCCCGAGGCGCACCTGCATCCCCAGATGCAGGAGGTCTTCATCCGGCAGCTCGATCAAATCACCAGCGCCTTCATCGCCCAGCTCAATGAGAACCGGCCGTGGCCGGTCCAGTTCGTCGTCACCACCCACTCTCCCCACATGGCGAACGAAGCGCGGTTCGAGGCCATGCGCTATTTCCTCTCGGTCCCAGATGGCGAAGGCATGCGCCGTTCACTCGTGAAGGATTTGCGCAAGGGCATGGGCGGCGCCCCCGAGCCGGATCGCGAGTTCCTGCATCAGTATCTAACCTTGACCCGGTGCGATCTGTTCTTCGCCGACAAGGCGGTCCTGATCGAGGGAACAGCGGAGCGCATCCTGCTCCCGGCCATGATTCGCAAGACCGACAGCGCCGCCGCCGGGCAACCGCAGCTCGGCAGCCAGTATCTCACAGTGATGGAGGTCGGCGGCGCCTATGCCCACCGCTTCTTCGGTCTCCTGTCCTTCCTCGAATTGCGCACCCTCATCATCACCGACATCGACGCAGTGAAGCCCAACGATGCTGGGAAGCGCGTGGCCGTGCCGGTCGCGGAGGGCGTGTTCACCAGTAACGGATGCCTGAAAGCCTGGTTCGGGGACGATGTTTCGCCCGAGGCGCTGTTGGGAAAGAATGCGCCTGACAAAACGACCGGCGTTCGGCGCGTCGCCTTCCAGATACCGGAAGCGGCCGAGGGACCGTGCGGCCGAAGCTTCGAGGACGCCTTCATCCTGGCCAATCCTGCGCGCTTCCCCCTGGGCGGCGACCAAGCGCTGGCCGCCTATGCCCTGGCTGGGGATCAGAAGAAGTCCACCTTCGCGCTAGAGCACGCGATCGAGCACACAGACTGGAACGTTCCCCGATATATCGCTGAGGGACTGCGCTGGCTGGCGGAGGGCAATCCTGCACCCGTGGCCCCAGCTCCGGCGGTCGCGGTCGAGATCGTTGCAGACGCCGCCGGCGTGGCGGTGAACGTGGCTGAGGTGGGCGAGAATGGCTGAGGAAGCGGAGAATCCCGCAGACGCCGCCGGGCGCGTCGCTCTTGAACGAATGTTCGCCTGTCTGGAAGATGGGCGCAGCTTCCGTCTGGAAGCTGGCGCCGGCGCCGGCAAGACGTACTCGCTCGATAAAGCGCTTCGTAGCCTGATCGACCGTCGCGGCGCCGAGCTTCTTCGCCGCGGGCAGCAGGTCGCCTGCATCACCTACACCAACGTCGCCAAGGACGAGATCATCTCGCGCATTCAGGCCCATCCTGCCGTGCGTCCCGATACGATCCACGGCTTTTGCTGGTCCATTCTACACGGTTTCCAGTCGACGCTGCGTGCGCTCGTACCTGCGCTTGAGGGCTGGGCGGAACGCCTCGAACCAGTCGGCGGCATCGGAGCCCGCCGCGTCCATTACGAATTGGGGTATCCCAGCGTCAGCGATCATCAGGTCACGCTACGGCACGACGACGTGCTGGCCCTGATGATTCAGACACTAGCCTATCCCAAGTTCCGGTCTGTCCTGACGGCGCGCTATCCCATCCTTTTGATCGACGAGTATCAAGACACCGACGCCGGCTTCGTCGAAGCGATCAAGGCGGGCTTCCTGGACACGGGCGGAGGTCCGCAGCTTGGGCTTTTCGGCGACCACTGGCAGAAGATTTACGGCGAAGGCTGCGGCCTTGTCGAGCATGCGGCGCTGGAGGTGATCGACAAGAATGCGAACTTCCGATCCACCGACGCGATCGTCCAAGTGCTCAATCGAATGCGGCCGGCGCTGCCCCAGATGGCGCGTGATCCAGCCCTTCCTGGCGAGGCGCGCGTGTTTCATACCAATCTTTGGCCCGGCATCAGGCGGACCGGACAAGGCGGCGGACACTGGACCGGCGATACCACCCCCGAAGCGGCCAAGGCGTATTTCGCGCATCTCAAGCAGAGGCTTGCAGCTGAGGGTTGGGACTTCGCGGTCGGGACGACCAAGATCCTTATGCTCAGCCACAGCGTGCTCGCACGCGAGCAAGGGTATTCCAGCATTCCGCCGATCTACGGCCAGTTCAACGACCCCTGGCTCAAGAAGGACGATCCGCATATTAAATTTCTGACCGACCACTTGGAGCCGGCCTGCGCCGCATTCGAGGCCAAGCGCTACGGTGATATGTTCGGATGTTTCGGAACCAGCGCACCAAGAATCCGTAGGCACGCCGACAAGGTCGCATGGTCGGACGCCATGACTGCGTTGATCGCCCTGCGCGCGTCGGGGACCATCGGCGAGGTCGTCGATTTTATCGCTGCACAGCCGCATATGCGTCTTCCGGAGCCAGTCGAAGACGCAGAACGACGGCTGACCGAAGCCAGCCCCGAGCCTGTCGAAGGAGAGCCCCGCCGTGTTACTCAGCTCCGGAAACTGCGTGCAGTCCCATACGCTGAGCTGGTCGCCCTTGATCGCTTCATAGACGGACACACCCCATTCGCCACGAAACATGGCGTAAAGGGCGCCGAGTTCGAGAACGTGCTGGTGATCGTCGGCCGCGGCTGGAACAAATACAACTTCGCTCAGATGCTCGAATGGATTGAGCTCGGCCCGCCCGCCGACAAAGCGGAGTTCTTCGAGAACAATCGCAATCTCTTCTACGTTGCATGCTCTCGGCCCAAGGTCCGCTTAGCAATTTTGGTTACACAGTTGCTCAGTGCGAATGCGATGGCGCGTCTTACGGCGCTGTTTGGGGCTGATAATATTGTTGCCTTGCCTGCAGAGCCTGTGGCAGCGCAAACCTGACACGGCAGCGATACTATGCGGTGTATAGCGCCCCGTGCCGGCAAGCTAACGATTCAAAGGCCGCGATGAGCGCAGAGCGAACCTTTTCGAAATCAAGGACTGTCTGAGCACTAGCCTTCAGCCTCAAATTTTATGCATAAATCAAGACTTTTGCATGAGCGCCAAGTTCGCGGTTTCTCAAGGACTTAGTTTATGCAAAAGATACTTGCATAAATTAGATGTCTTGGGAGGCCATCAGAATGCCGATATATGGATACGCCCGCGTCTCGACAGACGGCCAAACGCTCGATGCGCAACGGGCTGTGCTGTCGGCTGCCGGCGTAGAAAAGGTGTTCTACGAAACTGCCAGCGGGGCGAAAACCGATCGCAGAGAGCTGGCCAAAGCACTCAAGGTGCTAAAGGCCGGCGACAGCCTCCTCGTGACCAGACTCGACCGTCTTGCGCGGTCAACCCGCGATCTTCTGAATATTTTGGACAGCATCGGAAAGTCGGGTGCCGGGTTCCGGTCCCTCGCCGATGTTTGGGCGGACACCACCACCCCGCACGGCCGTTTGATGCTGACCGTACTTGGAGGGCTCGCCGAGTTCGAGCGGGAGCTGATCAGGGCGCGGACTGGCGAGGGGCGGGCCCGCGCCAAGGCTCGAGGCCAGCATATGGGTCGGCCTGGCAGTCTCACTCAGCATCAACGCCATGATGCGTTGGAGGCCCTAGCGTCGGGAAGCGCCACTCAGGCCGATTTGGCACGGTGGTTCGACGTCAGTCAGTCAACAATTTCACGCTTGGCGCAAGCACTCAGGGCAAATAGCCCTTAGCGCGTAGCTCAGCGATCAAAATCCACACCCAGCAGGCGGTGACTATTTTGTATCGAGTTCGCCGATCGTTGGCCTCAGTCCTCAAAGGTAGCGCTATGTATCGGCTTTAACGATCGTTAGAGCTCCTGCCAAAGAAACCCGTCGTCGGCCATTCGATTGAGCAGCAGCTTGATGGCGTTCTTCTCTGGCCTGCCGAGATTGAAGTTCATGGCGGCGAGCTTGCGGAGGCCGGATTCCGACTTCGGCGATAAAAGGCCGCGCCGCTCGACCGTTAGTCGAATGATCTCGGCCTTGGGCGCGATTGCCGGCAGCTGGATGTCAATGTCCAGCTCCGCGTCCATTCGGGCAGTAGCTCTCGCTTCCTTTTTTTCTTCCTTAGCGTCGTCGGAGTCCAGCACTAGGAAATCCGGAAGAGGCGAAACTGCAAATGCTTCAGCCTTCAGCGACTGCCAGCAGATCTCGAATTTACAGTATTCGCGGACGTCACTTATGTTGGGTGGAGTGCGGCGGATGGCATTGGCGATCTGGGGTGCCAGCTCCGCGATCAGATGCTGAAGCTCTACTGGCACCGCTTGGGTATTCCAGATCTGCGTCCAGTTCAACTTGGCGTGGCCTGTGTCAACGACGTACTGGGCTAGCCATGCAAGCGTATAAGCAATCGTCTGAGATTTGTAGCCCCGATCCACCTTGTACCAGTCCGCCTCGGCAATGAACTTGTCGGTCCAGCGGAACAACAATGCCATTGCGCAGGCGTTACGGTACCAAATTTCGTTGAACTGCGTCGGCGAGCTCTTCCATGCCTTCGCCGTCTCATCGGCAAAAGCCATGAAAGCTTTCTGAGCAGCGCGGGAAACAATGTGCGGTTTGCGCTCGAAGGTCAGCACATACTTTGCCAGATCGGTTTTCTCGATCAGTTTTTCCTTAGGGAATTCAAGCTGGTATCTCTTCTTTTCGGCCGGGGAGGAATAGGCCATTCCATCACGGTACTGTCCCCGAGCGCGCTCGTAGAACCATTTGTGCCCCGTCATTGCTCCGTCCTGGGGAGGGGCTGACAGAATACGCGAGTAACGCTCCATCTGCAGGTGGAAGGGATGACCGGAGAAGAAATCAGCTTCTGAAATCTTGTTCTGAGTGTTCGCGTACCGCGATATCTTCGGCACCACCTGCTCGATGAGTTCCGGCGGAACGACCGACAGTTTCATCTGCACGTGGACACGCTCCAACGCAGCCTTGCCGACATCTTTTGCGTAAAGGATGGAGGCGGTTGTCTGACCACCATTCACGATCTGGAGATTCTGGATGGCCGCGATGCCAAGCTGTCCGTCTTCAAGAGTTCGAAGATCGACCCCAGATGCCGTCGCCGTCAGCCCATTATTGTAGGCAAAGAACATCTCCGGCGTCTTCTTGATCGTCTCCAAAATACCCTTGTTTACCTTGGTACGCGCCTGAAGGTAGGTCCGGACGTTTTGCTCCAGAAGGCGCGCCCCGTAGAGACCATACACGTCCGCAAGTACATGGCCCGGAATAGCTAGCAGGTAGGATTGATGCTCGGCGGCGTCGGTCGATGCCTTCAGACAGGGTAGGGGCGCTCCGGCTGCAGATACAAGATCGACCTCAATAGGCTCCGGCGACTTGAAGCTCTTCTGGATGTCAAAATAGCGTGTCGCGTCGAGCACGCTGTAGACAACTGGCAGGTTGCGAACCTCCTCAGCGACCTGTGGCGGCCGCTTGGTCGCGAGGCGCGCATTGCTAAAAAGGATGACACGAAGGCGGCGGATCGACTCTCTCGAGACATATATGGGATAGGCGGCAGTGAATGCGGGACTGGTCTCCTCAATCGAGTTAATGAATGACGAAGAGCAGGCGTTCTCGAAGAAGTTGACAGCTTGCTTCAGCGCCGAGCTCAGTCGGTCGTTTTGAAGCGCTTCAATTTCGGTGCCATCGCGATAGTCACAAACGGCCAGATGGAGCGTTCCGCGATCTGCATCGAAGGCATGGCCGTCGATGCGGTACGGCCGACTGCCTCCTTCGCGGCGGCTATGAGCATATTCAAGGTCGATTGTGTCGCCGTTTTCGGAAGCAGCCTCTGCATACAGCTCAAAGAACGCCTCCTGCTGGAAGACGCCGCGCGCCTGCGCTTCGAGCATGATGTCGTCGCGAAGCTCCTCGAACGCCCCCTGCAGATCGCTCATTATTCCATCCCCCCGAATGCTTTATCAACCGCGACCGCGAATGCCGCGCAGTCGCTGACCCGGATCGAATATCTCACTTGTTCGACGCCCGGGCGCAGATCACTTCGCTCGATGCGTGGAAAGTCTTCCCGGACTTCATACCAGGCGCGGTCGACCAACACCCAGCTCTCCTCGTCGTATTCGTCGCGCTCCTCGTACCCTGCTTTGAGGAGCGCGATATCGAGGCGCTCGGCGGTGCCCGAACCGGCAGTGCCGGCATGTGTGCGGGCGGTCTCGACTAAGGTGTTCAGTGTGCAGGCTGCGGGGGCGCCTGCAGCGAGGGGAGCCAGCCCCTGATTGCACAGCAAAATGCGGCCTTGCACCGGATCAAGCTGGTCTTCCGATGAGATCATAATTCGCCGATCCGCGGTGACGACTTGGGTTTTCACTTCGAAGATATTGCGTCCCACTACGAAGTCTTGCTCGTGCCCGCCGGGCCCGTTCCAGCAGGCTACGGCGCTGTGCCAGCCCAGCCGCTCGGCAAGGATATCGCGAAGAAACAGAAGCTCGCCGACAAGTCCGATACGCTCGGGCTTCGAGAGCATGCGGTCGGCCCGCCGGCGAAGCATCTCCTGCCACCGGTGAAGCCCGTCGAGCGTGGTGATAAGACCCTGCGCCGACTGGCTGGGCGTGAGCTTTTCGGTTGCGAGCATCAGGCTGGTGCACAGAAGTGAAAAGTTCAGGAAATCAGCCGTGTGCGCCAGTACCAGAGATAGGCGCGCCCGCCCGTTGGCGAGCTGTTCGAGGTCGCAGGTCAGCGCCGTCATCTTTGGCAGGTCAAGCCCAGCAGGCTCGGCACAGTCCCCGTCTAGCTGGAACAAATAGCGAGCGCGGTGATCCCGGCCGATCCGGAAATCAAGGGGATGACTGCTGTCAGCGAGCCGGACATTGCGGGCCCCCGCCTCAGCCGGCGCGACGATCTGTGCCCACTCATTCAGCATCCTGAGCCTCCGCCAACGCTTCGGCGTCATCGTCTCCTTCGTCAAGGTAGAGCTCAAGTTGCTGGCGATAGACAGCGTTGACTTGGTAGGTGCGCTCCTTCGCAGGCCTTGCGGTCTCGGGCATGCAGAAGGACAGGGTAACGACCGGCACGTCCAGCATGAGCGCCTCGTCGCTCTCGCCCTCCTCCCTCTTGAGCTTCGCATTGAAGGCGTGAATCAGCATCATCGGCCGCTCACGAACCGAACAGGCCGCGCGTTCCTTCTTGTAGTCTCCCGCTTCGTAGCGCTCTTCGGCGAGCTTCTTCTGGGTAGTGGTGAGTCCGATCTGCGCATCGCCCGGATCAGCCACTCGGTTCTTGCTCCCGTAAACTCGATATACGCCGCTCCGAGCCGTGCCTTGGTCGCGCGATCGAAAGTTGATGTTCTGACCTGCGAAGCGCTGCATATCGCCGGTCTGGCGCATTGGCAGGACTACGTCCCAATCCAAGAGTTCGTCATTCACTCGATCCTCGACATAATCATGAAAAAGCGAGTGGTCGGAAATGACGGCGAGATCTGCGTGGTCGACAAAGCGGAATTGTTCCAGCAGCCCCAGAACAGCACGGCCTTTCGCCGACCATCGGATGTAGCCCTTGTCGATCTCGTCGGGCGCGCCGAGACTATTGAGAAAGGCCTCGGCAGCCTCACGGTGCTTAATGCCCGTGGCAGTGTCGTTGGGGAGGGCGAAGCCTTCGATGTGCCGCGCGGAATAATCCTGAGCAATGGTCAGCTTTTCCGCCGAGCGCATCTTGTTGGCCGCAGTAACCCGGATGGCGAGCGGACTCTGGCGAACTTTCAAGCCAAAATCTCGCGGCGTCCTGCGCGCTGCCTCCATACGCTTAATCTGGCTGCGCAGCTCCTCGGTGGCCTCGTCAACAAACTCATAGTGATCGAAGGAAATCTGCGGCAAGTAGAGCCGGCAATACTCTTCGTACCCTGGCCGGTAGCCGAACCAGCGGGCCATCTGCATCAGCGTATCGCTCGCTGTCGCGTTGCGAAGCAGATAGGAGACCGTTAGGCCTTCCAGCGTAAGACCGCGTGACAGTGCGAGCCCGCCGATCGCGATGACGTGCAGGCCGTCGGCCTTATGCAGCGAATAGTCGAGCTTGCCGCCCTTCATGTTAACGGTCCGGACTTGAATCGACTGGACTCCCTCGTTCAAGGCGACCAGCAGGTCGGACCACTCTAGGCCACTCTCTCTGAATTCCTTTGCGAAGCTCGCGTGGAGATCCGCCATCACCTCATCGTCGATCTCTTGGGGTGGGAGCGCGGCGTTAACCGCCACCGCATCCCTGATCTCGTTGAGGTAGGCGTAGACTAAGCCGAGAACCTGCTCTTGGGTGGCATTGAAGCGGCTCACATTGATCATCATCGAGCAGTGAGCCTTGCCTTTGCCCTGCAGCACCCGGATTGCACGCGTTATGCAGAACACCCGAATGGCATGCTGCAGGCTGGCTGGGATCTCGCTGACAATAAGACTGCTCTTGTGACTGAGCGGAAGCAGCGTCCGATAATCGGTAATGATCCGCACCATGCTGTCACGAAGATTGCCGCCTTCCCGGAAGATGCGGTGCGATCCTGCGTAGTTGCTGGGTGGATCAAGTGCCTTGATGAAGTTGCCGGGAAAGAGGTCGTCGTTCTCCATCTCTTCCGTAGTTTCCGGATCGATGAAGATGTTTGCGAAAGGCGTTGCGGTATAGCCAACGTAGGCCGATCGCGGGAACCTCGACAGTATCTGCCTTATGATGCCGTTGATGGCGGTTGTTCTCTTCGGGTCCTTGGCCGTGTTGATGGACGCGTTGTCGGCCTCATCGTCAATCAATAGAAGCGGCAGGTCGTAGCCGCCAGTTTCTCCCTGTTTCTCAATCCATTCCGCCAGCCGCTCAAGGATCGCCTTGTTCTTTTTGGTGACGAAGATCATCGGCTCCCGATGGCCGGCGAGGCCGAAGTAGATGCCGTCCTTACCGCTGGAGAAATCCGACACCCGCGTGGTGCCATAGGAGGGAATTCGGCGCGTCTGTGAGTAGTTCTGGATAGGGAGCGACTGTTGGGCGGCAGCACCAAACATCGAGACTTTGCCAATGAAAGTTTCGTCGAGGCGTTCTTGGGTCTGCGCGCGAAGGGAGTTTGTAATCCCGGCAAGGAGTATGATTACCCTATATCCGGCATCTGCCGCCTTGCATATTAGAGCCGAATAATTGGTCGTCTTGCCAGACTGAACGTTGCCCATGACCATGCCGCGAACTGCGCCATATGAATCATCCCTCGGGTTTCCACACTGGTCGAGGACCTCGTCAGTGTCCGAATCCAACGTCGCCAGTACGTGCGAGGGGAGAGTGCCTGTTTCGAGATAAAATTTGCGCAGACGGTTCCAGTAGTAGAAGTCGAGATCGGTGCGCTTTGACGCTAGCCATGGCCGGTGGTCTTTCGTGATTACCGCGCCACGCAGCTGCGTAACTGTAAAGCTGGTCTCCAACTCCCGTATGATCATGTTGATTGCAGGCTCGTCTAGGTGCCGGAAAGGACCGCCACGAACCAACTCACCGATGGCGCTCTCGGGCAGTCCAAGGCCCTGAGCGATGTAATCGCCATAATCCCGGGAGATGGACGCACGAAAATATGCGAGCTCACTATCGAACATTCAGTGCCATCCTTTATCATTAAGATGCTGCGTCACGAGACTGGTCTGAGCAGACCAAGGTTCGGTTGATGCGAGGATCTCGCGCAGCGTTCTGAAATCGCCCTCTGCCCTAAGAAGAAGCGCCGGCAGTGCGGCGTCGAGTTTGTCGATAAACGTGTCACGGTCCACCGCGCTCTGGTTCATCATGTGAGGGCTGACTGAATAATCTTCGCCGATACTGATCACCGGAAAACAGTCTTCGATGATGCCCAGCGCCGCAGCAAAACTTCTGGCGCGCTCCTGATCTTCGTCCTCAAGCATGCTCGCGATGAGCGGGTGTTCGCGGTTGAGGTAGTAGCGCAGCTCGCCGTTGCGGACATACTTTGCCCAAACCGATGTCTTGCCAGCCTCTTCTCGCAGCCGGCCACCGCGTGACTGGAAAACCCGTACTGACTTGCGTTTGAGTCCTTCGACGATGTCCTTCAGTCGACTCTTAAGGCCGGTTGGCAACTGCGCGTCGGCCTTGTCGAGCGTAATCTTCCACATCGCATCGAGCGAATTGGGGATGTTGACAGCAACTCGGACCAGCTGCGAAAGCTCGCCGTGCCGGACAAGCCGAAACCAGGTGCCGTGCATGATCAGCCGATGCTGTCGGTAGACATAGAAACCCTGATTTCGGACGAACCCTTCCTCGCCACCAAGTTGCTCGTGTTCGCCCTCCGTAACTTTGGAATAATGCGGCAGGATGAAGGCCTGCACTTCAACCGGCTGACCGTTTAGGGTCAGCGTCTCCTTCGGCTGCGCTTGCGTCGCGTCATGTCCGCGAAGGAATGGGTCAACCGGCTTGAGAGGATCACCGTTGAAAGTCACCTTCAGCTTCTTGAGTCCTTCCTCACCGCCAAGATAACGGTGGAAGATAAGCGAGATCTGTCGTTTGGCGTGGGCGACGATGTCGTTGAACCCTTTGGTCGCCACCTGGCCGAACTCGGACAAGCGATCGCACTTTAACCAGATGATCTCGGTTCCCTCGCGCTCGATCAGCTGATCGCTCGCGCCGGCCCGGATCTCTTCGTCGTCCAGAATGCCCATCTTCCAGTCGGCGAGGTCGTCAAGGTCCCAAGACGCGCCAGCGAGCTCCCCCTTATGGTGTGTGAGTACGACGAGGTGCCTGCACTGTGACAGGGAAGCAGATTTCATACCCCATCCAAATCGGCCGAGATCATCAGGTGCGCGCTCATCATCCGGGTTGGTGCTGGCTGGCCGCATCGCACGATTCAGCTCGTCAGCCGTCATCCCAGTCCCATCGTCTAGGATCCGGACCACCGGTCCATCCGCAGTCCGCACACAGCGAATAGAGATATTGCGTGACCGAGCTTTGATGCTGTTATCGAGCAAATCGGCAAGTGCACTCGAAAGATCATAGTTTCCGAAGCTACGAGCCGATGTCATCAGCGACGCTGCATCGGGTGGATTGTGCAAGTACCTCAACTTGGGCCTCGTGGTTGTCGGTCTCGCCAGTCGAGGGCAAGGCGGCCTGCCATCTCTCAGCTGGTTAAAATGCTAGAATCGACACTGACGATGATCATAATGGCATTCATTCGCCGCGCCTTTGGACCCCCAGCTCAATCGGCAACAAGCCGCGCGCGTCGATAGTAATCATTCCAATGATGCCGCGTTCGAGATAGTCGGCAGCAGACAAATCGAAGGGCAGGTAGTCGGCAGATACGCCCTCGCGTCCTGCGCCATCGTCGTCAGGGTCATTAAGTTCGGCGAGGTCGGGGAACTCGCTGCTGCCATCCGCCATTTCGGAACCTATGAGCAACGGAGCAACATCAAGCGACGTGGCGAGGAAACTGAGTGTAGACCCGTCAGTACCAAGCCGCAGTCTAGTAGCACGCTCCATTCGATAGAAGGCGTGGCGCTGAGCGAGGAAATGCCATGGAACACAGTGGTTTTCTATCTCATCAAGAGCGGAGGGTTCATTTGATCTCACCTTATAGGCGCTGGCCAACAGACACCCGTGCTCAAACGGCTTGAAGCCGGGCCAGGGGCTTGGCTCCTTCCAACGTTTTTGGCGACTGGCAGGCGCGTAGAGACAATAGACCGGTTTTAGCTTGTGCTTCTGGGCGTCCTCAATGAGCAGGTCGAGCTGGAGGCGTCCGGACGATTTGACACGATGGTGGACCTTCAGGACACCGTCCTTCTGGAGACGCTTCGCCTGCACCCGCATGGAGAACCGGCGTGCACGGCCCAGGATATGCCATTCCCAGTCGGCACCATTCAGCGCTTCGTCCTTCTTACAGAAAGTCCGAAGCTGGATCCGGTGCGGATGTCGGCGCCGAAGCTCCAGCAGGTTCGTCTCCGTGATCGTTTCCTCGCCGTAGCTGACGTGCACGTCGTCGCGATGCGCGAATTCAAGGTTCCCGGACGTCGCATGGCCGAGTTGGAGAAGGCTGTGAACGAGAGAATTGATCATCGATAGTCGTTTTCAGCCACGTCGGCCTGTACGTTGCCGCCAGCCGGCATGCTCGTCTCGAACGGTGTTGGCATGTCGGCCTCGATCTATCGTAGGCTTAGGCTCCGCTATCGAGCCTCTGATCCACAAGGTCTCGGGCAAAGGCATCCACAACCAATCGGTGTTCAATCGCCTTTCGTCGCGCGAAACGAGGTCGATGCCTTTTGAGCAGCCGGGCCGCTAGTTGGTGCGCTGCTGCTAGTGCAGATCCGCGGCGACCCGTCTGCCGAGGCTGAGGAACGCTACGACGGCATGCTGGATGAGCCAGCCATGGCGGCGTCACTCAAACGAAATGGTCTCCGGGAAACCCGGCGCGGTCCACAAAGCCTCAGCACCAACGGACTTAGCGACTAACTCAGCGTTCGAAATCCACAGCCAGGCGGCGGTAGCGCTTCTTGTACCGAGCTTTGGGGTCGTTGGCCGCAATCCTTAGAGGCAGGCCTTCATAGGGCTGAAGGTTCCACTCGGTCGGCAAGTCGATTTGCGAAAGCCGCTTCATCTCGTCGGGGCGCAGCATCTTCGAGCCATAGTTCATCGCCACACCATCAAGGCTATGGCCTGTTTGGAGGGCAATCGTGCGCTCCTCGACCCCCGCGGCGCGCGCAAGATCCTTATATGTATGCCGAAGCGCATGGAAAACTTCCGTGTTGCGTCCAGTTAGGCCCCAGAGCTTGAACAAGCGTTGAAACCGCTTTGATGCTGCGTTGGCTGGCGTCTTGGCACGATGGAAGTCCTCGAAGACCCACTCGCGCCTTTCATCTGTAGCCCATTTGTGAAAGCCAAGTTCGATCAGCCTGCGATGGAGCACGACATAACGCCGGCTGGTTTCGGTTTTCAGAGAGCGCGGCGAAGGCCGGTAGTCGCTTTCCTGGCGCGTCAGGTCCATTACCCAGATGCCGTTCCGCTGCTCGATTTCATCCGGGCAAAGCCCCACCAACTCGCCGATTCGGGTGCCGGTCAGGAGGGCGACTATAGGAAGCCAAGCCTCGTCGGCCTTTTTGGCAAAAGCTGAGTGCTCGATCAGGGAGTTGACCTGTTCGATCGTGAA
Source organism: Allobosea sp. 10L422 (assembly GCF_056395345.1). Taxonomy (NCBI): domain Bacteria; kingdom Pseudomonadati; phylum Pseudomonadota; class Alphaproteobacteria; order Hyphomicrobiales; family Alloboseaceae; genus Allobosea; species Allobosea sp. 10L422. Next base: position 61,009 of record NZ_JBFTJI010000012.1, read on the forward strand.
ACCGTGACGGATGACGGATGACCGCGCTGATGGCGCCACGATCCGAATTTGCTCCCGGAACGGGTTATCGACCCCGTTCTCGATACAGAGCCAGCGGATGGCTGTTTTAACCCGACCAACGAAGTTGTTGATGATGGTGTTTTCGGTCAGGTACTCGACGCGAGGGGAGCGCCTTTCCTCGTTTTCAGCAATGACCTCGACAACATCGCGGCCCCGCCAGCGGGGGCTGATTGAGTGCTTCTGAGGAAGGTAGCTCAGCCGCGAGGCAAATCTCTGCAGATCCGAGACAAGATAGCTGCCAACCGGCTTGTCGTTGATCAATTTCATGAACAGATCGATTTTGGTCTCTACGTCGACCACCAACTTCCGTGACACGCCCTTTATGCGCATGTTGTCGAGGAAATTCTGCTTCGAAGCGGAAAGAAGGGGGCCTTTGTAATCCAATTTTTCGATCAATGCGGCATTAGCCAGAGCTAGGCGCTTGTTCTCATCCAGCGCGCTATCGGCTTTCCGCGTGACGGAATTTTGAAGCCCGATGCCATCGGCAACATGCTTTTGCAGTGTTTGAAGGCGACCTTCCGTTTGGCGGACTGAATGGAAAGCCTCGGCGACTTCTGACGTAAAATGCGCTTCAGATTCGCCCATCTCTTCATACAGACGCCCCCGTTCTGCGCCTGCCTTGGCGAAGAAGTCTGCATACTCCTTGGCTATGGCCCTGGCTTTGTCGTCGAGATTCGCGAGGATCGTTTCGAGGACGTTGTTGCGGTATTGCAGATGGGCGATCATCTCCCGATCGCTGCCGACGGCGCGAGGTTTACGCAAATCGTCGAGCTCAGCTACCTGGCGCGTGATCTCCCGGATCTCCTTGGCCAATTGATCATACAGGCGCTCCCGCACATTAGGTAGCCCGCCTCGCTCGGCTGCGAGCTTGGTCAACCCCGTGAAGCGTTCCCTTTTCAGCTCCATGAACCAGCTCTCGGCGATGCCGGCGAGTCGACGGGCATAACGCGACGCGTCCCGATAATCGTCACAGGGCAGAGGTAGTCGAACGGGAGTGCTCCCGAACGCTCCCCGGAGATCTATCGGAATAGCGATCTGGAACCAGAATCGGCCCCCGCGACGCCAGAGATAGCCAGCCATGTGTATGCCGCCGTGTATTTCGCCCGGCAGCGCTTAAAATTGTCTTTATTAATCAAGAGGGTAGGAGTGGCGGAGACGGAGGGATTCGAACCCTCGATACCCTTGTGGGGTATGCTCATTTAGCAAACGAGTGCCTTCAGCCTCTCGGCCACGTCTCCGGCGAGAGGCTCTATGCCCGATTGCAGAGGCCTTTGACAAGTCTCGCCGACAACTTCCTTCGCGCGACCTGTGTATTCGCGCGGGCGCACCTCCCGATCACTCCCGTGCGAAGGGCGTGGTCGGGAGGTGCGAGGCCGCCGCAACGGAGCCTTGCGCCGGCTCCGCTTGCTCCCCGGCGGCGCTGCCATTAAATTGGCGCTGTCCGTTGGGGTGCCGAAAGGCTGAGAGGCGTGGCTCGCGCCAACCCATCGCACCTGATCCGGGTAATGCCGGCGAAGGGAACGGTCTTCGGCTCGCAGACACCTCGCTCGCGCCTCAGGCCGCTGCCTTCCCGGAAGCAGGGAAAGCATGACGCCAGAACGTCCTCACTCAGTCCTGACAGCTGCTGTGGTCGGCGCTGGCGTCGTCGGTCTGGCCTGTGCCACCGAGTTGCTGGCGCGGGGTGTGCAGGTCGTCCTGCATGAACGCGGCCCGCGTATCGGCGCCGAAGCCTGTTCCTGGTATGCCGGCGGCATGCTCGCGCCCTGGTGCGAGGGCGAGAGCGCCGAAGAACCGGTGATTCGGCTCGGGCAGCAGGCGGCCGATTGGTGGGAGCGCCATGCCGGCGGCGTCGCTCGCAACGGCACGCTCGTGGTTGCGCCGAGCCGGGACCGTTCGGAGCTGCGCCGCTTCGGTCAGCGCACCGACCATTTCGAGGAGATCGACAGCGAGGCCATCGCCGGGCTGGAGCCCGATCTCGCCGGCCGCTTCTCGCGCGGCCTGTTCTTCTCCGCCGAGGCGCATCTCGATCCGCGCCAAGCCATAGCAGCCCTGGCCGAACGCCTCGTCGCAAATGGGGCCGCCCTTCATTTCGGCAGTACGGTCGAGCCGGCCGATCTCGATGCCGATATCGTCCTCGACTGCCGCGGGCTGGCGGCGCGCGATGTCCTGCCCGATTTGCGCGGAGTCAAGGGCGAGATGCTGCTCCTCCGGAGCGACGAGATCCAGCTGTCGCGGCCCGTCCGGCTGCTGCATCCGCGCATCCCGCTCTATATCGTGCCCCGCGCAGACGGCCTCTTCATGGTTGGCGCGACGATGATCGAGAGCAGCGAGCGCAGCCGCATCTCCGCCCGCGCCATGCTGGAGCTGCTCGGCGCGGCCTATGCGCTGCATCCCGCCTTCGGCGAAGCGGAGGTCGTCGAGATCGGCACCGATGCCCGCCCGGCCTTTCCCGACAACCTGCCGCGGCTGACGCGCCGCGGCCGCGTGATCCATGTCAACGGGCTCTATCGCCACGGTTTCCTGCTCAGCCCCGCCATGGCGCGGATGGCGGCGGAGGCCGTGCTGAACCCGCAAGCAACACCGGAGATGCTGCATGACCTTGCTGCTTAACGGCGCGCCGCAGGAGATCGCGGCGAAGACGCTGGCCGAGGCGCTGGCCGAGCTCGGCTTTGCCGACCGCATCGTTGCGACGGCGGTGAATGGAGACTTCGTGGCGGCGCGCAAGCGGGCTGACGTCGCCTTGAGCGAGGGCGACCGCATCGAGATCGTCGCACCGATGCAGGGAGGCTGAGATGGCATCCTTCTATGGCTTCGCGCCGCAGAACCCGCTTTTCCTCGGCACGGCGCAATATCCGTCGCCCGCCATCCTGGCCGAGGCGGTGAAGCGCTCGGGCGCCGAGGTCGTCACCGTCTCGCTGCGCCGGGAATCGGCCGGCGGTGCCGGTCAGGCCTTCTGGGCGCTGATCCGCGAGCTCGGCGTCAGGGTGCTGCCGAATACGGCGGGCTGCCACACCGTCAAGGAAGCCGTCACCACCGCGCAGATGGCGCGCGAGGTCTTCGGGACCGACTGGATCAAGCTCGAGGTGATCGGCGAGGACGACACGCTGCAGCCGGACGTGATCGCGCTGGTCCAGGCGGCCCGCATCCTTGCCGATGACGGTTTCAAGGTCTTTCCCTACACCACGGAGGACCTCGTCGTCGGCGGGCGCCTCCTCGATGCCGGCTGCGAGGTGCTGATGCCCTGGGGCGCGCCGATCGGATCGGGCAGGGGACTCAACAACCCCTACGGCCTGCGCAGCATGCGCCAGCACTTCCCCGACATTCCGCTCGTCGTCGATGCCGGCATCGGCCTGCCCTCCCACGCCGCGCAGGCGATGGAGATGGGCTATGACGGCATCCTGCTCAACACCGCCGTCGCGAAGGCGGGCGATCCGGCCGCGATGGCAGAGGCTTTCGCGCTTGCCATCCGTGCCGGCCGCCAGTCCTTCGCCGCGCAGCCGATCGAAGCGCGCGACATGGCCGCTCCTTCCACCCCCGTCATGGGCAAAGCCTTCCTGGCCTGAAAGTCTGCTCTCGCATGAAGCTCGATCCGTTCTACCCCATCTTCGAAAGCGCCGACTGGCTGGAGCGGATGCTGCCGCTCGGCGTCAAGCTGGTGCAACTGCGCGTCAAGGATCGTTCCGAGATCGAAGTCGCACGCGAGATCGCGCGGGCGAAGACGCTCTGCGCCGCGGCCGGCTGCGTGCTTGTCGTCAACGATTACTGGAAGCTCGCCATCGCCGAGGGCTGCGACTTCATCCATCTCGGCCAGGAGGATCTCGACGAGGCCGATCTCGATGCGATCCGTAAGGCGGGGCTCAGGCTCGGCATCAGCAGCCATGACGAGCCCGAGCTGGAACGCGCGCTGGCGGCAAAGCCCGATTATGTCGCGCTCGGTCCGGTTTATCCGACGATTCTGAAGCAGATGCGCTTCGGCCCGCAGGGGCTGGAGCGGCTGGGCGAATGGAAGCGCCGTATCGGCGATCTGCCGCTGGTCGGCATCGGCGGCATCTCGCTGGAGCGCGCGCCTGGGGTCTTCGAGGCCGGCGCCGACATCGTCGCAGCTGTGACCGACATCACGCTGAATGCCGATCCCGAGGGGCGCCTGAAGGCCTGGGTCGCGGCGACGCGCGGGCGCCTCGCCTGACAGGCGTCATTCTCGGGCGGAGCGAACCGCAGACCCGAGAATCGCATGACAAGAAGGCGCTGGTGTCCGAGATGGTTGGGTCAGGCCCGACCATGACGGCGAGGCAGCGCTTCAGCTCTCCGCCTCCGCCGACATCGTGTGGCCGTCGACATGGCCGAGGCTGCGCTCGGGGTCGAGCCGGTCGCGCACGCGCTGCTTCAGCACCTTGGAATCCGGGAAGCCGCCATCGGCCTTGCGGTCCCAGATCAATTCGCCGTCGTAATGAATCTGGAAGATCCCGCCGGTGCGCGGGATCAACGCAACCTCGCCGAGGTCCTGCCCGAAGGTCGAGAGCAGCTCCTGGCCGAGCCAGGCCGAGCGCAGCATCCAGTTGCACATCGAACAATAGGTGATGGCGATGCGGGGGGCGGGCTTGGTCTGGGTCATGACAGGCTACCATCCGAGAGGAGTTCGCCCCGACATCCCGCTTCCATCGCCGCGATGCAAGCCTGAAAGCCGCATGGCGGCCCGGCGCCGTCAGCCCGCCAGCGTGCTCAGGCTGCGTGAGGGATAGCGCAGTGCGACGTCGAAGGGATTGAGCTTGGCGCCCAGCGCCTCCGCCTCGCTGCGTAGCATGGCGATGACGTTCGGCAGCCGGTCCTCGCGCAGCCGCTCGGCGAGGGTGCCGACGCTGAGCGCCGCGACGACGCGCCCCCGCGCATCGAAGACCGGCACGGCAACGCCGGCCATGCCAGGGATGAGGCCGGTGTTGAGATTGACCGAGCCTTGCGCACGGGCCGTCGCGATGGCGTTCCGCAACGCGGCCTCATCGAAGAAGCCGCGATCGAGCAGGCGGGGCATGTTGAAGCGGATCACTGCCTCGCGCTCGTCCTCCGGCAGATGGGCCAGCATGGCGAGGCTGCCCTGGCCGATGCCGAGCGGCACCTTGCCTCCGATGTCCCCGGTGAAGGAGCGGATCGGGAAGGGGCCCTCGATCCGGTCGAGGCAAACCGCGTCATAGCCGTTGCGGACGAGCAGGAAGATCGTGTCGCTCAGCGTCGCCGAGAGCCGCAGCAGCGCGGGCCGGGCGAGCTCGCGCAGGCCACCGGCCTGTCCGGCGCGGGCGGCGATCACGAAGAAATCGAGCGCGAGCCGGTAGCGCTTGCCGCCCGCCGCCTGTTCGACGAAGCCCTCCGCCATCAGGTCGCGCAGCGCGCGATGCGCCGTCGGCTGGCCGCAGCCGGCAGCCTCCGCGATGTCCTTCAGCCGCATGCCGTCGCCAGCGCCCTTCGACAGGATGCGCAACAGCCCCAGCGCGCGGCGAAGCGAGGAAACGGGTTCGTCGACAGCTTGCATTTGAGAAAATCAGATGAGAAATGGAGCAATAAAAATTCTACATAGAGAAATTTTGTCAACATAAATTCTCTAATGCGGAATTGAAGATTGACGAATTTGTGTCGTCTCCCTTTGCTTGGAGCCATCGCAGTCCGGCTTTTCCGGCGAACGGAAAGCCTGCCGATCGAGGTGTTCATGGGCTTCCTGACGCTGCAATCGCTGAGCAAGGTCTTCGGCGACTTCACCGCCGTCAGGGATGTCGATCTCAGCGTCGCCAAGGGCGAGTTCGTCTCGCTGCTTGGCCCTTCCGGCTGTGGCAAGACGACGACGCTGCAGATGATCGCGGGGCTGGTCGAGCCGACCAAGGGCGCGATCACCCTCGACGGACGCGACATCACCCGCGAGAAGCCGAGCCGCCGCGGTCTCGGAATCGTCTTCCAGAGCTATGCGCTCTTTCCGCATATGACGGTGGCTGAGAACGTCGCCTTCGGCTTGGAGATGCGCAAGGTCGCCAAGGCCGAGCGCGACCGGCGCGTCAAGGAGATCCTCGGCCTCGTCCATCTCGCGCCTTTTGCCGAGCGCTATCCGCGTCAGCTCTCGGGCGGCCAGCGCCAGCGCGTCGCCATCGCCCGCGCGCTCGTCATCGAGCCGCCGGTGCTGCTGCTCGACGAGCCGCTCTCCAATCTCGATGCCAAGTTGCGCGAGGAGATGCAGTTCGAATTGCGCCGCATCCAGCGCAGCGTCGGCACGACCACGATCATGGTCACGCACGACCAGGCCGAGGCGCTCTCGATCAGCGACCGCGTCGTGGTGATGGAGCAGGGGCGCATGACGCAGATCGACGCGCCCTATCGCCTCTACGAGCGCCCGGCGACGGCCTTCATCTCCTCCTTCGTCGGCAAGATGAACCGCATCGATGCGGTCTGGCGCGCGGGCAGGGCCGAGGCCGGCGGCGTCGCGCTGCCCAGCGAGGCGGCGAGCCTGCCCGATGGTTCTGCGGCTATCCTGACGCTGCGGCCCGAGAAGATCCTGCTCAAGCCGGCCGGCCAGGGTTTATTGGACGGGAGGGTCACCAGCCGCTTCTTCCTCGGCAGCTATTGGCTCCTCAATGTCGAGACGCCGGTCGGGCCGATCCTGGTCTCGGCGCCGAACCAGGGTGGCGAGCCGGCTGGCGAAGGCGAAAGCGTTGCGCTCCACTGGCAGCCGGACAGTGCCGTCGTCGCGACTGCGGGAGCGGCGGCATGACCGGGCAGCGCGGTCTGGCACCATGGCTGCTCGTCTCGCCGGCGACGCTGCTGTTCCTCGGATTGGTGGTCCTGCCGCTCATCCTGACTGTGATCCTGTCCTTCCATGCCTATGATCACACCACGGGCATCCAGGACAGCTTCACCCTCAAGCATTACCTGACCGTCGCATCCGACGATTATTACCTCACGATCTTCTGGCGCACGCTTCGCCTGGCTGCGCTGACGACGCTGATCTGCGCCGTGATCGGCGCACCCGAGGCCTATGTGTTGGCGCGCATGGGCGATCCCTGGCGCTCGATCTTCCTGCTCGTCATCATCGGCCCACTGCTCGTCTCGGTGGTGGTCCGCGCCTTCGGCTGGAGCATGCTGCTCGGTTCCGCCGGCCTGCTGAACCAGGCGCTACAGTCGCTGGGCCTGAATCCCGTCCGGCTGCTCTACACCGAGACCGCGATCGTGATCGCGCTCGTCCACGTCATGCTGCCGTTCATGGTCATCCCGGTCTGGACGTCTCTGCAGAAGCTCGACCCGAGGGTCGAGGCCGCGGCCTGGAGCCTCGGCGCCTCGCGCTTCACGGCGCTGCGCCGGATCGTGCTGCCGCAGGTCTCGCTCGGCATGCTCTCCGGCAGCCTGATCGTTTTTGGTCTCTCGGCCAGCGCCTTCGCCATTCCCGGCCTGCTCGGCGGCCGGCGCCTCAAGATGGCGGCGACGCTGGTCTATGACGAATACATGTCCGAGCTGAACTGGCCGCTGGGCGCCGCGATCGCGATCATCGTGCTCGCCGCCAACCTCGTCATCATGCTGGGCTACAACCGTCTCGTCGAGACGCGCGCCCGCCGGGCTCTGGGCTGAGGGGACGCGCCATGCATCGCAACGGTCCCGTCGCGCTTCTCTTCCACGGCCTCGTCGTCTCCTTCGTGCTGGCGCCGCTCGTCGTCGTCTGCCTCGTCGCCTTCACACCGGAGAACACGCTCTCGATCCCGACCACGAGCTTCTCGCTGCGCTGGTTCGAGGCGATCTTCAAACACCCCGATTTCGTGCCGTCCTTCCACAACAGCTTGTGGCTGGCGACGCTGGCCGCGACGCTCTCCGTCGCGCTCGCGGTGCCCGCCGCGCTCGCCATCGACCGCTACCATTTCCCCGGCCGCGATGCGTTGAACGGGCTCTTCCTCTCGCCGCTGATCATTCCGCATCTGGTGTTGGGCGTCGCCTTCCTGCGTCTCTTCGCCCTGATCGGCGCGACTGGCTCCTTCGCCTGGCTAGTCGTCACCCATGTCATCGTGGTCACGCCCTATGTGATGCGCCTGGTCATGGCGGGGCTGTCGGGCATGGACCGCAGCGCCGAGCAGGCGGCGATGACGCTTGGCGCCTCGCATTGGACGGTGTTCCGGCGCATCACCGCGCCGATGATCCTGCCCGGCATCACCGGTGGCTGGCTGCTCGCCTTCATCAACAGCTTCGACGAACTGACCATGTCGATCTTCGTCACCTCGCCGCAGACGGTAACGCTGCCGGTGCGGATGTACATGTACGCGACGGAGTCGATCGACCCGATGATGGCGGCGGTTTCGGCCCTGATGATCGCGCTGACGGCTGGCGCCATGTTGATCCTCGACCGCGCCTTCGGGCTCGACAAGATCCTCGTCGGTCAGAAGTGATCGCCATGTCTTCGAACCAGAAGCAGCCGCTGCTCCATCGCATCACCCGCAAGGATCATGCAGCCATCGCCTTCACCCTTGATGGCGAGCCCTGCGAGGGCCGGGCCGGCGACACCCTGCTGAGTGCGATCCTGAACCGCGTCGACAGCCTGCGCCGCACCGAGTTCAGCGGTGAGCCGCGCGCCGGCTTCTGTCAGATGGGCGCCTGCCAGGATTGCTGGGTCACCACCGAGACGGGCGAGCGCCTGCGCGCCTGCACGACGCCGTTGCAGCCGGGAATGCGGATCGTGACCGGCGTCGGGAGGGCGGCATGAGCACGCGTCCGCAACCCCTGATCATCGGCGCTGGGCCAGCCGGCATTCGGGCCGCCGAGGCGCTGGTCGCCGCCGGCCTGCGCCCGCTGGTGGTGGACGAGGCGCCTGCCTGCGGCGGCCAGATCTATCGGCAGCGCCTTGTGCAGGATGGCCGCTCGACCAAGGACCTTTACGGCTCCGAGGCAGGCAAGGCCGGGCGGCTTCACGCCGCCTTCGCCGCGCTCGACGGCAAAATCGACTACTGGCCGCAGGCACTGCTCTGGAACCTGCGCGACGGCACCGCCGACATCGCAGTTGCCGGCGTGACCCGCCGGGCCACCTATGACGGACTGGTCCTCGCGACCGGCGCCACCGACCGTGTCCTCCCGATCCCCGGCTGGACGCTGCCCGGCGTCTTCACACTCGGCGGCTCGCAGGTCGCACTCAAGGCGCAGGGTTGCGCGATTGGCAGCCGCATCGTCTTCGCCGGCTCCGGCCCGCTGCTCTACCTCGTCGCCTGGCAGTATATGAAGGCCGGTGTGGAGGTCGCGGCGGTGCTCGACGCCGCCCCCAGCTCTGCCAAGCTCAACCTGCTCAAGGCCCTGCCGCTCGATCCCGGTATCGTGCTGCGTGGAATGCGCTTCGTCGCTGAGCTGCGTCTGCGGGGCGTCGCCATCCGCACCGGCATCGAGGGCTTGCGCATCGAGGGCGAGGGCAGGGTCTCCGGTGTCGCCTGGCGCGAAGGCGGCCGCGAGCGGCGCCTTGCTTGCGACGGCGTCGGCTACGGCCTTGCGCTCCGTTCCGAGGCGCAACTCGCCGATCTCGCTGGTTGCGCCTTCCGCTTCAATGAGCGCGATCGTGCCTGGCTGCCGACACGGGATGCCGCCGGCCGCGCCTCGGTCCCGGGCGTCTATCTCGCGGGTGATGGCGCCGGCATCGCCGGAGCCGATGCGGCGGAACGGGCCGGCGAGCGTGCTGCGCTGGCACTGCTGGAAGACAGCGGCCTGGCGTTCGATAAGACGCGTGCTTCTGCGCTCGAAGCCGAGCTTGCCCGCATCGGCCGGCTGCGCGACGTGCTCGAAGCTGCCTTTCCCTTCCCGGCCCATTGGGCGGGGGCGATCGACGACGCCACCACGCTCTGCCGCTGCGAGGAGATCACCGCCGGGACGGTGCGAGAGGCCGCGAGCCGACTGGACATCAGCGAGATCAATCGGCTGAAGGCGGTGAGCCGTGTCGGCATGGGCCGTTGCCAGGGGCGGATGTGCGCTGCGGCTTCCGCCGAGGTGCTGGCCGCCGCGACGGGCAAGCCCATCGCTGCCATCGGCAGGCTGAGGGCGCAGGCTCCGGTAAAGCCGATCCCGCTCGCCCTGCAGTTGGCGGCCGAGCTGCCGGAGGCGGCAGAATGAACCGGCATCTCGACATCGACGTCGCCATTGTCGGCGGCGGTCTGGTCGGCTCTTCGGCGGCGCTGGCCCTGCGCAATATGGGCTTCAGCGTCGCCCTGCTCGACAAGGGCTTCTGCGGCGCGCAGGCCAGCGGCGTGAATTATGGCGGCGTTCGCCGGCAGGGCCGCCCGCGCGAGCAGCTGCCGCTGTCGCAACGTGCCCATGCCGTCTGGCCACGCCTCAAGGAACTGATCGGCATCGACGGCGAGTTCCTGCGTTCCGGCCATCTCAAGCTCGCATGCAGCGAGGGCGACATGGCGTCCCTTGAAGCCTATGCGGCCGAGGTTGCCGATCAGGGCCTCGGCCTCGAACTCATCGGCCATAACGGCCTGCGCGAGCGCTTCCCCTGGATCGACGGCAGCATCCTCGGTGCCTCGCTCTGTGCCGGCGACGGCCATGCCAATCCGCGTCTCGTCTCGGCGGCCTTCGCCAGCGCCGCCCGGCGTGCCGGTGCGCATGTGCTGGAGAACACGCCGGTCACCGGCATCGCGCGCAACGGCGAGGGCTTCGCGCTGGAGGCCGGCGAGGGCGTCAGCCTGACGGCCAGCATCGTCATCAATAGCGCTGGTGCCTGGGCCGATCGCTTCGCTGCCGATTTCGGCGAGCCGGTGCCGCTCTCGCGCATCTACCCTTCGATGATCGTCACCGAGCCGCTGGCGCCGGTGATGACTGTCAATATCGGCATGGAGGGCGGCGGCATCTATGCCCGGCAGGTCGAGCGCGGCAATTGCGTCGTCGGCGGCGAACGCGCCCTGCCGCTCGACGATGCCGATTTCTCGCGTCCGCGCGGCGCTGGGGCGCTGGCGATCATGAACCGCACGGCCGAGATCTTCCCGGTGCTGCGCCATGCCCAGGCGATCCGCTTCTGGTCGGGGACCGAGGCGTCGATGCCGGACCGGAATCCCGTGATCGGCTTCAGCGGCACCACGCCCGGCCTGATCCACGCCTTCGGCTTCACCGGCGCTGGATTCCAGATCGCGCCCGGCGTCGGCGAGGTGCTGGCCGAGCTTGTCCGCGATGGCCGCACCTCCACGCCGATCGAAGCCTTTTCCATCGCCCGTTTCAGCCGGCCTTCCGGGCCGGCGGGTCAGGACCGCATCAGCCACGGCTCGGATGCGCGTTCGCAATCAGAGCCGCAAAGCAGGGGAGCCCACTCATGATCACTCGTCGCACCGCCTTGGCCGGTACCGTCGCCGCGCTCGCGCTGACCGCTGCCGGCAGCGCCTTCGCCCAGACCAAGACGCTCTATGTCGGCATGAACGGCGGCAATTTCGAGCGAACCTTCACCCAGGCCGTCTTCCCGGATTTCGAGAAGGCCAACAACGTCAAGATCGTGGTGGTGCCCGGCACCTCCTCGGACATCCTCGCCAAGGCGACCGCGGCCAAGGACAAGCCGCAGATGCACATCATGTTCCTCGATGACGGTGTCATGGTCCGCGCCATCGGCGCCGGCCTCTGCGAGAAGATGAAGGACAGCCCCGGGCTGGCTCAGCTCGACAAGGGCGCCCGCATGAAGGACGACATGGCGGTTGGCATCGACATGGGCATGACCGGCCTCGCCTATAACAAGAAGATGTTCGACGAGAAGGGCTGGGCGGCGCCGACCTCCTGGATGGACCTCGCCGATCCCAAGTTCAAGGACAAGGTCGTCTTCCAGTCGGCCTCGGCCTCGTCCTTCGGCCTGCACGCCTTCCTGATGTTCAACCGCATCCAGGGCGGCACCGAGGCCAATGTCGAGCCGGGCTTCGGCAAATTCCGCGACACCATCGGCAAGAACGTGCTCGAGTTCATCCCCAACTCGGCCAAGATCTCCGAGATGGTCCAGACTGGCGAGGCCGCGATCTTCCCGCTGACGCCGACCGCCGTCGCCACCCTCAAGGAAAAGGGCATCCCGGTCGAATACGCCCAGCCGAAAGAAGGCTCGGTCGTGCTGATGGTCGCGCAGTGCGTCATCGCGAACAATTCGGAGCAGGAGCTGGCGCAGAAGCTCGCCGCCTACCTGCTCTCGCCCGAGGCGCAGTCGAAGGCGCTGGCGGCCGGCAATGTCGTGCCCTCGAACCCGCAGGCCAAGGCCGAAACGGCGGACGCCGAGAAGAAGCTCGAGGCCTTCCACACCAACATGAAGACTGCCGTGGTGCTGGATTGGGACGCGATCAACGCCAAGCGCCCGGAGTGGAACAGCCGCTGGAACAAGATGATCGAGCGCTGAGCCGACACTCTTCCGATAAAGCATCGGCCGGTCCGTAAGGACCGGCCGTTCTGGTTTAAGGGATTCGCGTTTCGTCGCAGCCGACTTGCTCAAACCGCTGAGGAGAATCGAGAAACGGCCATCCTTTCAACGGGCGTCATTCTCGGGCGGAGCGAAGCGCAGACCCGGGGATCTCTTGCCGGAGGAGGCCAGGGACCCCGCATATCACGAGATGCTCGGGGCAAGCCCGAGCATGACGGGAAACGTCGCGGCCGTCACACCTCCTCGACATAGCGACGGCGCAGATGCGCCTTGAAGACCGAGGCGTCGAGCGGCCGGCCTGTCGCTTCGGTGAGCAGATCGTCGGTCGAGAGCAACGAGCCCTTGCCGTGGATATTGGCGCGCAGCCACCCGACGAGCGGGCTGAAATCGCCCTTGCCGATGCCGGGCAGGATAGCGGGCTCGGCCCGGCAGGCTGCGTCGAAGATCTGGGCCGCGGTCATCGCGCCGAGCGTATAGGTCGGGAAATAACCCCAGCCGCCAGACGGCCAGTGGATGTCCTGCAGGCAGCCGACGCGGTCGTCCGGGACGGTGACGCCGAGCAGGGATTTCATCCCGGCGTTCCAGGCGGCGGGCATTTCGGCCAGCGGCATCTCGTCGGCGATCAGCGCCTTCTCCAGCCTGTAGCGCAGGATGACATGGGCGGGATAGGTGACCTCGTCGGCATCGACGCGGATGAAGCCGGGCTCGACGCGGGTATAGCGGCGCCACATCGCCTCGGTTTCCCATGCCGGGCCATGACCCCCAAAACTCTCCCGCATCAGCGGGGCGGCGAAGGCGAGGAACTGACGTGAGCGGCAGGCCTGCATTTCCATCAGCAACGACTGGCTCTCATGGACGCTCATGCCGCGCGCCGCGCCGACCGGCTGGTTCATGTAGCCCTGCGGCCGGCCCTGCTCGTAGAGCGCGTGGCCGGTCTCGTGCAGGACGCCCATCAGAGCCTTGGTGAAGTCGGCCTCGTCGTAGCGCGTGGTGATGCGGACATCGTTGTCGGCGCCGCCGCAGAACGGGTGTGTCGAGATATCGAGGCGCCCGCGCTCGAAATCATAGCCCAAAGCCGACATCAGCCTCAGGCCGAGCGCCCGCTGTGTCTCGGTGGGGAAGGGGCCTTCGAGGGCCGGCAGGGCCGGCCGGCGCGCCTGCACCGCCATCACGTCCTGGGTGAAGCCGGGCAGGAAGGCAGCGAGGTCGTCGAACAGCGCGTCGATCTTCGCAGAGCTGCCGCCGGGCTCGTAGTCGTTGAGCAGCGCGTCATAGGGCGAGACGCCGAGCTTCTCGCCCTTCGCCTTGCCGATCTGGCGCTGCAGGTTCAGTACCTCTCCGAGATAGGGCAGCAGGCCGCCGAAGTCGGAATCCGCCCGCGCCTGGCGCCAGCGCATCTCGCAGGCCGAGATCGCCTTGCTCGATGCCTCGACGAGATCGGTGGGCAGCGCGGTGTCGACCGTCCAGACGCGCCGGACCTCGCGCAGATTGGCGTTCTCCCAGGCGCTGAGGCTGTCGTCGCTTTCGGCATCCGCGAGCCAGCCGCCGATGCGGGCGTCGGTCGCCAGTCCGTGGCGCATGACATGCAGCAGCGCCATGCTCTCGGCCCGCGTTTCGGCGGCGCCCTTGGGCATCATCGTGTCGTTGTCCCATTGCAGGATGCCGATGGCGTTGGAGAGCGCGGCGATGCGGCCGAAATGGGCGGCGAGGTCGGAATAGGCGGTCATGGGCGTCCTTGAACGGGGGATCGTTCTGCATGGAAATGCGCCGTTATTCCGGGGCAAGCCCGGAATGACGAGGGGGATGCTGGTCAGGCGAACAGCTTGGAATACTGCCGGGGCTGCGAGCGCAGATACTGGTCGGGCGCCTTGACGCTGGCGCCCAGCTCCGCCGCGGCGTGCCAGGGCCAGCGCGGGTCATAGAGGATGCCGCGCGCCAGCCCGACGAGATCGGCCTCGCCAGTGCCTATGATCGCCTCGGCCTGCTCCGGCTCCGTGATCAGGCCGACGGCGATCGTGGGAAGCCCGGTCGCCTGCTTCACGGCCCGTGCCAGCGGGACCTGATAGCTCGGGCCGAGCGGGATCTTCTGGGCCGTGGACAGGCCGCCGCTGGAGACGTGGATGAAGTCGGCGCCCCGTGCCTTGGCTGCCATGGAAAAGGCGATGCTCTGTTCGACATCCCAGCCGCCCTCGACCCAGTCGGTCCCCGAAATGCGGAAGCCCAAAGGGAAGCCAGCCGGCACCACCGAGCGCACAGCGTCGAGGACCTCCAGCGGGAAGCGCATGCGATTTTCGAGAGAGCCGCCATACTCGTCCTCGCGTTTGTTCGAGAGCGGCGAGAGGAATTGATGCATCAGATAGCCATGGGCGCCGTGCAGTTCGATCGCCGCGAGTCCAAGCCGGACGCTCCGCCGCGCCGAATCCGCGAATGCCTCGATGAGACGGGCGATGTCATCGCGGGTGAGGGCGCGCGGCGGGCGCGGATAGCTTTCGAAGCCGACCGCCGAAGGCCCATGCACATGCCAGCCGCCCTCGTCGAGGCCGAGCTGGCCGCCGCCCTTCCAGGGCTGCGCCACCGAGGCCTTGCGGCCGGCATGGCCGAGCTGGATCGCGATCGGCATGTCGGACCAGGAGCGGGCGGCTTCCAGTGCCTTGCCCAGCGCTGCTTCCGTTTCGTCCGACCACAAGCCGACATCGAACGGGCTGATGCGCCCGTCCGGCTCCACGGCGGTGGCTTCGATGATGAGCAGCGCCGCGCCGGAAAGCGCGAGATGCCCGAGATGGATGGTGTGCCAGTCCGTCGCGCAGCCGTTCTTCGCTGAATACTGGCACATGGGCGCGATGACGATGCGGTTGGCGAGCGTGAGGCTGCCGAGCTGATAGGGGCTGAAGAGCTGGCTCATGTCGGAAAGGCTTCTCAAAGAGGGAAGGTTGGAACGCAGTCTAGAAGCGCTTTCCCCCGTGAGGCCAGAGCAAGCCTTGCAAATCGGATGCGCGCCACGCTGCGGCACTGCTCACGATTCCGCGTTCGACATTGTGCGACCGCGAAACCGCCGTAATCTGGCATACGATAAGCAGGCTTACGTTCCGGAGATTCTGTATGAAGCGACCACTGCGGCGGGAATTCATGTTCCAGCTTGTCGAAACCTCCCGCCTGCTGCGGACCTATGTCGATCAGCGTGCGCGCCAGCACGGTACGACGCGGGCGCAATGGGGCGTGATGTCCCGCTTGCGGCGGCAGGAAGGCTTGAACCAGGCGGCACTGGCCGAGCAGATGGATCTGCAGCCGATTTCGCTCGCAAGGTTGCTCGACCGGCTTCAGGGGCAGAGCCTGATCGAGCGCCGCGAGGACCCGGCCGACCGCCGCGCCTATCGCCTTTACCTGACGCCGGAGGGCCGGGCGCTGGTCGACGACCTCGATGAGGTGCGCACCGCGATTGCTCAGGAGGTTCTTGGCGGGGTGGAGGAAAGATCGATCCTTTCCGCGCTGGATACGCTGGCCACGATCCGTGAACAGACCCGCCCCCAGCGGGAAGACAAGATGCAGATGCCGGCTTCCGCCGGCCAGACCGCCTGAACGAGTGGGGCGAACATGAAGCGTTCAGGTTTTGTCACCGGGCTGATGCTCGTCGCGGCCGCGGCCGCGGGCGTCTGGTATTGGCGCTCGCACGGCTCGGAAAACGCGCAGGCGGCGCGCGGGCGTGCAGATGGCGCGCCCGTCGCGATCGCCTCCGCCGCGGCAGTCCAGGTCGATTTCCCGGTGCGAAAGCGCGCCATCGGCTTCGTCGAGACGCCTGCGAGCGTGCTCGTGCGCTCGCGGATCGACAGCCAGATCATGCAGCAGCACGTCACAGACGGGCAGTTCGTCAAGACCGGCGATCTGCTCTTCACCCTCGATGATCGCGACATCAAGGCTCAGATCGCCAAGGACGAGGCGATGCTGGCGCGCGACGAGGCGACCCATACGCGCAACCTCGCCGATCTCGAGCGCTATAAGCAGCTCCTGGCGCGCAATGCCGGCACGCAGGTGCAGGTCGACCAGGCAATCGCCGACGAGCGCAGCTCCGCCGCCAGCATCCAGGGCGACCATGCAACGCTCGACGCGGACCGGTTGAAGCTGAGCTATACGCGGATCACGGCCCCCATCGACGGACGTATCGGCGCCGTCCAGGTCACGCCGGGCAATCTCGTCAACGCCAGCAACAACAATAGCGGCACGGGCCTGCTGACCATCACCCAGATGAAGCCGCTGCGCGTGACCTTCGCCATGCCGGAGCATGAGCTGCCGACCCTGCAGGCCGCGCTCGCGGCCGCCAAACCGATAGCGGTGACGGCCCGCGTGCCGAATACCGGCCGTCCGCCGGCGGAAGGCAAGCTCAACTTCGTCGATTCGACCGTCGACATGACATCGGGAACGATCACGGCCAAGGCAGCCTTCGCCAATGACGATCTCACGCTCTGGCCCGGCCAGTATGTCGATGTCGAGATCGTCCCGGAAACGCTGATGGGCATCGCCGTGATTCCGACGGTGGCGGTTCAGACCGGGCAGAAGGGCCCCTATGCCTTCGTGGTGAAGCCTGACTCGACCGTCGATCTGCGTCAGATCAAGGTCGCGCTGAGCGATGGCGACAAGACGGCGGTGTCCGAGGGGATCGCTCCGGGGGAGCGGGTCGTCATTGACGGCCAGATGCGGCTGAAGCAGGGGACGCGGGTGCGCGAGCGCGCCGCAACGAGCGAGAAGCCGCCGGCCAGCACGCCGGTGGCCGAGGGCGCGCGCTCATGAACATTTCCTCCTTCTGCATCAGGCATCCGGTCGCCACCATCCTGATGTCGGTCTCGCTGGTGCTGGCGGGCCTGTTCGCCTGGCGTTTCCTGCCGGTCGCAGCGCTGCCGCGCGCCGAATTTCCGGTCATCAACGTCTCCGCCCAGCTTCCCGGCGCCTCGCCGGACACCATGGCGACCTCGATCGCGACGCCGCTGGTCAAGCAGTTCGGCACCATCGCCGGCATCGACTCGATCTCGACCACGAACTCGCAGGGCGCGACCTCGATCGCCATCCAGTTCGTGCTGAACCGCGACATCGACGCCGCCGCCGCCGACGTGCAGGCCGCGATCACCCGCACCCTCCGGCAATTGCCGATCGAGATGACGACGCCGCCGAGCTATCGCAAGGTGAACCCGGCTGACGCGCCGATCATCCTGATGGCGCTGAAGAGCGATGTCGTGCCGCTGTCGCAGCTGGACGCCTTCGCCCAGCAGGTCATCTCGCCGGCGCTGTCCACCGTGGAAGGCGTTGCCCAGGTGCTGATCTGGGGCAGCCAGAAATACGCGGTCCGCATCCAGATCGACCCGACCGCGCTGGCGGCGCGCGGCATCGGCCTCGACGAATTGCAACTTGCGATCACGGCCGCGAATGCCAACACGCCGGTCGGCACCCTCCAGAACACGGCCCAGCAGCTCACCATCCAGGCGCAGACCCAGCTCGCCAATGCCGCCCAGTTTTCCAACGTCATCATCGCGACGCGCTCCGGCAAGCCGGTCCGGCTGGGCGACGTCGCCAAGGTGATCGACTCCGTCGAGAACACCCAGACCCGCAGCACCTATGACGGCATGCCGGCGATTGTCCTGGCGGTGCAACGCCAGCCCGACGCGAACACCGTCGAAGTCGTCGATCGCGTCAAGGCGATGATCCCGACCTTCCAGGAACAGCTGCCGGCCGCAGCCGGGCTCTCCCTGCTCAACGACCGCTCGACCTCGATCCGCCAGGCGGTGGAGGATGTGCAGTTCACGCTGCTGCTCACCATCGCGCTCGTGATCATGGTGATCTTCGTTTTCCTGCGCCGGATCGCCGCGACCTTCATCCCCGCCGTGGCGGTGCCGATCTCGATCATCGCGACGCTGGCCGCGATGTACATGCTGGATTTTTCGATCGACAACATCTCGCTGCTCGGGCTGACCCTCTCGGTCGGCCTAGTGGTCGACGACGCCATCGTCATGCTGGAGAACATCGTCCGGCACATGGAGGAGGATGGGCTTTCGGCCTATGAGGCGTCCCTGAAGGGCGCCGGCGAGATCGGCTTCACCATTATCTCCATCTCGCTGTCGCTGGTCGCCGTCTTCATCCCTGTGCTGCTCATGGGCGGCGTCATCGGCCGCATCTTCAACGAATTCGCGGTGGTGGTGACGGTCGCGATCCTCGCCTCCGCCTTCGTCTCGCTGACGCTGACCCCGATGCTGTGCTCGCGGCTGCTCTCGGGCTACTCCGAGCACCATGAAGAGAACATGCTGGGCCGCTGGCTGGAGAAGGGCTTCGATGCAGTGCTGGCGGGCTATGACCGTGGGCTGAAATTCTGCCTGCGCTTTCAGCCGCTGATGCTGCTCGCGTTCTTTCTCACGATGGCCGGCACCGTCTGGCTGCTGCAGACGACGCCGAAAGGCTTCTTTCCGCAGGAGGATATCGGCCAGCTCCAGGTTTCGACCGAAGCCCGTCAGGACATTTCGTTCGATGCGATGCTGAAGTTGCAGTCTGAGGTTGCGGACATCTTTCGCAAGTCGCCCTATGTCGCGCATGTCGCCTCGTCGGTCGGCGGCAATGGCGGTGGCGGCAGCGCGCTGAACGCCGGGCGTCTCTTCGTCGAGCTGAAACCGCTGGACGAGCGCCCCAAGCTGCAGGAGGTGCTCGCCTCGCTGCGGCGCGATCTCGGACAGGTGGCGGGCATCAACACCTATATGGTGCCGGTCCAGAACCTGAACATCGGCGCACGCGCCTCGAAGAGCCAGTACCAGCTCGTCATTCAGGGGCTCGACCAGGCGCTGATGAATGATTGGGCTCTGCGGCTCGCCGATGCGATGAGCCGCGATCGTGCAATCTTCGCCGACGTCACGACCGATCTCCAGAACAACGCCCTGCAGGCGACGCTGACGATCGACCGCGACAAGGCCAACGCGCTGGGTATCGGTGCCGACATCCTGCGTTCGACCCTCTATTCGGGCTTCGGCGTCCGGCAGGTCTCGACGATCTACACCACCGGCGACAACTACAACGTCGTCGTCGAGTTCAATCCCAACGAGCACTGGACGCCCGAGCATCTGAACGCCATTCGGGTGCGCGCCAAGAACGGCACGTTGGTCCCGCTCGGTGCCGTCGCCCGGGTCGAGCGGACGGCCGGCCCGCTCACGGTCAACCAGCTCGGCCAGCTCCCCGCCGTGACGATTTCCTACAATCTGCCGGCCGGCGTGGCGCTCGGCGACAGCGTCAACCGCATCAACACGCTCAAGGAGCAGATTGGCTTGCCGAAGTCGCTCTCGACCACGCTCGCCGGCACTGCCAAGACCTTCCAGGATTCCTTGGCCAACCAGGGGCTGCTGATCGCGGGCGCGATCCTGACGATCTACATCGTGCTCGGCATCCTCTACGAGAGCTTCATCCACCCGCTGACGATCCTGACCGGCCTGCCTTCGGCCGCGATCGGCGCGCTCGGGGCGCTCAGGCTCTTCGACATGGACCTCTCGGTCATCGCCATCATCGGCCTCCTGATGCTGATCGGCATCGTCAAGAAGAACGCGATCATGATGATCGACGTAGCCCTCGTGCTGTTGCGCGAAGGCGCGTCGGCGCAGGAGGCGATCCACCGGGCCTGCCTCATGCGGTTCCGGCCGATCCTGATGACGACGCTGGCGGCGCTGATGGGCACGCTGCCGATCGCGCTGGGCGCCGGCGCGAGCGCCGAGTTGCGCCAGCCGCTCGGCATCGCCGTTGTCGGCGGCCTGATGATCTCGCAGGTCTTGACGCTGTTCATCACGCCCGTCCTGTTCCTCTACATGAACAGGCTTTCGGACGGGCTGACCCGGCTGTTCTTCGGCAAGCGCGAGCCGGAACACGCAGCGCATCCGGCGGAGTAAGGTCGGATCAAAACGCAAACGCCGCCGGCTTCGCGTGAAGCCGGCGGCGTCTTTTTTAGGTCGTCGTCCGGAATGCTCAGGCGGCGTCGAGGCCGTAGAGCGAGTGCAGGGTGCGGACCGCGAGCTCGGTATAGGCCGCGTCGATCAACACCGAGAACTTGATCTCGGAGGTGGTGATGGCGCGGATGTTGATGCCCTTCTCGGCCAGCGCGCGGAAGGCGCGGGCCGCGACGCCCGCATGGCTGCGCATGCCGACGCCGATCGCCGAGATCTTCACGACGTCGATCGCGCCCTGGATCTCCTGGTAGGAGATCACATCGTGCTTGCTCTCGAGCAGCGTCTTGGCGCGCTCGTAATCGGCAGTCGGCACGGTGAAGGTGATGTCGGTCGTCGCCTGATCGTCGGAGACGACCTGGATGATCATGTCGACATTGATGTTGGCATCGGCGAGCGGGCCGAAGATCGCCGCGGCGACGCCGGGCTTGTCGGCCACGCGCCGGAGGGTGATCTGGGCTTCGTCCCGGGAGAAGGCGATGCCGGTGACGATCTGCTGTTCCACGATGTCGTCCTCGTCGCAGATGAGGGTGCCAGGATTGGGGTTTTCGGGGTCGTCGAAGGAGGAGCGCACATAGGTCGGCACGCGCTGCGTCATGGCGATCTCGACCGAGCGCACCTGCAGAACCTTGGAGCCGAGCGAGGCCATTTCGAGCATTTCCTCGAAGGAGACCTTGTCCATGCGCTTGGCCTTCGGGACGATGCGCGGATCGGTCGTGTAGACGCCGTCGACATCGGTGTAGATATCGCAGCGATCAGCCTTGAGGCCGGCCGCGAGCGCGACCGCGCTGGTGTCCGAGCCGCCGCGGCCGAGCGTGACGATGCGGTGCGTGCGCGGGTTGACGCCCTGGAAGCCGGAGCAGACGGCGATCTCGCGATTGCGGTCGAAGCCGGCGAGGATGCCGGCGCCGTCGACGCCTTCGATGCGGGCCGAGCCATGCGCGTCCGAGCCATAGAGCGGGATCTGCCAGCCCTGCCAGGAGCGGGCCGGCAGCCCCATCTCCTGCAGCACGATCGCCATCAGGCCGGAGGTGACCTGCTCGCCGGAGGCGACGACGGTGTCGTACTCGGCCGGGTCATAGAGCGGCGCGGCTTCCTTGCACCAGGCGACGAGCTCGTTGGTCTTGCCTGACATCGCCGAGACGACGATCGCGACCTCGTTGCCGGCGTCGAACTCGCGTTTGACGTGCCGCGCCGCGTTCTTGATGCGCTCGACAGTGGCGACTGAGGTGCCGCCGAATTTCATCACCAGACGGGCCATGACGGTATTCGGGCTCTCGATAGCTGTCCCCGGCTGGAAAAGCCGGGTCGAAACGTCGCCCTCGCACTGGCGGCGGGGCGGGTGTAGATGACGGGCGTCAGGCGCGGTGTCAATGTGGCATCGCATAAACGAGGGACGGGTTCATGGCGGCTGCGGCTGAGCGAAAGGGATCGACGATCGATCCGGCCGAAGTCGCGCGCTTCGATGCGATCGCGCGCGACTGGTGGGACCCGAAAGGGCCCATGGCTGTCCTGCACAAGTTCAATCCCGTGCGCCTCGCCTATGTCCGCGACGAAGCCTGCGCGCATTTCGGCCGTGATCCGAAGCGGATGCGGGCGCTTGAAGGCCTGACTCTGGTCGATATCGGTTGCGGCGGCGGCGTGCTGTCGGAGCCGCTCGCTCGGCTCGGCGCGGAGGTGACCGGGCTCGACCCGGCGCCGACCAATGTCAGCGTCGCGCGCGCCCATGCCGAGAAGAGCGGCCTGACCATCGACTATCGCGAGGAGACGATCGAGGCGGTCGTCGCCTCCGGCAAGCGCTTCGACATCGTGCTGGCGATGGAAGTCGTCGAGCATGTCGCCGATGTCGAGGCTTTCATCGCCGCCTGCTGCGCGGCGGTGAAGCCTGATGGTCTGCTGATCATGGCGACGATCAACCGCACGCTGAAATCCTATGCGCTGGCCATCGTCGGTGCCGAATATGTGCTGCGCTGGCTGCCGAAGGGCACGCATGACTGGGAGAAGTTCGTGAGCCCGGCCGAACTTGGCGGCGCCATCGAAGGCAACGGCTTCACGCTGGGCACGCAGACTGGCGTGGTCTTCAATCCGCTGACCGGCCGCTGGAGCGCCGCCCGCGACATGGACGTGAATTACATGCTCGCCGCCAGCCGCAGCGGCCAGGCCTGACGTTTAGCTCTGACGTTAGTCTTCCGGCGCTGCCATCGCGGCGCTGGCCGCTGCAAGCCGCTGGAGGAGATCGGGAGGCAGCGTCGCCGTCACGCGAGCCTGTGCGCCTCGCCAGGCCGGAAGAGCTGCCTTTAGCCGCCTGACTCCTTCTTCCGTCAGCCAGACCGCACGGCGGCGCAGATCCTGCTCGACAGTCGCGATCTCGATCAGCCCGTCGCGCTCCAAAGCGCGGAGGTTTCGCGAGAGTGTCGAGGGATCGAGCCCGGCTTGCTCCGCCAATGCCGCCATCCGGTCGTCTTCGTTCGTCGCTATCACCGCCATCAGGCCGAGCTGGGCGACGCTCAGCCCGCTATCCTTCAACGCCTCGTCATAGATCCGCGTCACGCGCCGCGCGGCCTGCCGGATTGTCAGCCCGGCGCAGCTCGCCGCCAACTGGCGCACCTCTTCCCGCAATCCGTGCAGTCTTCGCATGCCAGCAATTTACATGCAGATACAATAATTGCATATACATCTAACTGCCTGCCGATCGCGAGGTTTCCGATGCCTGCCATGCCCGCCGATATTCTGAGCCGCATCGGCGGCACCACCTTGCTCCCGCTACGCCGCATCCTTCCCGAGAACGGCGCCCGCATTCTGCTGAAGCTTGAATGCGAGAATCCGACCGGCTCGATGAAGGATCGCATGGCACTCGCCATGATCGAGGCCGCCGAAGCAGATGGGCGGCTCCAACCCGGTGGCAGCGTCGTCGAATATACCGGCGGCAGCACGGGCGTTTCGCTCGCCCAAGTCTGCGCGGTGAAAGGCTATCGGCTGCACATCGTGACCTCCGACGCTTTCGCCCGCGAGAAGCTCACCCATATGCGTCTGCTCGGCGCAGAATTGACGATCATCCCGAGCGAATCCGGCCGGATGACCGAGAAGCTGACGCGGGACATGATCGAAGCCGCACGCGTCATCGCGGCCGAGACCGGGGCCTTTTGGACCGACCAGATGCGCAACACCGACCAGCTCGCCGCTTATAACAGGCTGGCTGGGGAGATCTGGGAGCAGACCGGCGGCCGGATCGATGGCTTCGTCCAGAGCGTCGGCACCGCCGCCTCGCTGCGTGGGACCGGGGAGGCGCTTCGCCGGCTGACGCCGTCGGTCGCGCTGGTCGCGGTCGAGCCGGCTGAATCGGCCGTGCTCTCGGGCGGCCCGACCGGCGCGCACAAGATCGATGGCGTCGGCGCGGGCTATGTCGTGCCGCTCTGGCGGCCCGATCTCGTCGATGCGATCGAGCCGGTTTCGACCGAAGAGGCGAGGGCTATGGCGCTGCGGCTGGCGCGGGAGGAGGGGTTGTTCTGCGGGACGTCCACCGGCGGAAACTTCGTCGCGGCGCTGCGCCTTGCGGAACGGCTCGGGGCCGGCGCGACGATCGTCTCCGTCCTGTGCGACACCGGCATGAAGTATCTGAACAGCTTCGCCGCCGCGCTGCCGGACTGACGTCTAGGGCCTGAATACGGCCGCGACCACGAGCAGGAACAGGCCCGATGCGAGCGCGATCGCTGCCCGCAAGGCGTCGGGGTCCAGGCGCGTCGGAACGCCGAAGCGATGCCACAGCCACGCCCCGGCAAAGCCGCCGATCAGGATGAGCCCGGCGTTAAAGAGCGTCCCGAAGCCGGCATTCCCGAGCAGCAGGTCGGAAATCCAGCCGAACAGGAGTACGGTCAGAACGATCATCGTGACGATGAGGATGACGGAAAGCATCGGCAGATCAGGCAGGCCGACCATCATCAGCAGACTGCGCATGGGTTCTTCTCCTGGCCGCGCCGGCACCGAAGATCGCCTGGAAGCGTGAAGAAAACGCAAGCGCTCCGGCTGGCTGAGGCAGGGAATTTTGCGCCGCGGTGTAATTCCTTAGATCAATGGCGCAGCGCAGCATATGGTGCATGATCGGCACCCACATCCGCAGGACGCGCCCAGGCTCAGTCAAGGACGGATGAGAGCAGGGAGGACGACCATGTCGCAGTCGCAGGCCGCCGTTAATCCGCTCAAGGATCTCTACGAACTCGACGAACTGCCGCCGCTGGGCCATGTCCCGGAAAAGATGTACGCCTGGGCCATCCGGCGCGAGCGCCACGGGCCGCCGCAGGAGAGCTTCCAGGTCGAGGTCGTGCCGACCTGGACGATTGGCGAGGAGGAGGTGCTGCTCCTCGTGATGGCGGGCGGCGTCAATTACAACGGCATCTGGGCCGGCCTCGGCCAGCCGATCTCACCTTTCGACGTCCACAAGGCTCCCTTCCACGTCGCAGGTTCGGATTGCGCCGGCATCGTCTGGGCCGTCGGTTCCAAGGTGAAGCGCTGGAAGGTCGGCGACGAGGTCATCGTTCACTGCAACCAGGACGATGGCGACGACGAGGAGTGCAATGGCGGCGACCCGATGTTCTCGCCCTCCCAACGCATCTGGGGCTATGAGACGCCGGACGGCTCCTTCGCCCAGTTCTGCCGGGTGCAGTCGCGCCAGCTCATGCAGAAGCCGCGGCACCTCGCCTGGGAGGAGGCTGCCTGCTACACGCTGACGCTGGCGACAGCCTATCGCATGCTCTTCGGCCATGCCCCGCACGCCATCAAGCCGGGCGATAACGTCCTGGTCTGGGGCGCCTCGGGCGGCCTCGGCGTCTTCGGCGTCCAGCTCTGCGCGGCCTCCGGCGCCAACGCCATCGGCGTGATCTCGGACGAGACCAAGCGCGACTACGTGCTCGGCCTCGGCGCCAAGGGCGTGATCAACCGCAAGGACTTCAACTGCTGGGGCCAGATGCCCAAGGTCAATTCGCCCGAATACGCCGAATGGACCAAGGAAGCCCGCAAGTTCGGCAAGGCGATCTGGGACATTACCGGCAAGAAGGATGTCGACATCGTCTTCGAGCATCCGGGCGAGGCGACGTTCCCGGTCTCCTGCCTCGTCGCCAAGCGCGGCGGCATGGTGGTGTTCTGCGCGGGAACCTCCGGCTTCAACATCACCTTCGATGCCCGCTATGTCTGGATGCGGCAGAAGCGCGTCCAGGGCTCGCATTTCGCCCATCTCAAGCAGGCCAGCGCCGCCAACCAGTTCGTGATCGACCGGCGCATCGACCCCTGCATGTCCGAGGTCTTCCCCTGGGACAAGATTCCGCTCGCCCACCACAAGATGTGGAAGAACGAGCATGCGCCCGGCAACATGTCCGTGCTGGTCTATGCTCCGCGCACGGGGCTGCGCACTTATGAGGATGTCGCCGAGGCGCTGGGAGGCTAGGCGCGCGTATCCGGTTGCAAAGCGAAATCGGTTTGGCTACAGACTGCTTGCGAAAAACAAGCGGTCGGAGGAAGCCATGACATTGACGCTCTACGCCCATCCCTTCTCGTCCTACAGCCAGAAGGTGCTGATCGCGCTTTACGAAAACGGGACGCCCTTCACCTATCGGGTGCTCGGTCCGGATGATCCGGAGGCCGGGGCGGAATGGGTTGGCCTCTGGCCGCTGAAGCGCTTCCCCGTTCTCGTTGATCGCGGCGCGACCATCGCGGAATCGAGCGTCATCATCGAGCATCTCGACCTCCATCATCCGGGGCCGGTTCGGCTCCTGCCGGATGATCCCAAGGCCGCGCTTGGGGCGCGCATGATGGATCGCTTTTTCGACAACTATGTGATGACGCCGATGCAGAAGATCGTCCTCGACCATCTGCGGCCGGACGGCGAGCGCGATCCCTACGGCATGGCGCAGGCGCGCGAGCAGCTCGACGATGCCTATCGCTGGCTCGACGAGGCGATGGCCGAGCGCGAATGGGCTTGCGGTGAGGCTTTCACCCTGGCCGACTGCGCGGCTGCTCCGTCACTGTTCTATGCCGACTGGGTTCATGAGATCGACACGGCCTTCGGCCACGCCCGCGCCTATCGGGGCCGCCTCCTGGCCCGGCCTTCCGTCGCTCGTGCGGTCGACGAGGCGCGGCCCTACCGCAAGCTCTTCCCGCCGGGCGCTCCGGACCGGGATTGACAGGCGGCTCCGGCATGGCCTGGCGGCGCTGACGGCCTGTCGCGTCCGGCGGAACCGGGCTAGAGACGGCCGTTTCCGTTTGCCTCGCGGGTTCCCATGCCGCCCCTGCTTCTGCGCGCGATGCCGCTGCTCTTCACCTTCCTGTGGTCCACGGGCTGGGTGGTGGCCGGCTATTCGGCGCGCTATGCCGATGCCCTGACCTTCCTCGTCGTCCGTTTTGCCTGCGCTGCCGCCCTCCTGACCGCGATAGCGCTCGCGACCAGCGCGCCCTGGCCGCGCGGGCGGCGCGCCGTGCTGGACATCGCCGTCACCGGCATCCTGCTGCACGGCATCTATCTTGCCGGTGTCTGGTGGGCCGTGCGCCACGGGTTGCCGGCGGCCATCTCCGGGCTGATCGCGGGATTGCAGCCGATCCTGACGGCGCTGTTTGCGCCGGCCCTGGTCGGAGAGCGGATTTCCGGAATCCGCTGGCTCGGTATCGCCTGCGGCTTCCTCGGCATTGCGCTGGTGCTGGAGCCGCAGCTCGCCGGCGTCGAACCGGCCGCGCTCTGGGGCGTGCTCGCACCGATGCTCATTAATATCGGTGGCATGTTCGCGGTGACTTTCGGGTCCTTCTATCAGAAGGCGCGGATCGTCTCCGGGGATCTGCGCACGATGACCGCGATCCAATACACGGCGGCGGCGCTGATCGTCGTGCCCTTCGCCTTTCTGTTCGAGCCTATGCGGATCGAATGGAACCTGACCATGCTGCTGGTCCTCGCCTGGTCGGTCATCGTGCTGTCGATCGGCAGCATCTGGCTTTATCTGTTCATGATCCGCCGCGGCGAGGTCTCGCGCATCGCGACCTTTCTCTATCTGGTGCCGGCATTGGTCGCCGTGGAAGCCTGGATGCTCTTCGGCGAGACGCTGACGCCGTTTCAGATCGGCGGCATGGCGGTGACCGTGCTCGGCGTGGCGCTCGCCAGCCGCAAATAGGCTGGCGGTCATTGCCGGCTCCTCCGCAAAAAGGAGGATTTCGGTTTCACCGGAACTCCTCTTATGCTGCGTCGCAACAAAGGGAGGCCGAAACGATGAGCGCCAACACCGCCGCTAAAACCGAGGCTCGAGCCGATGCGGTCGCGCTGATTGCCGCTGCGCTGCCGGGCTTCGAGGGGCTGTTCGAGGATGCTGTCGCCGCTGTGCGGCAGAAAGTGCTCGTCGACGGCCGGATTTCCTCGGCTCGGCTCGAGGCGGAGCAGCATGCCGCCCATGGGCTGTCCTGGCTTGCGACCTATGTCACGGCGCTGCGCGAACTCAAGGCCTATGGCGAGCGCCTTCAGGCCGAGGAGCGCTACGGCGCCGTCGAGGACTATGCTCTGCGGATCGGCGCCGGCGAATACGCCGCCCAGATATTTGGCGGCATCCCGATGAGCCAGGGCGAGATCGTGCGCCTGTCGGCGCTCGGCCTCTCGCAGAAGGCTGTTTCAGCCGCCCGCTCGGATGCGGCCGAGGCGCTGATCGCCGAGGGCAACACCCCGGAGAACCGCGCCCGCTTCGTCGCCCTGTTCAGCCAGAGCGACGGTTCCCACAGCGTCGGCGATCCCGGCCTCGACGAGACGCTGGAGGCGATCCGCTCCGAGATGCGCCGCTTCTGCGCCGCGGAGGTCACGCCCCACGCCCATGAATGGCACCTCGCCAACGAATACATCCCCCTGCCGGTCGTCGAGAAGATGGCCGAGCTCGGCGTCTTCGGCCTGACCATCCCCGAGCAGTTCGGCGGCATGGGGCTGTCGAAGGTCTCGATGTGCGTCGTCTCGGAGGAGCTGTCGCGCGGCTATATCGGCGTCGGYTCGCTCGGCACCCGCTCGGAGATCGCGGCCGAGCTCATCCTCTGCGGCGGAACTGACGCGCAAAAGGAGCATTGGCTGCCGAAGATCGCTTCCGGCGAAGTCCTGCCGACGGCCGTCTTCACGGAGCCCAATACCGGTTCGGATCTCGCGTCGCTGCGCACCAAAGCAGTGCAGGAAGGCGAGGGGGCGGATGCTGTCTGGAAGGTCAGCGGCAACAAGACCTGGATCACTCATCCCGTCCGCGCCGACATCATGACGCTGCTTGTCCGCACCGATCCCTCGGAACCCGGCTACAAGGGCCTGTCGATGCTGATCGCCGAGAAGCCGCGCGGCAACGACGAGGATCCGTTTCCCGTCGCCGGCCTAACCGGCGGTGAGATCGAGGTGCTCGGCTATCGCGGCATGAAGGAATACGAGCTCGCCTTCGACGGCTTCGCGGTCAAGCGCGAGAACCTGCTCGGCGGCGTGCCGGGGCAGGGCTTCAAGCAGCTCATGCAGACTTTCGAGGCGGCGCGCATCCAGACGGCGGCCCGCGCCATCGGCGTGGGGCAGTGCGCCTTCGATCTCGGCTTGCGCTATGCGCAGGAGCGCATCCAGTTCGGCAAGAAGCTGATCGCCTTCCCGCGCGTCGCCGACAAGCTCGCCATGATGGCGGCCGAGATCCTGATCGCGCGCCAGCTCACCTATTTCGCCGCCCGCGAGAAGGATGCCGAGCGGCGTTGCGACCTCGAGGCCGGCATGGCCAAGCTCTTGGGCGCCCGCGTCGCCTGGGCGGCGGCCGACAACGCCCTGCAGATCCATGGCGGCAACGGCTTCGCGCTGGAATATCCGGTGAGCCGCGTGCTCTGCGACGCCCGCATCCTCAACATCTTCGAGGGCGCCGCCGAGATCCAGGCGCAGGTCATCGCGCGCCGGCTGGTGGAAGGGTGACGTCAGAGCATCGGACTGAAAAGTGGAAGCCACTGTTCGGAAAATCCGATGCCCGGACGACGGGATAGATCGGCGCTTTATGTCGATAGGGCGCGCGGGGGGGCGGGGGGCTCCTTACCGAAGCGGCAACATGCGGCGAAGCGTATCGTCCCGGCGGACCGTATGATGCCAGAGCGCGGCGACCGCATGCAGCACCGCCAGCGCGATGAGCGTATATGATGCCCATTCATGCCATTCGCGAATGGGCCGCGTCTCGGCGCGCGGTGCGGGCGCAGCCAGGGGCGGGATGCTGAACAGGCCGAGATCGAGCCCTTGCCCGCGTTTGATCGCATAGACGAGGCCGATCACCGGGACGACGAGCATCAGCACGTACAAGCCGGCATGACCGAGGCGCGCCGCGACCGCGAGGAGAGGCGACGACGCTTCCGGTTCGGGCGGGCGATGTGTCAGACGCCACCCGCAGCGCGCGACCAGCAAGACGATCAGCAGGATGCCGATGGCCTTGTGACTCTCGATCGCTGCCCGTTTCCAGGTGCTGGGGAAGGCATCGATCGTCAGTCCGAGCAGGAAGGCCAGGACGATCAGGAGCGCCATCGACCAGTGGAGAAACCGCGCGATTGGGTCATAGGATTCTCGAGCGGCGATCGGGACGGAGGTCAAAGGCACTCTCTCCTAGATTAGAATCGCTACAATGTAGGAGAGCTGCGTATCAGATCAAAGTTACAATTCGTCCATCTTCGCGCTTCGTCATCCCGGCCCTCCCGGACGCTCCATCCGCGGGGTTTGCGGGCCTCGTCGTGATAATTTCGACAAGATGTCCCTGCTCGGATGATGCGCCCGGCCACGGAGGCCGGGCGTGAACGAGGAGTCATCATGTCGAACCGCCTTGCCTTCGCTCTGGCCGGGACCGTGCTTGTCGGCGCAGCCGCATTGCTCTCCGCCCCTGCGATGGCCCAGCAGAACCCGCCCGGCCAGCAGCCTGCGCGCATCAGCGTGACGGGTGAGGGCGAGGTCAGCGTTGCGCCCGACATGGCGATCCTCAACCTGACGGTGCTGCGTGAGGGCGAGACGGCGCGCGCCGCGCTCACCGCCAGCAGCGAGGCGATGAAGCAGGTGCTGGCGGCGCTGAAGGAGGCTGGTATCGCCGAGCGCGACCTGCAGACTTCGGGCCTGAGCATCCAGCCGCGCTTCGCCCAGCCGGGCAAGGATCGGAATGTCGAGCCTAAGATCACCGGCTACGCCGTCAGCAATGGTCTGACCGTTCGCGTTCGCAAGCTGGCGGATGCCGGCGCCATCCTCGACAAGGCGGTGACGCTGGGCGTCAACCAGGGCGGCGGCATCGTCTTCGTGAAGGACGATCTCAAGCCGACGCTGACGGAAGCGCGCAAGCTCGCGGTCGCCGACGCCGTCGCCCGGGCCAGGACGCTGGCGGAAGCGGCCGACATCAAGCTCGGCCGGATCCTGACGATCGAGGAGCAGTCGAGCCTGCCGCGTCCGATGCCCTATGGCGGGCCGATGAAGATGGCGGCAAGCGATGCCTTCGTGCCGCTGGCGGCCGGCGAGAACGCCTATCGCACGCAGGTCAACGTGGTCTTCGAGATCGCGAACTGACCCGCGAGAGCCGGCCGGGCATATCGTTCAGACCACGGCGCACCCGGGAGCCAGCCTGCTGCGGCAGGCTGGCGACGATGACGCCGCACAGGACCACAAGTCCCGGCAGAAGCAGATCTTTCGGCGGCAGCTCCGCCAGAATCAAATAGGCTGCCAGCGTGATCAGCGGCACGCGCAACGTGTCGGCGCTGCACAGCTGGAGCGGAGTGCCGTGGCGCGATGCATTGGCCAGCGCAGCCTGCGAGACGAAGCCGCCGACGATCAATGCCAGCACGGCCCCGCCGATCACCGCCAGTTCCGGCGCTGGGAAGGCGAGTCGATAGGGCTGCGGCGGCGGCGACCACAGCTCCGGGACGAAGAGCCAGAGGAGCAGGTGACAAGGTGCTGCGATTGGCGGCGAGGCTGGCCAGCATGAGGTTGGTGGTGGTCAGGACGGCGACGGCTGCGATTGCGATCGCGATGTCGCTGTTGGGAACGGCATTCAGCTTCAGCAGCAACAGGCTGATGCCGCTCGCGAGGAGCGCCAGGCCCAGCGCGGGGACCGTACCCGGTCGCCGGCGAAGCGTCAGGAACAGCAGCACTCCCGCGAAAAGCGGCCCGGTGAACTCGATGGTGGTGACCAGCGCCAGCGGCAGATGCGACAGGCTCCAGATCAGCGCCAGCGAGCCGGCCAGATGCAGCACGCTGCGGAGGATGTCGTCGCGCGGCTTCGCGGGCAGAAAGCCGTGCTGCCGGCCGCTGCCGCTCGCCCAGACGATCGAGCCGGCGATGGCCAGGCTGCCGATCGAGCGCAGCAGGCCGATTTCGATGATGGTGAGATAGCCCGCGAGAAGGCGGATCGACACGGCGATGGCGAGGTAGGAGGCGAGATAGGCGCTCATCCACCCGAAGAACGCCGGAAATTGTCGGCCTGGCCGGTCCAGGGAATGCCCAGCAGCATGCGCTCCAGGATGGCCATCCGCATCGGCACCGAAAGCTGAACCTGGCGGAAATAGCCTGCGTTCGGAAGGCTGTCGCATGAGGGGTCGAGCTCCGAGAAGCGCGGGAGAGGGTTGAGGATCAGAGTGTCAGAGCGGGCATCCAGGATCTTGCGGGCGGTGAGGGTGAAGGGCTCGCTCTCTTTTTCCTTATCGACGGCCTCAGTGCCGAGCGAGGCATGCGCGAATTTGCTCATATCCTGCATCTGGATGCTGAGAACGTCATGATCGAGCGTGTGGCGGATGTCGTGAACGGTGCCGACCGCGGTACCGAGGTCGGAGAGCACGGTCATCGCCTCGCGCATCGCCGGATTGATCGGCACGTCGGGCAGGCAGCACAGGGTGAAGCGCCTGGGCGGGCAGATCCGCAGCATCTTGACGAAGGAGACGGCGAAGCGCGCCCGCGTATCGCTCGACAGGGCGATGCTCAGCGTCTCGATGTCGCCGCGCATCTGCCGGATGGAAAAGATGTCGACGAGGGCCTGGCTCGGATGCTCGTCGGCGCCGTTGCCGGCGTTGATGACGGGCAGGTAGCTCAGCCGCCCGACGCGATAGGGCATGTCCTCCAGATGCGAGCGGACCACGAGCAGGTCGCTATAGAGCTCGACGGTGCGGATATGGTCCTCGATGGATTCGCCGGTGGTGTTGCCGATGCGGCTGCGATCGGTGTCGTAGGCGTCGATCGACTGGTGGCCGAGCCGGGCGGCCGCTGCCTGGAAGCCGAGCCGCGTGCGCGTGCTGCGCTGGTCGAACAGGGTGGCGATCACCTTCGGGCGTCTCCGCGGCGCCGGTGGCTGCTCTGGAAGCGGAAGCCCTCCCTTTTCCATCTCCTCCTCGCGCAGATGCCGCTCGGCGCGTTCGATGATGTCGTCGAGGTCGAAGCGCGAAACGGCGTCGGCGCTCAGCAGATCCTTCCCGCTCGGATAGTTCGGGCGCTGCATCCAAGGCCTCCGGCTCGCGCGGGCGTCTGCAGCCGGAGCGTTTCAGGCAAACTGGCTGAAGCGATCCGGCTTGCGCCAGCCGGAGCGTGAGCGTCCTGCCCTCGTCCGTCCCGTCGCTACACGAGTGCCGATCATGGGCAGCAATTCCTCCGCTGTCATCGGCCGAGCGAAAACAAACCCCTGAATGCCATGGACGGCATGCTTTTTGATGATTTCGAGCTGCTCCTGCGTTTCCACGCCCTCGACGATCAGGCGCAGTTCGAGGTCGTGTGCGAGCTGGGTGATCGCGTTCATCAGCGAATCGGCCTTGCGCGAGGTGCCTACTTCCTGCGTGAAGGCCTGGTCGATCTTGATGGTGTCGATCGGCAGATGCGCCAGATAGCTCAGCGAGGAGTAGCCGGTGCCGAAATCGTCGAGCGCGATCCGCACACCGAGCTTCCGCAGCGCGATCAGGCGGGAGACGACATGGGCGGGGTCGTCGATCAGCGAGCTCTCGGTGATCTCGATGGTCAGGCGCGCCGGCTCGATGCCGTTCATCCGGATCAGCGCCTCGACCGTGCCGACGAGATCGTGGCCATGATCGAACTGACGCGCCGAGACGTTGACGCTGACCCCGACGCTGCGCGGCCATGACTGGGCGGTCCGCATGGCTTCTCCGAGCGCCCAGGAACCGAGCACGGTGATAAGGCCCGTCCGTTCGGCCAACGGAATGAAGATATCGGGGCGCACCATGCCGCGGTGAGGATGGTTCCAGCGCAGCAGCGCCTCGACCAGCGTCGCCGAGCCGGAGCGCGGATTGTAGATCGGCTGGAATTGCAGCTCGAACTCGCCGCGGCGCAGCCCCTCCCGCAGTTCGGTTTCGAGCGCCAGGCTGTCCTCATGCTCGTCGCGAATGGCGGCGGTATACACGACGAAGCGGTTCCTGCCGTCGAGCTTGGCGCGATAGAGCGCGATATCGACGCATTTCAGCGCCTCCTCGATCGAGGGCGCGCAACCGGCGGGCGCAATCCCCATGCTGGCCGTCGCCGTGATGTAGCGCCCGCCGATGAAGCGTTGGCTCGCGAGCAGCATGACGAGCCTGGCCGCCAGCGCCGTCGCGCCGTCGATGCTGCGCGTGGTCGCGACCATGAATTCGTCGCCCCCGGTGCGGGCTGCGATGTCGCAGGGTTCGAATTCCGCGATCAGCGTCTCGCTGACCGCCTTCAGCAGCGCGTCGCCGACATCGTGGCCAAGGCTGTCGTTGATGCCCTTGAAGCGATCTATATCGATCGAGATCAACGTCACGGGACCGCCGGCCGCCGCCATGGTCCGGATCTCGCGCATGAAGCCGCGGCGATTGTAGAGGCTGGTGATCGTGTCGTTGACGGCGAGATGCTCCAGCTCGCGCATCGAGCGCAGCCGGGCAAGGAAGATCCGATGGATCACTTGCGCGCTGGAGAACGTCAGCACGGCGGTCAGCGCCACCGATAGCGCGATGACCAGATAGGCCGGGTCCTTCGTCCAGAGCAGGGCCAGCGTGAACGGCACTGCAACCGCGAGAACCTGAACGCGGGGGATCATCGGCCGTGAGCTGTTCCGCCCCGATATGCCGGCGAGATAACCGATGGTTTGTGCGATCGCTAGCACCGCGACGGGATCATGGGTGTAGCGCAGGATCGCGTAGGCACCGAAGGCTGCGATCAAGGCGGCCGTCGACCAGGCACCGGCCATCGCGAGCTTCTCGAGGCGGTCGATATCGCCGACGCTCGCAGATGCGAGGTGGATGGATTTGTAGTGGTGGTGCGAAATGTGGCGGAAGCAGCCGATACCAACCATGGCGGCGGCCATCGCATAGAAGGTGGGGTCGTTGCCGGTCAAAAGCCCGGCCGCGATCATGACCGCCGTGACGGTCACGGTGCCGATGAGAATCGTGCCCGGTGTCGCGTAAAGCGCTGCCACCAGTTCGGATTTCATCGCGATGTCGTTTTCATGAACATCAACGATCATGGGAGCGCCCTGTCATCAGGTCCGAATTGACCCGACGAACGCTCCATTCTCGATAAAAACCTATTAAGGAACGGTATGTGATTTCTGCGGGTTCGCCGATAATTTATGCAAATTACGCTTAGTATTCAGGCTTTTGCTTCCAGTCGGTACTTCATGAAACCTTCCGCACTTTCACCCGCGGGCTCGGCCTTCAGGCTCGCCGGCAGTTTGCCGGCGGCTGCCGGCGAGGTCGTGAATGTGACGTTGACGCCCGCCGGCAGCGGCGCCAGCGACCAGTTGCCGTCCGCCTTCGGCTCGATCGCCTTCTGCCCGACGATGTGGCGGACGATGACGTCGCGGTTGAGGTCCGGCGCTTCCAGAACGACCGTTGTCCTTGTGCCCGGGAAATTGCCGCCGCCCGAGGCGCGGTAATTGTTGGTGACGACGAGGAAACTGGCCTGCTCGTCGATCGGCTGACCCGCGAAGGCGAGATCGATGATGCGGTGCGCATTCGGTGCGACGAGCTTGCCGTCATTGTCGTAGCGGGAGGGCTGCGTGACGTCGATCCGATAGGCGACGCCGTCGATGACATCGAAGTTGAAGGCCGGGAAGGCCGGGTTGATCAGCGGTTGTTCCTCGGTCTTCGCAGGATCGACGCGGTTGAAGATTCCGGCCGAGCGTTCCAGCCATTCCCTGATCTCGGTGCCGGTGACTTTCACGATCTGCACCGTATTCGGGTAGAGGTAGATGTCGGCGATGTTCTTCAGGGCCAGCGGCCCGACTGGGATGTCGGTGTAGAAGGACGGACCGGCGCGCCCGCCCGATTTGAACGGAGCCGCCGCCGAAAGGATCGGCAGGTCCTTCCAACGCGTCTGCGCCATCAATGGCTTGGCATAGGCGATCTGCGCCTCGGCGACGATCTGGATCGACGGGTCGTCCGTCACCAGGGCGAAGTAGGAGTTGATCGGGGAGGCGGTGCTGCCGACCGGTTCGCGCATATAGGCGAGCGTCGCCTCGTGGTCGGCCTTCACCGTCGCCAGGATCGCCGGCTCCGCACTGGCCTTGGGCACGATCTTGCGGTCCGGCGTGCGCTCGTAGATCGGCTTTGCCTCGACCTTGAAATCCGCGATTCTCCAGCGCTCGCCGCGCTTCTCCAGTTCGAGATCGACGATGCCGAGATGCGAGCCCCAGAAGCCCGGCTGGCATGCCGGCTTGCCGTTCAGCGCGCCCTTGACGTTATCCACGCCCGCAATGTCGTCGAAGGCCTTGCCGCCGGGGAAGACCAGATGCTGATGGCCGGTCAGGATGACGTCGATGCCCTCGACCTTCGAAAGATGCAGCGCCGCGTTCTCCTCCATGCCGCGCCGCTCGCCACCGGCGATGCCGGAGTGGCAGAGGGCGATGACGAGGTCGGGCTGGGCATCGAGCAGGTCCGGCATATGCTTCTCGGCCGCATCGACGATGTCGGTCGCGACGAGCTTGCCGTCGATATTCGCCTTGTCCCATTGCATGATCTGCGGCGGCACGAAGCCGATCACGCCGATCTGCAGCACATGCCGGTTTCCGGCCTCGTCCTCGAAGCTCTGCTCGAACAGGCGCCAGGCATCGGCCAGTGTCCCGCCGCCGACCCGCTCGACATTGGCACAGACCAGCGGGAATTCGGCCTTGGCGAGGCCGTGATCGAGGAACTCCAGCCCGTAGTTGAATTCGTGGTTGCCGAGGGTGCCGCAGAGATAGGGCAGGGCGTTCATCGCGGCGAGCATCGGATGGGTCTCGCCGGCCTTCAGCCCCTTCTTGTAGGCGACATAGTCGCCGAGCGAGGAGCCTTGTAGGAAATCCCCGTTGTCGAAGAGCAGGCTGTTCTTGGCCTCGCCCTGCGCCACCTTGATCAGGCTCGCGGTCTTGGCGAGGCCGACGGTGTCGTCCGGCCCGTCGCGAAAATAGTCGTAGGGCACGACATTGACGTGGAGATCGGTGGTTTCAAGCACCCGCAGTTTGAGCCGCGCCGGCGTCTGGGCGGAAGCGGGCAGGGCGGCGCTCGCGACGATTGCGGCTCCGGCCTTCAGCGTCTCGCGCCGGTTGAGATAGTGACCTCGCGCCCGACGACCTTGTGCCATGCCCTGCTCCCGCTTCGCGCAACGGAGCAGGACGGTAGCATTGCGGCAAGCCCATGACAGGGGAAAGATGCAGGCCCCGTCGTCGTTTCGGAACATGATGAACGAGGCCCGCCATGATCCTGATCGGCCAGTACGACTCGCCTTTCGTTCGCCGTGTCGGCATCACGCTGGCGCTCTATGGCCTCGCCTTCGAGCATCGGCCCTGGTCCGTTTTCGGCGAAGGCGACCGGGTCCGCGCCTTCAACCCGCTGATGCGGGTGCCCACGCTGGCGCTCGATGATGGCGAGGTCCTGTTCGACAGCGTCAGCATCATCGACTGCCTCGATGAGCTGGCCGGGGAGGAACGCGCGCTTTGCCCGCGTGCCGGTCCGAGGCGCCGCCACATTCTCGGCGTCGTCGCGCTCGCCATGGGCGCAGCCGAGAAGGCCGTCAGCCTGTTCTATGAGTTGCGGCTTCACGAGGAGGTCTCGGCCGTCTGGGCGGATCGTTGCCGCGGCCAGATCCTCTCGACGCTCGCTGCGCTCGAGCGTGACCGGGCGAGCCGCACTTCTCCCTGTTGGTTCGGCGGTTCGATGAGCCATGCCGACATCGCCGTCGCTGTCTCGTTGCGCTTCATCAGGGAGGCGCATCCGGGCTTGGTCGCGGAGGAGGATATCCCGGCACTGGCGGCGCATGCCGCCGCGCTCGAAGTGTTGCCGGTGTTGCGGGACGTTTCGCAGCCTTTCGTCCCGCCCGCTTGAAAGCGGCGGATCAGATGGCGGTCGCCGTCACGGCGCCGGCGAATTCCGCCCGCAGCGCCGCATCATGCTCGCCGAGCGCGGGAACCCGCCGCATCGCGATGCGCCGGCCGTCGACGATGACCGGCGGTGCCAGCATCTCGATGGAGCCGTTCGGGGTCGGAACCGGCACAGCCGTGGCTGCCGGATGCGCGATCAGACCGCCGACCGTCGAGACCGTGCCATAGGCGATCGCATGCCGGTCGAGCGCGGCGGTGACGTCCGCGAAACGGCGCTGGCCGAGGCGTATCTGAACCTCGCCGTCGAGCGCGGCGCGAGCCCCGACCCGCAGGACGTTGGAAGCATAGCGCGGATCACTCGCAAGCTCCGGGCTCTCCAGCACGTCGCGGGCGAAGACGCGCCATTCCCGCTCGCTCTGGATCGAAATCAGCACCTCCCCATCGAGCAGCGAAAAGACGCCGTACGGCGCAATGGAGGGATGGGCGAGGCCGATGCGCGCAGGCTCGATCCCGCCATGCCGGCGCGTGATGTAGGGCACGTTCATCAGCTCCGCGAGCGTGTCGAAGAGTGACAGCGCGATCGCGGAACCCTCGCCGGTGCGGGCCCGCCGCAGCAGCGCCTCCAGGATGGCGGCATAGGCCGCCTGGCCGGTGGCGATGTCGGCGATCGAGATGCCGATCCTTGAGGGACCGGAATCGGCCGTGCCGGTGATCGCAGCGAGCCCCGATTCGGCCTGTATCAGCAGGTCGTAGGCCTTGCGAAGCTCGTGCGGCGTGCCCGGCGCATAGCCGGAGATGTCGCAAGTGATCAGCCGCGGGTGACGCTGGCGGAGCGTCGCGCTGCCGAGGCCAAGACGCTCCGCAGCGCCGGGAGCAAGGTTCTGGATGAAGACGTCGGCGCCGGCGATCATCGCCCCCACCAGCGCCAGATCCTCTGGTCGTCGCAGGTCGACGCGGCACGATTCCTTGCCGCGGTTGATCCAGACGAAATAGGAGGATTGCCCCTTGGCGAAGCCGTCATAGCCGCGCGCGAAATCGCCCTCGGGGCGTTCGAGCTTGATCACGCGCGCCCCGGCATCGGCGAGCTTGCAGGTCGCCGTGGGGGCGGCCACCGCCTGCTCCAGCGCGACCACCACGATACCTTCGAGCGCCTGTGTCATGGTCGATCCGGACCTCATCCTTCGATTGCGCGCAGAGGAGAACGATGCCCTGCGGCGCTGTCAAATCTGCCTTGGCAGCCCGGCCCTGCGCCTGTCGCGGGGGAGCCCGGATCGCTACCGCCTTGCGTCGGAGGCCGCCAGCCGGCAGCTTGCCTGCCGATTCCGCCGGGGCTGCGCCTTCGGCCAGAGCGATCGGGAACGAACATGAATCAACATTTCATCAATGGCCGCTATGTGCCTGGCCAGACTGGCGAAACCATCGCCAAGCTGAACCCCGCGACCGGCGAGGAGTTCGCCCGCATCGCCTGCGGAAACGCCGCGGATATTGACGCCGCGGTCACGGCGGCGCGCGCCGCCTTCGACGGCGCCTGGGGCAAGCTGACGGCAGCCGAGCGTGGGCGCCTGATCTCGAAGCTTGCGCTCAAGGTGCAGGATCATTTCGACGAGCTCGCCAAGCTGGAAGCACGCGATACCGGCAAGCCGATGAGCCAGGCCCGTGCCGATATCGACGCCACCATTCGCTATTTCGAGTTCTATGGCGGCGCCGCCGACAAGGTACACGGCCACGTCATTCCCTTCCTGAACGGATATCATGTCAGCGTCATCCATGAGCCGCATGGTGTTACCGGCCACATCCTGCCCTGGAACTATCCGGCGCAGATGATCGGCCGCTCGCTCACCGCCTCGCTCGCCATGGGCAATGCGGTGGTTCTGAAGCCGGCCGAGGATGCCTGTGCCACCGCCTTCCGCCTCGCGGAGCTGGCGAGCGAGGTCGGCTTCCCCGACGGCGCCATCAACATCGTTGCGGGCCGCGGCCATGAGGCGGGTGCGGCGCTCTCCGCCCATCACGGCATCGGCTTCATGTCCTTCACCGGGTCGCCCGAGGTCGGCAAGATGGTGCAGCATGCCTGCGCCGAGCATCTCATCCCCTGCACGCTGGAACTCGGCGGCAAGTCGCCTCAGATCGTCTTCGAGGATGCCGATCTCGACGCGCTGGTGCCGATCGCCTGCAAGGCGATCGTCCAGAACACCGGGCAGACCTGCTCGGCCGGTAGCCGCCTGCTGGTGCAGAAGTCGATCTATGACGACGTCATCTCCGCGGTCGCCAAGGAATTTTCCAAACTCCGGGCCGGCACGCCGGAGATGGACCTCGACTGTGGCCCGGTGATCAACGCCAAGCAGCGCGGCCGCGTCCAGAGCTTCATCGACCAGAGCCGCGAGGCCGGCATCCCGGTGATCGCGCAGGGCCAGATCGCGCAGGGCGTGCCGAATGGCGGCTTCTATGTGCAGCCGACCCTGTTCGGCCCGGTGCCGCGCGGCAACCGGCTTGAGCAGGACGAGGTCTTCGGCCCCGTGCTCGCGGCCTTCCCCTTCGATGACGAGGAAGATGCGATCAAGGCCGCCAACGGCACCGATTACGGCCTCGTCGCCGCGGTCTGGACCAAGGATGGCGGGCGCCAGCAGCGCGTTTCGAAGCGCGTCCGCGCTGGTCAGGTCTTCATCAACGGCTATGGCGCCGGCGGCGGCGTCGAACTGCCCTTCGGCGGCACCGGCAAGAGCGGGCACGGTCGCGAGAAGGGCTTCATCGCGCTCGAGGAGTTCGCGGTGACCAAGACCATCGTGCACAAGCACGGCTGAGGCTAGCCGTCATTCTCGGGCGAAGCGCAGCTTCGACCCGAGAATCTCAGGCCGAGGACGGCGCGGGAGCCTCCTCCTTCAAGAGATGCTCGGGTCCAGCCCGAGCATGACGGCAGTGACCCGTTACATCCTCACAATGTGCCGGATCGTCCGGCCTTCGTTCAGCGCGTCGAAACCCTCGTTGATCTCGTCGAGACTGCCCGAACTGGTCCAGAGCTTGTCCACCGGCAGCCTTCCGCTCTGGTAGAGCTCGATGAAGCGCGGGATGTCGCGCGAAGGTACGCAGGAGCCGACATAGGAGCCCTTCAGCGTCCGCTCCTCCGCAACCAGCCGCACCGGCGAGAGCGCGAGCGTATGGGCGGGATTGGCGAGGCCAGCGGTCGTGGTCGTGCCGCCGCGCCGCGTGATCTGGTAGGCGAGGTCGAGCGCCCTGACCGAGCCCGCCATCTCCAGCCCGTGATCCACGCCGCCCTTGGTCGCTTGTTTGATCGCCTCGACCACATCCGGCGTATCGGCCTTGAAGGCATCGGTTGCGCCCAGCGCCAGTGCGAGATCGAGCTTGTCCTGCGCGAGATCGATGGCGACGACGCGCGAGGCGCCGCAGGCGATGGCGCCGAGCAGCGCGGAGAGCCCGACGCCGCCGAGACCGACAACCGCAACCGTCTCGCCCGCCTTGATCCGCGCCGTATTCACGGCGGCGCCGACCCCGGTCAAAACGGCGCAGCCGAACAGCGCGGCGATCTCATGCGGGATATCGGCCTCGACCTTGACCAGCGAACGGCGCGAGATCACCGCATGCTCTGCGAAGGCGGAAACGCCGATATGGTGATGCACCGGCTGGCCATGAGCCGAGAGCCGGCGCCCGCCGCCGAGCATCTCGCCGCGCCCATTGGCGGCATTGCCGGGCTCGCAGAGGGCAGGGCGGCCTTCGGCGCAGGGCGCGCAATGGCCACAGGAAGGCACGAACACCATCACCACCCGGTCGCCGGGTTTGAGGTCATCGACGCCTTCGCCGGTCTCGACGACCTCGCCTGCGGCCTCATGGCCGAGCACCATCGGCACCGGGCGCGGGCGGTTGCCGTTGATGACCGAGAGATCAGAATGGCAGAGCCCGGCAGCACGGACCCTGACCAGCACCTCGTCGCGGCCGGGCGGGGCGAGGTCGAGCTCCTCGATGCCAAGCGGGCGGCTTTGCGCATAAGGCGCCGCAACCGGGCTCGCGTTCAGGACGGCGGCGCGAATCTTCATGGCGCAAGCTCCGGTCTCGTGATCCGGCGCCATCCCGACAGGAGAGGGCGCCGCTGTCAAAGTGCCGCTTTCGCTCCCCCTGGATTGCTTCGCTGCGCTCGCAATGACGAGGAGGATATTCGGGCGCCGTTCAGGCCACTTCGCTCAGCGTGCCGCCGAGGAAGAGCTGGCCAATACGTGGATCCGCCAGGATTTCGGCCGCTGGTCCCTGCATGCGCGTGCGACCGAGTTCGAGCA
Source organism: Allobosea sp. 10L422 (assembly GCF_056395345.1). Taxonomy (NCBI): domain Bacteria; kingdom Pseudomonadati; phylum Pseudomonadota; class Alphaproteobacteria; order Hyphomicrobiales; family Alloboseaceae; genus Allobosea; species Allobosea sp. 10L422. Next base: position 102,956 of record NZ_JBFTJI010000012.1, read on the forward strand.
CCAACCCCTCGTCGGAAATCTCCAGCGCCGAGCGGGCGTTCTGCTCGACCATGAGGATCGAGACGCCCTTGGCGCGCAACTCCCTGAGGATGCCGAAGGTCTCCTGCACCATCAGCGGGGAGAGGCCGATCGAGGGCTCGTCGATCAGCACGAGCTGGGGGTCGAGCAGCAGGCCGCGCACGATTTCCAGCTGCTTCTGCTCGCCGCCGGAGAGCGTCGAGGCCTGCGCATCGGCCTTGCGCCTGAGCGCCGGAAAGCGGTCGAGCGCTGCCTCCAGCCGTTGCGGCATATCGATGATGCCGGAGCCGGCGGCGACCGCGCCGAGCTCGATATTGTGGCGCACCGACAGCTCCGGGAAGATATTGCGGCCCTGCGGAACATAGCAGATGCCGGCTTCGAGCAGCTTGCGCTGGTTCCAGCCGGTGATGTCGCGGCCGCCGAAGCGGATGTGGCCCTCGCGCAGCTTGAGCAGCCCGAAGATCGCCTTGAACACGGTCGACTTACCGGCACCGTTCGGCCCGATCACGGTCGTGATCGCGCCCCGCTTCACCGCGAAGCTGGTGCCGTTCAGGATGGTCATGGCGCCATAGCCGCCGACTACGCCGTCGAGTTCGAGGATGGGGGTGGTCATTCCTTGTCGCCCTCTTCCGCGTCATTCTCGGGTGAAGCGCAGCGCAGACCCGAGCATCTCTTGCAGGAGATGCTCGGATCAAGCCCGAGCATGACGTTCCCTAGTGTCCCAGATAGGCTTCGATCACGGCCGGGTTGGCTCGCACCTCGGCCGGGGTGCCCTCCGCCAGCACCTTGCCTTCGGCCAGCACGATCACGCGCGAGCACAGGCTCATCACGAAATCCATGTTGTGCTCGATCACCACGAAGGTCGCGCCTTGTTCGGCATTGATCGCGCGCAGGCGCTCCTTGAGGTCGCCCAGCATGGTGAGGTTGACGCCGCCGGCGGGCTCGTCGAGCAGCACGAGGCGCGGTCCCGCCATGAAGGCCATCGCCGCGTCGAGCAGCTTCTGCTGGCCATAGGATAGTCCGCCCGCCTTGGCCTCGGCGAGATGCCCGAGCTTGAAGAAGCCGATCATCTGCTGGGCCTTGTCGGAGAGACCTGCATCGTGCGCACCGAACAGGCGGCCGAGCATCGAGCCCTGATGCTCCTGCCCGGCGAGGATCAGGTTCTCGCGCACCGACAATTCGGGGAAGACCTGCAGCAGCTGGAAGGTGCGGCTGACGCCGAGCCGGTTGAGCGCGGACGGGCGCATGTTGGTGACGTCCAGACCGTCGAGCTTCACGGCGCCTTGCGTCGGTTCGAGCTGGCCGAGGATGCAGTTGAACAGGGTCGACTTGCCGCAGCCATTCGGCCCGATGATGCCGAGGATTTCGCCTTCCCTGACCGAGAAGGAGACGCCGTTCACGGCCTTGATGCCGCCGAAGGCCTTGTGCAGGTCGCGGACTTCGAGGACCGGGCTCATTGGGCGCCTCCCGTATTGCGCCGCAATGCGAGCCAGCCGCGCTCGATGAGGCCGCAGACGCCCTGCGGGCAGATGACCAGCAATGCGAGCACGATCGTCGCGAAGATGATGAGGTAGAGCGAGCCGGCGAAGCGCAGCCATTCCGGCAGCACGACGCCGAGCAGCGCACCCACGAAGGGCCCGAACAGATAGCCGGAGCCGCCCGCAACGACCATCAGCAGCAGGAACAGGCTCTGCGACAGCGAGAAGGGCGAGGGGTCGATGAACTCGACCAGCGGCGCATAGAGCGAACCGGCGAAGCCGCCATAGGCCGAGCCGATGGCGAAGGCGAGCAGCGTATAGGCGCGCGTATCGATGCCCAGACTCGCGGCGCGGACCGGATTCTCGCGGAGCGCCGTGAAGGCGCGGCCCCACGGCGAGCGCACCAGCCACCACAGCTTCAGCGACAAGATCAGCGTGACGACCACGACGAAGCGGTGGAATTCCAGCGCGCCGAACAGCTTGATGCCGAAGAAATCAGGCCGGTTGATGTTGGAGATGCCGTAGACGCCGCCGGTCAGCCACTGTTCGTTGCGGATGAGCAGCCAGATCAGCGTCGAGAAGGCGAGCGTCACGAAGGCGAGGTAATGTGTCCGCACCCGCAGCGCCGGGAAGCCGAGCAGGAGGCCGACCGCGAAGGTCAGCAGGCCCGACAACGCGAAGGCGGCGTACCAGCTCACGCCGTATTTCGTGGTCAGGATCGCTGTGGCATAGGCGCCGAGCCCCATGAAGGCGGCCTGCGCCAGTGAGCTCTGCCCGGCATAGCCGAGCGTCAGGTTGAGCCCCATCACGCCGATGCTCATCACCAGCCAGAGCGAGAGCACATAGGTGCCGTAGCGGCCCATCCCGACCGGGGCGAACCAGAGGATGACGGCGCCGAGGACGAGCGCGATCAGCGCGGCATCGATCCGGCGGGCCGGGCGACGCGAAGCCGCGGAATTCTGGACGGCGGGGGCGCTCATACGCGGCGCTCCTCCTTGCGGCCCATCAATCCTTCCGGCTTCACCAGGATGATGATGACGAGCAGTACGAGCGGCACGGCCAGCCGATACTGCGTCGAGATGTAGGCTGCCGCGAGCGAATCCGCGACGCCGATCAGCAGCCCGCCGACCAGCGCGCCGCGCACCTGGTTGAAGCCGCCGACGATGGCCGCGATGAAGGCGAAGAGGCCGATGGTCTCGCCATTCGAGAACTTCGCCAGATAAATCGGCGAGATCAGCAGCGAGGCGACGACGGCCAGCCCTGCGTTGAGGAGGAAGGTGAGCAGCACCATCCGCTCGACGGGAATGCCGAGAATGCGCGCGACGGTCGGGTTCTGCGCCGTCGCCTGCATCTGCCGGCCGAGCTTCGTGCTGCCGACGAACCATTGCAGCAGGCCGATGGCGGCGAAGGCGACGACGATGATCGCGAGATGCTGCAGCGAGATCGATACGCTGAGCAGGTTGATCATGTCCGTGGGGACCAGCGAGGGGAAGCTCTGCGCCTCCGCCGAGAAACCATCCTTGGCGCCTTCCTTCATGATGATCGAGAGCGCCATGGTGGCGATGGCGAGCGGCAGCACGCCATGCTTGATCATCGGATCGACGACGACGAGCTTGAAGCCCGCACCGAAGACCAGCAGGAAGACTGCGATGCCGATGAGGCCGCCGGCCCAGAGCGGCAGGCCGAAGAGCTTGACCGCGAGCAGGATCAGAACGGCCGGCAGCATGACGAACTCGCCCTGCGCGAAGTTGATCGTCTGCGAGGTCTGCCAGACCAGCGTGAAGCCGATCGCGGCGAGCGCGTAGATCGAGCCCGTGGCGATGCCGGCGATGAGATAGGCGATGAATTCGGCCATGGCTGATCTGGGTTCGGGTCTGCAACGTCATGGCCGGGCTTGACCCGGCCATCTCGGAAACCAGTCTTCTCGTCACGAGATTCCCGGGTCGGCGTAGCGCGCCGCCCGGGAATGACGTTCGGTGGCTACGGCTTGATCCGCGGCAGGGTGGTGTTGATCACCTGCTTGCCGTTCACGACTTCGGCGAGGAAGCTCTCGCGGTCGAGGTCGCCGTTCTGCTCGATGACGGTATCCATCAGGATGCCCGGCTCCTCGCTCGCCTTGATGGTCGCGCCACGCAGCGTGTCGGCTACGCCCTTCTTGTCGAGCTTCTTCTGCTTCTCGGTAGCCCATTTCACCATGAACACGGCCATGTAGCCCTTCACGCCGTTATGGTCGGAGGAGAAGCCGTATTTCTCGCGGTAGCGCTTGCCGAATTCCTGCAATGCGGGGATCGGCGCGTCGGTGGAAAGGCCGACATGGCCCTTCGCGCCGTTGGCGGCGTCACCCGCCAGCTCCAGCACCTTCGCGCCGAGCAGGGTGGTCTCGCCGATCATCGGCTTGGTGATGCCCTGTTGTTTGGCGGCGCGCAGGAAGCGGGCGCTCTCCTCTTCGTTCAGATAGACGAAGACGGCATCGGCATTGGCGTTCTTCACCTTGATCGCGTCGGCGGTGAAATCGGCCTGGCCCTGCTCGGTCGAGACGTCGACGGCGACCTTGATGCCGGCCTTTTCCAGCTCGGGCAGGATGGTGTCGCGCCCGCCCTTGCCGAAGTCATTATTGACCCAGACCACGGCGATCGAGCCCGCCTTGACGGTGTCCTTCAGGTATTTGGCGATCTTCGGCATCGCCGCCGCCTGGCTGATCGAGGTGCGGAAGATGTAGGGGTTGCCCTGGCGGGTGAACCCAGCCGCCTCGCCGCCGACGATCTGGGCGATCTCGGCGCGCTGCGAGATCTGCATGGAGGCGCCGATCGGGCCCGAGAAGATCGGGCCGAGGATGGCATAGGCGTTCTCGTCGATGGCGCGCTGCACGGCGGCGCGGGTATTCCCCGGATTGGTCTGCGTGTCGTAATGGACGATCTCGACCTGCTTGCCGAGGATGCCGCCCTTGGCGTTGATGTCGGCGGCGGCCATGTCGGCGCCGTTCTTCCAGTTGGTGCCGGCGGCGGCGCCCGCGCCCGACAATTCGATGACGTCGACCAGCTTGACCTTGTCCTGCGCCTGCGCGGGCAGGCTGAGGGCGGCGCCGAGTGCGGCCATGACCCAGAGCGATTTCATTGTCTGCTTCTCCCGAACGTTTCTCATCACACGCGCGATCTTCAAGCCGCGGCGTCCGCTCGCTTCTTGCAGGGCTTTGGGCCGGGATGTCCAGAGGCGAAGAGGCCGGGTGGGGCAGGCGTTTCCGCTTTGCCGGGGATGGTGTCAGGAGGGCCGCTGACGCTGGTTGTCAGCAGGGGGCGCCGGCGGCCTGTCGCCTCGGGTCGATGGTGCTAAACAGGAATGGCTGTGCCGGAGGAACCCGCATGAAACAGGACCCGTTGTTCGAGCGCCTCTGGGACGGCTCCGCCGCGATGGAAGAGTGGACCGCTGCGGTTTCGCATGGCGCGATCACGCAGGTGGACGACAACATCATCACCGTCCACACCACCTATTTCTGCGGTAGCGTCACGGCTATCCGCACGGCGGAGGGCCTCGTGCTGATCGACACCGCCAAGCCCGACACCGCCAAACAGACCTTGGATGTCATCCGCTCCTGGGACGATGGCCCAATCCATACCGTGATCTTCACCCACGGCCATATCGATCATACCAGCGGCATCAAGGTCATCGATGAGGAGGCGGATGCGCGAGGATGGCCGCGCCCGCGGATCGTCGCCCACCGCAACGTCGCGCGGCGCATGCAGCGTTACGAGGACACTCACGGCTTCAACAGCCTCGTTCAGGGCCAGCAATTCGACAAGCCCGGCTACGTCTATCCGATCGGCCAGCGCCGTCCCGACGAGGTCTATGACGACAGGCTGTCCCTCGCGATCGGCGGAGAGCGGATCGAGCTCTTCCACGGCCGGGGGGAGACGGACGACGCCACCTTCGTCTGGCTGCCCGAGCGCCGGGTTCTGGCGAGCGGCGATTTCGTGATCTGGGTTTTCCCCAATGCCGGCAATCCGCGAAAGGTCCAGCGCTATGCGGCAGAATGGGCCTCGGCCTTGCGGCGGATGGAGCAGCTCGAGCCCGACATCCTGATCCCCGGGCACGGGCCGGTGGTCTTCGGCGCGGAGCGGGCCAGGCAGATGCTCCAGGACGGTGCCGAAGCGCTTGAGCACCTGGTGCGCGAAACGCTCGCGCTGCTGAACCGGGGGGCCACGCTCGACGAGATCCTGCATGGCGTGAAGGTTCCTGCGGAATATCTCACGAAGCCCTATCTCCTCGCGAAATACGACGATCCCGAGTTCCTCGTCCGGGGCATCTATCACTTCTATGCAGGCTGGTTTGACGGGAGCGCGGCGCATCTCAAACCCGCCCCCGCGGCGGAACTGGCAGCCGAACTGGCCGGTCTCGCTGGAGGCGCGGACAAATTGGCCGCGCGAGCCCAAGTTCTTGCGGGGCAAGGGCAGACACGGCTGGCCGTCGAACTGGCTGAACTTGCCGGCGCTGCCGCGCCGGACAACGGGCGGATTCAGGCGATCCGGGCCGAGGTGCTTCGGACTCTGATCGGGACGGAAAGCTCCTTGATGGGCAAGGCCTTCCTCGCGGTCTACGAACGCGATGCGGCCCAACGATCCAAGGCCTGACGGATACGCCGGGCCATTCTATGGCGCCGGAAGTTCTCTCGCCTTTCGTTCAAGTTCGCGGAACACCGGCAGCGTCTGGGCGGCGAAGCTCTTCAGTTCCGGGTCGGCACCCTCGCCGGCGTAGCGTTCCATCAAGACGGTCGATTCACGGTGCGCGCTGCGTTGGGCATCGACATAGGCCCTGTCGAAATCGGCGCCCTGTTTGTCGGAGAGGTCACGCAACAGGTCGAGATGCTTGCCGTCGGGGCGATCGGGCAGGGCGATGTCGGAACGCTTGGAAATGATGCGGCGCAGGCTGCTCGTCGCCGCGGCATGATCGTCGGCGAGGCGATGGGCGAAATCCTTGATAGCCGCGGAATTGGTTTTGTGCAGGGCGAGCGTCGCGGACTCCATGCCGAACATGTTGGCGACCGCCGTCTGCGTGACGAAGTCCTGCGCGGGAATCGGCTGCTGAGCGCGGACGATTCCACTGGAGACCAGCGCCAGTCCGGCAAGGCCGAGCGCAAACGCTCCCGGAAAACGGTGATGCTTCAAGGTCATATTTCGGCAACCGGGAAGAAGGCCGGAGGTTCCATCGCATAGGCCCCTTTTCGCAGCGCGCCTTGTCGCGTTCTGGGTGCTGCGTTAGCAGGGCGAAGGCGCTCCGCCTTGCCCGATGCTGAGGGAATTCAATGCCGACCACTGTCGAGACCGTGCGCGATGCGCTCGTCCGGGCCCGCCGCGACCGCTCCCTGATCGAGACGGCAGCCCTGCCGGTGCCGGATTCGATCGCTGATGGACACGTGACGCAGGCGGCCGTCATTCGGGCGCTCAACCTGCCGGATGCCGGGTGGAAGGTCGGCATCGCCGAGGACGGCACGGCGATCGCGGGCCTGATGCCCGGCCCCTATCTCGCGCCGGGCGACGTCTACGAGGGCGCCATCGGGGCGGAGCTTCGCGTCGAGATCGAACTGGCGCTCCGGCTCGTGCGTGACGTGCCTTTCCGCCCGGCCCAGCCCTATTCGCGGGCGGAGCTGCTCGCCTGCTGCGACAAGGCCTTTCTCGGCATCGAGATCGTCGAGAGCCGCCTCGCCAACTGGCACGGCAAGGTCGCCTTTCCGCTCTGGCTCGCCGACGCGATGGGCCATGGCGGCTATTTCCTCGGCCCGGAGGTCGACATCAAGACGCTCGATGACCTCACCGGTCTCGGCTGCTTCATCTCGCTCAACGGGGTGACGATCTATGACCAGCCCGCCGTCCACGGCAACGGCGATCCGATGGTGCCCTTCCTGGCCTGGGCCAATCGCCAGCACGATAACCTCGGCAGTCTGCGCGCCGGGCAGATCATCACCACCGGCAGCCTCTGCGGCGGCGTGCTCTCGCCCGGAAAGGGCGAGGTCGTGACGAAGCTCTCGCCGCTGGCGACGGTTTCTTTGACGCTCCGATAAGAAACGGGGGCGGCGGGCATACGCGCTGCCGCCGCCTTCTTTTCCGCAGGCGCTAGGCGCTCAGCTCCTGTGGCGGCGTCTCGTTGCCGACCACGCGGTCGCGTCCCTGCCGCTTGGCTTCGTAGAGATGCGCATCGGCATGGGCGACGAGGCCGCGAATATCCTTGGCGTCGTCGGGGAAGGTGGCGACGCCGACGCTGATCGTCGGGGCGCCTGCGAATTCCTGCGCCAAGGTGCGGTGGACGGCGATCCGCATCCGCTCGGCTGACACCATCGCTGCGGGATGCGACATGTTCTCGCAAAGCACGACGAATTCCTCGCCGCCATAGCGGAAGATGAGATCGTCGCTGCGGATTTCCGCGCGCAGGCACTCCACGACGCGCCGGAGTACCTCGTCGCCAACGACATGGCCGTAGCGATCGTTGATGCTCTTGAAGTGATCGACATCGAGGATCGCCAAGCTGACGGGCCGCTGCGTTGCGATGCCTCGCGCCAGAATGGTCTGGCCGAGCGTCTCGAAGCGTTCACGGGTCAGCGCGCCTGTGAGGGCATCGCGGCCGCTTTTGCCGAGCAGCTCCTCATATTTGTGCCGGTAGGTCAGCTTGTGGAAGACGTCTGAAAGCGGCTGCGGCGCGAGTTCCGGTGTCCGGCGTTCGAACAGGTTGAGATAGAGGCCCATCAGCATCGCATAGGTCGCGGCTGCGCCCATCTTTGCCACCCAGCCGCCGAACAGCGCGCCGAGCGGCGTGCCGGTCACCATATGCAGCCCTATGAAGAATCCGACCTGATCGAAGGTCAGGATGATCGCGAGGCTCAGGCAGGAGCGCAGAACCAGCGATCGCGGCAGCAGCAGGCGCAACCTCTCATAGAGCAGGATCAGCGCGATGGAATCGATGAAGAGCAGCGTCGTGCCCCAGACCATCAGCGCGCCCATCTGATCGATCAGCACGAGGTCCGGATTGTAGCCGGGCAGCGTGACCGGCGGGCCGTAGAGCCTGAGGGTCGCCACCAGCGCGACCATCAGGAAATTGCCGATCAGCAGTCCGTAGATCGGCTGCCGCACCGTCTCGGCGTCTTCCCGGATATAGAAGAGCAGGATGATCGCGAGCTTGCCCGAGAACAGCACTGTCGAGCCCGGCGAGAGCAGGCCGAAGGGCAGTTCGATGAAGAAGACGGCGGCGAGATAGGTCTCCAGAAAGTGCATCACGCCGAGCGCGCAGAGGAAGGCGCCGAGCCCCATCACGTGCCGCAGCCGGAACAGCGCGGCCATGACGCCGAAATAGATCAGGGCTTGCGTGAGCAGCAGGAGGGTGCCGGGCATGCTGAGTGTCTATCACGGTTGGTTCTAACGAGGGATCAACGGTGTTCAGCCCGATAGCGCACCCGGCAACGGTGGTGACTTTCAGCTATTAACCTTCGTGCTCTTGAAAACCAATGCTTAGTCTTTTCACGACAGGCTCTTTCGAATCCGGTGGGCAGGCCGAAGGATTACAGGTCCTTGAGCATTGCGCATGCTCGCTCCCGCCTTATGATGACGGCGGGTATCGGACACGGTTTCGATTGCGTGGCGGGGTGGCTTGGAGGGCGGATGCGGTTGTGGCGTAGGGCAGGGCGTGCTGTCGCGCTGAGCGGCGGATGTGCGTTTGCCACACTGCTGGGCCTGCAGGCTGAATCCGCCCGGGCTTTCGATCTTTCGTCGCTGGACGTGTTTGGTCTCTTTACCGAGAAGGACGAGCCACCGGCGGCGAGCGCGTCGAGCCTGCCCTACAAGCTCGACTTCGATCTTGGCGATGCCGAAGACGCCAAGGCGCTGACCCGTACCCTGCAGGACGCTTCTCTGCTCTACCGGCTGCGCCAGGATGCGCCGCCGGACGGCGAGACGCTGGCGCGGCGCATGGCCGCCGATTTCAACCCGCTCGTCGATGCGCTCTGGTCGCAGGGCTATTTCAACGCCGAACTCTCCATGGTCGTCGACGGCGTTTCGCTCACGCTCGGGGTAGAGCCGAACGCGGCGTTGATCCGGGCGCTGGAGGCGCATCGCAATCGCGATGCGGTGCCGATCACCATCAGGGTCCGACCGGGCAAGGTCTTCGGCCTGCGCAAGATCGACGTGGTCGAGCGCGACGAGGCGGGAGGAGCCGTGATCTCCGATCCGCTCAAGGTCGCGAAGCTGAAAGAGGGTGAGGCGGCGACCTCGGCTGCGCTGCGCGGCGCGCAGGCGGCGCTGGTCGATTACATGCGCGCCCAGTCGCACCCGCTCGCCAAAATGGTCGAGCTTAGGCCGGTCGTCGATCACGCCACCGGCATCATGGACGTCACCTACGTCCTCGATCCCGGCCCGCTCGCGGGCTTCGGCGACATCACGCTTGGCCAGACCGACGAGATTCCGCCCGAGGTGGTCCGCTCCTTCATTTATCTCGAGCCCGGCGATCCCTACTCGCCCAAGGCGCTGGCCGATATGCGCCGCTCGATCGCGAGGATCCCTGCTGTCGGTTCCGTCCGCATCCGCGAGGGCGACAAGCTCGACCGCGCCGGCAACCTGCCGATCTTCGTCGACGTCACCGAGCGGCCGAAGCGCCTGCTCGGTTTCTCCGCCCGCTATTCGACCATCGATGGCCCGACGGTGAAAACCTACTGGGAGCACCGCAACCTGTTCGGAGGCGCCGAGCGGCTGCGGCTCGAGGGCAGCATCTTTCTGGCGCCGCGCATTGACGGCACGAAGATCAAGAGCTTCGGCGATTTCGAGGAATCCGACATCGGCGGGCGCTTTGGCTTCAGTTTCCTGAAGCCGGCATTGGGCGGCAGCCGTTACGACTGGCTCATCGACGGCGTCGCAACGCGCGAGCGCGTCGGCACCGAGCGCTATGGCGGCTACACGGCCCGCTACGCCAATGTGACCACCGCGATCATGCGCCGTTTCAGCGACACCTTCTCGGTCCAGGCCGGTCTCGAGGTCGAGCGCGGCCAGACCAGCGACGTGCTCGGCCAGATAACCTACACATTGGTCGGCATTCCGCTCTCGGTGAAATACGATTCGACCGACAGCCTGCTCGATCCGACGCGCGGCTTTCGCGTGAACGCGTCCTTCGCGCCCTATCCGACCTTCCTCGGCTCGACGGTCGGCATCTACCAGACCAAGGCGACCGTCTCCGCCTACTACGCACTCGACGAGGACGCGCGCTATGTCCTGGCCGGCCGCGTCGGCTTCGGCTCGATCTCGGGCGCGAGCCTGAACGAGATCCCGCCCACGCGGCTCTTCTTTGCCGGCGGCGGCGGCTCCGTGCGCGGCTATGCCTATCGCAGCATTGCGCCGCTGGGGCCGTTCAATCAGGTCGTGGGTGGGCGCAGCCTGCTGGAGCTCTCGGCAGAGGCGCGCATCAAGATCACCGAGACCATCGGCATCGTGCCCTTTTTCGACGCCGGAACCGCTTTCGAATCGAGCTTCCCGGACGGCAAGCAGCAGCTGCAGATGGCCGCCGGCCTTGGCCTGCGCTACTACACCGGGATCGGGCCGATCCGGGTCGACGTCGCGGCGCCGCTCAACCCGCGCAAGGGTGACAAGCCGGTCGCGCTCTATGTCAGCATCGGGCAGGCCTTCTGATGCGCCGCCTTCTCACCATGCCGCGTCTGGCGCTCTTCGCCCTGCTGCTGACGGCGGGGTTCCTGGCCTCCGCCCATTTCGGCGGCTTCGCCCAGAACGCACAGACCGATCGCGGCATCGTCGCCGATCTCATCTCAAAGGCGCTGTCCAGCGACACCAGTCAGGTCTCGATCGGCGAGGTCAATGGCGCGCTTTCTTCCGATGTGGAGATCCGCGACATCGTCCTGTCGGATCGCGATGGCGTCTGGCTGCGGCTCGATCGCGTCCGCCTGATCTGGACTCGCAGCGCGCTGCTTCTGCGCAGGCTCGATGTCGACCGCCTCGAAATCGGCAAGCTGGAGATGCTGCGCAGGCCCGCGCCGCAGCCGGCCGGCACCGCGCCTGCGAGCAATGAGCCGATCCTGCCGGAGCTGCCGCTCAAGGTGATCTTGCGCGCCTTCCAACTCAATGAACTGGCTTTGGGTGAGCCGGTTCTCGGCGTCGCCGCGCGCCTTGGCGCGACCGGCTCGGCTTCGCTCGGTCCGCCGAGCGAAGGGCTCGACCTCAAATTCGAGGCGCGCCGCCTCGACATGGGCGGCACCTTCAACGTCGATCTTGCCTTCGTCCCGCAGACGACACGTCTTCGGCTCGCCGCCAAGCTCGACGAGCCGGCCGGCGGGTTGATCTCGAAGGTCGCTGGCCTTCCAGGCGAGCCACCGGTGAAGCTCGATCTCAACGGCGACGGGCCGCTCGACTCCTTCCGCTCGAACCTGACCTTCACCGCAGGGCCGACCATCGGTGCCGAAGGCTCGGCGACGCTCAACCGCGCCGGCGTCGAGCGTCAGCTCGCGCTTGCGCTCGAGGCGCGCATCGAGGGGCTGATGCCGCCGCCGGTTGCTCCGGTCTTCGCGGGCTCGACCCGCCTCGACGGCGCGGTCGGCCTTCGGGACGATGGCGGCGTCGATATCCGCAATCTCGCTTTGGTCTCCGCGCTGGCGCGTCTCGACGTGCTCGGCCGCTATAACGCCGACAAGACGCTCGATATCCGCGTCAGCGCGGCTTCGCGCCCGAATGCCAATGGCCGTACCGTCGCCTCCGGCGCCGAGATCGGAAAGCTCGCCTTCGATGCGACGATCCGCGGGCCCGTTGCGGGCCCGACCGTGGTCGCGACCCTCGACGCGCAGGATGCCAAGATGCCGGCCGGCCGGTTCGGAAAGGTCGCGCTCGCCTTCAACGCGACACCGACCGGGACCATCGGCGAGCCGGGCACCCGGATCACGCTGACCTCCGACGGCGAGGCCAGCGGGGTCGCGCTGACCGACAAGGCGCTCGCGCGCGCGGTTGGCGACAAGGTCACCTTTACCCTGCGTGGCGTCGGCCAGGACGATGGCACAGCCGATTTCGAAACGTTGAAGCTCGCCCTCTCCGGCGTCGAGCTCGACTATAAGGGCAAGCTCGGACAGGCGCGTGTGCTCGGCAAGCTCAAGGCCGTCCTGCCAGATCTTTCGCGCCTTAGCGGACTTGCCGAGCGCCCGCTCGGGGGCAGGGCGGAGGTCACGGCCGATCTCGACGCGACACCGCGTCTCAACAACTACGCCGCGACGCTCGATGGCAAGGCCGAGCACCTCGCCACCGGCACCGCCGTCGTGGACCGATTGCTGGCGGGCAACCTCACCCTGGCCGGGCGTGTCAATGCGCTTGCCGGAGATTACACGGTGGACGGCCTGCGTGTGGCCGGGCAGCATGCGGCCTTCACCGCCGATGGCTCGCTCGGCCGGCAGCAATCCAGCCTGAAGCTGGCGCTTGCGCTGCCTGATCTCAAGCGCGCTGACCCGCGTCTCTCTGGCCGCGGCGACATCACCGCCGAGATCACCGGCCCGCAGAACAAGCTCGACGCGACCGCCCGCATCGCCATTGCCAATGCGACTGCGCTCGCCCGGCCGATCCCGCGGCTGACCGTCGATGCGGTCGCGAAGGATCTGCAGGGCGCACTGAGCGCCAGCGTCAACCTGACTGGCGAAGTGGATGCCAAGCCGGCGTCCGGCCATATCCAGCTGGCGCGCCAGCCCGACGACGGCTGGAACCTCTCGACCCTCGATCTGTCGATCGGCTCGGTCCGGCTGAACGGAGGTCTCACGCTGGATCCGGCGAGCCGCGCGGCCGGGCGGCTGACCCTGGCCGCGCGCAATCTCGATGACCTGTCGGCGCTGGCGCTGACCAAGCTTGGCGGCCAGCTCGACGCGGACATCGTCCTCGCCACGCCGGATGGGCGGCAGGATATCGACCTGACCGCACGGGGCTCGCGCCTCGCCGGGCCGTCAGTTTCGATCGAAAAGCTCGATGCGAAGATCGGCGCCCGCGACATATACGGCCGGCCGATGCTCGATGCGGCCGTGGCCATCGATCGCGCCATCGCCGCCGGCGAGACGATCAGCGCCATTCGCTTCGACTCGAAAGGCGCGCCCGACGCCAGCGCCTTCACGCTGAGCGCCAATGCGCGTGGCTTTGCCCTGAAAGGCGCCGGCCGGCTCGTGCCCGGCGAGCCTCTCAAGCTGGAACTCGCCTCCTTCGATGCCCGCCGCGACGGCCGGGCGATCACGCTCGCGAATCCCGCGACCTTCAGCTTCCCGGCGTCCGGGGTCGAGATCGCCGGCCTCGCCCTGACGATCGACAAGGGCAAGGTGACGCTCGATGGCCGGGCCGGTGAGACGCTCGATCTGCGCTTCACGGCCCGCGACGTGCCGCTCGCAGCCGCCCGCATCGCATCGCCCAGTCTGAATTTCTCCGGCACCCTGAACGCCGAGGCGCAGGTCAAGGGCAAGCCGGGCGATCTCGCCGGCCCCTGGAAGGTGAGGATCGCCCAGCTCGTGACGCCCGAGACGCGTCAGGCAGGCTTGCCTCCAGTCGAGATCGCGGGTGAGGGGGCCTTCAAAGGCGATGCGACCAGCGTTTCCGCCACTGTGAATGCCGGCCGGGGCGCGAGCCTGACATTGCGCGGAACCGCGCCTCTCAACGCGACGGGGCCGCTCGATCTTGCCGCGCAGGGCCGCGTCGATGCCGGGCTCGCCAATCCGCTGCTGGCCGTGAACGGGCAACGCGTGACCGGCAGCGTCGCCGTCGACATGCGCGCCGGAGGCACGGCGTCCGCGCCACGGTTGAGCGGTAACGCGACCCTGTCGAACGGCAGCTTCACGGATGCGCTGCAGGGGATCCGGCTTAACGCCATCGAAGCCCGCGTCGCGGCGAATGGCGATAATCTGACCGTCGAACGCGCTTCGGCGCGTGCGCCGAATGGTGGCACGATCACGGCCAGCGGGCAGGTCAAGGTGGACCCCGCCGCGGGATTCCCCGGCAACATTCGCATCCGCGGCGATCGTGCCCAACTTGTCTCGAGCGGGCTCGTCACCGCGGTTGCCGGGTTGGATCTCGAGATCAGCGGTCCGCTGGCGCAGCGTCCGCGGCTCGGCGGGCGCATCGACATCGTCTCGCTCGAGGTCACGGTTCCCGATCGGTTGCCGGCTTCGCTTCGTCCGGTCGACGGCATCAGGCACATCCATGCGCGTGGGACCGCTGCCGCAAGGCTCGCGGCAGAACGCAAGGCACGGGAGGCGCGCGGCCGCGGACGAGCAGCGCCCCCCTTCGACGCCACGCTGGCATTGACGGTCTCGGCGCCCAGCCGGGTCTTCATCCGTGGCCGCGGCATCGATGCCGAACTTGGCGGCGAGATCCGCGTGGCCGGGACCTCTTCGGCGCCGGTCTTGAACGGCGGCTTCGAATTGCGCCGAGGCCGCATCAGCGTGCTCACGCAACGCCTCGACTTCAGCCGTGGCAGGCTCACTTTCGCCGGAGGGCTGATTCCGGAACTGGACTTTGTAGCTGAAACCAGCGCGGGCGACGTGACGGCAAGGATCACCGTCAGCGGCCCGGCCGACCAGCCGAGCTTCGCCTTCACCTCCCAACCTGAATTGCCGCAGGACGAGGTGCTGTCCCGGCTGCTTTTCGCCCGCGCCTCCGGCTCGCTCTCGCCCTTCCAGGCGCTGCAGCTTGCCCAGGCTGCAGCCCAGTTCGCCGGCGGAGGCGGGGATGACACCTTCGAACGGCTGCGCAAGTCGCTCGGCGTCGACAATCTCGATATCCAGATGGGCGCAGGCGGCCCGACCCTCGGGGCCTCGCGCTACATCAGCGACAATGTCTCCATCGGTGTGAAGGTGGGGACGAAGCCCGAGGATAGCGGTGTCTCAGTCGGCATCGACGTGACGAAGCGCCTGAAGCTCCAGGCGGAGACGGGGGCGGACGGCAGCGCGGCCGTCGGAATCGGCGCCGAGTGGGAATACTGAGCAGCCGGCGCGGCGGGGAATCACGCACCGCGAGATTCGCCGCCCGGAAGGCTCGCCGGCTTCATGTTTCCCCTTTGGATCGCTTCAAAACCAGCCCGTCGGGCCGTCGAGCGTTAATGCTTCGTAAATTTCGGGCTTCAAAGCGTGGCTCGACTGCAACACCGGATTTCAAAGCACCCCATGCACAGCCCTTGGCGGCGGATCATGGTTGATCGGCGAGGGCGCATTCGTATGGTGGAAATGCGTCGGGACGTTCCCGGTCGCTGTTTTTCGTCCTCGCCTCCGAAATAGGTCGGTGACGCGGGCGAAAGACCGGGAATAGGCAGGTTCTGCGATCAGGCTGAAAGTCTGGGGCGGGGGGCAGGCTGAAGCCCGAGGGTCTCGAAACTCTTTTGGAGGTTACCAAATGAAGCTCGTTAAGAGCCTCCTCCTCGGTTCCGCCGCCGGCATCGCCGCGGTCGCCGGGGCTCAGGCCGCCGACCTTCCCTCGCGGAAGGCCGCTCCGGTCGAATACGTTCGCGTCTGCACTGCCTACGGTGCCGGCTTCTTCTACATCCCGGGCACTGACTCCTGCCTGCGCATCTCGGGCCGCGTCCGCGCCGAGTACGCCATCGGCACGCGTTACAGCGACTTCCAGGATGCCTACGGCACCCGCGCCCGTGGCCGTCTGAACGTCGACGTCCGCACGCAGACCGCTTACGGCACCCTGCGTACCTTCATCCGCTACGAGCTGACCAACAACACCGGCATCTACAATGCTGGCGGCGTGACTCCGTTCAACGTTGGTTCGACCGTCCCCGGCCTCGTCCGCGGTCCGTCGTCCACCTCGACCGGCTCGCTGGTTGACCTGGCCTTCGTGCAGTTCGGCCCGATCACCGCTGGTCGCGCTCAGTCGTTCTTCGACTTCTACGCTTCGGACCTGAACTTCGCTTCGATCCGTACGGCTGACTCGCGCGTCAACCTGCTGGCCTACACCGCGACCTTCGGTTCGGGCTTCTCGGCTACGATCTCGGCTGAAGATCGTACCTCGGGCACCTCGGGCCGCGAGCTCGCGGGCGCAATCTTCAACCCGCTCACCCCCGGCGTCGGCGGTATTGCGGTTACCGCTCAGGGTCAGAACTTCCCCGATCTCGTCGCCTCGCTGCGCGTCGATCAGGGCTGGGGCTCCGCTCAGCTGTCCGGTATGGTCGGTCAGCGTAGCTACGCCACCGCGACCAACATCACTGCGGTCAACGGCGATGAGATGGTCTGGGCCATCCAGGGCGGCGTGAAGATCAACCTGCCGATGCTCGCCGCTGGCGACGCTCTGTGGTTGCAGGCTGCCTATGCTGACGGCGCCCTCGGCTACCTCGGCTGGTCGCCGAACAGCCTCGGTCTCGGCCGCGTTGGTGCCCTGACGCTCGCCGACGCCGCGATCAACCCGATCACCGGCAACATCAACAACTCGACCGGTTGGTCGCTTGTTGCGGCGTTCCGCCACTTCTTCACCCCGACGATCCGCACCGAGATCAGCGCTTCGTACTCTGAGCTGAAGTTCAAGTACAACGACGCAGCCTCGGCAGCCTTCAACGGCGTCTTCGCCCGTTCGGCAGACCCGAAGGAGTTCCTGCTCGCTGGCGCTCTGATCTGGTCGCCGGTCTCCGGTCTCGATATCGGTGTCGAAGTGCTCTACTCGCATCTCGACGTCAATTCGCCGGTCGGTGTCATCAGCAACAACAACGTCCGCAGCGGCGTGCTCGGCATCAAGTCCGACGACACCGTTGCTGGCCGCTTCCGCATCCAGCGCGACTTCTGATCGGTCTCCGATCTCAGTCGGAAGCCCCGGGGAAACCCGGGGCTTTTTTATTGCCTGTGGATTGAAGCACGCCGCGGCCGAGGGGCTTTCACGATCCGGTTGAATCGGGACGATCCATCGTTCGCGTTGGCGGCTTGGATCGGGTGAAGCTTGGCGGCGCTTAAAACAAAGCCTGCGGATCGTCAGGCGAATTATTGTTAGAATGGAACGGTCGCGGTTGTCGGATGCCTGGGCCTGAGCATTGGCCGGAACGGGTGAATAGGGGCGTGACATGTCGCAGCCGACGCGCTGGTTCTGGGGTCTGATCCCACTGGTCCTGCTGTGGGGAGCCGGGAATGTCGGGCTGGACGCAGCTATCGAGCAGGATGTCGGCGCGCGCGCGGTGAGGGCCGTTGCGGCAGTGGCCGGCCGGACCCCAGGGGCCCGTCCTGTCGTGGCGCAGGTCGAGGGACGCGACGTCACGATTGCAGGCGAGGTTCTGTCGACCGACGGCGCAACCCGCGCGATGGCGCATCTGCGTGCCGAATTCGGCGTGCGGCGGGCATTGGGCGGTCTGTCGCAGGTCGTTGCGCAGAAGCCCTATTCATGGTTCGCCGGGCGGCTATCGGATAGCGTTACGCTCGGCGGCTTCGTCCCGGATGTCCAGACGGCCGAAGCCAATCTCGTTGCGGCAGGCGCGGCGCTGCCCGGCCTGCATGTCGACGATCGCCAGACCATCGCGTTCGGCGCGCCGGACGGCTTCGGGGCCATGACCGCCGCGATGATCGCCGAACTGCCGAAACTGGCTTCCGGACGGATCGCGCTCGACGACAGTCGCTTCTGCATCGAAGGGAGGGCCGTGAGCCCCGTTTCGTTCCGGGCCCTCGAGGCTGCTATCGTGCAGCTGGCGCGGCCTGGCTTCCAGGCCGTGAAATGCGATCTTGAGCCCCCGATCGTGGCACCATATCGATGGAGCGCCGAGCACCGCGCCGATGATGAACTCGTCCTGCGGGGCTACTACCCGAACGACGAGGTCCACAGGCAGCTCCTGCAGGCGGTGCAACGCGCCTTCGGGGCGGCGATCATGTTGCGTGACGAATTGCAGCCGGGGGATGGCGCACCGTCTGCATTTCTGGAGAAGATCGCTCGCGCCGCGGCCGACCTCGCTCGGCTTCGGGAAGGCAGGGCCGAGCTCGACGGCGACATCTATACGCTCTCCGGCAAGGGACCGGACAGCTATGAGGCATGCCAGTCGCTACGCCTGCAGATTGCGCAGCAGGACGGTCCCGATTCGGTCGCGCGTGTCGAGATCGATTGTCCTCCGGAACCGCCGCCGGCGCCTGTCGTCGTGCCACCGCCCGAGGTGCCGGGCCTGATCCTGAAGGACGTACTTCCGGCAAATCCCGCGGCCGATCGCCCCACCTCGGCTTCCGCTGCCCCTCTCGCTTCCGGAGCTGGTGAGCAATCGGGCGCGCCTCCCGTGTCAGCCGCCAGGCAGACAGACGCGCCGGTAGCGGCAGCCCCGGTGCCGCTCGACTGGAACGCTGGACGCGCTGATGGGCGCGTCTCACTGGGCGGCGTGGTGGCGAGCGAGGCGCAGCGCGACAACGCAATGGCCGCGGCGCGGCGTCTGTTCGGGGAGGCAGCGCTCGAGGACCGCATGAGCATCGAATCTGCGTTGCGCTCCGAGCTCGATATTCCCGCATCGCTGTCTTTCGCACTTGAGGCCTTGTCGCGGCTGAAGTCGGGATCTGTGACGATCCGCGACAAGGACTTCGCCGTAGTCGGGGAGGTTGCAGATGCGGCGGGCCTGGCGGCGCTGCATGATTTGCTTGCTCGCGGCGCTCCGGCAGGGCTTGCCGTCGCGTCTCTGCCGGAAGGCATCGTGGTGCGGCCTTATGGGCTGACGTTGTCGATGGATCGCACCGGCTTGCGGCTCAGCGGTTATGTTCCTGATGAAATAACGCGCGCCAATCTCCGTTCCGTCGTAGCCGATTCTCCCCTGAAGGATCGGCTCGACGACGGGTTGGTCGTCGTGCCGGGAGCGCCGTCCGATTTCGGCTCTGCCGCGAGAGTGATGCTCGCGGATCTGCTCAGGTTGGATCTGGGCTCTGCTTCGATCGAGGATGATCGCGTCAGCATCCGCGGATTGACCTGTCGCGAACTGATCAGGAGCGAAATCGAGACGAGCGCGGCGTCCGGCCTGCCGGCGGGGTTCAAGGCCGATGCCGCAATCAGCCTGCGCCAGACCGGCTGCGTCGTCGACCCGCCGGCGAGCTGCCAGAACGATCTCGATGGCTTGACCCGGCGCAACGCCGTGTTGTTCGGGCAGGGCACCTCGGTCGTCGAACTCGATGCGACGACCGAGCGAGTAATCGGCGAGGCGGCGGCCATTCTCAAGAGGTGCCCCGACGCTTCGGTGACCATCGAAGGGCATGCCAACCGCGACGGCGAACGGCGCGGCTTCGACAATGTGGACCTGTCCTTGCGCCGGGCCACGCGTGTCCGTGAGGAGCTCGCGCACCGCGGCATCGACCCCGCGAAGCTCACGGTCAAAGCCTATGGCAGCGCCCGCCCGATCCTGCCCTACGACATGCAGGAAGCCAAAGCGATGAACCGCCGCGTGCAGTTCACCGTGGCGAAGTAGGAGGCGGTCATGCTCTATCTCGCCAGCCAGTTCGTTTGGTTCCTGCTCGGCGCCTTCGGCCTTGGGCTCGCTATGGGCCGGATCAGCCAAGGTGGCGGCAGAGTCCGGCTGTGGAACGGTGCCTGGACGGTTGTCGCTGCGTTCTGGGCCCTTGGTGCAGCCCTGGCCTGGTTCCAATGGCTCAACGGGGCCGTTGCGACATGGTTGGAGACCGCGCTGCTATTCATCGCTGCGTACTGGGCAGGTTGCGCCTGTGCTAGTTTGTTTCACAGGCCGACAGCGGTGAGCGTAACCCGGGTGACGGCCGATGTGCTTCCGCCCGTCGAGAACGAGGCCGATCTGCCCGGCCGTCGGCCCGCGGGTCAGGCGGTGGCTCGCGATGGAAAAGCCGACGATCTGAAGCTGATCAAGGGTGTCGGCCGGCAGAATGAAGGTCGCCTGCACGGCCTCGGCATCTGGCATTTCGAGCAGATCGCCGCCTGGGCGCCCGACAACGTCGAATGGGTCGGCAGTTACCTTGCTTTTCCCGGTCGCATCGAGCGTGAAGACTGGGTCGGCCAGGCGAAGGTTCTGGCGACGGGCGTCGTGACGGAGTTTGCCGCTCGCGCCCAGGCGGGGCTGGTCGAGACGTCCCGCGACGACGGCTCCGCCGGACAGGGCAATGTCGCAGCCATCTCCAGCGAGGCCACGAAGGAGCCGTCGAAACCCTAAAGTCAGGCCGCTCGACGCTCGGCCCGCGCGATCAGCTTGCCGATGCGCCGGGCCATGTCTCTCGAGCCCAATAGAGGGGCGTGGCCTTGTCCGGCGACGGTGAAGATTTCGCAGTCGGGATGGCGCTCGGCCATCTCCTGCAGGGTCTTTTCGGCCAGCAGATCGGAGTTCGCTCCGCGGATCGCCAGCAGCGGCACCGCTTTGAGCCCGTCGAAATAGGTCCAGAGCACCGGCAGGGGCGCTTCGAGGTCGAGCTCCTCCAGCACCTTCATCAGCTTCGTGTCGTAATCCGGCTTGAGCGGCCCGTCCCGATCCGTCCAGGTGCGGCGGGCCATGATCTCCCACTCCGCTTGGCTGAGCGCCGGGAAATGCTGGTCGGAGAGCCGCTTCAGAATCTCGGCGCCTTCCGAGAAGCTGCGCGGCACCGGCAATTTCCCGACATAGCCGCGGATGCGCAACAGGCCGCGCGCGTCGATCACCGGGCCGACATCGTTGAGGACCGCTCCGCTGATCACGGCCGGCCGGGCCGCCGCGAGCGCCATTGTGAGAAGCCCGCCTCGCGAGGTGCCGACGAAAACGGCCTGTTCTATGCCCATCGCGACCAGAACCTGCATGAGGTCGTCGAGCTCGATGCGGATGTCGTAGTTCTTCCAGTTGCGGTCGTAATCCGAGAGCCCGCGGCCGCGATAATCGAGCGCCAGCACGCGGCGCGGCTTGGTCTCGTCCTGCGCGAGAGCCATTGCCAGTTCGTGGAAATCGGCGGCCGTGCGCGCGAAACCCGGCAGGCAGACGACCGGAAGTGCGGTCCCTTCGAGCGGACCATAGTCACGCAGATGGAGTTTCAGACCGTCGCGAGCGCTGACGAAGCGGGAGGTAAAGGCGGAAGCCGGGATCATGCGGAACTCGAGGAAGCTATCTCCCGCGCACCTAATCATGCTCCGGCCGAGGGCGGAAGCCGGCTTTCGCAGCTCGACGCCGATGTGGAATCCGTTGAAGGCCGCTGCGACTGCGATGGGTTGCAGGTCCTCGCTTGGCCCGCGCCCGGGATGGCGGGGCAGGTGAGGGGCCAGCGGCTAATCGCGCTTGCCGCCGCGCTTCAGATCGTAGTCGATCAGATAGGCGGTGCGCTGGTTCAGCCGCTCGCGATAGACCTGCAGATTCTCCATCACGCGCTGGACGTAGTTGCGCGTCTCGGAGAAGGGGATGCGCTCGACCCAATCGACGGCATCCACCTCCGGGTCGCGCGGGTCGCCATAGGCGGCGATCCATTTCTTCACATTCGGCGAGCCGGCATTATAGGCCGCGAAGGTCAGGATGTAGGAGCCGCGCCACTCTTTCAGCAGGTCGTTGAGATGGGCTGCACCCATCTGCGCCGCATAGAGCGGGTCTTGGCCCAGCTTCTGCCAGTCGAAGGGCAGCCCGGCACGACGTGCCGTCTCGCGTGCCGTCGCCGGCATCATCTGCATCAGCCCGCGTGCCCCGGCACCGGACATCGCGGCCGGGTCGAAGGCACTCTCCTGCCGGGCGATGGCGTGGACGATGGCGCGCTCCATCGGGTCGCCGAGCACGTCGAATTCCGGGATGCCGTTGACCGGATAGGCAGCCATGTCGAGCGGGAAGCCGCGCTGCAGCGCCGCCTTGCCGATGCCGACGAGCGCACGGGCATCAGCTTCGCGCTGCGCGATTGCCGCGATCGCCTCCAGCGCTTCGGTGGTGTGCAGGCGCTGTGCCAGATCGTTCAGCATCAGCGTGGCGAGGTCGCGCTCGCCGATGCGATAGAGCAGCCGCACGCCGCGATGGCCCGGCAATCCCTCGAGGGCGGCGGCCGAAGTGCTTCGGAGCGGCAGGCGGTCCAGCCCCAGCTTCGCACGCGCGAGTTGACCGTAATAGGCGACAGGTTGCTCTGCCGCCTTGCCGAAGGCGGCCTTGGCCTCATCGGCTTGCCCCATCTCCTCAAAGGCGCGGCCCCGCCAATAGGCCGCGCGGGCGACCGAGATGGGCGTTTCGCTGATGGCGGCAGCGGCGTCGAAATGCTTCAGCGCGACTTCCGGCTTCTTCAGGAAGCGCAGTGCGATGAAGCCGGCATGCCATTCCGCCTCGATACGCTCCGCTGCGTCCTCGGCGCCGTGGCCAGCCGAGACCTCATAGGCCTTCGCTGGCTGGCCGGCATCGAGGAGCTTGCGCGAGATGATGCGCCGCTCTTCCCACCAGCCGTCGCCATCGCCCAGCATGGCTGCGTCGCGCGGAACACTGGCGAGCGCCTTGACGGCATCGTCGAGCTTGTCGGCCCGGCGGGCCTGCTGCGCCCGCAGGAAGGCGAAGGAAACGTCGCTGCGGACGGAGGCTGGCACTGCCGCGATCTGCTTTTCGGGGATCGGCTGGCGCGCTCCGGCGCTGGCGAGCCGCGCCCTGGCCAGCACGACATAGTCGGCCGAGACCCGGGCGGCATTGCGCAAGGCTGCCCCGTCATTGTCCTTGAACAGGAAGCGCTCGGTACGCTGCCGATGGTCGTCCTTCGTCAGCACGGCGTCGAATTCCTTGAGGACGATCTTCTCCAGCGCTTGCCCGAACGGGTCCTTGCGCCACGTCCGGCGCACGAGGGCGGCAGCCTCTTCGGCTCGCCCCTCGTCCTTGAGCGCGAGCGCGAGCGCGATCCGCCCGGCCGGCGACACCGGCTGCTGGCCGTGGAAGAAGGCGCGGACGATCAGCGGACTCTTCTTCTCGGCGATCAGCGCCTCTTCGGCGCGGCGTCGAAAACGGGTCGTCGCGGGATAGTTCGGATGCTCGCGCAGGAAGGCGTCGATCCGCGTGAACGACACGGTGCCGGCATTGGCGTGGATCGCCACCCATTCGAGCAGCGTGCGAACGGCGCGGTCGTCGATCCGCGCCGCAAGCTCATCACCCTCGCCGAGTGCGCCGCGTCTATAGGCGGCGACGGCAGATTTCACGGCGTCCAGATTGGTTGCATCATCGCCCCGCAGGGTGGAGGACGGATAGGGCAGCAGCGCGCCCGTGGTCTCGACGTCGCCGATCATGGCGAGCTTGCGCTGGCTCGCCAGCATGCCGTCGTCACCCGCCTGTGTGGTCGAGGCGGAGAGCACGGCAGGCAACAGCAGGCCGATCAATCTCCTCGCGGCAGCAGGCGAGGCCATGGCGGGTCTCCATCCTGGGGCAGGCATTCGGGAACGATGGTCGGGGAAGGGGGTTGATGAAGGCTTAACTATGAGGCTACGCATTTTCATGCATTGCCGGCTTTGCCTTGACCAAACGACGGTTTATGTGTGGCGGCCCGACAACCCGCGTTTCGCTTCAGGATCAGCCCGATGACCAAGCACATTGCCCTTACCGGCTCGATGCCAGCTCTGGTCACTCCCTTCAAATCCGGCAAGGTCGATGAGGAGACGCTGCGCGCGCTGGTCGAATGGCAGATCGCCAGCGGTTCGACCGGCCTGGTCCCGGTCGGCACCACCGGCGAGAGCCCGACGCTCTCCCATGACGAGCACAAGAGCGTCGTCGAAATCGTCGTCGATCAGGCCAAGGGCCGCGTTCCGGTGATCGCAGGGGCTGGTTCCAACAACACGATCGAGGCTATCGATCTCGCCGTTCATGCCGGGAAGGCCGGCGCCGACGCCGTTCTCGTGGTCACGCCCTATTATAATAAGCCCACCCAGGAGGGCATGTACCAGCACTTCAAGGCGGTGAACGATGCAATCGGGATTCCGATCATCATCTACAACATCCCGCCGCGTTCGGTGGTGGATATGTCCGTCGAGACGATGACGCGGCTCTATGAGCTCAAGAACATCGTCGGCGTGAAGGATGCCACCGCCAATCTCGCCCGCGTCTCGCAGCAGCGCCACGCCATGGGCCCGGATTTCATCCAGCTCTCCGGCGAGGACATGACCGCACTGGCCTATATGGCTGCCGGCGGTCATGGCTGCATCTCGGTCGTCGCCAATGTCGCGCCGCGCCTCTGCGCCGATCTGATGGAGGCCGCGCTCAAGGGCGATTACGCTGGGGCGTTGAAGGTGCAGGACCGGCTGGTGCCGCTCCATGACGCGACCTTCAAGGAGCCCGGCCTCGCCGGCGCCAAGCATGGCCTGAAGCTGCTCGGCCGCATCGAGGAGGAAATCCGCCTGCCCTTGATGCCGGTGACACCGGCCACCGGCAAGGTGATCCGAGACGCCATGGTTTTCGCCGGGCTGTTGAATGCTTAGATAGGGATTGCGTTCGTCCGGTCGCCCCGGCGACGCCAGGGAAATCCGGAATGTACGAGCCCAGTCACTTCAAGGTCGAGGACCGCGCGCAGCTCCACGCCGTCATTCGCCAGCACCCGCTCGCCTCGCTGGTGACAGTGGGCGAGGGCGGCCTTATCGCCAATCTGGTTCCCTTTATCCTTCACGAGGATGAGGGAGAGAACGGTGTGCTGCGCGCCCATGTCGCGCGGCCCAACGCGCAGTGGAAGGCGATCGCGGCGGGTGCCGAGACGCTGGTGATCTTCACTGGCGTCGAGCGCTACGTCACGCCGGCCTGGTACGCGACCAAGCGCGAGACCGGGAAGGTCGTGCCGACCTGGAACTACGTCACCGTCCAGGTGCGCGGCCCCGCCCGGGCAATCGAAGAGCCGGCATGGCTGCGTGCCCAGCTCGAGTCGCTGACGCAGCAGCAGGAGGCGCCCCGCACCGAGCCCTGGGCGGTCTCGGACGCGCCGGAGCCCTTCATCGTCGCGCAGGCGCGTGGCATCGTCGGTGTCGAGATCGAGATCGCCTCGATCATCGGCAAGTTCAAACTCAGCCAGAACCGGCGCGAGGACGACAAGCTCGGCGTCCTCGACGGCCTGAGCGCCGATCCCGCAACGGATTCGCAGGCGATGGCCTCGCTGGTGAAAAAGCACGGATTCAGTGAAACTGCATGAAGAAGCCTGATCCCGCCCGCTATCGGCTCGCCGCCGACAACCGCAAGGCGCGCTTCAACTACGAGATCAAGGAAACCCTGGAGGCGGGCATCGCGCTGCAGGGCACCGAGATCAAGTCGCTGCGCGGCGGCAAGGCGACGATCGGTGAGAGCTATGCCGGCCCGATGGGCGAGGAGCTCTTCCTGTTCAACGCCCATATCCCGGAATATCTGGAGGCGAACCGCTTCAACCATGAGGTTCGCAGGCCGCGCAAGCTGCTTCTCCATCGTCGCGAGATCAACAAGCTGATGGGCGCAGTCCAGCGCGAGGGCATGGCTCTGATCCCGCTCAAGGTCTATTTCAACGACAAGGGCAGGGCGAAGGTCGAGCTCGGTCTCGGCAAGGGCAAGAAGCTCCACGACAAGCGCGAGACCGAGAAGACCCGCGACTGGAACCGCGACAAGCAGCGGATCTTGAAAACAGGCGGGTAGGCTTGGATCAGGGCCGTGCTTCTCCTTCTCCCGCAGGGGGAGAAGGGAAGAGGCGGCAGCTCTCCAAAAGGAGCCTCACCCTTCCACCGGCTCGTCGCCCTGGCGGATACCGTAGCGCCGTTCGAGCGCGGGATTGCCGGGTGCGGCCGGGGCGCCGGGCGTGGCGCTGCGGGGGCTGCGCTCGGACGGATCGCGCCCGATCTTCTGCATGAGCTGGGCAAGATCGACGAACTCGTCGCATTGCCGGCGCAAATCGTCCGAGACCATCGGCGGGTTGGTCGAGATCGTCGAGACGACCGAGATTTTGACGCCCTTGCGCTGCACTGCCTCGACCAGCGGGCGGAAGTCGCCATCGCCGGAGAACAGGTAGATCTGGTCGAGATGCGGCGCGAGCTCGAGCATCTCGATCGCCAGCTCGATGTCCATGTTGCCTTTGACGCGCCGCCGGCCCGTGGCGTCGGTGAATTCCTTGGCTGCCTTGGTGATGACGCGGTAGCCATTGTAGTCGAGCCAGTCGACGAGCGGGCGGATCGAGGAGTATTCCTCGCTCTCGACGAGCGTGGTGAAGTAGAAGGCGCGGATCAGATTGCCGCGGCTCTGGAACTCACGCAGCAGGCGACGATAATCCATGTCGAAGCCGAGCTGCTTCGAGGTCGCGTAGAGATTGGCGCCGTCGATGAAAAGCGCGATGCGCGGTGCGCCGTTCATGGCAATGACTCCTGCTCAAATGACTTCAAGCAATAAAGATGGAAGCAAAAGGCGTTCGAACAATGTCGTTCATGAAGGAAATTTGACAAGGTTCAAGCAGGAACCGTGGCTTCTTGACGCAGTGCGGCCATGCGGCTGCGGCAGTGTCGCGCCGTTCGATCGCGCCGACGACCGGGCTCAACTCTCGGGTTCGACTGTTCGGGAGATCAGGGCCGCAGCCGTGCGGGATTGCCGAGCGCCGTCCGCCCCTTGGGCACGTCGCGCGTGACCACGCTGCCCGCGCCGATGATCGCATCGTCACCGATCGTGACGCCGGGGAGGACGATCGCCCCGCCACCGATCCAGACATTGCTCCCGATGCTGACCGGGCGGCCGAACTCCAGCATCTGCCGGCGCTGAGCGGGATCACGCGGATGATCCGCGGTGAGGATCTGGACGCCCGGGCCGATCTGCGTGTCGTCGCCGATGGTCACGGCGACGACATCGAGGATGACGCAGCCAAAGTTGAGGAAGACGCCGTCGCCCAGGCTGATGTTGTAGCCATAGTCGCAATGGAAGGGCGGGCGGATGGTGACGCTCCGCCCGACATGGCGAAACGCCTCCTGCATCAATGCGGGCCTTTGCTCAGGCGTGGCCGTGGTTGCGTTGAAACGCTCCATCCAGTCGCTAATGCGGCGATTATCGGCGATAAGCTCCGGGCAGTCCGCACGGTACAGTTCGCCCGCGAGCATCTTGTCCCTCTCGCTGCGCATCGCCGTCCTCCGCGTAGCTCAGGCTTTGCCCTTGGGGAACTCCAATCCCATCTCGCGATAGCGTTCAGGGTCGTCGCTCCAGTTCTCGCGAACCTTCACGAACAGGAAGAGGTGAACTTTGGCCTCGGCCGCTTCGGCGATCTCGGCGCGGGCCTTCTGGCCGATCGCCTTGATCGTCTGGCCGCCTTCGCCGAGCACGATCTTCCGCTGGCCCTCGCGCTCGACATAGATCGTCTGCTCGATACGGACTGAGCCGTCCGGCTTCTGCTGCCAGCTCTCGGTCTCGACCGTGGAGCGGTAGGGGAGTTCATCGTGCAGCCGCTCGAAGATCTTCTCGCGGGTGATCTCTGCGGCGAGGAAGCGCAAGGGCGCATCCGAGATCTGGTCCTCGGGGTAGAGCCAGGGTCCGAGCGGCAGGCGCTTTTCGAGCCAGGCCAGGATGTCCTTCACGCCATAGCCGGTGAGCGCAGCGACCATGAAAGTCGCCTCGAACTGCCCGCGCTCGTTCACCTTGGTGGTGATCTCGAGCAGCTTTTCCTTCGCCACCGTGTCGATCTTGTTGAGGATCAGGAATTTCGGCTGCTTCAGCTCGGCGAGCTTCTCCAGCAGCGCGGTGTTCTCCTCGTGCTCGAAGCGGCCAACGTCGATCAGCACGCCGATCAGGTCGGCGTCGGTCGCGCCGCCCCAGGCACTCGTCACCATCGCGCGGTCAAGCCGGCGCTTCGGCGCGAAGATGCCGGGCGTATCGACGAAGATGATCTGCGCCGGGCCGGACAGGGCAATGCCGCGCACCTGCGTCCGCGTCGTCTGCACCTTGCGCGAGACGATCGAGACCTTGGCGCCGACGAGTTGGTTGAGCAGCGTCGACTTGCCGGCGTTCGGCGCGCCGATCAGCGCGACGAAGCCGCAGCGCGTGGGTTGATCGGTTTTAGACATGCTCGCCTTCCGGGTTTTCGTTCCACAGGCCTTCGCGTCGCAGGAAGGCTTCGGCCGCGGCCTGCTCGGCGAGCCGCTTGGAGGGGCCGCGCGCCTCGGAGTCCGCGAGCCCGGTGATCTTTGCAGCAACGACGAAGACCGGCGCATGGTCCGGCCCCGAACGGCCGCGCTCGCTGTAGGTCGGCGTCGGATAGCCCTTGCCTTGAGCCCATTCCTGCAGCGCGGTTTTGGCGTCGCGCAGCGGGCGCACCGGCTTCATCAGCCGCTCGCCGAAGGCGCGTTCGACCAGCGCGCGGGCCGCCTCGTAGCCGCCGTCGATGAAGACCGCTCCGATGATCGCCTCGCAGGCATCGGCCAGGATCGCCTTGTTCTTGCGGGCGCCGCCGAGGATCTCGCCATCGCCCAGCCGCATGAAATGGCCGAGATTCCAGCCCTGCGCCACCTCGGCGCAGGTCTCCTTGCGCACGAGATCGGCGAGGCGGCGTGAAAGATTGCCTTCCTCGGATTGCGGGTAGCGCCGGAACAGCATGTCGGCGACCGATAGGCCGAGCACACGGTCGCCGAGGAATTCGAGGCGCTGATAGCTAGCCAGCCGCGATTCCTCGGCGCTCATATGGGTAAGCGCCGTGATCAGCAGGGATTTGTCGCTGAAGTTGTGCTCCAGCGCGGCTTCCAGCCGCGCTGTGTCCGGCGCCTTGCGCGCGGCTTCGCTGCTCTTGCTCACTTGATGGTGCTGAACAGACGGTTCCAGCGAACCGTATAGGGCCATTCCCAGATCTTCCAGGCCGAGGCGCCGTCCTCGATCGAGAAGAAGATGATCTCGGCCCGACCGACGAAGTTCTCGAACGGCACATAGCCGACGCTGCGGTCGCGCGAGTCGAGCGAGTTGTCGCGATTGTCGCCCATCATGAAGAAGTGGCCGGGCGGCACGACGAAGACTTGAGTGTTGTCGAAGGTGCCGGTGTCGCCCTCGCGCTCGATGATCTCGTGGCGGACGCCGTTCGGCAGCGTTTCGATGTAGCGGATCACCGGAACGCTGCGGCCCCAATTGTCGCTGGTCACATAGTCGGCGATGCGCTCGCGCTTCACCGGCTGGTTGTTGATGTGCAGGATGCCGTCGATCATCTGGATGCGGTCGCCGGGCAGGCCGATGACGCGTTTGATGTAATCCGTCGAATTGTCGCTCGGCAGCTTGAACACGGCGATGTCGCCGCGCTTGGGCTCGGCCGCCCAGACGCGCCCTGAGAACAGCGGCGGGCTGAACGGGATCGAGTGCTTGGAATAGCCGTAGGTGTACTTGGACACGAAGAGATAGTCGCCGATCAGCAGGGTCGGGATCAACGAGCCCGAAGGGATGTTGAAGGGCTGGAACAGCAGGGTGCGGATGACCAACGCGATGAGGAGCGCCTGGACGACGACCTTGATCGTCTCGAAGACGCCGCCCTCTTCCTTGGTCGTCTTGTTCTTGCTTTCGACTTCGTTGGCCACGCGGGGCGCTCCTGGGACTGCAATCCAGCGCGCGGTCTAGCCGACTATCGCGCCTGCGACAACGCGCAAGAGCAGTCTGGTGAGATGATACTGGCGGATGGCGAATACATGGTGAGAACAATTACAATGCGAGAAAACGGCGGGAGATGGGCCAAATTCGCAGAGCGAATACCCACTTAGATGCGTTGACGATATCGTGTTTCACGAACAGCATTCCCGCGTTTCCGACCTTTGGGGGAATCACCATGAGCACGAAGAAATATGTCGCCGAAGCCATCGGCACGTTCTGGTTGACTTTTGCGGGTTGCGGCAGTGCGGTCATCGCTGCAGGTTTTCCAAATGTCGGCATCGGATTGCTCGGCGTTTCGCTCGCTTTCGGCCTCACCGTCGTGACGATGGCTTACGCCATCGGCCATATTTCCGGTTGCCACCTCAATCCGGCCGTGACGGTCGGGCTCGCTGCAGGCGGTCGTTTTCCGGTGGGGCAGATCGTTCCCTACATTGTCGCGCAAGTCGTCGGCGCGATCGTGGCCGCGGCCGTTCTCTATCAGATCGCCCGCGGCGCGCCGGGCTTCGATCTCGCCAACGGCTTCGCCTCGAACGGCTTTGGCGAGCATTCACCGGGAAAATACAATCTGGCCTCGGCCTTCCTCATGGAAGTCGTSATGACGATGATGTTCCTCTTCATCATCATGGGSGCGACCCACGGCAGGGCTCCGGCCGGCTTTGCGCCGCTCGCCATCGGCCTCGGCCTGTGCCTGATCCACCTCGTCAGCATCCCCGTGACGAACACCTCGGTGAACCCGGCGCGCAGCACGGGGCCGGCGCTGTTCGTCGGCGGCTGGGCCATTCAGCAGCTCTGGCTGTTCTGGGTCGCGCCGCTCATCGGCGGCGTGCTCGGCGGCGCAATCTATCGTTGGCTGAGCGACGAGCCGCAGGGTGTCGTCAGCGGTACCCAGCCGGCCGAGTAGGCCAGCTCGACATTTGCTGAGGGAAGGCTGGTGCCGCCGCACCGGCCTTCCCTGTTCCATGGCTGCGGAACTAGGCCGGGCGATCGCCGATGATCGGACGGGCCTCGATCACGACGAAGGCCTGTGCCAGTGGCGGGTCGTCGGTCAGCGAGACATGGACGACCGGCTCGAAACCTGCCGGCGTCATGGCTTTCACACGCTCAAGCGCGCCGCCCGTCAGGCGCATGGTCGGGCGCCCGCCCGGCAGATTGACCACCTCCATGTCACGCCAGAACACGCCCAGCCGCATGCCGGTGCCGAGCGCCTTCGAGCAAGCCTCCTTGGCGGCGAAGCGGCGGGCATAGGAGGCGGCGCGCGTCGCGCGGCGGTCGGACTTCGCCCGCTCCCCGTCAGTGAAGACGCGTTGGGTGAAGCGCTCGCCGAAGCGCTCGAGGGAGCGCTCGATGCGGCGGATGTCGCAGAGGTCGGAGCCGATGCCGAGGATCATGCTCCGCGTTTAGAGCATTGGCCGGGAAAGTGGAAACCGGTTTCCGGAACGGTCAGCCTCCGGTGCCGCGCCCATCATCCATCGCCTGCCGCATCCGGCGGATCGCCGCGTCCAGCCCAACGAAGATCGCCTCGCCGATCAGGAAGTGGCCGATGTTGAACTCGACGAAGGCCGGTATGCCGGCAAGCCTGCGCGCGGTGTCGTAGTCGAGCCCATGGCCGGCATGGACCTCAAGCCCGAGCTTGGCCGCATAAACCGCGCCATCGGCAAGTCGCTGGAACTCGGCCTCCGCCTTGGCCGTTCTGCCATCCGCAACCGCATGGCACCAACTGCCGGTATGGAGCTCGACGACGGGGGCGCCGAGCTTGGCCGCCATAGCGATCGGCGCCTTGTCGGGCTCGATGAAGAGCGAAACGCGGCAGCCGGCGGCCTTCAGGCGGGCGATGCGTGGCGCAAGCTGTTCTTCTTGCCCGACGACGTCGAGCCCGCCCTCGGTGGTACGCTCCTCCCGCTTTTCCGGCACGAGGCAGGCCGCGTGCGGCTTCAGGCGCTCCGCCAGCGCGATCATCTCGTCGGTGGCGGCCATCTCGAAATTGAGCGGCTTCGTCAGCTCGGCGGCGAGCCGTTCCATGTCGGCGTCGCGGATATGGCGGCGGTCCTCGCGCAGATGGGCGGTGATTCCGTCAGCGCCTGCGGCGATGGCGAGATGGGCGGCGCGGACCGGATCGGGCAGGGCACCGCCGCGCGCATTCCTCACCGTGGCGACATGGTCGATGTTGACGCCGAGACGCAGCCCTTCGGCCATTGTGCAAGCCCTCTTTGAAGCTACCCGTGCTTAGACGAAAGCACGGCATCGGCTCAATGCAGGGATTGTGATGGCGGCCTCACGATTTGTGATCTGTGCGACCATCCGCAGGCGCGATTGCTGATTTGACAACAGCGAATGGTTGTTCGGTCTCCGTGAAGGTAATCGTAACCGGCGCGCTGCAATATCAAGACATAAATCAACTAAACCTTTGGTTGAGCTAGTTGAGATATGCAACTAACCGTAAATAACGCGGCCTTCCATGCAGACATTACGCCGGACCGACGCAATGCCGGTCAGCCGCCCGAGCGTGCGCTTGGGCGGGTGATCGCCTGCGACGGATCGCGTGCCACGATCCTGAGCGCGGTCTCGACAGGCAGCTGGCAGGCAAGCGACGCCTGGGCGATCGGCCGCATGATCTCGATCAATCTCGGTCCAAGCCGCATCGTGGCCTTGGTCTACAAGCTGCACGCGGTCGAGCCAGCCTGGACGGACGGCGAGAACCCGATTCAGGTCGAGGTCGAGTTTCTGGGCGAGGTTCTCGAGAAGCCGGATGGCTCGGCGCGCTTCCAGAGCGGCATTACCACCTATCCGCCGATCGGCGCCATAGCTCACCGCATCCGCGCCGGCGATCTTGCGCTCGTTCACGACCTTGGTGACCGGACGGGTGCCGAGATCGGCCATGTCACGCAGGATGCCAGCATCGCCGCGACCGTCAGCATCCAGGACATGCTCTCGCGTCATTTCGCCCTCGTCGGCACCACGGGTGTCGGCAAGTCGAGCGCCGTCTCGCTCCTGCTGCGCCGTGCCGTCGCGGCGCGCCCGCGCCTGCGCGTTCTGATCCTCGATCCGCACAACGAATATTCCGTCGCCTTTCCGGATCTCGCCCTGACCATCGATGGCGATGCGCTCGACCTGCCGTTCTGGATGTTCAAGCAGGAGGAGTTTGCCGATATCGTCTTTCGCGGCCGGCCTGCGCTGGACGACGAGCCGGACATTCTGCGGGAGGTCGTCGCAGCAGCCCGAACCCGCTACCGTGTTCCCAGTGGTCAGGAACTGGCGCGCGACCTCGGATCGAGCCTGCTCAAGCGTCCGCTCGATCTCGGCACGGGGCGCAGCGGCTCGGAGCCGGCGCCGTCGACGGGCGGTGTCGACGCATCGACGCCTTACCGTCTGAAGGACGCCTTTGCCGTTATCGACGAAATGATCGGCCTGCACGAGCAGCGCTGGCCGAGGGCGGCGCTGCGCTCGCTGAAGGTGCGGCTGGAATCGCTCCACGCCGATCCGCGCTACCGCTTCATGTTCGGGCGCGCCAATATGTACGAGACGGTGGCGCCGATACTGGGTCAGATCTTCCGCATTCCGATGCATGGCCGGCCGATCACCGCCTTCCAGCTCGGTGGCCTGCCGGGCGAGGTGGTCAATGCCGTCGCCTCGGTGCTGTCGCGGCTTGCCTTCGACATCGCAATGGCGAGCCAGGGCGCCTGCGAGGTCCTGGTGCTCTGCGAAGAGGCACATCGCTATGTGCCGTCCGACCGGGCGCTCGGCTTCGCGCCAACCCGCCAGGCGATCGCGCGCATCGCCAAGGAAGGGCGCAAATACGGCGCCTATCTCGGCGTGGTCACGCAGCGCCCGGGCGAACTCGACCCGACCATCCTGTCGCAGTGCTCGACCGTCTTCGCCATGCGGCTGGCCAACGAGCGCGACCAGCAGATCATTCGCTCGGCGATTTCCGACGCTTCGGCCAGCACGATCAATTTCCTCTCCTCGATCGGCAACCGCGAGGCGATCGCCTTCGGCGAGGGGGTCGCCACCACGATGCGGATGCGTTTCGCCGAGCTCAAGCCGCATGAGCTGCCGGCGATGGGCGGACGCGCGGGCGAGGGCGGCGGCCGGCTGGAGCCGACCCTGGACGACATGGTCCGGCGCATGCGGGCCTGAGCGCGAATTTCTTGCATCCCGGCGGCTTTGGCTGTAAGGGCCTGCTCAACCTATCCCCTGCATCGCTGAGATCGGAAGAAGCCGCCCATGGCTCGCGTTACCGTTGAAGACTGCATCGACAAGGTCGAGAACCGCTTCGAGCTGGTGCTGCTCGCCAGCCACCGCGCGCGGATGATCCAGTCGGGCTCGTCGATCCTCGTCACGCGCGACAACGACAAGAATCCCGTCGTCGCGCTTCGCGAAATCGCCGACGAGAAGCTGAAGCCCGAGGATCTCAAGGAAGACCTGATCCACTCGCTGCAGAAGCATGTCGAGGTCGACGAGCCGGAGCAGGAGACCGTTCCGCTGCTCGCCAGCCCCGCCAGCGCAACGACGCCCGACAGCGAAGTCCAGTTCGACCGGATGAGCGAAGAGGACCTGCTGCGCGGCCTCGACGGCCTCGTGCCGCCGACCGAGAGCGCCGACGACGAGGACTGATCCTCGGCCCGCGTGAATCGATTGTTCATAGTTTGAAGTTAAAGCCCGGCACCGCCGGGCTTTTTCATGCCCGCCATCCGGAAAACGCCTTGCTGCCGTCCATGCCTGCGCAAATAATCATGAGTTGCAACAAGAGAATGTCGAGGCAGGGGCCCGCATGGGCATAATGCGGCAGTATGAGCTCGTTGACCGGGTCAGGAGCTACAATCCGAATACCGACGAGGACCTGCTCAACCGGGCCTATGTCTATGCCATGCGCGCACACGGCACCCAGAAGCGCGCCTCCGGCGATCCCTTCTTCGCGCATCCGCTCGAAGTTGCAGCGATTCTGACCGATCTCAAGCTGGACGATGCCACCATCGTCGCAGCGGTGCTGCACGATACGGTCGAGGACACCGCCGCGACGCTCGAGGAGATCGAGAGCATGTTCGGGCCGGATATCCGCCGGCTCGTCGACGGCCTCACCAAGATCAAGAAGCTCGACCTCGTCTCCAAGAAGGCGGCTCAGGGCGAGAATTTCCGCAAGCTGCTGCTCGCCATCGCCGACGATGTCCGCGTGCTGCTGGTCAAGCTCGCCGACCGGCTGCACAACATGCGCACCCTGCATTTCGTCCCTCCCGAGAAGCGGCTGCGCATCGCCGAGGAGACGATCGAGATCTATGCTCCGCTCGCCGGGCGCATGGGCATGCAGGAGCTGCGCGAGGAGCTGGAGGAGCTTTCCTTCCGCCACATCAAGCCGGAAGCCCATGCCACCGTGACCAAGCGGCTGGAGGAGGTCACCGCGCGCGAGGGCAAGGTGATCGGCGAGATCGAGCGCGATCTGAAGGAGAAGCTTGCCGCCAGCGGTATCCAGGCCCAGGTCTCGGGGCGGCGCAAGCGCCCCTATTCGATCTGGAAGAAGATGGAGCGGAAGTCAGTCTCCTTCGAGCAGCTCTCGGATATCTTCGGCTTCCGCGTCATCGTCGAGAAGCCGGAGGATTGCTACCGCGTCCTCGGCATCGTCCATATGACTTGGCCGATGGTGCCTGGGCGCTACAAGGATTACATCTCGACGCCCAAGCAGAACGACTATCGCTCGATCCACACCACCGTGGTCGGCCCCGGCCATAGCCGCGTCGAGCTGCAGATCCGCACCGACACCATGGACCGCATCGCCGAATACGGCATCGCCGCGCATGCGCACTACAAGGATGGCCGCCCCGGCGCGCCGATCCGGCTCGGCGACGAGAGCCGCGCCTATCAGTGGCTGCGCCGCACCGTCGACTTGCTGAACGAGGGCGACAGCCCCGAGGAGTTTCTCGAACACACCAAACTCGAGCTCTTCCACGATCAGGTTTTCTGCTTCACGCCGAAGGGCCGGCTGATCGCCCTGCCGCGCGGGGCGACGCCGATCGATTTCGCCTATGCCGTCCATACCGATGTCGGCAACASCGCMGTCGGCGCCAAGATCAACGGACGCATCGCGCCGCTSCTSACCGARCTGCAGAACGGCGACGAGGTCGAGATCACCCGCGCCGAGGGCCAGGCGCCGCCGGCTGCCTGGGAGTCGCTCGTCGTCACCGGCAAGGCCCGTGCCGCGATCCGCCGTGCCACGCGCGCTGCCGTGCGCCGGCAATATGCGGGCCTGGGCCGCCAGATCCTTGAACGTGCCTTCTCCCGCGCCGAGCGGGCTTTCTCCGACGACAAGCTCAAGGCTGCGCTCAGGCGCCTCGCCCGCAGCACGGTCGATGACGTGCTCGCCGCCGTCGGTCGTGGCGAGATGTATTCCGGCGACGTCGTGAAGGCGGTCTATCCCGATCTCGAGCCGGAGAAGCGCGCTTCGGCCGAGACCAAGCCCGGCGCCGCGGCCAGCGGAAAAGGCTGGTTCGAGTTGCGTCAGGGCGAAAACCTGAAGTTCAAACTGCCGGGCGAGGAGCCCTCCGACGACAGCGCCATCCCGATCCGCGGCCTCGGCCGTGACCTGCCGGTGCGCTTCGCTCCGCAGGGGGGCGCGGTGCCGGGCGATCGCATCGTCGGGATCCTGACGCCGGGCGAGGGCGTGACGAT
This sequence comes from Allobosea sp. 10L422, assembly GCF_056395345.1. Classification (NCBI taxonomy): domain Bacteria; kingdom Pseudomonadati; phylum Pseudomonadota; class Alphaproteobacteria; order Hyphomicrobiales; family Alloboseaceae; genus Allobosea; species Allobosea sp. 10L422. The sequence continues at coordinate 139,549 of NZ_JBFTJI010000012.1, forward strand.
CTATCCGATCCAGTCGCCGGCGCTCGCCGCCTTCGACAACGAGCCCGAACGCTGGCTCGATGTGCGTTGGGATCTCGACGACAAGGTGCCGCAGCGTTTCCCGGCTCGCATTGCGCTGAAGTCGCTGAACGAGCCAGGTTCGCTCGCCCAGATTACCACGACGATCGCCGAGCATGACGGCAATATCGACTCGGTTTCGATGAACCGTCCGAACCCGGATTTCACCGATGTCACGATCGATCTCACCGTCTGGGATCTGAAGCACCTCTCCGCGATCATCAGCGAGCTGCGTGAGAAGCGCGTGATAAGCCGCGTCGAGCGGGTGGTCGGCTAGTTCCGGAACGCGGCTGCCAGCTCGCGGACGAAGGCCCGGCCGCGTGGCGTGGCCGCGTTGCTGCGCAGCACGACATGCGAGCGCCCGAGCGGCGGCAGCCCCCAATCCGCGCCGATATCGACGGCGCCCGGCGGGGCGACCCGGGTTGCCAGCGCAGCGACCCCGAAGCCGCCGGCAAGCGCGGCCTGCACAGCGGCCATTCCGCCGCCGATGAAGGCTTCGCGCCAGCCTATGGCGCGCCGGTCGAGCGCGGCGATGGCGTGCTGCCGCAGGCGGCACTCGGAGACGAGGCTGATCAGCGGCAGCGGCGAGTCGCCCCGGCGCGGCAAGTCTGGAGAGGCGAACCAGCCGAGATTGTCCTCGCGCAGAACCTCTCCGGTCTTGCCGGCGCCGATCCTGCGCACGAGCACCGCATCAAGATCGCCCGCCTCATAAGCCGCCTCCAATTGGCTCGACGGCTCGATGCGCAGATTGACGATGAGGTCGGGGTCGCGCGCGGCCAGTCGGGCGAGCAGGGCCGGCACATCGGCGCCGGCCGCCTGTTCGCTGATGCCGATGGCGATCCGCTCGGGCGCCTCGCTGAAGGCAGCGAGCGCCCGGCTGTGGGCGGCGAGGAATGCGCGGGCGGCCGGCAGGAAGCGCTCGCCTTCGGAGGTGAGCCGAACCAGCCGCGGATGCCGCTGCAAAAGAAGCTTCCCGAGCGTGGTCTCCAGCCGCTTGATCCGCGTGCTGACCAGCGACTGCGTCGAGCCGAGCGCTTCGGCAGCGCGGGTGAAGCTCGACAATTCGGCGGCCTGAAGAAAGGCGGCAACCGCTTCGACATCGAGGGCAGGAGTGCTCATAAATCAGAAATCCGTATTTATGATATCTCGTACGATACGGTTTATTGCTTTATGATTCAAGGCTAGCTTCTGGCCATCGACCGGCAGCCATCCGGCTACCGCAGATGGAGAGAACCATGCCTCTGATCCGGATTTCCATGCGTCGCGGCCGGCCCGCTTCCGAACCTGCGGCGATCATCGACGGTGTCTACAAGGCGCTGCGCGAGACGTTCGAGGTGCCGGAGAAGGATCTCTTCGCCGTCGTGCATCAGCATGACGCCGACGAATTCGTCTTCGATGCCAATTATTTCGGCTTCAACCGCAGTGCGGGTCTGGTCATCATCCAAATCACGGTGGCCAACACACGTGGCGTGACGCAGAAGAAGAAGCTTTATGCGGCGATCGCGGCGAACCTTGCTCGCGACCCCGGGCTGAAGCCGGACGACATCTTCATCAACCTTGTCGAGGTCAAGCGCGAGGACTGGTCGTTTGGGGGCGGAATCGCCCAGTACGTGGCCTGAGAGCGACCTTGCTTGGCGGAAGCGTCGCGTCGATCCGGAAGTGCCGGGCGGGAGGGCGCCGGTTTCCGCGATGGTCGGGGCGAGCCCGGCCATGACGCGGTTTCTTCCTGCGCCCGCCTGTCCTAAATCCTGTCCATGGAATGGACGGATGAAGGCACGATCATCGGCCTCAAGGCTCATGGCGAGAGCGCCGTGATCCTCGAGGTGATGACCCGCGACCATGGCCGTCACCTCGGCCTCGTCAGGGGCGGGCGTTCGCGGAAGGCGCAGCCGCAGCTCCAGCCGGGCAATCATGTCGCTGTGACATGGCGCGCCCGGCTCGACGAACACCTCGGCGAGTACAGGGTGGAACTGCTGACCTCGCATGCCGCCCGTTTGATGGCGGTCCCGGTCGCGCTCTACGGGCTGGGGACGATCGCTGCGCTTCTTCGCCTGCTGCCTGAGCGGGACCCGCATCCGGGCCTCTACGAAGGCTTCGCCGTCCTCATCGCTCATCTCGACGAACAGCGCTTCACGCCGGCGCTGGTTGTGCGCTTCGAACTCGCCATGCTCTCGGAACTCGGCTTCGGGCTCGATCTTGCGCGCTGCGCCGTGACCGGCTCCCCCGACGATCTCAGCCATGTCTCGCCGAAATCGGGCAAGGCCGTCAGCCGCCGGGCGGCGCAACCCTATCTCGACCGGCTGCTGGCGCTGCCGGCCTTCCTGGTCGAGGGGCAGGGCGGGCGTGAACCGTCCGCGGCCGAGCTTCTGGCGGGCTTCGCCCTGACCGGGCATTTCCTGCGCCGTCACCTCTACGAGCCTCGGGGGCTTCGCGAACCGCCGGAGCGGGCGCGATTGATCGAACTGGCGACGCGCATCGCAGCGAATTCACCCGCTGCGGATTCATCCACTGATTGAGCGCAAAATGCCGGCGCCGGCGTTTGCACGCATGGCGGCGTACCTGCATTGTTCTGGCGGGCTGATTCGCGCTGTGCCATAGAAGCCGCGCGAATTTTCGACGAGACGAGGGCTGAAGACGCATGGGCAAACCGGTCGATCCGCCGCCGGAGGACGAATCCGAGCGCATCGATCTGAAATCGGCGCTCGAAGAGCGCTATCTTGCCTATGCGCTCTCCACCATCATGCACCGCGCTTTGCCGGATGCGCGCGACGGTTTGAAGCCCGTCCATCGCCGCATCCTGCACGCCATGCGGCTGCTGCGGCTCGATCCGGGCCAGGTCCACAAGAAATGCGCCCGCATCGTCGGCGACGTCATCGGTAAGTTCCATCCGCATGGCGACCAGTCGGTCTACGACGCGCTGGTGCGCCTCGCGCAGGATTTCGCCCAGCGCTATCCGCTCGTCGACGGGCAGGGCAATTTCGGCAATATCGACGGCGATAACGCCGCCGCCTACCGTTATACCGAAGCGCGCATGACCGAGGTCGCGCGCCTGCTCCTCGACGGCATCGACGAGGACGCGGTCGACTTCCGCGAGACCTACAACGGCGAGGACGAAGAGCCCATCGTCCTGCCGGCCGCCTTCCCGAACCTGCTCGCCAATGGCTCGCAGGGCATCGCTGTGGGCATGGCGACCTCGATCCCGCCGCACAACGCCGCCGAGCTCTGCGACGCCGCGCTCTACCTGATCCAGCACCCGGAGACCTCCTCCGAGCAGCTCATGACCTTCGTGCCCGGCCCGGATTTTCCGACCGGCGGCATCATCGTCGAGAGCCGCGCCTCGATGGCGGAGACCTATCGCACCGGTCGCGGCGCCTTTCGCACCCGCGCGCGCTGGGTGAAGGAGGATCTTGAGCGGGGTGCCTGGCAGGTCGTCGTCACCGAGATCCCCTACATGGTTTCGAAGGGCCGGCTGATCGAGAAGATCGCCGAGCTGCTCAACGACAAGAAACTGCCTTTGGTCGCGGATCTGCGCGACGARTCGGCSGARGAYATCCGCGTCGTCATCGAGCCGCGCRSCCGCRMTGTCGATSCCAAYCTGATGATGGAATCGCTGTTCCGGCTCTCTGAGTTGGAAGCGCGCATTTCGATGAACATGAACGTGCTGACCGGCGGCCTCGTGCCGCGCGTGCTCGGCCTTTCGGAGGCCCTGCGCGCCTGGCTCGACCATCGCCGCGAGGTGCTGCAGCGGCGTTCGCGCTTCCGGCTCGGCCAGATCGAGAAGCGGCTGGAGATCCTGCGCGGCCTGTTGATCGTCTATCTCGATCTCGACCGGGTCATCAAAATCATCCGCGAGGAGGATGAGCCGAAGATCGAGCTGATGAAGGTCTTCGATCTCACGGAGGTTCAGGCCAATGCCATTCTCGACACGCGCCTGCGCGCATTGCGCAAGCTTGAGGAGATGCAGCTCAAGACCGAGCTTGACGAACTGACCAAGGAAAAGGGGCAGATCGAGGAGCTGCTCGGCTCCGAGGCGACACAGTGGAAGACGATCGCCTGGGACATCCGCCAGGTGAAGAAGACCTTCGGCCCGGAGACGGCGATCGGCAAGCGCCGCACCGACTTCGCCGACATGCCCGACACCGCCGATATCGACCTGACCCAGGCCATGGTCGAGCGCGAGCCCATCACCGTCGTCATCTCGAAGAAGGGCTGGATCCGCGCTCTGAAGGGCCATGTGCAGGATCGCTCCAGCTTCTCCTTCAAGGGCGACGATGCGCTCCAGACGGCGTTCTTCACCGAGACGACCGCGAAAGTGCTTGTGCTCGCCTCGAACGGCAAGGTCTTCACGCTCGACGCCTCGAAGCTGCCGGGCGGGCGCGGCTTCGGCGATCCGATCAGGCTGATGATCGAACTGGAGGAGACGGCCGAGATCGTCTCCGCTTTCCCCTACAGGCCGGGCTCCAAGCTGCTGATGGCGACGAGCGAGGGCAGGGGCTTCGTAGCTCCCGCCGACGATGTCGTCGCCAACACCCGCAAGGGGCGGCAGGTTCTGAATGTCGATGGCACGCACGTCGCCGTGCTAGCGGTGCCGGCTGATGGCGACCATGTCGCGATCATCGGCGAGAACCGCAAGCTGCTCTGCTTCCCGATCTCGGAAGTGGCGGAGATGGGCCGTGGCAAGGGCGTGCGCCTGCAGCGCTACAAGGATGGCGGCCTCTCCGACGCCAAGACCTTCAACCTCGCTGACGGCCTGACCTGGCTCGACACCTCCGGCCGGACCTGGACGGTGACGCAGGCCGATCTGCTGGAATGGCTCGGCCATCGCGCCGAGGCCGGGCGCCTGCCACCCAAGGGCTTCCCGAAGAGCAATACCTTCGGGGGGTGAGGGCGCCTAGCCAGTAGGACGTCCTCATGCTCGCAGAGAAGTCGCGAGAACCGCAACGCAGAACCGCCGTTGGCGCTTTAGCCGTGACCTGACGGTTGCCGCGGTGAGGGCTCGTCTCGCTTGTCCAACGGCCTACACTCACCCCTGCGCCTGTCTTCGGGCTTGCCCGAGATCGGCGCTTGAAGTGTCGAGGCCGTCAACAGCCGACTTCGATGCAGCAGAGGGGTTCCCTGCGCCTTCATTGTCAAATGTCAATGCTGTCAGGAACTTACGCAGACTTCCTGAATCAACCCAGCAGCCGCCTGAATCAAATCCTCAGCGGATCGGCCGGCCGAGGATCCCGGCTTCGAGGCTGAGCGTGATCTTGTCGGTGACGGCCCATTCCACGCCGGCGCGAGCCTCGGGCCGCACGGCGATTTCGCTCTGGTTGAAGGGCGCCGAGAATGGCGTTGCGCCATAGCGCCAGGTTTCGTTGGCGGCCGACATCCCGACCTTGGTGTAGAGCAGCACGTCAGGCGCTACCAGCACGCCGGTCTTGACCTGGAAGGCGCCGGCGAAGTCGCGCGTGTAGGCCACGTTGCCGAAGCTCGGATAGCCATAGCCGCCGATCGCGGGGGCGTAGTCGATCGCGCCCACGATGCCGTAAACGAAGTTGCCCTCGCGTCGCATCGTCCCGGCCTCGAGCCCGAAGGTCGGCCCGGCGTTCGTGCGCATATGCTTCGAGCTTGTGACCTGGAGGCCTGACGAGATGCGGGCGTAGGAGCCCTCCCAACGCGGCGAGATCATCGGCTCGTCCCAGGCGAAGGACGGCAAGGCGGCGAAACCGGTGAGGGGCAGGAGGGTCTCTGCCTGCGCTGCGCCCGCGAAAAGAACCGAAAGCGCCGCAGCCGAAAGAAGCGGAAATCTCACGTCGAAGCCATCCTCGCGCAGAAGCGCCCTGCGGGAAGCTAGCATGAGGCGGGGTGAATGTCGCGGTTTTGTGGCGCGGCCACGGTCGCTCAGGCGATCTTCGTCCGGAGCTTGAGGAAACGCAGCGTCCGCTCGGCGGTCGCAAGGTCCAGCTTGGCGTAGGCATCGACATCGTCGTCGATGTCGCGCGAGGAGAAGTAGAGCCGCCGCGCGCGCAATTGCAGGATGGCGCGGAAGGCCGTGGTGCCGATCCCGAGCGAGCGGCAGGTGACGGCGATGCCGCTGGCATCGCGCTGCATCAGCACGCGCAGCGCCTGGTCGATCGTGATGTCGGCGATCTGCGCGAGGACCTGCGCGAGATGATAGGCACGGTCTTCGTCGGCCAGCATGGTCAGCACATCGTCGACCTCCCGGACCTTCGCAACGAGATCGGAGAGCAGGAGCTTGACCTCGAGCCTTTGCTGGCGCGCCTGGCGGGCGAGGGAGGCGGCCTCCTGCGTTGCGCTCGCGCCGGGAGCGGCCCCTTCCGCGAACTGCTCGACGATCCGCAGGACGCGCTGGGCGCGGTTCGGCGCAAGGTCCGAGCGGCGGGCCAGTGCGTCGGTGATATCGGCGTCGCCGTGGCCGCGCTCGAGCAGCCGATCGAAGCCCCGGTCGGAGAAGGCTGCGCCCTCATTGGCGCTGACCGTGTGCAGCACCTTCTGGTCGCCACGCTCGACCAGGATGTCGGTGACGCTTTCGGAGAGGCGCGCGCGCTCGGCGATGGCGACGAGATGCTGCTGCGACTGGCTGACGGCGATGGCGGCGAGGTCGGTGTCGGTGAGAACCGGTGAAAGGGTCAGGACAAGCCGCGCGACGTCGGCATTGCCATCGCTGCCGAGAGTAACGGCGACATTGTTCGGCAGGGTCGGCATGCTCGCCACGCGGTCCGCATAGCCCTTGCGCTCATCGTCGCCGAGCTGGCCGAGCGAAGTCGTCGCGATCTCCCCGTAGTGTTCCTTGACGGTCTCGCTCGGTTCCTGATCGAGGAGGAACAGATCCGTGACCGCATGAAGCAACTGCCGGCGCGAATCCGACGACATGTCGGCCGGCATCCGGGTCAGGTTACGCAACATGAAGGCCCCCACGGCAAAGCAGCGGCGCCATCATGCCCGGCCGAGCTTGATTTACTCTTAAGGCGTCTCGCTCTTTTTCTGGAGGGCGGGCAGGTTTTCTCGGGGGGCTGGCTACGTCGGCCTTCATCCTGCCGGCAGGCAGGCAGGGCCGAGCGGCTCGAAGCTCTTATAGGTCAGGATGAATTCCTGATGGCCGAGCTCCTCGGATTTCGTCTTGCCGCCCTGGCCGAGCGAGACCACGAGATCGCGGATCTCCTGGCCGATCGCGTCGAGGCCTGCGCGGCCTTCGAGGATGCGCCCGGCATCGACGTCCATATCCTCGGACATCCGGCGATAGGTTTCCGGGTTGGCACAGATCTTCACCACGGGCGAGATCGCCGAGCCCACGACCGAGCCTCTGCCCGTCACGAACAGCACGCAATGCGCGCCGCAGGCGATCAGCTCCGCGATCTCGGCATTGTCGTTGATGTTGGGGAAGCCGAAGCGCACCTCGCCATCCGGCACGACGTCGAGCAGGTAGAGCCCGCCATGCGGTGGCACGTCGCCGGGCTTGATCAGGCCGGAGATCGGCGATGCCCCGGATTTCGCATAGGCGCCCATCGACTTCTCCTCGATGGTCGAGAGCCCGCCCTCGGCGTTGCCGGCGGCGAAGGAGCCATAGCCCAGCGTCGCATAGTAGCGCGCTGCCTTGGCGACGGACTTCTCCAGCTCCACGCCGAGCTCCGTCGTGACCGCGCGCGCCGCCATGATGTGCTCGCAGCCGATCAGCTCACCGGTTTCCTCGAAGATGCAGGCGGCGCCTTCCGAGATCAGCTTGTCGAAGGCGCGACCCGCAGCCGGATTGCCGGTGATGCCGGAGGTGCCGTCAGAGCCGCCGCAGACCGTGCCGACGACCAGCTCGGAGACCGCCATCGGCACCGTCTCCTGCGCGTCGAGCGCGATGCGCTGCTCCTCGACCCAGGCTCGGCCCTCGCGGATAGACGAGCGGGTGCCGCCCGTGCCCTGGATGATGATGGTCGTCACCGGCCGGCCGCTGGCGTGGATCGCCCGCTCCAGCGCGTATTTGTTGAAGCTCTCGCAGCCCAGCGAAACTAGGAGCACGGCGCCCACATTCGGATGCGTGCAAAGCTGCTCCATCATCCGCTCGGCGTAGGAATTCGGATAGCAACCGGGAAAGCCGATGGCATGGACGCCTTCTTCGCGCCAGGGCAGGGCGATCTCGCGTGCGACATGGTGGGCGCATTCGACGAGATAGGCGACCGCGACGGTGTTGCGGATGCCCTTGCGCCCGTCGGACCGGAGATAGCCGCGCATCTCGCTCATGCCGAGGCTCCCGCCTTGCGTTCATCTTCCAGATGGTAGGTCGGCGTGTAGTCGCTGCGCATGTTGTGGACATGGACATGCGCGGCCGGCGCGATCGCCTCGGTCGCGACGCCGATCGGCGCGCCGTATTTCAGGATCTTTTCTCCGGCCGCGATGGCGCGGCGCGCGATCTTGTGGGCGAGCGCGATGTCGCGGTCCAGCGCTGCGGGACCTGAGCCAGTCTCGACGCTCTCGCCGGCTTTCAGCCGCACCCGCGCGACCAGGACGTTGTCGCGCGGATCGAGCAGGATGAGGCGCGGATCGTGGGACATGACATCGAGTCCTCCTGGGAGGGAGCCCTCATCCTGAGGAGCCATTCCCTTGGAATGGCGTCTCGAAGGATGCTCGCGGAGGCTCCTGAACCATCTGGATCATCCTTCGAGGCGCGGCTGCCCGGCTTCTCGGGATGAGGGCTGCAACTCTCTCAGAACTTGCCGAACTGCAGGTAGGCCTGCTGAGGGTCCGTGCCGGCGAGGATCGCGGTACGGACCTTGTTCTCGGCCGAGATCGCGGTTTCCGACTTCTCCAGAACGTCCTCGATGATCTCGGCGGGGATGCGGACGACGCCGTCGCGATCGGCGAGGATGTAGTCGCCGGGCCGGATCCAGACATCGCCGATCTTGATTGGCTCGTCGACGGCCTTCGGCAGCCAGGCGCCGACGATGTCGCGCGGCGTGTAGGCCTTGAAATAGGCCTGGAAGCCCATCTCGACCAGGAATTCGGTGTCGCGCGAGAGCCCGTCGATGACGCAGCCGCGCACGCCCTTGTTCTTCAACGTTTCGGCCGAGAGCTCGCCCATCAGCGCGATCTCGTTGGTGTTGGGCTGGCAGACCCAGACATGGCCGGACTTGGCGGCGGAGAGCAGGCCGGTCCAGCCGAGCAGCGTCTCATGCGCGTCGAATTCGCCGGTCTTGCCTTCGACGGTGAAGGCGGGTCCTGCAAGCTTCTGGCCGGGCAGGAGCGGACGCAGTTCCGGCGGCAGCACGAAGTCCCTCAGGCCCATCGCCCGCATCGTGTCGTGGATGATGCCGGTGTAGCAACGCTCCAGCCGCTGCGTCAGGTCTTCGCTCATGTTTCCTCCGGTCGGCATTTGTCGCGGCGGGTTTGCCGCGCTGGCCGTTGGCGGCACAGTGCCGGGAGGGGCTGGGCGTCGCAAGCGCGTTCTGCGCGCGTCGCTGATGCGTTTCAATCGGTTGAATCAGTGCGGTCGACGCGTTCCCAACCCTGCGGCAGCAAGCGCTCCTGCGGCAGGAAGCGCGCCTTGTAGGCCATTTTGGGCGAACCTTCGACCCAGTAACCGAGATAGACGTAGGGCAGGCCGAGCCGCCGCGCCCGGGCGATGTGCTCAAGCACCATGAAGGTGCCAAGCGAGCGCGGCTCCAGCCCGGGATCATAGACCGAGTAGACCATGGACAGCCCGTCCTTGAGCGTATCGGTCAGGGCCATGGCGAAGAGATCGCCCTCGCCGCGGCCGGTGAAACCCGAATCGGGGCCGCGCCGGCGGTATTCGATGAGATGCGTCTCGACATGGGTGTCCTCGACCATCATCGCAAAGTCGAGGGCCGACATCGTCGCCATGCCGCCATCGGGATGGCGCTCGTCGAGATAGGCGCGGAAGAGCGAATAATGCTCGGAGCGCGGTTGCGGCGGCCGCGCCTCGCCGATCAGGTCGCTGTTGCGCGCCAGCACCCGGCGGAAGCTGCGCGAATAGCGGAAATCGTCGACGCAGATCCGGACGGAGATGCAGGCCCGGCAGATCTCGCATGCCGGGCGGTAGGCGATGCTCTGCGAACGGCGGAAGCCGCCTTGCGACAGCACATCGTTGAGCTCGCGCGCCCGGGAGCCGACCAGATGCGTGAATACCTTCCGCTCCTCGCGTCCTGGCAGATAGGGACACGCGGTTGGGGAAGTGAGGTAGAATTGCGGGGCGTCCCGCAATGGGCGCGTCACGTCGGCGGGCTCCGAAAAAGCTGCGCGCCTTCAATGTAGCATCGGTGGCGGCGGCAACAAGCGCGAGGCGGCATGTGCGGCGATCTTGCTGCCGACAACTTCCCGGCGTCGACTGGGCTGCGAACGGATTGGCCTCGGGAGTTGAAATGCCCGGCGAGAAAGTGGCGCTCAGAGGAGCGAAGGAAACGCTCCTGATCACGCTCTGCGCGAAGGCAGGCGAGAGCCGTTTGCCCGACTCGCTCCTGAAGGATCGCTTCGCCGCGGAGGCGATGGGGTGGGTCGACTACGACTTCGCGCGGCTCGGAATCGATCGGGATTTGATGATCGGCGTCGCCTTGCGGGCGCATGTGATCGATGGCTGGACGCGGGATTTCATTGCCCGGCACCCCGAAGCTACCGTGCTGCATCTCGGCTGCGGGCTCGACTCGCGCGTTCTCAGGCTTGAGCCCCCCGCCAGCATCCGCTGGTTCGAGGTCGACTACCCCGATGTCATCGCTTTGCGGCAGCGCCTCTATGCGGACCGAGAAAACTGCACCTTGCTGGGATCGTCGGTGATCGAGTCGGGATGGCTCGAGGCGGTGCCGCGGGATCGGCCAGCTCTTATCATCGCCGAGGGCCTGTTGCCCTATCTGCCCGAGGAAGAGGTGGTGCTTCTGCTGGCGCGGGTGATGGGGCACGTCCCCGGCGGCGAATTTGCCTTCGATGCCTATAGCCGGGTGGGCCTCACGCTGATCGCCTGGCAGCCCGCCATCCGCTCGACCGGCGCGGCGCTGCACTGGGCGCTCGATGATCCCCGGGAGCTGATGCGACAACTCCCCCGACTCAAGCTCGTTCAGGAGCTCACGGGCTATGGCGCGAACGGGTACGATCTACGACAGGTCGCGCGGATGTCGCTCACGGCGCGGGCGACCATCCAGATGTTCGGATGGATTCCCGCGCTGTCGCAGATGGCGCGCCTGCTGCGCTTTCGCTTCTGATCAGGCCCGGACGACGACCAGCCCGGTCAGGAGGTCATGGCCCATGCGCCGGTCTTCGCGAGCGAAGCCGCAGGCGACGTCGACAAGCCAGAGCAGGAAAGTGCCAGCGGCGACGTAGAACAGCAGCGCATGCACAGCGGCGGTCAGCCCGTCCGGGCGGCCGCCATTAGCGGTCTCGACCCTCAGGCCCGCGACGCGCATGCCCCAGGTGGACTGACGCCGCCCGCCGATCGTCAGCGCGGCATAGCCCAGCGCCGTCGCGAACGCCGCGATCGGGAGAAGCAGCCAGGTCGCGCCGAAGGTGACGATGCCGAGCACGAACAGCAGGAAGACGACCAGCCAGCCAAGGAAGAACAGCACGACGATATCGACGAGCCAGGCGAACAGGCGCGATCCGAGAACGCCGCTGACGTTCTGGTAGGGGCGCTGCTCCAGAGCCGTGATCGGCTGGCTGTAGCGGGTATCGCTCATCGAGACTTCAATCCTTCATCGGCGCGCGGGATGCGTAGCCCGAGCGGATATGTTTGATCAGCGCATCGGTTCCGCAAGGCCGCGTGGCAGGATTCGCCTTGGCGCGAAGCCGTTTTTTGCAAGCATGTTCTCGATCGCGCGCGAATGCGCTTCGCCCCGCGTCTCCACGGTGACGTCGAGCGAGACGCCCTTGGCAGGCACGTCGAGAAACAAGCGGCCATGGCTGACCTCGAGGATATTGGCGCCTTCATCGCCGAGCAGGCTGGCGATCTTGCCGAGCAGGCCCGGCCGGTCGTTGCTGGTCAGGCGGAAGGCGACGATGCGATCCTCGCGTTCGAGTTCGCGCACCATGATCGCGGCGAGCAGGCGCGTGTCGATATTGCCGCCGCAGAGCACGAGCCCGACCTTACGCCCGGCATAGCGCTGCGGGTCCTTCAGCATCGCGGCGAGGCCGGCGGCGCCCGCGCCTTCCGCGAGGCTGTGCTGCAGGCTGGCATAGGCGTTGACCGCACGCTCGATCAGGTCTTCGCCGACAAGGACGATATCGCTGACCAGGCTGGAGACCACCGGCAGGGTGAGTTGGCCCACCGTCTTGACCGCGATGCCTTCGGCCAGGGTCGGCCCGCCGATCGGCCGGTTCTGCGCATGCACGACATTGAAGAAGGAGGGATAGAGATCGGCCTCCACGCCGATGAGTTCGATCCCGGGCTTGATCGCCTTGGCGGCAACGGCGTTGCCGGCCATCAGCCCGCCGCCGCCGATCGGGATGATCAGCACGTCCAGATCGGGTTCGTCGGCCAGCATCTCGCGCGCCACCGTGCCCTGGCCCGCCATGACCGCTGCATCGTCATAGGGGTGGACGAAGACGAGTTGCTCGGCGCCGGCAAGCTCATGCGCCTTCTGGCTGGATTCGAAGAGCGTCTCGCCGTGGAGCACGACACGGGCGCCATGGGCGCGGGTGTTCTCGACCTTCACCAGCGGTGTCGTCTCGGGCATCACGATCGTCGCGGGAATGCCGAAGCGCTTGGCATGATAGGCCACCGCCTGGGCGTGGTTGCCGGCCGACATGGCGATGACGCCGCGCGCCCGCTCGCTCTCGCTGAGCGTCAGCAACTTGTTGACGGCGCCGCGTTCCTTGAACGAGGCCGTCGCCTGCATGTTCTCGTGCTTCACCAGAACGGTCGCGCCCGTCAGCTCGGACAGGCGCGGCGCCGGCACGAGCGGCGTGCGCAGCACATGCCCTTCGATGCGGTTCGCCGCCGCGTCGATATCCTCGGGGGTGATGGCGAAGGCTTCGCTCATGATGCGCTCCATCCCGGTGTCATGTCGTCAAGCTCGTGCGTGTCAGACTTGCCGCGGTGTCAGGTCTGCATCGCCGAAGAAGCCGCCGGGGCGCAAGATCAATACAACGGCCAGCAGGGAGTAGACGGCGAGATCACGCTGTTCGATCGGCAGCGTCGCCGACCACGCGGCTTCGAATATGGCGATGCACAGGCCGCCCAGCGCCGCGCCGCTGACCGAGCCGATACCGCCGAGAATGGCGGCGACGAGTGCCTTGAGACCCAGGGAGAAACCGCCGGCGAAACCCATGCCGCCATAGATCGCGGTCACGATGACGCCGGCCATGCCGCAGACGGCGCAGGCGATGATGACGGCGACGTCATGCACGGCGCGGGCGTCGACGCCGAACAGGGCCGCAGTGCGCGCATCGTCGGAGACGGCCCGCCAGGCCCGGCCATAGGCCGTGCGGCGGATCAGCGCGACGAGGCCGAGCGTGACGGCGAGGCCGATGACGGCGAGCGCCAGCGCCAGCGGGTTCAAGGTGACGATGAAGGTCCCGGAATGGGCCAGGGGAATCGGGCTGTTGAACACCGGCGGCAGCCAGCGCAGTTCCGGACCCTGCACCAGCCTGAGATATTCGGACAGCGCGATCGCGAGCCCGATCGTGGCGATCAGCATCTGCTGGCCGCTGGCGCGTTCGAGGTGACGCAGCACGAAGCGGCCCATGGCGAAGCCGTGCAGGGCGCAAACGAGGATCGCAACGGCGAAGGCCACCACGAGCCCTGAAAGCGGCGTCGAGATCGCGAGCGAGAGCAGCAGCGCCACGCCGACGACGGAGGAAAGCGCGCCGAGCGCCGCGAATTCGCCGAAACACAGGATGATCCGCCCGGTCAGCCCGTAGACGAGGGCATAGGCCGCGGCGAGCAGACTGTAGATCGCCGCCGACGGCAGGGCGCTCAGCCCCTGCTGAAAACCGTAGGCGACCGAGATCGGGATCGCCGGCAGGTTCTCGGCGGAGGGGGCGGCCGGATCAGGCGGCGGCTCGGCCCTGTCCTCGAGATAAAAGCGGCGCAGCAGATAGAAGCTGGCATCGGCCATCGGGCGCCCGTCCGAGGCGATACCGACCAGCGCGCCGCGACCGGGGCCGCCGCCTTCCCCGGCGAACAGGCAATCGATGCTGCGGTGGCGCGAGATGTCGTCGCCCAGTTGCACCCTGTAGAGCAGCCTCAGCGCCCGCGGCACGGGCCCTTTCGTGGCGCGCTCGATCTCGATGCGGGCATTCGGCGGATTGAGCGGTGGGATCGCCTGGCGGCAGAGCCGCATCTGATCGGTGTCGAAATCCGCGCCGCACCCCGCAAGGGCGAGCAGGACAACGGCCAGAATCGGCAAGATGAGCGGACGCATGCCGCGCGACGGTAGCGCTTGCGCGGTTGGTTTGAAACACACGCATCTCGGAGCTTGCCGCGAGCCGAACGAGTCGCTGGCCAATCGAGCCGGATTCTGGAAAACGTCGCCGGTCCCTGCCTAGAATAGCATCCTATCTCCGCTCCCTTGCCGGTTCAGCCATGCTCCATCTCGATCATCTTACGGTCATCGCGCCGACCTTGTCGGAAGGCGTCGCGCATGTTCGGGATTGTCTGGAGCTCGACGTCCCCTTCGGCCAGCGCCACGCCTATATGGGCACCCATAACCATCTGCTGCGGCTGGGGGAGGGGATCTATCTGGAGATCGTGGCGTTGGATCCCGATGGCGTCAGGCCGGCTCGCGCGCGGTGGTTCGGCCTGGACGATCAGAAATCGGTCAGGGCCGATTGGGATGCGGGCCGCCGTCTGCGTGGTTGGGTGGCGAGGACGGATGCGATCGATCTGATGCTCGCCGGCCGCGAAGATGTCTTCGGCAAGAAGGTCTCGCTCCCCTGGTCCGAACCTGCCTTCGATTTTGCGATCCCGGATGACGGCTCCCTGCCCCTTGGCGGTGCGGCCCCTTCGCTGATCGACAGGCGTGGCAAGCCGCGTTCGATGGCGACGATCGCGGATATGGGCGCGCGGCTGGAGGGCTTTTCGCTCGAACACCCCGACGCCGCCGCACTCATGGAGTTCTATCGCGAGCTCGCGCTCGACCGCGGGCCTACCATCACGGGAGGCGATAGCCTGCGCTACCGCGCCCGGATCAATACGCCTGCCGGCCTGAAGGAGCTGTTCTAGCAGCTGCGACGGGCGTGTTCAGCCCGCCTTGAGCTTCTTCGCCACGCGCGGCGCGAAATAGGTCAGCACGCCGTCGGCGCCGGCACGCTTGAAGGCGAGCAGGCTCTCCAGCATCGCCTTGTCGCCGTCGAGCCAGCCATTGTTCGCCGCCGCCATGATCATCGCGTACTCGCCGGAGACCTGATAGGCGAAGGTCGGCACGCGGAAATGGTCCTTCACCCGCGCGACCACGTCGAGATAGGGCATGCCGGGCTTGATCATCACCATGTCGGCGCCTTCCTCGAGATCGAGCATCACCTCGGCGATCGCCTCGTCGGTATTGGCCGGGTCCATCTGGTAAGTGCGCTTGTCGCCGACCAGCGTGGCGTTGGTGCCGATCGCGTCGCGGAACGGGCCGTAGAATGCCGAAGCGTATTTCGCCGCATAGGCCATGATCTGCACATCCTCATGGCCGTCGCCGTCGAGCGCGGCACGGATCGCGCCGACGCGCCCGTCCATCATGTCGGAGGGCGCGATCACGTCGGCCCCGGCATCCGCGAGCGCTTGAGCCTGTCCGACGAGGATTGCGACCGAGGCATCGTTCAGGATGCGCTCGCCATCCATCACGCCGTCATGGCCATGCGAGGTATAGGGGTCGAGCGCTGCGTCGCAGATGATGCCGATCTGCGGCACCGCCGACTTGATGGCGCGCACTGCGCGGCACATCAGGTTGTTCGTGTTGAGTGCTTCCGAGCCGGTGGGATCGCGCAGCGCCTTGTCGACATAGGGGAAGGGCGCGATCGCCGGAATGCCGAGCGCCGCAGCCTCCGCCGCCTGCCGCACGGCTTCCTCGATGTTCAGCCGGTCGACGCCCGGCATCCATTCGACCGGCAAGCGGGCCTCGGCCGAGTCCATCAGGAAGATCGGCCAGATCAGGTCGTCGGTCGTGAGCTGCGACTCGCGCACCAGCCGGCGCGACCAGTCGGCCTTGCGGTTGCGGCGCATCCGGCGGGTGAGCCCGAGCGACGGCGCGCCGTGCGCCTCGTCCTGATGCGACTGCGGAGCGGGGAAAGGCCGCACGACCCGGGATTCCATGGACTTTGCCTCAAGCGATGAACGAAAACGGCCCGGCATTCGTCGAAGGGGCGATGTCGGCAAGCCGTTTACATATCACATCGGAACCATTCCAAAACAGGGCGCTTGGTCGCAAGGCTGCTGCCAGCCGGGCGCAGGGCGCGCCGAGCCGAGCGGTGCGGCGGGGCCAAGCCGCACTTGCCGTTCCGTCGCGTTGACAAGCCTGCCCCCGCCTTCCAGAACCGCTGCCCACGGAAGCAGGATCGGACCATGACGCAGGACCAGGAGATCATCTGCGAGATCCGCGGCGCCGCCGGCGTCGTGGTGCTCAACCGGCCGAATGCGCTGAATGCCCTGAGCCTCGGCATGGTCCGCGAGCTCGCACGCGCGCTCGACGCCTGGGAGAACGATCCGCAGGTCACCCGCATCGTCGTCATCAGCACGAGCGAGAAGGCCTTCTCGGCAGGGGGCGACATCCGCTGGCTGCATGATTGCGGCAAGGCCGGGCGACGTGACGAGATGCTCGCCTTCTGGGGCGAGGAGTACATCCTCAATCACCGCATCAAGACTTATCCCAAGCCTTATGTCGCGCTGATCGACGGCATCGTCATGGGCGGCGGCGTCGGCATATCGCTGCATGGCAGCCACCGCATCGCGGGCGATCGCTATCTCTTCGCCATGCCCGAGGTCGGCATCGGCTTCTTCCCCGATGTCGGCGCGACTTATGCGCTGCCGCGTCTCGACGACGGCTTCGGCCGCTTCCTGGCGTTGACGGGTGAGCGTGTCGGCGCCGCCGATGCGCTCACGGTCGGGCTTGCCACCCATGGCGTGCCGAGCGAGCGGATGGCGGAACTGGCCGATGCGCTGACGGGTCGTGGCGCGCTCGACGAGATCCTCGCCGCCTTCAGTCTCCAGCGAGGGCCGGGCCCCCTGCAGGCTGAGCGCGCGGTGATCGCAGATGCCTTCGGCGGGGAGACCTTGCCGGTGGTGATCGCAGGCCTGAACAAGGCCGCCGCCAGCGGCAGCGCCTTCGCAGCCAAGCTGCTGCAGACCATCGCCACCAAATCGCCGACCAGCGTCGCCATCGCCTTCGAGCAGATGCGGCGTGGCGCCGGCCTCGATTTCGCCGAGGCGATGCGTATCGAGTTCCGCATCGTGTCGCGCATTGCGCGCGGCCATGACTTCTATGAGGGCGTGCGCGCTGTCGTGATCGACAAGGATCAGGCGCCGCGCTGGCAGCCGGCGACGCTCGATGCCGTCAGGCAGGCCGATATCGACGCCTATTTTGCGCCGCTCGGCGCCGACGAACTCGAGCTGGAGGATTGAGCTTGGGTCTGGGTGGCGATGGCGAGGCTCTGCGCGGTGCGAGGTCCGGCGAGGATGGCGAGAAGCGGCGAGGCCGGTGGCAGCTCCTGCTCGTCTGGTTCCTGCGCCTGCTCTCGGCCTTCTGGCTCGCCAAGGGGCTCACCGCCTGGGCCGTGATCTTTGGCCTGCCCGGCAATCCGCAGCCGCCCTTCGAAAACCGGCTGCTGAGCTATCAGGCCATCATCGTCTACTTCGCCGTGATCGACCTCGTCGCTGCTGTCGGCCTCTGGCTGACTTCCACCTGGGGTGGCGTGCTCTGGCTTCTGGCGGCGATCAGCCAGATGTTGCTGGGCTTCTTCTTCCCGCGCTTCGTGCCGATGACGGCATGGCTCGTAGTGCTCTATGTCGGGCTGATGGCCGTCTATTTCCTCGCCACCTGGGCGGCGGAGAACGAGGCGGAGTAGCGATCGATCGCCGCTACGATCTTCCCCTCGCACGGCGTTCTCGCAGCGCTCCAAACGCGGCGGCCAGCGCTTCGATTGCGTCGAGTCATGGTAAGAATCGCTTTAGCTTAAGCGTTTCTAGCTTCACTTACGATTCACCCAAAGGGGTAAATCCCTGATTCATCCTGATATTTAAACTCGTTTTCATCCGCCCCTGCTTATGGTGTTTTTCAGAAGCGGACCGGGAGACAAATCCTGGCCGACACACAACAGGCAGGATATACCATGAAAGCGAGCGTCAAGACTTTGGATGTTGCCAAGACTAAAGAGGCCGAACTCAACGTGAAGCCTCTTTATCTTGAGTCGCTCACCCTGGTGGAGCGGCTGCATCGCCGGCTTCTCGATGTCATCAAGGACGAGTTCGAGCGCCGCGGCCGTGACGACGTCAACAGCGTGCAGGCCCTGCTGCTGTACAACATCGGCGATGCCGAGCTGTCCGCCAGCGAGCTGCGCACCCGCGGCTACTATCTCGGCTCGAACGTGTCCTACAATGTGAAGAAGCTGGTCGAACTCGGCTATCTCCACCACGCCCGTTCGCGCATCGACCGTCGCTCGGTCCGGATCAGCCTGACCGACAAGGGCACCGAAGTGCACGATATCGTGAAGGGCGTGTACGACAAGCATGTCCGCACCGTCGAGCAGATCGGCGGCATCGCGGCGGATGACTTCGAGCGCATGAACAACGCGCTGCTGCGCCTGGAGCGCTTCTGGACCGACCAGATCCGCTACAAGCTCTGACGTCTCCGTCGCTTAACGACGGCTTCGCCGATCTGCCTGCCTGTTGCGCGGCTGGGACCTGTCTCGGCCGCGTCGGCGCGATTCCCGCAGGGCTTCGGGATCGACTGTGACTTTGTTGCCATGCATGGGGCAAAACCATGCCATGCCCTAAATTCGCCTCTGTCATCACGCCTCGTTAACCGTGCTAGGACACCGTCATCGGCCATGAGGTTGTTGTGGCAGTCCGGCGCCAGCGTCGCCTTCTTGGCGACGTTTTTATGCGGCCTGCCTGCATGCGTGAAGTCTTGAAGAGGGATGAGATGTCGCAACTGAGCCTGACTCGCCGCGAAACCGTGTTGGCCCTGCTCTCGGGCGCCGCCACGGCCGCCGCAGCCCCGGCGCTCGCCCAGCAGGCGGAGTGGCGGCAGAGCTACGATGCGGGTCCGCGCAACGCCGTCCTCCGCTCCTCCACGCCGATGCTTTCGCCGGAATCGCTGCAGGCTACCGAGCAGGCGATCGCCGCCTATCGGGATCTCGCCGCCCGTGGCGGCTGGCCGCAGGTCCAGCTGCCGGAGCGCATGGGCGTCGGCGCCAGGGGGCCGGGCGTTGTGGCTCTGCGCCAGCGCCTGATCGTCACCGGCGACCTCGATGCGGCCGCAGGCGACAGCGCAGTCTATGACTCCTATGTCGAGGCAGGTGTGCGCCGCTTCCAGTCGCGCGTCGGCCTGTCCACCACCGGCACGATCAACCGCGCCACGGTGGTCGCGCTCAACGTCCCGATCGACCGCCGCATCCGCCAGCTCGAGACCAATGTCGTGCGCCTGCGCACCTGGTCCGGCAATCTCGGCGGCCGCTATGTCGTCGCCAACATCCCCGCGGCGATGGTGGAGACCGTCGAGAACGGCCATGTCGCGACGCGTCACGCCGCCGGCGTCGGCAAGATCGACCGCCAGTCGCCGCTGCTGCAGACCCGGATTCCCGAAGTCAATTTCAACCCGACCTGGACGGTTCCCGCTTCGATCATCCGCAAGGATCTGATCCCGAAGATGCGCAAGGAGCCGGGTTATCTTGCCGAGAACAAGATCCGCATCATCTCGCCGAGCGGCGGCGAGATTTCGCCCGCCAGCGTGAACTGGAACTCGGACGAGGCGACGCGCTATACCTTCCGGCAGGATCCGGGCGGCGACTTCAACTCGCTCGGCTTCGTGCGCATCAACATCCCCAGCCCGCACGGTGTCTACATGCATGACACGCCGTCGAAGGGCATCTTCGGCGACGATTACCGTTTCGTCTCCTCAGGCTGCATGCGCGTCCAGAACGTGCGCGACTATGTCGCCTGGCTGTTGAAGAACACCCCCGGCTGGGACCGCGCCAAGATCGACGAGGTCATTCAGTCGGGGCAGCGCGTCAACGCCCGCATTTCCGACCCGGTGGCCTGCTACTGGGTCTATGTCACGGCGTGGGCGACGGCCGATGGCGGCGTGCAGTTCCGCGACGACATCTACAACAAGGACGGCCTCGGCCCGGCGCCGGTAGCGGCCCTTCAGGGCGATCAGGACATCTGAACGGCCGAGAGGCTCTCGAGAGCGATGAAGCCCGCCGGAGACGGCGGGCTTTTTGCTGGCCGGAGCCAGTGCGGCGCACTGCGATCGAGGTGACAGAAAGCACCCGGCGCTTCCGCGGCCCTAACCGAAGCCATGCGTTGTCGGCCTAGGCGCCGGCCACTGGTTCGCGTTGACCCTCCGGCCGCCTGTGGGCAGGTTCTTAGCCGGCGCGTCCGGATGGAGCCTTGCGCCGATGTCTCGGGGGCTGCGTGAATTTCCTGGCTAAGCCTACCGTTGCAGCCTTTCTGGTGTCGACGGCTCTCACGAATGTCGCCGCGGCTCAGTCGCGCGGCCCGCTCACCGATCCCCAGAGCTGGCGCACACCCGAATACTTGGCCCAGTGGGGGCTCGACTATATCAACGCCGCGAATGCCTATGCGCGCGGCGTCGATGGTACGGGGGTGCTGATCGGAGTCATCGATTCCGGGATCTTTGCCGCACATCCTGAATTCATCGGCCGATATGCCGGGGGTTACGACTATCCCACCGAAACGGCGCAGCCGATCGATCGCAGCGGGCACGGCACGAGCGTTTCATCAGTCATCGCCGCCAACCGTGACGGCAAGGGCGTGCACGGGGTCGCGCCCGGCGCCTCGCTCGTCGTCGCTGGAACGGAAGTCGAGTTGGGATATACGGAAGTGGCTTTCACGATGAGAGCCTATGCCGATCTGCAGGCGCGCGGCGTCCGCATCATCAATAACAGCTACGGCGATGAACGCCCGATTACGGCATTCACGAGCGGCAGCTACCAGTCGGAGTACCCGGCAGGCATCCCCGCCTATCGACGCGCTGTTGCCGCAGGAATTCTCAGCATCTGGGGCACGGCGAATGAAGGCCGGAATCAACCGAGCGCCGAGGCCGGGCTGCCCTATCTCTTCCCGGAGTTGGAGCGCGGCTGGCTGGCGGTTATGGCCCTCGGCCCCGATTATGAGCCGTTCTACACCAACCGCTGCGGTGTGGCGAAGAACTGGTGCCTCGCGGCCCCCGGCGGCGGCGACTGGTGGTATCCCGACCCTTATCCCAACGATCCCATTGTCGTGGCCAACAACAGCGGCGGCTATTCCAGGGTCTACGGGACTTCCTTCGCCGCTCCCCATGTATCGGGCGCAGCGGCGCTGGTCTGGCAGATGTTTCCCTTCTTCAGCGCCGACCAGGTGCGCCAGACCCTGCTCGGCACAGCCAAGGACATTGGCCCGCCGGGCGTCGACGAAATCTTCGGATACGGCCTGCTCGATGTCGGCAAGGCTGTGCTCGGCCCCGGCCGCTTCGACTGGGGCGACTTCGTCGTCGAACAGCCCGGCGGCGTCGCCTTCTTCGAGAACGATATTGTCGGCGCAGGCGGCCTCGTCAAACGCGGCGACGGCGAACTCGTCCTGACCGGCCACAGCGCCTATGCCGGCGCGACGCGGGTCGAGGGCGGCTTTCTCACCGTCATGGGCAGCATCGCCTCGGCCACCAGCGTCGCGCCGGCGGGCACGCTTGCCGGCACCGGCGTCGTCAACGGCTATGTCGACAATGCCGGCGCGGTCTGGGCCGGCAACAACCGCGGCGTCGGGACGCTGACCGTCAACGGCAGCTATGTGCAGCAGGCCGGCGGATTCCTGGTCCAGCAGCTCGACGCGACGGGCGGGCAGAATCGTCTCGCCGTGACGGGAACGGCTAGCCTTGCCGGTCAGGTAGCGCTGGCCGGCGGCCCGCAACTGCTGCCGCGCTTCCTGACCATGCCGGTGATCACCGCCGGGCAGGGCCTCATCGGCCGCTTCGAAGGCGTCGAAGGTCCCTTCGGAGACGGCTCGGCACCCTTCGTCCAGGCCAGCCTGCGCTACGAGCCGAACACGGCGCATCTCGACATCCGTACGCTCCCCTTCGACGCGCCCGGCGTCTGCGCCTCGGCCAATCAATGCGCTGCCGGCTCCGCTCTGGAGCGCGGCCTTGTCGGTGCCGATGCCGATCTGCGCGGCGTGGCCACCCTGCTCCAGGCCGCCGGCACGCGCGACGGCGCCCGCGCGGCGCTGTCCGGCCTCTCGGGCGCGGCGCATGCCAGCCTCAGTACGATCGCACTCGGCGGCTTCGCGCCCTTCGGCGGAATGATCGCGCAACGCCTGACCGATCTGCGCTCCGGCCAGGTCGAGCCGACGGCGGGGCATACGGCGATGGCCTATGCGTCGGGTGGGGCAATCAGCCCGGCTGCGGCGCTGCTGGCGCGGCTGCCCTCCGGCCAGGCTGCACCCTGGGGCGAGGCTGGGGCCTCCCAAAATGCCTGGCTGCGTGGCTATGGCCTCGCCGGCAGGGTCGGCGGCGATGCCAATGCCGGCGGCGCCGATTACCGCGGCGGCGGCGTGGCCGGCGGCTTCGATCGGCAGGTCACGCCCGCTCTGCTGCTCGGCTTCAGCCTCGGCCTGTCCAGCACCGATATCGATTTCCGGCAGTTCGCCGGCAAGGGCAGCATCAAGGCCTATGACGGCGCGTTCTATGGCAGCTATGCGAGCGGGCCGCTGCGCCTCGACGGTGTCCTCGGCTATGCCCGCCTCGATCTCGAGAGCCAGCGCAGCATCAGCTTCGGCGGCATCTCGCGTCGAGCCGACGCTGATTACGGCGGCGACCGCTTCACCGGCGCTCTCGAGGCGGCCTATGCCGTCGAACTCGGCTGGTCGACGATCGAGCCGCTGGCCGGGCTGCGCTATACCTACGTGCGGCAGGATGGCTTTGCCGAGACCGGCGCCGGCAGCATCGGCCTGACCAGCGGCTGGCAATCGGCATCGAGCCTGCTCGGCAGCCTCGGCGCCCGTCTCACCCGGCAGTTCGACCTTGGTGCGAACCGGATCGCGATCGAGGCGCGCGGCCGCTGGCAGCACGAATTCCTCGACGATGCCGTCGTCCTCGACACCGCCTTCATCGGGGCGTCGGCGGCAAGCTTCGCCGTGCAGGGCGCGCGGGTGGCGCGCGATAGCGCGATCCTGGGCATCGGCCTGTCGACGCGGGCCGGCCGCAATGTGACGCTCATCGCCGATTACGATGTCCGTCTCAACGCGGATGACACCGCCCATGCCGTGACGGCGGGATTGCGCGCGACCTGGTAGCGGGCCACCGCGCGGCATCATGTGTTCGGCACGATCGGCGGTGCTGGCGATCCTTGCCGTCCCTTTTCGCCCGGCTGCGAATGTCAGTCCCCCGGCGCCGATAGAAGCGAGCCGGCCAGCAGGCGAAGCCCGGTTGCCTCATCCGATTCGGGGTTGTCGGCGAAAGCCGGCGCGCCCGAGAGCAGACTCGTGGTGAAACCGCTGCAGCCGAGCAGGCGATGCCCTAAATTTGCGGAGCGTTCGTCTTCACCGGCATGGTTCCGGGCCGGCCGTCATCGCGACCCGGGGCCGTGCTCCTTGGTCGGTCGGGGAGGCGCCTTGGATTTTTTGAGCTGCTTGCGCTCGTGTCATCCGCTTCACGCTTGGAAAGGCGCGCCCCGAGTGCTACGGGACCCGCGACAGCGGGATCGCGCGCGCGGATTCCGCAAAGCCTTCGCACCGCATGCCGCGCAGGGTCGCACGCCGTTGGTGGGCGATGATACAGCGCCGATGGAGCCCCGCCATGAGCCATGACGCCGCCGCCGACAAGCACCTCTCGAACTCCTTCTTCGGCGCTTCGCTGCATGACGCCGATCCCGAGATCGCCCGCGCCATCGATCTGGAGCTCGGCCGCCAGCGCGACGAGATCGAGCTGATCGCCTCCGAGAACATCGTCTCCCGCGCGGTGCTCGAGGCGCAGGGCTCGGTGATGACCAACAAATACGCCGAAGGCTATCCGGGCCGGCGCTACTATGGCGGCTGCCAGTTCGTCGACATCGCCGAGAAGCTCGCCATCGAGCGCGCCTGCCGGCTGTTCGACTGCAACTTCGCCAATGTCCAGCCGAACTCCGGCTCGCAGGCCAACCAGGGCGTCTTCATGGCGCTGATGCAGCCCGGCGACACCTTCATGGGCCTTGATCTCGCCGCCGGCGGGCACCTGACCCATGGCGCGCCGGTCAACCAGTCCGGCAAGTGGTTCAACGTCGTCTCTTACGGCGTCTGCGTCGTCGACCAGACCATCGACTATGACGCGATGGAGCGCCTCGCCATCGAGCACAAGCCGAAAGTCATCGTCGCCGGCGGCTCGGCCTATGCCCGCCACTGGGACTTTGCCCGTTTCCGCGAGATCTGCGACAAGGTCGGCGCCTATTTCATGGTCGACATCGCCCATTTCGCCGGGCTCGTCGCCGGCGGCGCGCATCCCTCGCCATTCCCGCACGCCCATGTCGTCACCACCACGACGCACAAGACCCTGCGCGGCCCCCGCGGCGGCATGATCCTGACCAATGACGAGGCGCTGGCGAAGAAGATCAACTCGGCGATCTTCCCCGGCATTCAGGGCGGGCCGCTGATGCATGTCATCGCCGCCAAGGCGGTCTCGTTCCAGGAGGCGCTGCAGCCGGAGTTCAAGACCTATGCCCACGCTGTCGTCGCCAACGCCAAGGCGCTGGCCGAGACGCTGAAGGCGAAGGGCTTCGACCTCGTCACCGGCGGCACCGACAACCACCTGATGCTGGTCGATCTCCGCTCGAAGAAGCTGACCGGCAAGGCGGCCGAGGCCGCGCTCGGCCGCGCCCACATCACCTGCAACAAGAACGGCATCCCCTTCGACCCGGAGAAGCCGATGACCACCTCGGGCATCCGCCTCGGCACCCCGGCTGCGACCTCGCGCGGCTTCGGCATCGCCGAGTTCAAGCAGGTCGGCGAGCTCATCGCCGAGGTGCTCGACGGTCTTGCCGCCCATGGCGAGGAAGGCAATGCCGCGGTCGAGCAGGCCGTGACGGTCAAGGTCAAGGCGCTGACGGCGCGCTTCCCGATCTATTGAGGGCGGTTTCGAAGGGGCTCTGAGAAAAGCTGGCGAACCGGAATGCGCTGTCCCTATTGCGGCTCCCTCGATACGCAGGTGAAGGACTCCCGTCCCACCGACGACCACGCCTCGATCCGCCGCCGCCGGGTCTGCCCCGATTGCGGCGGCCGCTTTACCACCTTCGAGCGCGTGCAACTGCGCGAATTGACGGTGGTCAAGCGCTCGGGCCGGCGTGCGCCGTTCGATCGGGATAAGCTGGAGACCTCGATTGCGCATGCTCTGCGCAAGCGCCCCGTCGCGCCGGAGCGCATCGAACGCATGGTCAACGGCATCGTCCGCCAGCTTGAGAGCTCGGGCGAGACGGAGATTCCGAGTTCGACCATCGGCGAATTGGTGATGGAGGGGCTGAAGGGCCTCGACGACGTCGCCTATGTCCGCTTCGCTTCGGTCTACAAGAATTTCCGCGAGGCGAAGGACTTCGAGGAACTGCTCGGCCAGCTCGGCACCGTCGAGGAGGAGGGCGTCTCCGCCCCACCGCGCCGCGCCGATGACTGACCGCAGCGCGGTCGATCGCGCCTTCATGGCGCAGGCGCTCGCCTATGGCGCCCGCAATCTCGGCGCGACCTGGCCGAATCCCTCCGTCGGCGCCCTCATCACCCGCGACACCCCCGATGGGCCGATCGTCGTTGCTCGCGGCCTGACCCAGCCCGGTGGGCGGCCGCATGGCGAGGCGCATGCCTTTTCGCGGGCCGGTGCTGCGTCGATGGGTGGCACGCTCTATGTCACGCTCGAACCCTGCTCGCATCGTTCGGTGCGCGGCGGCATTCCCTGTGTCGAACACACCATCCTGTCGGGCGTGAAGCGGGTCGTTTCGGCGATGTCGGACCCCAACCCCTTCATCGCGGGTCTCGGGCATGCGCTGCTGCGCACGGCGGGTATCGAGGTCACCGTCGGCGTGCTTGAGGACGAGGCGCAGCGCGCCCATCGCGGCCATGTCCTGCGCATCACGCAGGGACGGCCCATGGTGACCTTCAAGATCGCCCGCACGGCAGATGGCTATGCCGGGGGGGCAGGGGGCACGCCCATCGCAGTCTCCAGCCCGGTGGCCGGCGGCTGGGTGCATCTGCAGCGCGCCCATCACGATGCGATCATGCTCGGCGTCAACTCGGTGCTCTCGGACGACCCGCAGCTCACCGTGCGCCTGCCCGGTCTGGCCGCGCGCTCGCCGATCCGCGTCATCCTCGACACGCATCTGCGCCTGCCGCTTGACTCGAAGCTCGTGCGCACGGCGCGCGAGGTGCCCGTCTGGATCATCGCGGCAGAGACCGCGCCGGTCGAGCCCGAAGAGGCCCTGGTCGCCGCCGGCGTCGAGGTCATGCGCGTCTCGGCCGGTAGCGACGGCCATCTCGATCTGCGCGAAGCGCTGACGCTGCTGGGCACGCGCGGAATCACCCGCGTCTTCTCGGAGGGCGGCCCGCGCATAGGCGAGAAGCTGGCGCTGGCTGGTCTTGCCGACGAGGTGATCGTCTCCACTTCGCCAAAAACGCTGGGGCAGCCCGGCATCGTTGCCGTGCGTCCGGGGCTTGCCGGGCTGTTGGCCGCGCCCGATCTATACGCCCTTGCCGAGACCGGGCTGATCGGTCAGGACCGTTTCGAGCATTTCGTGAGGAGAGGCTGATGTTCACCGGCATCGTCACCGCCATCGGCGAGGTCGTGGAGGCTGAGCGCAAGGGGCCGAGCCTCAAGCGCTTCGCCATCGCCTGCCCCTATGAGGCGCAAGGCATCGCAATCGGCGCCTCGATCGCCTGCGCTGGCGTCTGCCTGACGGTCACGGCGCTGAGGCCCCGCACGGACGGCGCGATGGGTTGCCTGTTCCAGGTCGAGGCCGCGGCGGAGACGCTGGCGAAGACGACCGTCGGCGATTGGGAGCCGGGCACGCAGGTCAATCTGGAGCGCTCGCTCAAGGTCGGCGAGGAGCTTGGCGGCCATCTCGTCACCGGCCATGTCGACGGTATCGCCCGCATCCTGAAGATCGATGCGATCGAGGCCGACCCGGACGAGCCCTGGGGCGCGACCGCGCGTTTCCACATCCGCGCGCCGCAGGAGCTCGCCCGCTTTATCGCGACCAAGGGCTCGATCTGCCTTGATGGCACCTCGCTGACGGTCAATTCGGTGGAGGACGATGTCTTCACTGTTCTGCTGATTCCGCACTCCTTCGCCGTCACCACCTGGGGACAGCGCAAGGAGGGCGACCCCGTTCATCTCGAGGTCGATCTGATGGCACGGTATGCCGCGCGGCTTGCGGAGGCGCGCCCGCAGGGGTAAGAGCCTGCTTCAACTCAAGAATTCGAGCCCTCATCCTGAGGAACCGCGAAGCGGCGTCTCGACGGATGTTCCAGCCCGCTCTGGATCATCCTTCGAGACGCCATTTCTGTCGAAATGGCTCCTCGTGACGAGCGCTGTGCGGCCCGATCGCGTCGACTGGACCGTGTGCAAGAAGGATAGAAGAAATGGCCGGACCCCGGCAGACCTCGGCCGATAAGGCCGCAACTTCCGCCGTCGAGATCGACGGCGCCCGCGTCCTCGTCGTCGAGGCGCGATTCTATGACAAGCTCGCCGATGAGCTGCTGGCCGGCGCCGTCGCCGTGCTGGAAGAAGCCGGCTGCCGCGTCGATGTCGTCACCGTCCCCGGCGCGCTGGAAATCCCCTCCGCCATCGTCATCGGCCTGCGCGCCGCCGACGAGGCCGTCGATCCCTATGAAGCCGTCGTCGCGCTCGGGACGGTGATCCGCGGCGAGACCGGCCATTACGACATCGTCGCCGGCGAAAGCTCGCGCGCGTTGATGGATCTCTCGGTCGCCTTCGCTCTGCCGCTCGGCAACGGCATTCTGACCGTCGAGAACGACGCTCAGGCCTGGGCCCGTGCCAACCGCTCGGACATGAACAAGGGCGGTGGCGCGGCGGAAGCCGCGCTCGCCGTGCTGCGCTACAAGCGCTCCCTGGTGGAGCAATCGCAATGAGCCGCGCCGAGAAGCGGCGCGGGGCGCGGCTCTCGGTCGTGCAGGCGCTCTACGAGATGGAAATCGGCGGCCGTGGCGTCGTCGAGGCGATGGCCGAGTTCGAGCATTTCTGGATCGGCAAGGAGGTCGAGGAGATCGAGTTGCCGGAGGCGGAGATCGCCTTCTTCCGCGACATTCTCGGCGGCGTCGTCCGTGAGCAGCGCCTGGTTGATCGCACTGTCGACGATTTGCTGGCCAAGGACTGGCCGCTGAAGCGGGTCGAGGCCGTGGTCCGCGCGATCTTGCGCGCCGGCGCCTATGAGCTTGCCTTCCGCAAGGACGTGCCGGCTCGCGCCGTCATTTCCGAATATGTCGCGGTCGCCCGCGCCTTCTACGAGGGCGACGAGATCGGCATGGTCAACGCCGTGCTCGACCGCATGGCCCGCGACTTCCGCGCCGACGAGTTCGACGCACCGGCGGCCTGATGTCCGAAACCTCCCGCCCGGGTGAATTCGAGCTGATCGCCCGCTATTTCGCGCCGATCGCCGGGCCGGGCGGGCTTGGGCTGCTCGATGATGCCGGCCTGCTGCGGCCGGGCCGCGGCTATGAGGTCGTCGTCACGGCCGATGCGCTGGTCGCCGGCGTGCACTTCTTTGCCGACGATCCACCGGAGGCGATTGGCTGGAAGGCACTGGCCGTCAATCTCTCCGATCTCGCGGCCAAGGGCGCGAAGCCCGAGGGCTTCGTCCTCACGCTCGCCTTGCCGCGCGGCTGGACCGAAGCCTGGCTCGCCGGTTTCGTGGCAGGCCTCGCCCGCATCGCCGAAGCCGCCGCCTGCCCGCTGATTGGCGGTGACACCGTCTCGACGGCGGGGCCGCTCACCCTGTCGATCACCGCCTTCGGCACCGTTCCGGCAGGGCGGATGGTCCGGCGCTCCGGCGCGAAGCCGGGGGATGTGGTGCTCGTCTCCGGCACTATGGGAGACGGCGCGCTTGGGCTGAAGGTGCACGGCCCGGACAAACCGGGCTGGGTCGCTGCACTCGTCTCCGAGGACCGCGCCTTCCTCATCGATCGCTATCTGCATCCGCAGTCCCGCCATGCGCTTGCGACGGCGTTGCAGCGCCACGCCTCGGCCGCGATGGACGTCTCGGACGGTCTTGTCGGTGATCTCGCCAAGCTGCTGAGGGCCTCGGGGGTGGGCGCCGAGATCACTCTCGATGCCGTCCCGCTCTCGTCGGCGGTCCGCGCGGCGGTCATGGCCGATCCCGCACTGGCGGAACTGGCCTGGACCGGCGGAGACGACTACGAAATTCTCTGTACGGCCTCAGAAGGGGAATATCCTGCTCTGATCGCGGCGGCAAAGGAGGCAATGCTTCCGCTGACGCCGATCGGGCGGATCACCGCAGAGGCCGGCGTGGTTGAATATCGCGAGAAGGGTGGATTGCGCAGTTTCGCGCAAGGCTCCTTCTCTCACTTCTGACAGCGGCGCGTCACTGCGACCGCGAGGCGGCATTGTGATGAACCAGCATGTTCCGGTCCTCGATGGCGACAGGCTCGCGAAGCGCAATGCTCTGGTGCTGGCCGGCGCACAGGCGCTCGGCGGTGCCAATCCCGCGATCATCGTTTCTCTCGGCGGCATCGTCGGCGCGCAGCTCGTCGCCGACCAGGCCTTCGCGACGGTGCCGGTCAGCCTGCTTCAGCTCGGCATCGCCGTCGGAGTAATTCCGGCTGCGATGGTGATGCGAAGCATCGGGCGGCGCAGCGGCTATCTGATCGGCGCGCTCGTCGGCGCAACGGGAGCGAGCCTCGCCGCCGGCGGTGCGACGCTGCGCCTGTTCTGGCTGTTCTGCATCGGCACATTTGTCTGCGGGCTCTACGGCTCCTTCGTCCAGAGCTATCGCTTCGCCGCGGCCGATACGGCGAGCGAGGAATTTCGGCCCCGCGCCATTTCCTGGGTGATGTTCGGCGGTCTTGCCGCCGGCATCATCGGGCCGCAATCGGTCTATTGGACACGCGATCTCACGCCTTCGGCCCCGTTCGCGGCGAGCTTCCTCGCGCAGGGCGTCTTGGCGCTGATCGCCATCCTGATCGTCTCCCGCCTCCGTGCACCGCGGGTTGCGGCCGTCCGTTCCGGTGGCGGGCGCCCGCTCGGCGAAATCATGCGTCAACCGAAGTTCATCGCCTCCGTCACCGCCTCGCTGGTTGCGTATGGGTTGATGAGCTTCGTGATGACGGCTGCGCCGATGGCGATGGTTGCCTGCGGTCATTCGGTCGGCGATGCCGCCCTCGGCATCCAATGGCATGTGCTCTCGATGTTCGGGCCGAGCTTCTTCACCGGCCGGCTGATCGCCCGCTTCGGCAAGGGCACGATCACATCCGTCGGTCTCGTGCTGACGGCACTGGCTGCCGTCGTCGGCCTCACCGGTCTCAGTGTCGGTCATTTCTGGCTGGCCCTGATCCTCCTCGGCCTCGGCTGGAATTTCGGCTTCATCGGCGCGACTGCCCTGGTGACCGATTGCTACCGGCCGGAGGAGCGGGTGAAGGTGCAGGCGGCCAACGACTTCCTCGTCTTCGGCTCGGTCGCCATCGCCTCCTTCTCGGCTGGCGGGCTGCTCAGCCATGGCGGCTGGGACAGCGTGAACTGGCTCGTCTTCCCGCCTGTTGCAATCGCGCTGGCGATGGTGGCCTGGGCGCGTCTCCAGCGTCCGGCCGTCGCCTGAGGGGCGAGGCGCTTTCTTCCGGGAGTTTCCGATGAGCAACCGCGCGTTTCCCCCCGCGACCGGCCGCGTGCCGCCGGGAGCGATTGGCCATAATCGCGGCGTCGTACGCCCCAACTATGCGTTCATGCCGCCGGAAGGCGTGCTGATCAGCCGCCTGCCGCAATATAAGGACACCATCGTCCGCGTGCTCGCCGCCCCGGTCCTTGGCGCAGCCTTCGCCCAATATGTTCTCGAAATCGCGCCGGGCGGCGGCACGCCGGCTTCTTTCGGCGAGGATGGCGTCCAGCACTTCTTCTACGTCCTGTCCGGCGAGGTCGCCTTGTCCATCGACGGCGCGGCGGCAGGGGGGCTGGCACCGGGCGGCTTCGCCTATCTCCCGCCGGCGACGCTATTCACGCTGCGCAACGAGAGCGGGGGACCGGCGCGCGTTCTTGCGCTCCGCAAGCGCTACGAGCCGGCCCCCGGCCTCGCCGTGCCCGAGCCGATCCTGTCGCATCAGGACGCCGTGCCGATGACGAATCACACCGGCAAGGAAGGGCGCGGCTTCCAGTTCCTGCTGCCCTATGGCGACATGCGATTCGACTTCGAGATGAACCTGATGTGGTTCAAGCCTGGAGTCTGCTTCCCGGCAGTCGAGACGCATGTGATGGAGCACGGCCTCTACATGCTGGAAGGGCAGGGGCTCTACTTGCTCGGCGAAGAATGGCACGAGATCTGGGCGCAGGATTTCATCTGGATGGGCGGCTATTGCCCCCAGCAATTCTATCCGACCGGCCAAGACGACGCCTGCTATCTGCTCTACAAGAACGTCAACCGCGACGTCGCACTCTGAGGCGCGACAAGGCTCGCCTGACATTCGACGAAATTTGTAAGCGTGGCCGTTTGCGCTCTTCGCCGAAACTTGCCACAAATTCGCCTGACACTGGCGACGCGGAGCGGGCCTTGTAGTCTTCAGGGCCCGTTTTTCGTTGCCTGACGTCCAACGCTGCAAAAGAGGAGCGGCAGCGCTCCCGACGGCTCGGAAGCTCAAGGTCAGGAAAACGAATGTCAGCTCTGCTTCTCATCATCATATTGAGTGCGCTGTCGATAGCCTACGGCATCTGGGCCTATGGCGACGTGATGAAGCGCGATGCCGGCAACCAGCGCATGCAGGAGATTTCCGGCGCGGTGGCCGAGGGCGCGCAAGCCTATCTCAAGCGCCAATATCTCACGATTTCCATGGTCGGAATCGTGCTTTTTCTCGTTCTCGCGTGGCTGCTCGGCAAATGGGTGGCGATCGGTTTCCTGATCGGTTCGGTGCTTTCGGGCACGGCCGGCTTCATCGGCATGAACGTTTCGGTGCGCGCCAACGTCCGCACGGCCCAGGCCGCGATGAAGTCGCTGGGCGAGGGCCTCGACGTCGCCTTCAAGGCCGGCGCGGTCACCGGCATGCTGGTGGCTGGCCTCGCGCTGCTCGGCGTTGCCGTCTATTACGGCGTCCTGACATCCTATCTCGGTTTCGAGCCCTCCAGCCGCACGGTGATCGATTCGCTGGTGGCGCTCGGCTTCGGCGCCTCGTTGATCTCGATCTTCGCCCGTCTCGGCGGCGGCATCTTCACCAAGGGCGCTGACGTCGGCGCCGACCTCGTCGGCAAGGTCGAGGCCGGTATCCCCGAAGATGACCCGCGCAACCCTGCGACCATCGCGGACAATGTCGGCGACAATGTCGGCGACTGCGCCGGCATGGCCGCCGACCTGTTCGAGACCTATGCGGTGACGCTGGTCGCGACCATGGTGCTCGCCGCGATCTTCTTCGCCGGCCAGCCAGTGTTGGGCACAATGATGCTCTATCCGATGGCGATCGGTGCGGCCTGCATCGTCACCTCGATCATCGGCACCTTCTTCGTGAAGCTCGGTGCCAACCAGTCGATCATGGGCGCGCTCTACAAGGGCTTCATCGCCGCGGGCGTGCTCTCCGTCGGTGCGATCGCGGTGGTCAACTATCTGATGTTCGGCGGCTTCTCGGCCTCCTTCACCACCGTGCAGGGCGTCAGCTTCACTTCAGGCAATCTCTTCGGCTGCGCGCTGGTCGGCCTCGCCGTGACGCTCTGCATCGTCATCATCACCGAATACTATACCGGCACCGGCAAGCGCCCGGTCGTCTCGATCGCCCAGGCATCGGTCACCGGCCATGGCACCAACGTCATCCAGGGTCTCGCGGTCTCGCTGGAATCGACCGCTGCGCCGGTCATCGTCATCGTCGCCGGCATCATCGTCGCCTACAGCCTGGCCGGCCTGTTCGGCATCGCCATCGCCACGACCGCCATGCTCGCGCTGGCCGGCGTGGTCGTGGCGCTCGATGCCTTCGGCCCGGTCACCGACAATGCCGGCGGCATTGCCGAGATGGCGGGCCTGCCCAAGGAAGTCCGCCACTCCACCGACGCGCTCGATGCGGTCGGCAACACCACCAAGGCCGTCACCAAGGGCTACGCGATCGGCTCCGCCGGCCTCGGCGCCCTCGTGCTGTTCGCCGCCTATACCTCGGACCTGAAYTTCTTCRTSGCCGAGGCCAACAAGGCRGGCTCGACCASCTTCCAGTACTTCAAGGGCGTCACAGTCGATTTCTCGCTGTCGAACCCCTTCGTCGTCGTCGGGCTGCTCCTCGGCGGACTCATCCCCTTCCTCTTCGGCGGCATGGGCATGACTGCCGTCGGACGTGCCGCCGGTTCGGTGGTGGAGGAGGTGCGCAGGCAGTTCCGCGAGAAGCCCGGCATCATGGAGGGCAAGGACCGGCCGGATTACGGCCGCGCCGTCGACATGCTGACCCGGGCCGCGATCAGGGAGATGATCATCCCCTCGCTGCTGCCGGTCCTGGCGCCGGTCGTGACCTTCTTCGTCATCAACGCCATCGCCGGCAAGAACCAGGCCTTCGCTGCCGTCGGTGCCATGCTGCTGGGCGTCATTGTCACCGGCATCTTCGTCGCGATCTCGATGACCTCGGGCGGCGGCGCCTGGGACAACGCCAAGAAGAGCTTCGAGGACGGCTTCGTCGACAAGGACGGCGTGCGCCATATGAAGGGCTCGGAGGCGCATAAGGCCTCGGTCACAGGCGACACCGTCGGCGACCCCTACAAGGACACGGCGGGCCCCGCCGTGAACCCGGCGATCAAGATCACGAACATCATCGCCCTGCTGCTGCTGGCGATCCTGGCGCATTCCTGACCGAAGGCGTCGTCGTGACGACCGAACCCGCGGCGAAAGCCGCGGGTTCTTCTTTTCTAGCAAAGGCTTATCGGGTGCGATTGATTCAATCCCATAGGCCGTTGAATCACGCTCTGAAGCTACGGCCGAAACCGTAGTGTTGCCGCATGCTGTCGCGCAGAGTTGCTGGCATGGTCTCGCCAACCCGAGGAGAGATCATGTCCACGCAAGCGCTCGATAGCCCGGCCGCCGTGCCGAACCGCTCCACCGAACTTGCCCTGCTGCTCGTGCTCGCCACGCTCTGGGGCGGTTCCTACACCTTCATCAAAATCGGCGTGGAGACGATTCCGCCGTTGACCCTGATCGCCGCGCGCACCTTGATAGCAGGCCTGATCCTGCTTGCCGTCATTCGCTGGCGTGGCTTGCGGATGCCGCGGGATGCGGCGTCATGGCAGCGCTTTCTGACGCAGGCCCTGCTCAACAGCGTCGTGCCATTCACCCTGATCGCCTGGGCCGAGCGCAGCGTCGATGCTGGCCTCGCTTCGATTCTCAACGGCACCACGCCGGTTTTCGTCTTCCTGATCTCGCTGGTGTTGAAGCCGGGCCAGCGCCCGGATTGGCGCAAGGGAATCGGGGTCGTCGCCGGCATTGCCGGCGTCAGCTTGATCGTCGGCGTCGACGCCTTCTCCGGCCTCGGCCATGCCGTCCTGCCGCAACTTGCCATCGTCGCGGCGACCGTCGCCTATGCCTGCGCGGCCCTGTTCGGGCGCAATTTCGCCGGCATGGACCCGCTGCTGCCGGCTGCGGGCTCGATGCTGGCTGGCACGGCTCTGCTCATCCCGGCGGCGCTGGTCGTGGATCGGCCCTGGACGCTGGCGCCATCGCAGGAATCGATCCTGGCGCTGCTGGCGCTCTCGGTCTTCTCGACGGCGCTCGCCTTCGCGATCTATTTCCGCCTGATCCGCTCGCTCGGCTCGGTCGGGACGACGGCCGTGTCCTATCTGCGCGTGCCGATCGGCGTGGCCATCGGCATAGGCTTCCTGGGGGAGAGGCTGAGCTCGACGGCCTGGACCGGCCTCGGCCTCGTCGTGCTCGGAGTGGTGGCGATGACATTGCCCGAACGGCGCGCGGACACGCCGCGCTGAGCCCGGCTTGTGCCGTTCGTTGGGGATACCTCATGCGGAGAGGCCTTGCCGCAGGTGACCGCAACCCTTCGGTTAACCTTGGATTAAGGCTAGGATTGCAGGCGTCTTAGGGCAGGGCCATTTTACATGCCGAAGCGTGGGCACACGGAGGCGAAGGCAAGCATGTCCCTGGCAAGCACGGCACCGGCTCGCTTGCAGCCGGCCTCGCAAGCGTCCGGTCCCGCAACGGGCTCGATGGCCGAGTACTTTGACCGCATTGCGCCGGACTGGCACTCGCAATGGGCATGGGACAATTACGAGCCGACGATCCTCGCCTTGGCGCGCCAGTTCGGCCTGCGCCGCATCTGCGAGATCGGCGGCGGGCGCGATCCGCTGTTCACGAGGGAGCAGGCGGGAGCTGCCGGCATCGAATTCATCGTCAATGA
The DNA here is from genome assembly GCF_056395345.1 of Allobosea sp. 10L422. NCBI lineage: Bacteria > Pseudomonadati > Pseudomonadota > Alphaproteobacteria > Hyphomicrobiales > Alloboseaceae > Allobosea > Allobosea sp. 10L422. Next base: position 175,277 of record NZ_JBFTJI010000012.1, read on the forward strand.
TATCGACGCCGGCGAGCTCGCCTTGACGCCCCCGGGCCTGAAGACGGCCTGCTTCGATATCTCCGGCGATCTTTCGGAGCCGGATGTCGCGCGCGGAAGCTACGACATGATGGTCTCGCGCATGGTCTTCGAGCATATCGACGGCGTCGAGCAGGCCTGGCGCAACATCCACGCGCTGCTAGCGCCAGGCGGTGTCGCGCTCGCCTTCTTCCCGACATTGTGGGCGCCGGTCTTCGCTCTGAACCATATCCTGCCGGAGACGGCCTCACGGGCCATTGTTCACGCGCTCTTTCCGGCGCGGCGCGACGGCGGAGGCGACCCGAAATTTCCGGCTCTCTATGATTGGTGCCGCGGCAATCCGGCACTGCTCACACCCATGCTGAACCGGGCGGGCTTCACCGATGTCCACATCCAGCGCTTCTGGGGGCATGGCTATTTCGATCGCATGCCCGGCCTGAAGCAGCTCGACCATGCCTTCAATGCGCTGGCGGCTCGGACAGGCTGGAGCTTCGTCACGACCTACGCCTATGCCGTCGTGCGCAAGGACAGGGGTTGAAGCAGCCGCAGATAGGCCTTTTGACGATGAAACCGGCCTGAAAGCGTGGTTGTCCACGCTTAACGGGGCGATACTGCTTGCCAACTAACCTAACGCTAGGTCACCATCGGCCGTTGTCGCGTTGATGGGAGTCGGTCATGCACGCTCTATCGCGTACGTCGGATATTCCACTTTCGAGCCACCGCGCCATGTTGCTGCGCGCGCTTGTCGTCGTTGCCGTGGCCTTGGCGATCATCGTTCCGCTCACGGGCTGACGATACCAGCCGAAGCGGCGGCGGGAAAACCCGCCGCCTTCTCAGACCCGCGCCAGCCAGTCGCGCAGCAAGCCGAGATCGGCCTGTCCGAGGCCATGCCCGGCCGGCAGCACGCGATGCTCGACCTGCGCGCCGCTGTCCTCGAGCTGGCAGGCCAGGCCATCGGCATTGGCCGCCGGCACGATCGGATCGAGCGCTCCGGAGAGGATCAGCACGGGCTTGCCGTTGAGGCTGCCGCGTGGTGCATCCGCGAAGGGCATCATCGCGCGTAGCAGCGCCGCGCCGGCCAGAGCTTCCGGACGCTGCAGCAACATCGCCGCCGCGATATTGGCGCCGTTCGAGAAGCCAAGCGCGATCGGGGCGGGAAGGCCGTAACGCTCCCGCGCCTGCAGCACGAAATCCGCCAGCTCGTCCGTGCGGCGACGCAGATCGACCTCGTCGAAGACACCTTCCGCGAGTCGGCGAAAGAAGCGCGGGGCCGCGCCTTCCAACACCTTGCCGCGTGGCGAAAGCAGGCTCGCGCCCGGCGCGACCGTGCGGCCGAGCGAGAGGAGATCGCGTTCGTCGCCGCCGGTGCCGTGCAGCAACAGCAGCGGTTTGCGGGTGGGATCACTGCCCTCCTCGAAGACATGGATGAAGTCCGTATCGGTCTTCGTATCGCTCATGGTCATTCTCCCTTCGGAAAGCGGAGCCGTCCTGCCCCCGACAAGGGCGGGCAGGGCGGTGGGATTGCGGGCCGGGCCATCCGCCTCGCATGATCGCCTGCCGCCCGCCGATTGCGGCCGGGCGGCAGGATGTCGTCAGGCAAGCTCCGGCAGAACCGCTTCGATCTGCTTGCGATGGGCCTCGAGGCCGGCAGGCAGCTTCAGCGACCGCCCGAGCTCGGCAGCCGGCTCGTCGACCGCGAAGCCGGGGATGTCGGTCGCGATTTCGAACAGGACATGGCCGGGCTCACGGAAGTAGACCGAGCGGAAGTAGTTCCGGTCGCGCTGCTCCGTGGTGCGGATGCCGTGGTTCTCGCCGAGGCGACGCACCATCTCCTCCTGTACGGCGTCGTCGCCGGCCCGGAAGGCGATGTGGTGCACCGAGCCTGCGCCCTGGCGGGCCGGCAGGAATCCGCCGGCAACGCGCAGGTCGATCACGCCGCCGATCGCGGTCCCCTTGGCCTCGTAGCGGATCAGCGTGCCCTCGCGAGCCGCTTCGGTGAAGCCGAAGACGTCGCTCAGGATTGCACCCGTCGGGGCCGCATCGGCCAGCAGCAGGCTGACGCTGTGGAAGCCGCGGATGGCGTTCTCCGGCGCGATGTTGCCCTCGGACCAGGCCGGCTCCTTTTCGACGCCGGGCAGGCCGACGAGGGCGAGCCTCATCCCGTCCGGATCGCGGAAGCTGAGCACACTTTCGCCGAAGCGCTTGGCGGGCGCTTCATGCGGCACGCCCAGCTCGACGAAGCGGTGAGCCCAGAAGCCGATCGAGCCTTCGGGAACCCGGAAGACGGTCTCCTGGGTCTCGCCGACGCCGAGCCGGCCCGGAGCGGCATGCTCCCACGGAAAGAAGGTCAGGATCGAGCCCGGCGCCGCATCGGCATCACCGAAGTAGAGGTGATAGGTGCCGGGATCATCGAAATTCACCGTCTTCTTGACGAGGCGCAGGCCGAGCACGCGGGTGTAGAAGTCGAGATTGCGGCGGGCGGGGCCGGAAATGGCGGTGACGTGGTGAAGACCGTTGGTCTGCATGGTGAATGTCCTCCGGATAATGCGGGGCGGCTGCCCTGTTGGCCGAAAGATTGGCCCGGAACCGCAAAAGCGCCAGAGGTAATTCATTGCATTGTTGCAATGTAAGATGCATCGATTTACAATTTGATTTGCGTGCGTGCTCATCCAAAATCCTGACCCGAGACCAACCGGTCCCGTTCTCAGGAGACACCACCATGATCGACTCTCGTCTTGCTCCTTACGGCGCCCTCAGCCTGCGCGTCGCGCTCGGCCTGATGTTCATCGCCCACGCCTATCTGAAGCTCGTGATCTTCACCCCTGCGGGCTTCACCGGTTTCCTCGGCCAGGTCGGCCTGCCGGGCGCTCTCGCCTGGCCGATCATGCTCGCGGAGCTGCTCGGCGGCATCGCCATCCTCCTCGGCTTCTACGGCCGCTATGTCTCGCTGGCGCTCATCCCGATCCTGCTCGGCGCCCTCTCGGTGCACGCCCCGAACGGCTGGGTCTTCAACGCTCCGAATGGCGGTTGGGAATACCCCGCTTTCCTGGCGCTCACCGCTTTCGCCCATGCCCTCATCGGCGACGGCGCGCTGGCGCTGAAGTCCGGTCGCAGCGATTGGCAGGCGAAGCCCGCCATTGCCTGAGCCGACGGCACTTGCTGGGATCGAAACCTTGGCCAAGAGTGCGCGGATGAATCAATCCGCGACACCCTTGGCCTGGGACGATTTTCGCCTGATCAAGGCCATCGCCGAGAAGCGAGCGCTGCCGGCAGCCGCCGCGGCGCTCGGCGTCAATCACTCCACCGTCTTCCGCCGCCTCGGCCAGATCGAGGAGGCGCTTGGCGTCAGGCTGTTCGAGCGCCACCGCAGCGGCTATGTCGCGACGCCGACCGGCGAGGAGATGGTCCAGCTCGCGGGGCGCGTCGACGACGACATCACCGCCTTCGCCCGCAAGCTCGCCGGGCAGGAGATCAAGCCCGCTGGCGAGTTGCGCGTTGCCACCAACGATTCCCTGTTGGTCGACCTGCTGACGCCGCTCTTCGCGCAGTTTCTCCGGCAATGCCCGGATATCCGGCTGGACATGCTGATCGGCAATCAGGCGGCCAATCTGTCCAAGCGCGACGCCGATGTCGCGATCCGCGCCACCGACAATCCGCCGGAGACGCTGGTCGGCCGCAAGCCTGCCCGCATCGCCTGGGCGCTCTATGGCCGTGCCGCCGATTTTTCCGATACCGAGCTGCCGGGCGTGGAAAGCCTGTGGGAGCGCAGCTGGATTTCGCTCGGCGAGCAGTTCACCATGCTGAGCGCCGTCCGCTACCTTGCCCGCCATGTCGCGCCCGAACGCGTGGTCTACAAGCTCAACACGGTGCTGGGGCTCGCGGAGGCGGTCGAAGCCGGCATCGGGGTGGGCTTCCTGCCCTGCTTTATCGGCGACACCCGCCCGGGCCTGACCCGGCTGGCGCCGCCCGATCCCGAACTATCGGCCGATCTGTGGCTGCTGACCCATCCGGATCTGCGGCACACGCCCAGGGTTCGGCTGTTCCTCGATTTTCTTGCCGCCGAGGTCGCGAAGCTGCGGCCGCTGATCGAGGGCGCACTCCCGATCGGGCGCAACCCGCCGCCGAAGGAACTGCCTGCAGAGTAAGGCGCCTGATCGGAGGGGCAGGGCGGCGCTTCGAAGCGGCGGGCGGATTGCCGTGCGACCAATGCGCGGGCTACGATCCCGTCATGGAGATCCTGGTCCCTCTCGTCATCGGCCTGAGCCTGATCTGGTTGATCGGCCGGGGCGTGCCGTGGAATGCGAAGCTGATGACGATCGTGGTTACGCTCGCGATCGTCATCCTGATCGTCGCGCTGGATCGCGGGGGCTACTGGCCCGAGGCTTGGCGCCGCTGAGCCGGCGCCCTCAGGGCGAAACCAGCTTGAGCCCGGCGATGCCGGCGACGATCAGGCCGATGCAGAGGAGCCGCAGGACGGTCGCAGGCTCGCCGAGCAGGATGATGCCGAGGATTGCCGTTCCGATCGTGCCGATGCCCGTCCACACCGCATAGGCGGTGCCGACCGGCAGAGACTTCAGCGCCAGGCCGAGAAGTCCGAGGCTGACGACCATGCTGATCGCGGTGAACAGCGTCGGCACGAGCCGGGTGAAGCCTTGCGTGTATTTCAGGCCGATCGCCCAGCCGACCTCGAACAGACCCGCGACAAAGAGATAGAGCCAAGGCATTCCGGCACTCCCAAGCGATGTGGCGCTGCCGTCCGCGCCCGATGGGAGCGAGCGAGCCGATTTTCGGACTTGAGCTATGTTGCAGGCCGATGACGTCAACCGGGAGAAACTGGCGTGTGTGCAAGTTGTGCACAGCTGGCTTGCACGCAAGGCTTGCACGTCTCCTTGTGCCCCACCTAGCTGTCATGTGGGGTTGAAGGGGGCTAACATGCTGAAAATAAATGTTCTTGTAGCGGCCGCCGCAGCGGCCGCGCTGGGCGGTTGCGCGACGGTTACGCGGGGAACGACGAGCCAGGTGACGATCACGAGCGAGCCGGCGGGAGCTGAGGCGCGGTCGTCCCTCGGGCACGCTTGCACGGCCACGCCCTGTACCTGGGAGGTGAGCCGCAAATCGGAATTCGTCGTCAATTTTACGAAGAATGGCTATGAAGACGTTCAGGTTCCGGTTTCGACGCGCATCGCAGAGGCAGGTGCCGTGGGCTTCGCCGGGAATGTTCTCGTCGGCGGCCTCGTCGGCATGGGCGTCGATGCCGCAACCGGCTCTACCTTGGAGCATTATCCAAACCCGGTGTTGGCGAGCCTGGTGCCGCAAAAGAAGGCCGCAACTGCCCGGCATCGGAAACACAAGCCGGTCGCCCGCCGCGAGCGCACCGAAACGCCGGGTGCCGATGACGGAACGCCGCAAAGCTGACTGACGGGCTCAGGAAGCGTCGGCTGCCGGCTCCAGGGCGCGTTCCAGGATGCGCCGGCATTCACCGAGCTCATCCATCACCGCTGTCAGCACGGTGATGTCGTCGAGCCCTTCCGGCACGATCTGCGTACGCGGCGGCACCCAGCCGGCCGCCTCGTCGGCCTGCATGGCGGACGGGGACTCGGCTGCAGCCGCAGCAAGTGCTCCGCTGGCGGCGCCAATGGGGGCGCCGCGGCCGATCGCCTGGACGTGGCGTGGCCCCTGTTCCTTCAGGATGCGCTGAAGGCCCTTGATCGTATAGCCTTCGCCATAGAGCAGGCGCCTTATGCCCTTGAGCAGGGCGACGTCGTCAGGCCGATAGTAGCGGCGTCCGCCACCGCGCTTCAGCGGCTTGATCTGGCTGAAGCGGGTTTCCCAGAAACGGAGCACATGTTGGGGAATGTCGAGGTCTTCGGCGACCTCGCTGATGGTTCGGAAGGCATCTGGGCTCTTGGTGTCCAATTCGGCCTCGGTTTCGCCGGCGTGGAACTCCAGATTCACTCAGTCTCACCCTCGCCACTCTGCCCGTTGATGCGGGCCTTCATCACATTCGAGGGCTTGAAGACCATCACCCGACGCGGCTCGATCGGGACTTCAACACCCGTTTTCGGATTACGCCCGATTCGCTCGCCTTTGTCTCGCACGACGAACGAACCGAACGACGAGAGTTTCACGTTCTCGCCGCGCGCGACCGCATCGCAGATCTCGTCGAGCACGGCTTCGACGAGTTTCGACGATTCCGTCCGCGACAGGCCGATCTTTTGGTAGACAGCCTCGCACAAATCCGCGCGAGTGACCGTTTGCCCCGCCATTCATATCCTCCAAGGCGTATTGCAGGCATCGGCGGCAACCGCCGGCCTTTCGCCATTACGGATGGCGGACGCTAGGCGTCCGCGCCGCGCGGGTCAATCCTTAAGCGCCCTCGCGGAGCCGGATTTGGCCTGAATCAACCCGGATTGGCGACGAAAAGTGACAATTTTCGCGAATTTGCTGCCGCTGCGTCACCAGCGGATCAGGGCCGAGCCCCAGGTGAAGCCGCCGCCCATCGCCTCGATCAGGACGAGCTGGCCCGGCTTGATGCGGCCATCGGCGTGCGCCTCCGCCAGCGCCAGCGGGATAGAGGCCGCGGAGGTGTTGCCATGGCGGTCGACGGTGACGACGACCCGGTCATGGCTGATGCCGAGCTTGTCGGCCGTGGCGTCGATGATGCGCCGGTTGGCCTGGTGCGGCACGAACCAGTCGATATCCGCGCCGGTGAGGCCGGTCTGCTGGAAGGTGTGGCGCACGGTTTCGGCGAGATTGGTCACGGCGTGGCGGAAGACCTCCTTGCCCTCCATCCGCAGGAAGCCGACCGTCTTGGTCGAGCCCGCGCCGCCATCGACATAGAGCTTGTCCTTGTAGCGTCCATCCGAGCGGATATGGGTCGTCAGGATGCCACGGTCGGCAAGGGTGCCTTCTCCCGGCACCGCCTTGAGTACGACCGCACCGGCTCCGTCGCCGAACAGCACGCAGGTGGCGCGGTCTTCCCAGTCGAGAATGCGCGAGAAGGTCTCGGCGCCGATCACGAGCGCCGCCCGGGCTCCGCCCGTCGTCAGGAACTTGTCGGCAGTCGCCAGCGCGAAGACGAAGCCCGAGCAGACGGCCTGCACGTCGAAGGCGGCGCCGCCATGGATGCCGAGCGCCGCCTGGATCTGGGTGGCGGTTGCCGGAAAGGTGTGGTCCGGCGTGGCCGTCGCCACGATGATCAGGTCGATCTCGGATGGATCGATGCCGGCGTCAGCGATTGCCGCCTGCGCGGCCTTGAGACCAACGATCGATGTCGGCTCGTCATCGGCGGCGATGTGGCGCTGGCGGATGCCGGTCCGCTGGACGATCCATTCGTCGCTCGTGTCGACCTGTTTTGCGAGTTCGGCATTGGTGACGACGCGGGCGGGCAGATAGGAGCCGCAACCGACGACTTGTGAGCGCAGAATGGACAAGGAAACCGTTCCCTATTCGGCGTCGGCCGGCTGCGCGGCGGGCAGCTCGGGGCGCGTGCTTGCGGCGACCATCTCGCGGACCTTCGCCATCAGATCTTCTCGCGCCATCTCATAGCCGAGTTCGGCGGCGCTTGCGAAGCCGATGGCGTCAGTCCCGCCATGGCTCTTGATGACGATGCCTTCGAGCCCCAGAAAGACGCCGCCGTTCGATTTGCGCGGATCGAGCTTTTCGCGCAAGGCTGCAAAGGCACCACGCGCAAAGATATACCCGATCTTGGCCATGAGCGAGCGGTTCATCGCCGCGCGCAGGTATGAGGCGATCTGCCGGGCAGTGCCCTCGGCGGTCTTCAGCGCGATATTGCCGGTGAAGCCTTCCGTGACCACGACATCGACCGTGCCCTTGCCGAGATCGTCGCCCTCGACGAAGCCGTGATAGGTGAGGTGCGGCAGGTTGCTCTCGCGCAGGATGCGGCCGGCCTCCTTGACCGCCTCGACACCCTTGATCTCCTCGACGCCGACATTGAGCAGGCCGACGGTCGGCCGGTCGAGATCGAAGACGACACGGGCCATCGCCGCGCCCATCACCGCGAGATCGACGAGATGGCGTGCATCGGCGCCGATGGTGGCGCCGACATCGAGCACGATGCTCTCCCCGCGCAGCGTCGGCCACAGCGCCGCGATCGCCGGCCGATCGACCTGCGGCATCGACTTCAGGCAGAACTTCGACATCGCCATCAGGGCGCCGGTGTTGCCGGCGGAGACGGTGACATCGGCCTCGCCGGTCTTGGTCGCGTCGATCGCCCGCCACATCGAGGATTTGTAGCGGCCGTAGCGCAGCGCCTGGCTCGGCTTGTCGTCCATCTTCACCGAGACATCGGTGTGATGGAACGTCGTCACCGCCTTGAGCTTCGGATGCTGCTCGAGCAGCGGCAGCACCTGCTTCTCGTCGCCGAAGATCACGAAGCGGGCGTCCGGGCGGCGCTCCAGCATGAGGGCAGCGCCTGGAATGACGACGGAGGGACCGTGGTCCCCGCCCATCGCATCGAGCGCGATTGTAACCGGTCTTGTCATGGAATTCTGGCGTATCCCGGAAATGGCCGACCTTCGATCCGGGACGGCTCACGGCCGGCCGGACAATAGCGACTTGGACGGATGCCGCAAGACGCGCAAGGGCCGATGAAAGTTTCAGTCACCGCGTTTCAGCTTCGCGAGGGCAGCAAAAGGCGATTCCGCGCCGGCTTCGCCGGCCGGGGCTTCGAAATCCACACCCGGCTTGCGCGGATACGGATCGAGCGCCAGCGCCAGGAATTCGAGCGTGACGCTACCCAGATCGATGACTCCGTCGAGGATCGGCTCCGGCGGGTCGTCTTCGTTGAGCAGCACCTCGATGTCGATCTCGGCATCGTCCCGTTCCGCGCGGCGCCCAGCGACCTCTGCCTCCTGCTCGGGCGCGAAGTCGAGCTTTACCGGCACGTCGAGCTCGACCGGGAAAGGATCGAGCGTGACGACGCAGGTCCGATGCAGTTGCGCTGCAATCCGGCCTTCGAGCTTCACCCGGTCGCCATTGCGCGAGAGCAGGTAGCGCGCTTCCAGGGATTCGAGCGAGGCAAGGCCAAGCAGCCGAGCGATCGCGGCGAACTGCTCAGGTTCGGCGCGGACCGTGGTTTCGGTGCCGCGCAGGCGGATGGCCTCGACGCGGATGGGATGGCGCAGCGGAGAAGCCGGCGCGTGTTCAGGCGTCATGGCGAGCCTCCTCATGGGGAAAGGCCGGGAACAGGGGATCGCGCTCGAGAAGCGCGGTGAGCTCGCAGCTCGCGAGGGCTGCCTGCGCCTCACGGACATAAGCAGCGAGGCGCGGGGCGCCCTCCGGCGTGCAGGCATTGCGGCGCAACGCGTCGGCGAGGGCGTCGACTCCAGGCTGAGCCAGGGCGGCCTCATAGGCCTGGACGCGGCCATAGAACATCTGGCCGATCTTTTTCATGCGCTTGGGCACGGCGATATCGCTGACACCGCCATTGCGGAAGCCCAGTTCGAGATAGGCGAAGCAGGCATCGACGAGCTCCTGCGCCAGCTCGGAGGCTGGGGACGGCAGTTCGCGCAGACGCCGCAGCACCAGCAGGACATGCAGGGTGAGCGATTCGAAACGGCCCTCGAAGCTGTCGGGAACGCCGCCGGCCAGATAGAGGCCAGGCTGGCGCGACGCTTCCGCGACGCGCCCAAACAACACATCCACAGGGGCACGCCGCTGGGCGCGCTTGCCAAACAACCCGAAAATCACCTGTTTGCCTCCGCCCGCCATTCATGCGGGCGTCCTTGCCTTGCCAAAGCCATCCTCGGGCGTTACGCCAACCCTCACCCTTTTGACAAGCGGCTTGGGGTTTTCCTGAGCCGTGCTGCCTTGGATCGTGCCCGCATGACCCACATCACCCGCCGCGCGGCTCTGCTCGGAGCCCTCGCGACCTCTTCCCTTTTGCTTGCCGGCTGCGGGCCCGACGCCGGCGGCTTCGTGCTGCCCACCTCGACCGGTTTGAACGATACCTTCACCCGCGGCTTCGTGATGGACGACGGGCTGGTCGCGCAGATCAAGCCGGGCATGGACGTCCAGTCCGTGTTGCAGATCCTCGGCACGCCCTCGACGACCTCGACCGTCGGCAATCGCACCTTCTACTACATCAGCCAAACGGTGCGGCGTCGCTTCCAGTTCCAGGATCCGCAGATCATCGACCAGCAGGTGCTGGTGATCTACTTCAACAAGGGCTTCAAGGTGGAGCGCATCGCCCGCTACGGCCTGCAGGATGGCGTGATCTTCGACTTCATCGGCCGCACCACCGCGACCGGTGGCGAGGAGCAGAGCTTCCTGCGCAACCTCTTCCGCGGCGTCACCAAGTTCAACCCGCTCGGCAGCTGAGTTCGGTCTTCGCTTCCAGACACGAAAAACCCCGCGGCCCTGGTCGCGGGGTGGGTTGCCGTGCGGGGCGGTTGCAAATCGGCGCACCCGGCGCGAACAAAGGACGGTTATGATCTGGAGCCTGAGCGGCTGGCGCAGCCATCGCCGCCTTAGCCGCTCAGCCCCAGGCAAGCCGTTTAGTTGATCGACTTGATACTGCCGAAAATCGCGTCCAACGCCTTGCCGTTGGTCCCGCGCTCCTCGTCGTTGCCCCAGACGGTCAACATCATCACGCGATTATTGCCCGCTGGCATCAGGATCAGATCGACCGTCGTGGGGCCGTTCTCGTCACTCGTGCGGAACTGGAAAACCGTCGAGTCGATGCCGTTGAGTTTCATGTCGGCCTTGATCGGCTCGACAGCTTTGATCTTGTTGTCGCGCATCCATTTTTGGGTATCGCCGATCATCTTGTCGATCTGACGTGCTTCCGCGGATTCCACGGAGAGGAAGACCCCCTCATCCTTCGGCCGTGCCTGGAAGCCGTACTCGATTTCCTCGGTCGACCAATCGTTGGGAAGAGTGATGGTGATCGACGGGTTCTTGGCCGGGACGGCGAAGTTCTTGGCGAACGCTGGAAACGCGAGGAGCCCGAGCATGAGGGCGCCGGCGGCGATGCGAGTGATGGACATCGAGAGGGTCTCTTTTGCCAAACCATGGAGATGGCTTGCAGCACCTCGTCGAAATACGGAAGGAACCGAAACTGACGCAACGGCAAAGCGCCAAGAGTCTTAACTGCCTGGGGATAGCGGAGGGCGTGTCGGCGCGTCGCCGTTTGCGACGGTCTTTTGGTTTTCACTCTGCGGACGACGGCCTATCGCGCAATTCATCCCACAGCATTTGAAGCGCTGGGCTTTGGCTTCAAGCCTCCCTGACGAGTGGCCGACCCCGACGCTCGTTCCCGACTGCTCGGCCTCAGAAATATGATCGGTTTGTTCTCGTTTCTCGGAGAGTTGAAAGGAACAAGCGCAAGGAGCGAACGTTATTGACGCACAATGGAAAAACACCTTGGAGATTTCTCGATGCGTAATTCGCTCGTCGCCATCGCTCTCGCCACAGCGTTTGCTGGAGTGCCTGCGGCTCAAGCTCAGACTGCGACGACTGCCACGCGCGAAGTCTACATCAAAGCGCAGCCGACGGATGTTTTGAGCAGCAACCTGATCGGCCTGAACGTGCAGAACAACGCCAAGGAAAATGTTGGCGAGATCAAGGACCTCGTCGTTTCCAGCGGCGGCCATCTCTCGGGAATAATCGTCTCAGTCGGCGGATTTCTTGGTATCGGTGAGCGCTATGTCGTGGTGACCCCGGCCGCGGTGAAGGTGGTTTATTCGGAGAACGACAAGAAATGGTCCGCGACCATGGACACTACGAAGGACGCTCTGAAGGCTGCTCCGGAATTCAAGTATGAGGGCCGCTGGAAGAGATAAGTCGAGACCTTTCGACAGCGGTCGGCCCGGTCTCTGAGTGGAGGCCGGGCTGCTTGCTCTGGATGTACGTCGGCACCTTCGCGGGCGAACCTCCCGGACTTCGATTGTCGCAAAGCGCTGCCTCTCGACAGCATTGCCCCCGTTCTGTCGCTTAGCCATGCGGCGCAGGCATTTAGGAACGACCAGGCCGTCAGCTCGTTCAATCCGCTTCTGAGCGAGGGGAGATGACAATGGACCATTCCAGGCATCCGCGTCTAACCGATAGCGAGTTGACTGCCGACATCCTCGATGATGCGACGATCTACGGCCCTGGCGATGAAAAGATCGGCTCGGTTTCGCATGTCCACGGGGCCGGACCGACGGCGCAGGTCGTCGTTGATGTCGGAGGCTTTTTGGGCATAGGCGCGAAGCCCGTCGCGATCTCGATAAGCGACCTTGAATTCATGCGCGACGAAGACGGCAACGTCCATGCCGTCACAAACTGGACCAAGGAGCAGCTCAAGGCGATGCCGGAGCATATTGATCGCTAGCGCAGCAGCGAACTACCGCGATCGTCGCGACCGCCTGCAGCACGACTGAGCAGAGTGTCGGCGGAGCCGCAGCCGTGCCGGCCCGGCGCCGAAGTGGGCGGGCCAGTTGGCGCGGTCCGTCGGGGGAGCAGCGGGAGCGGTTTCAGCGCCAACGGTCGTGCGGGAGACGCGTCGCGTCACGCGCTGACCGCCATTCGGCTCGATGGCGCGCGGCCATTTTTGCGTTTTGGCTCTTGAATGTATCCGCGGTCGACGTTCGGCTGGCGTTTACGATTTGGGGTCAAGCTCTCCGAGCGCCTTCGATGCGGCGTGGCGCCGAGCTGCCGTCTTCCCCCTCCCATGGCGTGTGTGGCTCGGCGTCTTTTCCTACCGCCAGGCCGCCCAGCGCTTTATTGCACCGCGCCAATGGTTTGCGGCTTTTGGTTCAACAACCGGCGATAGTGATCGGCCTGCTGATAGAGGCGTTCAGCATTAATCGTGTCACCTAGCGCTTCCGCCCCACGGGCCAAGGCGATGGTGCGTTCGTAACGCGCTTGAAGATCGCACGCGCTCTGCGCGTCCGATTGATTGCGCCCATTTCGACTTCGCGGCCTTTGAGATGTGAGATGCATCTTGCCCTCCATAACTCAGACGGCTGAGGTGCCAATCTGCTGGCTCAGGCATTCTTCTTGTTTAAGCGGCTGCCGGAGGTGCGACCCGCCCCGTGATCAGGAGGTATCGGTCGCTCGTTCGGGTCACCATCATGACGACCTTGGTGCCGTCGTCGCACAACATATGCATCCGATCATGGAGCGCGACCGGATCGACGCCAGACGTGTTGCAGAGCAAGTAGCCAGCGCGAGCGTCATCGTGGTCGGTGCCGAAATTGTAGACGACACGGAGCCGGTGCCCGCTACTCAGGATGAGCGTACCATTCCCGGAATGCATGATTTGTCTCCGCCTGGCGGCGCTAAAACGCCCCGCTGCGGTCATTCCCAAACGTCGGCATGGAGACAACTGCAGAGTGAGTAACTGCCCATTCTCGCCGGTTGTCTATGTCATTTGATGCGTCGCAGTGAGGCGCTCCTCGGATGTTCCGACGCGCCACTCAGCTCCTGGATGCGGCTGACCGCGACATCATACTTCGCCTGCGTGGTGATCTGCATGGCCACCTCGGGTAATTGCAGGCCGCTCGCATTAGCCCCACCCATTGTGCCAGTCTGGTCTGCGGCGACCCGCTCCCTGACAGCGCAGCCTTCCGGCCCCATGAACTCAAGGTAGGGCTCCAGGGCTCGGCGGATGTCTGGCAGTGCAGCGTCTCTGCTTTTTCTCCGAGATCGCGCCATGGCAGGCGTCACCGCCCCCACTGGCCTGCGCCAATGATGGGGCTCAGCTTGATCGAGGGCGGCAAGGCGGACATGCTGCCGGCCGAGCCGGCGCCGATCGAGCGTCGGCGATTGGCGGTGACGATGTGTAATCTCTACAGCCACACCCGCAACGTCGAGGCGATGCGCAAGCTGTTCGCGAAGTTCGACGTAGCGGCGCAGGTGGTGCCGCAGCCGGGCATCTTCCCCGACTACACTGCTCCGGTGATCCGCAATCCGGCGGGAGGTGGCGTCCCTGAGCTTGCCATGGCGCGCTGGGGCATGCCGTCCCCGTTCTTCGTCATCGAGAAGGCGGCAAAGCAGCGGGCGGACAAATTCGCCGCGAAGGGCAAAGCCGTCGATATGACCGAGTTGATCCGAATGGAGCCGAGCGCGGGCAACACGAATATCCGCGATACGAAATACTCGCACTGGCAGAAGTTCCTGGGGGTCGAGAATCGCTGCCTGGTGCCATTCACTTCCTTCTCGGAGTTCAACAAGGATGCCGGCGGCGACATCTGGTTCGCCTTCGGAGAGGAGCGGCCAACCGCATTCTTCGCCGGGGTGTGGACGCCGCAGTGGCGGAGTGTGCGCAAGGTCAAGGAGGGGGAGGTCACAGCCGATCTCTATGCCTTCCTCACCACCGATCCGAATGCCGAGGTGAAAGCGATCCATCCCACGGCAATGCCCGTCATCCTGACGACGCCGGAGGAATGCGAGACCTGGATGACCGCGCCATGGGAGCGAGCGTTTTCGCTTCAGCGTCCGCTCCCTGACCGATCGCTGGCTATCGTGGCCCGAGGTGTCAAAAAAGATGGCGAAAGCCCGGAACCAGAGTTACCGAAGCAAGTATTCTTGCTCTGAAAGCACTGGGGGCGCTGCTTGCCGTTGAACGAAGCCTTAAGGCAGCTACGATCCCGAGAAGCCGAGCTCGCGCGCGTTCAGCGTATCGGCCAGATCGGTGGCCTCGAAGTTGATTTGTGGGAAGGCGCGTTTCGCAACACGCGATCCCCTGAATATCTCGCAGTTCATGGTTTGCCAGCGGAGGCCGCGAACGAAACCCACGAAGAGTGGGTTGCGCGTATTCATCCCGACGACCGGGATCGGGTCGTCGACCATTTTCAACAGAGTGTCCGAAGCCCCGCGACCGACTACGAGGCGGAGTATCGGATCATTCGCCCCTCAGATGGGGAAGTACGTTGGATACTTGCCAAGGCAGAAATCCAACGGGATGAGCTTGGAAGGCCCCTAAAGCTGGTGGGGGCCCATATCGACATCACTGCCCGACGTCAGGCTGAAGAGCAGCGAGAACTGATTGCTCGCGAATTGCAGCACCGCATCTCGAACGTTTTCACTGTGATCGGCAGTCTGATCACAATGTCAGCTCGGGCGGAGCCTAGCGCCCGGAAATTTGCCGCTGACATCGTTGCACGAATCGGAGCTCTCTATCGAGCTCACAGCATTGTCTTGGATGGCAACGCGGACCGCCCCGCGGACCATCTTTGCGACCTTATCGCCAGGCTGATCGAGCCGTATAACGCCGAGCTGGATCAGCGAATAAGTACTCAGGGTGACAATGTCGCGGTTGGCCGCTCCTCGACAACGGCGGTTGCGCTCGTGATTCATGAGCTTGCCACCAATGCCGTCAAATATGGAGCGCTTTCGACCCCCCACGGAACAGTTCAGATTGACGCTGCTACCGCCGCCGGAACCGTGCGTTTGACGTGGCGCGAAGTCGGCGGTCCCCCGATTGGCGAAATGCCGGGACGGCGGGGCTTCGGCAGCTTGTTGGTCGACCGGGCGGCGAAATCTCAATTGGGCGCGGAGATGACGTTTGATTGGCGATCGTCAGGATTGGTGGTCACACTTGAGATCCCCATCGCTCGCTTGGAAAAATAGGCGCGATCTGCTCAAGGGGTCTTGCCCGCTAAGGCTTCGCATTCGCCGGCTGGCCTTCGTGCAATTTCTGACCTTCCGGCTGCGTCTCTTTCCCATAGTCCCGGTTCTGCTGGGAATTGGCGCCCCCCTGCGCCTCGGGGCGATTTGCTCCTGCCGGCTCGGGGATACGACCGCGCTGAGATTCCGCGGAATCAGGCTTCGCTCCGGCGCCTTCCTTGGTCGGTGGGTGGATCGTCTGGGCAATGGCGACGCCGGCAACGACAAGCACGGCCGCCAGCACAATCAGTCGACGTTTCATGAGATGCTCCAGTTATCCGGAGCAAACGCTTCCCTTCGGCACCAGGTTCCCTAGCCTAGCTGGCGTTTCCTCAGAGGTATTCTACCCGCTCGGGATGCAGCGACCGCAAACGTCGCTCGACCATTTTCGCCGCATCGACATCATCTATCTCGACAAACGCCGAATGTTCGCGCGCACCTTGCGCCGATATCCGCGGACAATGTCGACCGGCGCCATCCCGGTCGCCGCATTCATAACCGCGGCCTGAGCGGCTGAAACCTTCTCCTTTACCATCAAACTGGCTTCGTGCTTTCCCGCCGCGCCGCCAGTAGCGATCTTCATGCTCCTGAGCCAGATCGCCTGCTGAGCTTCGAATGTTAGCATCGACATTTCACGGAACAGCTTAAACATTGCCACCACCGCTTGTTTCGGCTTTCCGGGCCTGGCGCCACGGTCGGCGAGAAGGAGCCTTTGGTCTTTGGGCTGTCGGTCGTGCGCGCCGTTTCGGCGAAATATCCTTCGCCAACCGCGCCCGTACTTCCAAATTTGCCCGATAGAATGCATAGCCAATGGCGCCAGCGAGGATGACGGGCGTCGGAAGCCGGGTCGCCAAGAGAGATAGCGGGACCGCTAACTTCTCGGGAATCTCTCCCTGTTCAACGTTTCGCGCGATCCAGGCCCCCGCCAAGCCGGAAAAAGCTGCCCTGATCATTTCTGATCCTCCGCGCTGCCGGGTGTAGTTGGAACCTGCTCCGCCACGGGATCGCTCGCTGGAAAGGTATCCTTAAGCGCCCGTTCGAGCTTTTGGTCCGAGGTCAATTCCCGCTCGTCCTTCCGTTGGGCCTTCTGCTCCTGCCGGAGACTTTCGACCGCGGGGTTGTTATCATTCGCCATCTTTCCCTCCAACTCCTGGGTAGGCTGCGGAGGCTGAACGCGCGCAGCTCGACCTCGTTCCCCCTCTCGGCGACGTGTTCGCAAACCAAGATCTGGCGGGAGCGCCGGTTACGCTTGCATCGTTGATCGCGCGAGGAGCGAGCGAGGAGATCCGGAACCATCGAGCGAGCCGCTCGTTGCACGGCTAGCAGCACATACGGAGGCACTCATGCGAGATGGAGAAGGGAACAAGCTCTCCCTCGAAGAGGAGCAAAAGGTAAGATCAATTCAGGGAACACCGGACAAGAGTTCCCTCGACAAAGTGTCGATTGATCCGAACCGAACGAAGTTAGCATCCTCTGGGGAGCACGACGAAATGGCTCCGTCCAAGCCGGCAACCGGCGCGGGGGAGTAGACATCAGATCGCCGCGCTAACAGGGCGGTACGTGAAGGGCGCACATGTCGAGAAGTAACAAGCGCGTGAGTCAGCCATCCAAGCCGATCAGCATTTGATCAGTCAGGGCGTCGCGACGCTTCCACAGATGCGCAGGCGTTTGCTCGAGCATGAGGTCGAGCGTGGGGGACAACGCCCTCGTCGAGGTGACCGGAAACGGTGCTGCCATCGCGCTTTCCAAGAACGGCGTGCACATAGACTCCCGGCAGTTCGTCAGGCTCACGCGATGTCTGGGGTCAGAGCCGCTACTTCAACCTGCTCCTGTACGGGGCGGGATATACCCATTCCCAGTCGAAATAGCTGAGATCGGCCGGACTGAAGCACCACCGTTGGCCTTGAAGGTAGCGGTCGAGCTGTACAGCTCGACCGCTACCTGCTTCAGACAGCCCACCGGCTCGTCACCGGTTTCTAGAATGATCGCGTAGGGATGATTGGCAATGGGACCTGAGCCGGGCATTACTCGCTAGCGTTGCGACTTCCCCGTGGTGCGCGTCCGATCGGGTAATGCATCGATAGCCTTGTCGGCGCCCTGGTCCCGGTGAAGCACGCCCTCGCGCAACACCTTCGTGGCAGCATCGGCCTTTTTCGTTGGGTCAGTTGGGATGGGCATTGTTTCGGGAGTCGCCGTCAGCGCAACGTCCTTGGGCTTCTTTCCGGCGTTCTTCGCTGTCGCCGAGAAAGTGGCGAGAGATTCAGGTTGCTTTGCCACGGCTGCCTCCTCCGCTTTGCCCAACAACCTCGATCCGCGGAGGATGTTCCCGGCGCGGTAACGCTCAACCAGACATTGTCTAGCGGGCGTTCCAAAGCTCCTCCTCGACGGCGGGAGCCGAAGAACCGACCTTCCGCACCGCGTCTTCAAGTGCAGCCTGCGACACGCCAAATTTGTCGGCCCAATACCTAACTTCGTGGTCCCTGGAGAGGTTGATAACTGAGTGATCCTGCGGGCCGCGGGAATAATCGGTCTCTGCCATCTCGGCCTCTCCCTGCTGCGCAGTTCGTCCTGCCAGCCCGTCTGC